>DASZZZ010000100.1:0-21343 GCA_036260375.1 Actinomycetota bacterium
CTTCGGTGGGCACACGCGGAACCACGGTGAGGCGCCGGTGCGCCGCGCGTGCTACGCGGCGGATCGAACCGGCCATATGATCCTCCAGACGCTCTACCAGCAGTGCATCAAGCGCGACGTGGAGTTCTTCAACGAGTTCTACGTGCTGGACCTGCTGTTCAACGACGTCGACGGCGTCCGGCGCACGGCCGGCGTGGTGGCGTACGAGCTGGCCACCGGCGAGATCCACGTGTTCCGCGCGAAGGCCGTCGTGTTCGCGACCGGCGGCGCCGGCAAGGTGTACAAGACCACGTCGAACGCGCACACGCTCACGGGCGACGGCCCCGGGGTCGTCTACCGGCGCGGTCTGCCGCTCGAGGACATGGAGTTCTTCCAGTTCCATCCGACCGGCCTCTACCGCCTCGGCATCCTGCTGTCCGAGGCGGCGCGCGGCGAGGGCGGCATCCTGCGCAACTCCGAGGGCGAGCGCTTCATGGAGCGCTACGCGCCGACGATCAAGGACCTCGCGCCGCGCGACATGGTGTCGCGCGCCGAGTTCTTCGAGATCAAGGAGGGCCGCGGCTGCGGTCCCGACAAGGACTACATCCTGCTCGACCTCACGGGCGTCGACCCCGAGGTCGTCGAGCGCAAGCTCCCCGACATCACCGAGTTCGCGCGCACCTACCTCGACGTCGACCCGCTCAAGGAGGGCGTGCCGATCGTCCCCACCGCGCACTACGCGATGGGCGGCATCCCGACCAACGTCGCCGCCGAGGTCCTGCGCGACAACCGGGGCGGGACCGTCGCAGGCTTCTACGCCGCCGGCGAGTGTGCGTGCGTGTCGGTCCACGGCGCCAACCGCCTCGGCACGAACTCGCTGCTCGACATCGTCGTGTTCGGCAAGCGGGGCGGCATCAACATGGCGGAGTACGCGCTCGCGAACCGTCTGCTCGACGTCCCGGACGACGCGCACGAGCCGGCGCAGCGCTGGATCGCGTCGCTGATGGACGGGGAGGGCACCGAGTCGACCGCGCGCATCCGCGCGACGCTCCAGGAGGAGATGATGGACAAGGCCTCCGTGGTGCGCACCGAGGACTCGCTCACCGAGATGCACGAGATCATCGGCAAGCTCGCGGACCGGTACGCGCGGGCGCGCGTCAAGGACCGCAGCAAGATCTTCAACACCGAGCTCGTCGAGCACATGGAGCTCGGCTTCCTGCTCGACATGGCGGAGGCGACCGTCGTGTCGGCGAGGGCGCGCACCGAGAGCCGCGGCGGCCACTACCGCGAGGACCACCAGATGCGCGAGGACAACCACTGGCTCAAGCACACGTTCATCACGAAGAAGCCGGACGGAGAGATCAAGCTCGCCTACAAGGACGTCACGCTCGGGCGCTACGAGCCCGTCGAGAGGAAGTACTGACCCATGGACGTCAAGCTGCGCCTGCTGCGCTACAACCCGGAGACCGACTCGGAGCCCCACTTCGAGGAGTACGAGCTCGAGGCCGACCCGATGGACCGCCTCCTCGACTGCCTCCACCAGGTCAAGTGGGAGATCGACTCGAGCCTCGCGCTGCGGCGCTCGTGCGCGCACGGGATCTGCGGCTCCGACGCGATGGTCGTCAACGGGGTGAACCGCCTCGCGTGCAAGGTGCTCATCAAGGACCTGCGCCAGCCCATCACGGTCGAGCCGATCCGCGGCCTGCCGTTGATCAAGGACTTCATCGTCGACATGGATTCCTTCTTCGCCGGCTACCGCGCGGTGAAGCCGTGGCTCATCACCGACGACCGCGAGCGCGAGCCCGCGCGCGAGCGTCTCCAGTCGCCCGAGGAGCGCGAGCGCTTCGACGACACGACGAAGTGCATCCTGTGCGCGGCATGCACGACGTCGTGTCCGATCTTCTGGGCCGACGGCGGCTACGTCGGCCCCGCCGCGATAGTCAACGCGCACCGGTTCATCTTCGACTCGCGCGACGCCGGCGGCGCCGAGCGTCTCGAGATCCTGTCGTCGCGCAACGGAGCGTTCAAGTGCCGGACGGCGTTCAACTGCACCGACGCCTGCCCGCGCGGCATCAAGGTGACCAAGGCGATCCAGGAGGTCAAGCAGGCCGCGCTGTTCAGGTCCCTTTGACCGCGCGGCGCCCTCGTCGCCTCCTCACGCCGCTCGGGGCCGTCGTCGTCGCCGCCGTCTTGGCGGCGGTCGGCTATCCGGCGTGGATCGGCTACCAGGTATGGTCGCAGTCGGTGACGGACGAGGTCGGTGGGGCCGACGCCATCGTGGTGCTCGGCGCGGCGCAGTACGACGGCGAGCCGTCGCCCGTGTTCAAGGGGCGCCTCGACCACGCGGTGTACCTCTACGACGAGGACCTGTCCGACGTCGTCATCGTGACGGGGGGCAAGCAGGAGGGCGACCGGTTCACGGAGGCCGAGGCGGGAGCGTCCTACCTCGTCGCGCGCGGCGTCCCGGGCGACGCGATCCTGCGCGAGAACGAGGGCGCGACGACGCTCGAGAGCCTTCAGAACGTGCGCACGATCGCGGATCGGTACGGGATCGACTCGCTGCTCGTCGTGTCCGATCCCATGCACTCCGAGCGGGTCAAGCGCATGGCCGCCGATCTCGGGTTCGAGCCGGTCTATGCGAGCTGGGTCTCGTACCAGGACGTCAACCGCAGCCGCGAGACGAAGGCCAAAGAGCTCGCGCGCGAAGTCGCGTCGATCATCGTCTACGAGCTCTTCGACCGGTGAGCGTCGCCATCGAGCGCCTCGGCGCCGATACTTCGGCCACGCTGCGCGACGAGATCGTGCTCGTGTACGAGCGCGCGTGGACCGGCATGCCGTTCCCGTTCGCGCCGACACAGGCGCGTGACTTTTCCAAGAGCTTCGAGCGCCACGTCCTGCGCCGCGACTTCCGGCTGCGCGTCGCGCGCGACGACGGCGCCCCGATCGGGTTCGCGTACGGCTACACGAGCAGACGCGGAGTCGGTTGGTGGCGCGACGCCATCGAGACCGCCATGGCGTCCGAGCTCGCCGCGCGCTGGCTGGAGAACTGCTTCGAGTTCGTCGAGCTCGCGGTCGTACCGGAAGCGCGCGGCCGCGGTGTCGGCGGACGGCTGCACGACGCGCTCCTGGAGGAGCTCCCGCACAGCACCGCGATCCTCTCGACGCAGCAAGCCAACGACGTCGCGCTCGCGCTCTACCGTGAACGGGGATGGGAGATCGTGCTCGAGGGGTTTCGCTTCGCCCACCGCCACGATCCCTACGTGATCATGGGTCTCGACGTCCCCGCGTTCCTCGGGCGCGCCGGAAGCGAGTCCGCCTGAGCCGGCGCGTCACGCCGGCGCGCGGAAGCGGATCGACCCGGCGACCTCGAACGTCGCGGGCGTCGTGAGGCCGACGAGCTCCCCGTCGACGTTGACGTCGAAGCAGGGATCCGCGTCGAGCTCGACGCGCGCCGCGCGCGTCGTCGCGACTCCGTCGAGCGACTCGTGCTCGCCGTTGCGCACCTTGAGCGCCAGCCCGGCCCCCGCGACGACCGTCGATGCGCCGAGGGCGCACCCGTCGAGCTCGCCGTCGCGGGGGTCGGCGCGCGGCCACACCTCGACCCCGCCGCCGCACGTCCGGCCGTTGCCCACGCCGGCGGCGACGCAGTCGGCGACCTCCACCCCGTTCATCGTCACGGCGGCGCGCCGCAGGTCGGTCGTCGCCTCCTTCGCTCCGGCGACCCAGAACGCGACCGGCCCGAGCATCTTCTTGAGGCGCTCGTTGGTGGACTCGTCGACCTGGACGGGGAAGCCGCCCATGCACGCGTTGACGAACAGGCGCTCGGCGCGGGGGCCCGTGGCGCGGCCGAGGTCCACGGCGACGTCGCGACCGTCGACGAGCGCGCGCGCGGCCTCGAGCGCGTCGGTCGGCAGACCCATCGTCCGAGCGAAGTCGTTGCCGGTGCCCATCGGGAGCAGCCCGAACACGACGTCGTCGCGCGCGGGCGCGAGCGCGTTCACCGTGCAGTTGAACGTGCCGTCGCCGCCGGCGACCACGACGAGCTGCACGCCGCGCGCCGCGCGGGGCAGCTCCCGGGTGAGCGCGTCGGCGTCACCCGGCTCGATCGGCTCGACGGGGCCGAGGCGCGCCAGCTCGTCCACGATCGCGTCGCGCCGGCGCGCGTCCGCCGAGCCCGACGACGCGTTCGTGACGAGCAGGACGCGCATCAGGGCGCCGCGGCGCGGAAGTGCCCGACGACGTGCGGGCACACGTCGACCGTGGCGGGGCGTAGCGGAGGGTCGGCCAGCGTCGACATGAACGGGATCAACGAGTCCTGCGCATGCAGAGAGCCGTGGTCGCCACCGCCGCGGTGGTCGCCCCCGGCGAGGTCCTTGACCTCGTAGCACAGCTTGGTCGTCACGACGACGTCGCCGACGCGGTCGAGGTCGAGCGCGTGCTTGACGCGCCACAGCGCGAGCGGATACTCGGGCGTGCGGATGCGCCCGTCCTCGACGATGCCCGACACCGCGTCGAGGTCGCCCTCGAACGTCCACGCGTTGCCGCGCTCGTCGACGACGCCGTCGTCCGCCTGCTCGAAGCGCACGCGGCCGCGCTCGCTGTCGACGACGTATCCGCCGTCGTCGCGCCACATCACCTGGTCGACGCCGGGATGCTCGACGAGCGTCTTGCACACGGGACCGAGCAGGTCGCGGGCACGCGCCTCGTTCAGGTAGACGAAGCCGAGACGCCCGTTGCCCGCCGTGGCGACGTCGGCGCCGTCGAACGGGTCGTCGCCGCGGCTGGGATCGACCTGCTCGAAGTCGTCGAGCACGTCCTCGAGCGCGAAGACGTGGTCGTCGTCGTCCGCGATCGGGCTCTGCGAGTGGTCGGCGGTGACGACGAAGCCGACCTCCTCGATCGCGCGCTCCCACGAGTCGAACGCGTCGAGGACGTTCGCGACGTGGCGGTCCGCGTCGGCGAGGCTGTCGAGCTGCGCGTCGGGGCCGTCGCGGTGCGAGGCGTGGTCGTTCTCGTGCAGGTAGAACAGGATCATGTCGGCGGCGTCCTTCTCGACGAGCTCGCGCGTGACACACGACGCCCACGCGTCCGTCGCCCTGACGCGCTTCTCGAGCCCGCGCGCCGAGATCAGCTTGGTGCACGCCTCCGCCGAGCCGGTCACGATGTCGGCGAAGTAGTGCTCCTTGGGGCCGTGCAGCTCGTCCGGCAGGCGCTTGTGGAACAGCAGCCGCTCGATGATGTTGGGCTTGAGCTCGTGGACGTGGGGGCCGCGGAACACCATGAAGTTGATCGACGCGGTGACGAGGCCCATGCCCTCGAGCTTCTCGTGGATCGTCGACACTTTCTTGCTGAGGTGATGGGTGTTGAGGTTGACGAGGAAGTCCTCGACGATCTGGTTCATGCCCTTGACGACCGCGGCGCGGGGGCTCTGCCCGTAGTTGACGAAGCGCCGGGCGTCGCGGTCGTACCAGCACATCCCCGGGATGCCGTGCTCGTCGGGCATCGCCCCGGTCACGAGCGACGCCGTCGCGCACGGCGTGATCGTGGGGAAGATCGCGACCGAGTCGCGCACGTATCCGGAGTGCTGCTTGAGGAACGCGAGCGCGGGAGCCCGCCCGGAGGCCGTGACCTGCTCGAACGCCGTGGTGCTCATGCCGTCGACGATGACGTACACGACGCGCCTCGGTCTCCGGCTCATAGGGGCCTATTGTGCCCCACGATTCCCAGCGGCGAAGCGCCGATACCCAGCCTGCCGGGCGTCTCGGATCGAACCATCCCCGACGTGCGGCCCACCGTCGAATTCACGAAGGGAGCGACGAGGCTCCCGCACTATCGATCCCGCTCGCCGGGGGCGTTGGCTACGTCTCTAGGGGAGCATCGACAGCAAAGCAGAGCCCGCGGAGCCAAGCGCCGACGCGATCTTCTGCAGCGGTCCGGACAGTGCGGTGCCGGCGGTCGCGAGGATGCCCGAGACCTTCGCGATCTCGACGAACTCCTCGAGACGGCGAGAGAGAACGCCGGTGTCGGGCCTGGGCGATGCCGCCTCGCGGGCCGCGCCCTCCAGCGCCGAGCCCGCGACGCGCTTCAACGGAGGCGAGACGTTCAAGCCCTCGAGCGACGTCCTCATCTTCTCGAGCTCCGTCGAGATCGCAGCCATCTCCGCACTCGATTGCGTGACGACCTGATGGGAGTCGCGGCCCGCCATGCTGATGTTTCCCTCCATGTTGCCGCTGACGTTGAACGTGCTCTTGATGTTCTCGTCCGGCACTCGACTCACTCCCAACGCCGCTCGTCGCGCGATCCCATTCCCCGGCCGATCATGTGCACGATCATGCCCCCGATCAGCAGGCCGGCGCCCAGCATGAGTAATGGCGCAGAGCGCGTGAAGTGGGTGGAGATCTCCTCGAAGATCGCCGGTGGCTGGCTCGGATCGCCGACGTCGGTCCCGAGGGACTGGAACATCTTCAACACCGCGGTGATGATCGGGACGCCCCACAACGCCATTCCGACGAGACTGATCAAGATCCCAGCGACGCGCACCGCGCGCGCCGCCCCTCGCGACCCGGCAACGCCGACGGGATCCGCCCAGTCGTTGTATTGGCGTCGGTTGTCGTACGTCCGCTGCTCCCACCGCCGGTTGTCGTATCGGCGCTGGTCCCACCGCCGGTTGTCGTATCGGCGCTGATCGATCTCCTGATGGCTGTCGCGGCCGGCCATGCTCACGTTGCCGTGCAGGGACCCGGGGACGCTGAACCGCGCGGACACATGCTCGGTCGCAGTCGATCGCGGGGCCGGCCGCGCCTGCGAGAAGGCGAGCGTGCTCTGGCCCACCGTGACCGTGTCACCGTCCGTCAGCGGGGCCTCCGACACGCGGCGTTCGCCCAGCCACGTGCCGTTGACGGAGTCGCGATCGACGATCCACCACGTCTCGCCGCGCAGCTGGAGGTCCGCATGGCACCGTGACACGCTGGCGTCCGCGATCACGACGTCGCACACGGAGTCGCGGCCGATGGTCATGGCGTCTCGAACCGCCCACGAGGTCGGCCGCTCCGCCTCCAGCAACGTCAACGTCGCTCGCTCGCCCCGCACCGCCGGCAGCTTCGACGTCGACGTGCGTGCGTCGTGATTCACGTCGTCCACCACGCGCGACTCCTACGCCGTCCGTTCCGCCGACAACTGTCTACCTGTGTCGGGGCCCTGTAAAGAGGGTAGCGCCATGGCGTCGGCTGTGAGGGGTGCGGCGAAGCCGACACTCGACGACACCGAGGCGACCGTGTTCGCGGTCCAGCAGCCCACCGCCCCGCCTCTCGACGCGTCTCCCGCGCTCGCGTGGGCGCACGGGCGCCGCCGCGCGGTTTCCACGAGATCTTCACGAGCTCCCATCCGGACCCGGACACCAGTTCTCTAAGCTCGCTCCCATGCAGCCGAAGAGGATCGCCGTGGTCGAGGACGAGCAGACGATCGCCCGTGCCGTCGCGGCCCGTTTGACGACGGAGGGCTACGTCGTGGAGGTCGCCGGCGACGGGCCCGGCGGCGTCGAGCTGTGCGCCCGGACGAGGCCGGACCTCGTCGTCCTCGACATCATGCTGCCGGGCTTCGACGGCCTCGAGGTCTGCCGTCGGATCCAGCGCGACAGGCCCGTGCCGGTGCTCATGCTGACGGCCCGCGACACCGAGATCGACCTCCTCGTCGGGCTCGGCATCGGCGCCGACGACTACATGACCAAGCCGTTCAGCATGCGCGAGCTCGTCGCGCGCGTGCAGGCGATCCTGCGGAGGGTCGAACGGGCCGCGTCGCCGGCCGCCGACGTCATCCGCCTCGGCGACCTCACGGTGGACCCGGCCGCGCGCCGCGTCGCCCGCGCCGGAACCGACATCCACCTCACGCCGATCGAGTTCGAGCTCGTGCACACGATGGCGACGCGTCCCGGGACGGTGTTCACGCGCGAGCGCCTGCTCACGGACGTGTGGGGCTACGACGACGCCACCGGAGCGCGCACCGTCGACTCCCACGTCGCGGCGGTCCGGCGGAAGCTCGGAGCCGATCTCGTCCGGACCGTCCACGGCGTCGGCTACGCGCTGGAGCCGCCGTCGTGAGACCGCTGGACCGCGTCACGTCGATTCGAGCGAAGCTCGGCGCGGTCATCGTGGCCGCCGTCGTCACGACGATCGTGATCAACGAGCTCGGGGTGCTCGTCGGGATTCCGCTTCCGGTGCGCGGAGTGGGGGCCGGGCTCGTCGCACTCACCATGGCGCGCGTCCTCGCCCGCGGCATGACGTCGCCGTTGCGCGAGATGGCCTCGGCGGCGCGCGCGATGGCGCGCGGCGACTACGGCCGGCGCGTGACCGCTACGTCGCGCGATGAGGTGGGCGAGCTGGCACGCGCGTTCAATCGCATGGCCGCCGACCTCGCGGAGGTAGACCGCATACGCCGCGACCTCGTCGCGAACGTGTCCCACGACCTGCGCACGCCGATCAGCGCGCTCCAGGCCGTGCTCGAGAACGTCATCGACGAGGTCGAGCGCGCGGATCCGACGATGCTCCGCGGAATGCTCGAGCAGGTGCGCCGTCTCGGGCGCCTCGTCGAGCAGCTCCTCGACCTGTCGCGGCTGGAGTCGGGGACGATTCCACTCGACCGCAAGCGATTCGCCGCGCGGGCGCTTCTCGAGCAGGCGGCGACGGAGTCGGCGATGCACGCTCGCCAGCGGGGCGGGGGCGATGTCGGCGTCGCGGTCCGCGTCGAGCCGGACGACCTCGAGCTCGACGCCGACCCCGAGCGGATCCATCAGGTCGTCACCAATCTCGTGGACAACGCGCTCCGGCACTCCCCCGACGGCGGCGTCGTGCTCGTGCGCGCGCGCCGGTCCGGCTCGGGGGCGACGATCGACGTCGTCGACGACGGCCCCGGCATCCCGCGATCCGACGCGCGGCGCGTCTTCGAGCGCTTCTACCGCTCCGACGCGGCGCGCTCGTCGGCGCAAGGGCAGAGCGGGCTCGGTCTTGCCATCGCGCGCTGGATCGTCGACCTACACGGCGGCGACATCCGCGTCGATGCGGACCACGCTCCGGGCTGCCGGATGGTCGTCGACCTCCCCGATCCCGCATGAGCAGCGAGGACGCGCCGGGACGACCGCATGCCGGCGTCCGCTTCGCCGCCGCCGCCACCGTCGCCGGGTTGGTCGCGGCCCTGTCGCTGCCCGGGAACCGCGTCGGCCTCAACCTGCTGCTGACGGCCGTCGCCGTCGCATGCGCGGTGACGCTCGCGCGGCCGCGCGCGCTGTCGCTCGACGCCGTCGTCCTGGCGGCGGCCGCGCTGCTGTTCGCCGCGGTCCCGGTCGTGCGCGACGCGAGCTGGGTGGTCGCGATCGACGCGTGCTTCGGCGCCGGCCTGGCCCTGCTGGCGGTCACGGGCGCGTCGTCGTGGGCCGCGATGGCCACGGAGTCGCTGCGCGCGCTCCTGCGGCTGCCCGGCGGCGTGCGCTACGCCGTCGCCCCGCTGTACGGGCACCTGGCGTCGAGGCGGTGGGAGCGCGCGGGACCGATCGCACGCGGCGGTCTCATCGGCGCCGGGCTGCTGATCGTGTTCGGGACGCTGTTCGTCACGGCCGACCGCGCCTTCGCGCAGATGGCGCGCGACGCCGTCTCGATGGACGTCGATCTCGCCCTCGTGCCGGCGCGCGTCGTGGTCGCCGTCGTGGCGCTCGCGGCGACCGGCGCGCTGGCGTCGAGCGGGCCGCGCGTCGATGCCGGCGTGCGCACGCCGGCGCTCGTGCGGCTTCTCGGACGCGACGGGGAGCCGGCCTCCGCGCCGGCGCGGGCTCTCGGGCGGGCCGAGTGGGTCGTGCCGCTGGTGTTGCTCGACCTGCTCTTCGCCGCGTTCGTCGCGGTCCAGGTCGCGGTGCTCTTCGGGGGCGAGCGACACGTCCTCGACACCGCCGGCCTCACGTACGCGCAGTACGCCCGCAGCGGCTTCTTCCAGCTGTGCGCGGTCGGTGCCGGCGCCCTCGCGGTCGTGGCGGGGGCGGTCCGATGGAGCCGCCGTCGCACGCGCGCGGACCGCGTGTTGGTGCGCGTGCTGCTCGGGGCGCTGCTCGTCCTGACGCTCGTCGTGCTCGTGTCCGCGCTGAGGCGTCTCACGCTCTACGAGGTCACGTACGGCTACACCCGCCTTCGCATCTCGGTCCACGCGACGATCCTGTGGCTCGGCGGCGTGATCGTGCTCGTCATGGCCGCGGGCATCCGGCTGCGCGGACGGTGGCTCCCGCGCGCCGTGATCGCGTTCACGGCGGCGGCGCTCATGACGTTCACGGCGATGAGTCCCGACGCGGTCATCGCGCGCGCCAACGTCGAGCGCTTCGAGGACACGGGGCGAATCGACGTCGCCTACTTGTCGACGTTGAGCGCCGACGCGACCGCGGCGCTGAGCGCGCTCCCGGCGGACGTGCGCGCCTGCGTCCTGGCGGACGCCGCGCGACGCCTCGACGACGGCGACTCCTGGGTCTCGTACAACGTCGCGCGGGCGCGCGCCCGCGCGACGCTCGAGACGGCGAGCCCGGACGAGCGCGCCTGTCCACGCCCGCCGCTCGCCCGACCCCCCTATTCCGCCGGCCGTCGATAGCGTAGAAAGTCCGCGGACGAGGGGACGAGACTCCACGACACCGGGCGGCGGCGAGATGACTGGGCGCGTGCGGCGAGAGGCATTCCTCATCCTCGTATTGGTGACGACGTCGTTGACGTGGGCCGGCCCCGCGCGCCCGGCCCCCGTCGCGGAGCCGCCCGTCAACGTGCTCCTCGTCGTCACGGACGACCAGGCGTGGTCGACGTTCTCGCGCACGCTGATGCCGTCGGTCCACGAACGGATCGTCGATCGCGGCGTGCTGTTCGAGCGCGCCTACGTCAACACGCCGCTGTGCTGCCCGTCGCGCGCCCAGATCCTGACCGGCCTGTACGGCCATCACACGGAGGTCGACTCCAACAACCGCGCGCTGACGCGGCCGACGATCGTCGACGCGCTGCACGCGCGCGGCTATCGAACCGCGATGGCCGGCAAGTACCTCAACGGCATGCCGTGCGACCCGCGTCCGGAGTTCGACGAGTGGCTGTGCTCGAACGCCCACCCCCACTCGACGTACACGCTGCAGGACCCGGTGCTCAACGACAACGGCCGGTGGACGGAATTCGAGGGCCTGACGACGGAGATCATGGCGGCGCGGTTGGCGGAGTTCATCGGGTCGCAGTCCGACCGTCCCTTCTTCGCGCTGTTCAGCCCGCCGAGCCCGCACCTGCCCGCGAACGACGATCGCTACTCCGACCTGCCGGTCGTCGTCGAGCACGGCGCCGCCTACGACGCGGACGCGGCGGCGTCGGGCAAGCCCGCGTACCTGCACCGCGGTCCGCTGACGGCGTCCGAACGCTTCACGATCGACTACGCGCGCCGCACGATGAGCCGCGCGGCGCGCGGCCTCGACGACTCGATCGCGCGCGTGCTCGACGCGCTCGCGGGCCGCGAGGCCGACACGCTCGTGCTGTTCGTGTCCGACAACGGCTATCTCTACGGCGAGCACCGCGTGACGGGCAAGATGGTGCCGTACGAGGAAGCGGTGCGCGTGCCCATGGCCGTTCGCTTCCCGCGGCGTCAGGCCGGGGCCGGCGACACGTCGCCGGCCCTCGTCTCGAACGTCGACATCGCGCCCACGATCGCCGCCGCGGCCGGGTTCTACTGGGGCGGCGACGGAACGTCGCTGCTGCCGCTGGTGGACGGCACCGCCACGACCGTCCGCGACGCCGTCTTGATCGAGCACTGCCGCGGCCCGACGTACCCGTGCCGTGGCCCCACGCCGCCGGGCGTGCCGGCGTACGCCGGGATCGTCGAGGACCGCTACAAGTACCTCGAGTACCACACCGGCGAGCGCGAGCTCTACGACCTGTCGACGGATCCGTCCGAGCTCGACAACGTCGCGGGCGACGCATCCGTCGCCGGCGTCGAGACGGATCTGCGCGCCCGTCTCGGCGCGCTGACGGCGTCGCCGTCGCCCGACACGACGTTGGTGTCGGCGCCGTCGGGCGCGCTCGACGCGCGCAGCTTCGAGGCCACGTACTTCTCGCAGCGCCGGTCGACGCCGTTCGAGTGCCGCCTCGATCGCAACGCGCAGGAGGGTTCGTGGTCCCCGTGCGACGGCGGCGCGCGTCTGTTCGGACCGCTGCCGGATGGCGACTACGTGCTGTCGGTCGCGGCGGTCGACGACGACGGGACCCGCGATGCGTCGCCGGCGCACGCGTCGTTCTCCGTCCACACCAGTGGGCCGCCCGTCGCGATCGCGTCGCAGCCCCCGGCGAGGTCGCGCGCACGCGTCGCGACGTTCGACTTCGGCGCGGACCAGGGCGTCGCCCGCTTCGAGTGCCGGCTCGCGCGCTGGGGGTCGAGCGCGGCGTGGACGCCGTGCGCCGCTCCGGTGACCTACGGTCCGCTCGACGACGCGCGCTGGTCGTTCGAGGTCCGCGCCGTGACGTCCGACGGGACCGTCACGTCGCCTGCGGCGCAGTCCGTCTTCGCGGTGGACAACACCGGGCCGCGCATGGTGTTCGAGACCGCGCCGCGCCCCCATACCCGCGCGACGTCGGCGGCGTTCACGTTCCATCCCGACGAACCCGCACCCGCTCCGTACGTCTGCACGGTCGACGGAGGTGCGCCGCGTGACTGCAGCGCCGGAACGCTGCGGGTGACCGGTCTCTCGGAGGGCGACCACGCGCTCGAGGTGAGCGCGTCCGACGACCTCGGCAACACGAGCACGTCGCGCTACGAATGGACGGTCGACCTCACCGCCCCCACCGTCGCGGTCACGTCGGGACCCGCGCCGTCGTCGGTCAAGGACTACGCGCGCTTCCGTCTCGTCGCGAGCGAGGGCGGCTCGAACTTCGTCTGCAGCGTCGACGGAGGAGCGCCCGTCGGCTGCTCCGACGCCGATGCACGCCTCGACGGGCTCGACTCCTCGACCGCCCAGTTCTACGGGCTCGCACCGGGACCACACGTCCTGTCCGTGCGGGCGGTCGACCGCGCGGGCAACGTGTCCGCGCCGTCGTCGTACGAGTGGACGACGCGGTCGTGCCCCGCGCTGTGGTGCGTCGAGCCGATCGGGCACGTGCCGGGCGACGTGCGCGCCGCGTCGGCCCTGCACGCATCGGCCGCATGGGCGGTCGGATCGACGCGCGCTCCGGAGCACCCCATGACGGCGCGCTGGGACGGCGCGACGTGGGACGTCGCGGTCGACACCGCGACGAACGGGACGCTCGCGGCGGTCCACGCGTCGAGCGCCTCGGACGCGTGGGCCGTCGGTCACCGGACGCGGCGCGGCGTCGACCGCACTCTCGTTCGGAGATGGGACGGCTCCGCGTGGCTGCGGGTGCGCTCGCCCAACGCCGGCCGCGACGACAACAGGCTGCTCGCGGTGACGGCGCGCGACTCCGGCGAGGCGTGGGCGGCCGGCGTCGCCGCCACCGCCCGCGACCCGCGGCCCGTGCTCGCGCGCTGGGACGGCGGCGAGTGGTCGCCCGAGCCGTTGCCCGACGCCGCCGCGCGGGGCCGGCTCACCGGCGTGCACGCGACTCCCGGCACGGTGTGGGCGGTCGGCGCGCGTGTCGACGACGGGATCACGCGCCCGCTCGTGTTGCGCCGCGACGGGACGACGTGGGCGGCCGTTCGGACCGACGCCGGGGCCGCCCCCGGACGCCTCACGGCGATACACGGCGCGCGGCCCGACGACCTGTGGGCCGTCGGCCAGACCAGACGCGACGGCGCGTGGTGGCCGCTCGCGTTGCACTTCGACGGCACGACGTGGACGCGCGTCGACACCGCGGCGATCCCGGGGGCCGCGCTGAGCGGCGTCCACGCGCTGGCGGCGACCGACGTGTGGGCGGTCGGCCACCGGCAAATCGCCGGCACGCGGGTTCGTTACGCGCTGCGATGGGACGGCGCGCGCTGGTCCGACGCGTCGGGCGCGACGACGAGCGGAGCGCTGCACGGCGTCGCGGGCGCGCCGTTCCAGCACGAGGTGTGGGCGGTCGGGCGCGCGGAGGCCGGCGAGGCGCTCGTCTCGCGATTGCGGTACTGACGACGGCTGCGGGCCGTCCGCGGCGGCGCGGCCCCGTGTGGTGAGATGGCGCCGTGACGACTCGTCGGCGCCGCCCCATCCGTGCGCGCGGCGTCGTCGCGGCGATCGTCGCATTGGCGTGCGTCGCGGTCGCGTTCGTCGCCACGCGCGACGACGCCGGACCGCCTCCGCCGGCTTCGGCGCACGACGACGCCGGGCGGCGATCGAACGACCCCGAGGCGTCGCCCCCGCCGCGCGACACGACGGGCAACCGCGCCGACGTCCCCATCGAGCACGTCGTGTTCCTGATCAAGGAGAACCGGACGTTCGACAACTACTTCGGGCGCTACCCGGGCGCCGACGGCGCCGACAGCGGGCTCACGTCGACGGGAGAGCGCGTCCCGCTGCGCGTCGCGGCCGACGTGCTCACGCACGATCTCGGGCACGAGTTCGAGGACGGCGTCGTCGCGGTGAACGGCGGGCGCATGGACCAGTTCGACCTCGTCATGGACGGCGATTCGCTCGACGGCTACACGTCGTTCACGCGCTCCGGCATCCCCAACTACTGGGCCTACGCCGACGAGTTCGTGCTCGGCGACCGCACGTTCTCGCCGATGTACGGGCCGACGTTCCCGGCCCACCTCTACACGGTCGCGGCCCAGGCGGGCCGCGTCACGAGCAACAAGCTCAACGTCGGACGCTTCTCGATGGAGAAGAACGGCCGTCCGGGCTCCTACTGCACCGATCCCGACGAAAGGGTCACGCGCTTTCGGGATCTCACGGCCAACGAGGCCGACGACGTCATGGCGGCGGAGCGACGCGTCGACATGGAGCGCGTCGAGAGCTACTACGAGCAGGCGCACCCGTGCTTCGACTTCCGCGTCCTGCCCGACGAGCTCAACGACGCGGGGATCTCGTGGCGCTACTACGCGACGTCGGGCGACTGGCGCAACGTGATGCACGCGATCAGGCACATCCGCTTCTCACGCTACTGGGACACGCACGTCACGAGTCCCGAGGACGCGCTCGACGACGTCCTGAACGAACGCCTGCGCGCGGTGTCGTGGGTCGTCCCGCCGGTCGGCTTCAACGACCACCCGGGGGCCGGCACGAGCGTGTGCATGAGCGAGAACTGGGCCGTGGAGTACGTCAACGCGATCATGGAGTCGAAGTACTGGCCGACGACGGCGATCTTCATCGCGTGGGACGACTTCGGCGGCTTCTACGACCACGTGCCGCCGCCGCAGTACGACGTCATGGGCCTCGGCCCCCGCGTGCCGCTGCTCGTGATCTCTCCCTGGGCGAAACGGGGTTACGTCGACCACACGACGTACGAGCTGTCGTCCGTCGTGCGCTTCATCGAGGACGTGTTCGGGCTCGACCCGCTCACCGAGCGCGACGAGCGCGCCAGCAACATGTTCAACGCGTTCGACTTCGACCGTCCGGCGAAGCCCGAGCAGCGCAAGCTGGTGCTGCCGCTGCGCGACTGCGAGGGCCTGCCGCGCGACACGACCGCCGGCTACGAGAACCCAGAGCGTGCCTTCGCCGCAGCACAGGACTGACGTCACCGGATCGAACGACGCAGCAGCCAAGGAAACGGCCCTCGCTAAAGCAACCCGAGACAAGCGCGCCGGGATCGCGTCGAACCCCGATGACGCCGGCCTACGTCTTGCGTATCGTCGTCTGACGGGAGACGGCGGCGAAAGGGGAGGACGTGAGCGGCGATCCGTGGTTGCCCATCATCTATCTTCGGGGATGGGCGGGGAACCAAGCTGGCGTGGAGGAGACAGTCGACGATCCCTTCTACGGCTTCAACACGGGATCTACGCACGTAAGAGTCGGGCCTGACCACGCGCCCTACTTCTTTGCCTTCGAGAGCCCCGTCGTACGACTGATGACCGATCACGACTACCGCGACGCGTATGCCGCGGGGGTCCAGCCTAGCGATGCCGACGAGCCGCATGCCGACGTCGTGCGGCGCAGCATATGGATTTTCCGCTACTACGATCCGACGTCACGGACGTTCGATCGCGACACGTCAGAGCGTCTGTCCATAGAGAACGCCGCCACGCAGCTGGGTGACTTCATCGATGGGGTTAAGCGTTTCACCGGCGCCGCGCGAGTGATCTTGGTGGGGCACTCGACCGGTGGTCTCATCATCCGATGTTTGATCCAGAAGATCTATCTGGAGGAAGAGGCCGATGCCGGGAAGTCTGAGCGCATGCCGGCCCTGAAACACGTCGCGAAGGTCTTCACGTACGCGACACCGCACGGCGGGATTCATTTCGACGTCGCGGGCTCGGGCTTTATCGAGTGGGCACGAGACCAAATCGGATGGCACAACAGCGACGACTTCGGACGCAATCGCATGTATCAGTATCTGACACCGGGCGCGACTCGCGACGACAAAGCACACGCCGACTTCGACCCGCGGGATCTCGCAGGTGCCTTTCCTCCCGATCAGTTCTTCAGTCTTATCGGCACGAATCCACGCGACTATGGACTTCCCAAACACGTCGTCGGTCCGCAAAGCGACGGCCTCGTCCAGATCGACAGCGCGTACGTCAAGAACGCGCCACGTGCATACGTTCATCGCTCGCACAGCGGGCGCTACGGGATCGTCAACTCGGAGGAGGGATACGAGAACATGCAACGTTTCCTCTTCGGGGACATGCGCGTGGAGATCTTCTTCGACCGACTAGACCTCGCGACTGGCGGAGACTCGCAGGCCTTCCATCAAGCCGAAGTTCAGGTTGCCGTCCGCGGGCTTCCGGTCCTCATGCACGATCAGATGCTCGCGCACCACTCGGCGATATCGCTGGAGTGGGAGGAGAAGGTTCAAGGTGAACCGATCCCGCTGTTTACGCTGTTCTTGATGCGCAGCCGCGCCATAGACGGCAAGACGTGTCGCTACGCGATTCGACTCGCCGTCCATCGTTTGGAGCAGAGGAAAGGCTTCCTGTTCTTCAAGAACCACTTGGAGCAGATCCCCTTGTGGACCGACAACCTCGTCGTCGACCTCGCCGAATCCGGCGATCGCTATGTGGGCAAGTACGTCTGGCGATCGTCCGCAAATGATGGCGAACCGACCCATGACATCGATCCGGTTGAAGACGGCGACGGTTGGCGCGTCTCGCTCGATCTGCCCCAGAGTGCGAAACCCGTCCTCGGAGATGAGGCACAACTCCTCATGCGGGCGTCGCGCTGGAACACGCCCGACGATGGCCAGGCGGACGCGACGAGCGAGAGGGACGGTGTACTCGCCTAGCGCGACGGGTTGAAGTCTCCCAGAAGGTGGCAGCAGCGACGGGCGGGGCTCCTCTGGCGAGACTCGGCCCGCTTCGGGGTCATTTGCCACGAATCGGTCGCATGGCGTCCATACGTATGTGACGCAGCACAGAAGCGCGTCCGCGGAGGGAGAAGAAGGCGCGAGGGGCGCTCCGGCGAAGTTAACGCCGAACTGCGGACGCGCCGCATTCGGGGGAGTGCGGCCTGAACTTGGGGGTTTCCCATGGCCCGACGCCTGTGGGCCGGCTTGGTGCCGGTCCTCGTCGTGGTGCTGGTCGTTCCGCTCGCGCTCGCCGGCACGCCCGGCTCCGGCGGGCTCGTCGACGTCTTCGATTCGAAGGACCGGAACGTCGACGCCCGGTCGGGGCACGTCGAACCGACGGCGGCGCAGCGAGATGCCGTCCGCGCGCTCGGCGCGACCGCGACGTGGAACGAATTCGGCACGCCGCACTCGCTGATCAAGCACGGCGGCTACCTCGCCACGGGCGTCTCCGGCGCCGACGCGGTCGACGCCGCCCGCAACTGGGTCGAGGCGAACGAGTCGCTGTTCCGCCTCGACGCGAGCTCGCTCGGGCTGCGCAACGACGCCGAGCTGTCACGCAGTGACGGCCACGCCGTCGTGTTCGAGCAGCGCTTCGGCGGCGTGAGTGCCGCCGAGGGCGGCCTGCTCACCGTGGGCATCGAGGGCTCCGCCGCCGACGGGTGGAACGTCGCGTACGCGTCGTCGACCATCACCGGCGACACGGCCCTCGCCGCCGAGCCCCGGCTCTCGCCGACCGACGCGTGGCTGCGCGCCGCGACGGACGCGGGGCTGGGCGCGTCGTCCGGCGACGTCGGCGCGGTCAAGGACGACCGGGGCTGGTCGGTGTTCTCCGTCGACGGGTTCTCGGTGCCGCAGCGCGCGCGCCGGGTCGCCGTGCCGACGCCGCAGGACGGCGTGCGGCCCGCATGGGAGACGCTCGTCGTCGACGGCGACCACGTCGCGTTCCAGACGTTCGTCGACGCCGCCACCGGCGCCGTGCTCGTGCGCAAGGACCTCGTGCACTACAACCACCCGCCGGGCGACTTCTTCACCGGCCAGGTCCCGGCGACCGACGCCGCGTGCGCGCCCGACAACGGCCCGTGGACGGTCGCGCAAGGCGAGGCGGTCAAGTCGATCCAGGTGTCTGCGGCCGCGGTCGTGACGACGAACGACATCGTCCTGCACCTCGTGCGCGACGGGCAGGTCGTCGCGTCGCAGGACACGGTGTTCAGCCCCGAGACGCTCGTGTACGAGCCCGACGACGGCGGCGCCGGCACGTACCACGTGCGCGTGTGCGACTTCCAGGACGCCCACGCGTGGGACGCGCCGCGCGACTACTCGGGCCAGATCGCGTTCAGCGCTGCGGGCAGCGGCACGGTCGCCCCGTACCCGCCGAAGTGGAAGGTCTTCCCCGCGTACCCGAAGCTCGGGACGCAGACGCATCCGTGGAACTACCCGAGCGACGACACCCGCGAGGTGTGGTGCTGGGAGTCCACGGTCGGCGATCCCCCGCAGCAGGTCCCCGAGTGCGACCGCGAGGTGCAGAACCTCGCGTCGCGCGTGCCGTGGGACTACGACCCGCGCCTGAACGCACCGACGTTCACGACGCGCGGCAACAACGCGGTCAGCGCGGAGTCGTGGACGAGCCCGCTGACCCCGGGCCCGTACGGCTTCCGCCCGACCAGCGCGAGTCGTGAGTACGTCTACCCGTGGGACAACACGTGGTTCGAGAACCAGTGCGTGTCGACGTTCACGCCCGGAGTGAGCAACGACGTCTCCGCGGCGGTTACGAACCTGTTCGTCATGCACAACCGCATGCACGACTGGTCGTACTTCCTCGGCTTCACGGAACGCCACTGGAACGCGCAGGACAGCAACTTCGGCACCGGCGGCACCGCCGAGCGCGACCCGCTGCTCGGCGACACCCAGGCCGGCGGCCAGACCGGCGGTGCGCCGAGCTACCTCGGCCGCGACAACGCCAACATGATCCCGCTGCCCGACGGCGTCCCGCCGATCACGAACATGTACCTGTGGCAGCCGATCGCCGGCGCGTTCTACTCCGTCTGCGTCGACGGCGACTTCGACATGGCGGTCATCGGGCACGAGTACACGCACGCGATCTCCAACCGGATGGTCGCGGGGCCCGACGACGGGCTGTCCGGCCCGCAGGCCGGCGCTATGGGCGAGTCGTGGTCGGACCTCGTCGCGGTCGAGCACATGAACGAGTACGGCGTGGTGACCGAGGGCAACCCGTTCGCGGTCGGCTCCTACGTCACCGGCGACACGAAGTCCGCGATCCGCAACTACGGCATGAACTACTCGCCGCTCAACTACTCCAACATCGGCTACGACATCACCGGTCCCCAGGTCCACGCCGACGGCGAGATCTGGAGCGCGATCAACTACGACATCCGCCGGGCCCTCAACTTCAAGTACGACGACGAGTTCCCGTCGTCGAGCCGGAAGCTCCAGATCGCGTGCGCAGAAGGCGAGCGGAGGGCCTCCAGGTGTCCGGGCAACCGGCGCTGGATCCAGATCGTGTTCGACGCCTTCCTGCTGATGCAGTCCCAGGTCAGCATGGTCGACTCGCGCGACGCGTACCTCGCGGCCGACAAGATGCGGTTCAAGGGGGAGAACCAGGACCTCCTGTGGCGGGTCTTCGCCAACACGGGCCTGGGCAAGGACGTGTCCAGTAACGGGAACACGGACCCAGACCCCATCCCGAGCTTCGCCCCGCTGCGGGGCACCGCGACGAAGGTCGAGTTCCGCGCTACCGGTGACGGGGGCCCCGATCCCCGCAACGTGTCGTTCTTCGTCGGCGACTACGAGGCCCGCACGATGCCGGTCGCCGACACCGATCCCGACACTCCGGCGGAGAGGAAGGTCGACCTGGCACCGGGCCGCTATCACTTCATCGCTCGGGCGCCGGGGTACGGGATGGTCCGCTTCGTCCGGCAGGTCCGCAAGGACACGAAGCTGATCACGGTCGCGATGAAGCCGAACCTCGCGTCCCAGCACAACGGCGCGAAGGCCACGGGCGACGGCGTGAACCTCGACAAGCTAATCGACGACACCGAGGCGACGAACTGGGCGTCGCTCACCCACGTGGGCACCGCGAGCGGGCCGACCGACGTCCGCGGCCGCTACGTGATCGTCGACCTCGCCGGCGGCAGGCACCGGATCGGGAAGGTACACGTCAGCGCGATGCTGCGCCCGGCCGACTCGTCGCAGACGGGCGACACGGGGTCGCAGAACCGGTTCTCGGCACTGCGCCAGTTCGCGCTCGAGGTCTGCACCGCGAGCGGGAAGGGAGATTGCACCGAGCCCGACGACTTCCGCCGCTTCTACACGAGCCGGAGGAAGGCCTTCCCGGCGATCGCGCCGCGGCCGAAGGCGCCACACCTGATCATGCGCGCGTTCGACATCCCCAACGTAACGGCCACGCACGTCCGGTTCGTCGTGCTGCACAACCAGTGCACCGGAACGCCCGCGTTCCAGGGCGAGCGTGACAACGACCCGCTGAGCGCGTCCCACTGCCCGACCGGGACCAGCCCTGTGCAGCTCGCGCAGAACACGCACCAGGGCAACAAGGTGCGGGCGGCGGAGCTGCAGGTGTTCGCTCCCTAGGAGCGGGGCTCGCGGGCCGAGCCGTGCCGCCGTACGATCGTCGCGACGGGACGGCGAGGAGGAGTGGCTGGTGGAGGCGCCCGCGATCATCTCCGTTCGACTCGCGGACAGGGCGGGGCTCGAGGACGTCCGGAAGGCGGCCTGGGTCGCGAGCCACCGAAAGGTCGCGCTCGAGATCGTCGTCGACTACCGGCCGCCGCCGGCGAGGGCGCTGGCGAGCTGGCGCAGCGCGGCGCCGCCCGAGCTGCGCTGGCGCGTCACCGGCTCGGTCTCCGCCGACGCGCTGGCCGCCGAGGCCGACGCGGTGGCCAAACGGGAGGGCGCCGCTCCGGCGGTTCGCG
>DASZZZ010000101.1:0-39548 GCA_036260375.1 Actinomycetota bacterium
CGCCCTGCGCGCTGGCGCCGTCGACGACCGCGACCGCCGCGGGCGCCGGCTGTCCGGAGTCGTTGTCGAGCACGCCGGGGGCCGCGACGTCGAGCGTCGTGTTGCGGGCGGCGACGTAGGAGTCGTCGGTCGCGGTCGGGACGAGCCTGAGGTCGAGGCACCATCCATTGGCGATCGTCCCGGCGTCGCCCTGGGAGTCGTCGACGACGAAGAGCCTCCACGTCCCGCCCGCGTCGGTCCCGCCGAACACGGAGTCGAACGTCGCGGATCCCGCCGGCGCCGGCGCGCCGTACGGACCCGCGGGTGCGGGAGCGGGAAACTCGTCACCGCCCACGTAGTCCGCGGGGCGCGACGTCACCGACGTCCCCGCGGCGCCCCACCCGCCGAGAGTGTCGGCGATGGCGCCCGCGGCGGAGTCGTCGAACGTGACCGTCACGTTCGACGTCGCGGTGTTGGGCGGCGAGCCGCCACCGGCGTCCGACACCACGACCATGGCGTCGTCTTCGGGGCCGACCAGCAGGACGTCGACGTCGTCGGAGAACGCGTGCGAGACGTTCTTCAGCGTGACGGCGACCTTGCCGACCGTCCCGGCCCCGCTCGGCACGAAGACCTTCGACGGATAAGGAGTGGCGCGGCCGGTCTCTCCGGGTCCGGCGGGGTCGCCGATCGGGAACGCGCCGGTGTTGCAGAACGTCGTCCCGGTGCCCGTCGTCGGGTCGTTGACCTCCTGGGAGACCGTGTCCGAGCTGAGGTTGAACGACCCCGGGCTGCCGCCGTAGAAGGCGCCGATCGTGTGCGTGCCCTCCGTGAGTGCGTCCGTGGTGAACGTCGCGCGGCCGTTGCCGCCGAGCGCGACGGGGCCCGCGAGGACGGTCGAGCCGTTCTTGAACGTCACCGAGCCCGTCGTCACGTCGGCGCTGGTGTCGCTGCGCGTGACGTGCGCGGTGAAGGTGACGTCGTCGCCCGTGAAGCTGGGATTCGCCGACGACGTCAACGACGTCGTCGTCGCGGCGTCGCTCGTCGTCGTGAAGTCGAGGCACCAGCCGCCCGCGACCGTCCCGTTGTCGCTCAACGAGTCGTCCTGGACGAGAAGCTGCCACGTGCCGTTGGGATCGGCTCCGGCGAACACGGACGAGAGCGTGGCCGACCCGGTGGGCGCGGGATGCGAGTACGGACCCGCGGGCGCGGGCGCCGAGAACGCATCGGTCCCGTCGTCGAAGTTCGCGGGACGCCAGCTCTTGCTGGTGCCCGCCGCTCCCCAACCGCCGGTCGCGTCCGCGAGACCGGACGCGGCGTCGTCGTCGAACGTCACCGTGATCCCGGACGCCGACGTCCCGCTCGGCGGGCCGCCTCCCGCGTCCGACACGACGACGAACTTCTGGCCGCCGGGTCCGACGAGCAGCACGTCCATGTCGTCGGGGAACGGATGCGTCACGTTCTTCAACGACACGGTCACCTTCGACAACGCACCCAGCTCCGACACGAAGATCCTCGACGGATACGGGGTCGCGGCACCCGTCGTCACGGCCACGGACCCCGTGTTGCAGAACGTGCTTCCGGTGCGCGTCGTGCGGTTGTCGACCGTCTGCGACATCGAGCCGTTGCTCGTGGCGAACGACGACGTGCCGTTGTAGGCGGCCGTGATCGTGTGGCGGCCCTCGGTCAGCGCAGACGTCGAGAACGTCGCGCGCCCCGACGCGTTGAGCGGAACGTTCGCGGCGAGCGTCGTGCCGCCCTCGCTGAACGTCACGGTCCCCGCGGTGACGTTCGCGCTGTCACTGGTCTTGGTCACGTGCGCGGTGAACGTCACGGAGTCGCCGGTGAAGGACGGGTTCGCCGACGACGTCACCGCGGTCGACGTGCTCGCGGCGGCCGCGGTAGTGACGTTCAGCGACCAGCCCCCGGAGATCGACGTCGGGTCGCCGATGCAGTCGTCCGTCAGATACAGGCTCCAGGTGCCGTTCGCGCTCGCCCCGTTGAACACGCTGGCGAACGTCTTGGCCTCGGTGGGAGCGGCGTGGTCGTAGGGACCCGCGGGCGCGGGCGACGGGAAGACGTCGGGCTCGGCCGTGTAGTCGGTGGGTCGCGCGGTGACGGGGCTCGAGGGCCACGCACCGGTCTGCGGCAGCGTCGACCCGGCCGCGTCGGTGAGCGTCACGGTCGCGCCGGACTGGATGAACGCCGAGCCGCTGTCCGACAACGGGATGAACTTCTGGCCGCCGGGCCCGACGAGCAGCACGTCGACGTCGTTGTTCCACCCCGAGAGCCCGTGCAGCGTGATCGCGACCTCGCTGATCGTCCCGGTCTGGCCCGACACCGCGATGTTCGACGGGTACGTCGACGGCAGCGTGCGGCCGTTGCCGCACACCGCGGGACCCTCTGCGCCGGTGATCGGAGTCGTGTTGGAGAACGTCGCCGCGCGCGCGGGGGCCGCGGCGACCAGCGGGATCAGCGACCCCACCACGCACGCGATCGCCGCGAGAGCCAAAGGCCGCCGCGTCGAACGCGACCGGGCAGGGCCACCGTGGGACATGGATTGCCTCCTAGAGGAAAGAACCGGTAGCTCAGTATCGAGAGCGCAGCGCGTGGCGTCTACGGGGTTGGTTGGTTACCGCGTAGTAGCAGATTGCGTTAACTCCCCCTACCGCTCGGTAGGGCGGGCGACCTCGCGGTCGCGCGCGTTCGCCGTCGTCGCGGGGCGCGCGTCTGCGACCGCGACGACCGTTCGGCGGACGCCACGCGACGCGGACGGGGCGCAGCGACGTCACGCGGCACGCCCCACTAACATGAGCGGCATGCCGTCTCGCGCCGTCGTCGCCGGTCTCGACGGGGCCGCGTGGCACCTCCTCGAGCCCATGATCGAGGACGGCGTCATGCCGCGCCTCGCGTCGCTGCGCGCGCGGGGGGCGTCGGGCCGGCTCCGGTCCACGGTGCCCACCTACACGCCGCCCGCGTGGACGTCCGCGTTCACGGGCGTGAACCCCGGCCGCCACGGCGTCTACGGCTTCGTCGAGGGCCACGCGCAGAGCGAACGCGCCGAGCTCGTGCACTCGGGCAAGGTGCGCGCGCCGACCGTGTGGCGGGTCGCCAACGCGCAGGACGCGCGCGCCGGCGTCTACAACGTGCCGCTCACGTACCCGCCCCAGGGGCTCGACGGCTGGATGGTGTCGGGGATGATGACGCCGGGCTACGGCGAGCGGCTCGAGGGGTTCGCGGCGCGGGGGCCGGACGGCGTGTCGCCCGGACTCGAGCGCGACATCCAGCGGTGGGCCCCCGGCTACGTCGTCGACGTCAGCGCCAACTACGAGCAGGACTGGCGCGACGAGGCCCTGTGCCGGCGCGCGCTCGCGTCGATCCGCCAGCGCCGCACCGTGCTCGAGCGGCTCCTCGAGAGCGACCCCGTCGACGTCGTGTTCGCGGTGCTCGAGGCCCCCGACCGCCTCCAGCACGTCTACTACCGCTACATGGATCCGCGCGACGAGCTGTTCGACACGCCCGCGGCGCGCGCCATCCGTCCGCACGTCCACGAGTGCTTCGCGGCGATGGACGAGATCGTCGGCGCGCTCGAGGACTACGCCGGCGTCGACGGCGGAGTGCTCGTGTGCTCCGACCACGGGTTCACCGCCTGGGAGGTCAGCGTCCACGTCAACGCGCTGCTCGAACGGTGGGGCTACCTGGCGCTCAGGCGCGGGGCGCGCGCGCTGCAGAGCGGCGCGGTGCGCAAGCTCGTGCCGCTCGCGAAGCGCGTCCTCCCGCGCAAGCTGGCGCGCGACGCGAAGGGACGCACGTTCGCGGCGATCGACTGGGGGCGCACGCGCGCGTTCGCGTCGCCGATCCCGCAGCAGGGCGTGTTCGTCAACGTGCGAGGGCGCGAGCGCTTCGGGATCGTCCCGCCGGACGAGCTCGCGGCGGTCAAGGACGACCTCGTCGCCCGCTTCGAGGCGCTCACCGGCCCGGACGGCCGCCGCGTCGCCGACCGGGTGTGGCGCTCGGAGGACGTGTTCGAGGGCGACGCGCTCGACGGCGCGCCCGACGTCCTGCCGGTGCTCGCCGGCCACCGCTACGAGCTCGACGACGAGCTGTTCCACCGGGAGCCGTTCACCGACGTCTCGACGATGCCGCGCGGCGTCCACCACCCCGACGGGATCGTCGTCGTCGCGGGGGCCGGGGCGCGCGCCGGCGCGCGCCTCGACGCGCACGTGACCGACGTGATGCCGACGCTGCTGTACCAGGCCGGGCTCGCGGTCCCCGAGGGCCTCGACGGGGCCGTGATCGACGCCGCGTTCGAGCCGGAATGGCGCGCGGATCGGCCCGTCCGGACGGTCGCACCCCTATCATCGGCGGAGACGAGCGACGTCTCGCCGTACTCCGCCGACGAGGAGGCGATCATCGAGGAGTCCCTGCGGGGGCTCGGCTACCTGTAGCCGTGGCACAGCCCGCGACCGCCGTCGAGCCCCCCGAGGCGCCACAGCGCCGTCCACTCCAGCGGCGGAGCTTCAAGCGCATCGCGCTGCGCGTCGCAGTCGACGCGCTCGCGGTGTCCGCCGCGCTGTTCCTCGCGTCCGCCATCCGTTTCGAGACGTTCTTCGACGGCGCGCCAAGCCGGGACCTCGACTACACCGTCGTGACGCTGCTGGCGACGCCCGCGTGGATCGTCTTGTTCTGGCTCTACGGCCTCTACGAGCCGCGCCAGGTGCTGAGCCCCGTCAACGAGTTCAAGCAGGTGTTCCACGGCGTCGTCGCGGGATCCGTGCTCGTGTTCGTGGCGGACTCGATCCTGCGGCTGAACCTGGCGCGGGGGTGGGCGCTGATCGCGATGGGATGCGGCTTCGTGCTCGTCGGAGGGGAACGCCTCGTCGTGCGCAAGCTCCTTCACTTCATGCGGAGGCGCGGTGGCGACGCGACGCGCACGATCGTGCTCGGCGCCAACCACGAGGCGCGCACCGTGGCGCGCACGCTCGAGCGCGAGGGATGGCTCGGCTACCGCATCGTCGGGTTCGTCGACGACCGCCTCCCGCCCGGCGAGGAGGTCGTGAACGGGCACGAAGTCCTCGGCTCGACCGCGGAGCTGCGCGACATCGTCGAACGATACCGGCCGACGCTCGTGCTCGTCGCCGCCTCGGCGTACGACGCGCCGCGCCTCAACCGGCTCTTCTGGGAGCTGCAGGACGCCGACGTCGACCTCCAGGTGACGTCGGGGACGATCGACCTCATGGCGTCGCGCATGATCGTGCAGTCGGTCGCCGGGGTGCCGCTGTTCTACGTCCGCCGCACGGGCATGGACAAGGCGCAGCGCGCGCTCAAGCGCACGCTCGACGTCGTCGGCTCGCTCGCCGGGCTCGTCGCGCTGTCGCCGCTGCTCGTCGGGATCGCGCTGTGGATCAAGCGCGACTCCCCCGGCCCCGTCTTCTTCGGCCAGGTGCGCGTCGGGCGCGACGGACGTCCGTTCAAGCTGTGGAAGTTCCGCACGATGGTCGTGGACGCGGAGGAGCGCCGCGCCGAGCTCGAGCACATGTCGCAGGGGCCGGGGCTGCTGTTCAAGCTGAAGGAGGACCCGCGCGTGACGGGCGCGGGCAGGACGCTGCGGCGCTATTCGCTCGACGAGCTCCCGCAGCTGTGGAACGTGCTGCGCGGCGAGATGAGCCTCGTGGGGCCGCGGCCCGCGCTCCCGACGGAGGTCGAGCAGTACGACGACTGGGTCCGCAACCGCCTCAAGGTCAAGCCGGGCATCACCGGCCTGTGGCAGGTGAGCGGGCGCACCGAGACGACGTTCGCCGACTACGTCCGCTACGACCTCTTCTACATCCAGAACTGGTCCCTGTCGCTCGACCTGTGGGTGCTGTGGCGCACGCTGCGCGCGGTGATCAGCGCCGAGGGCGCGCACTAGCGCGCGGCGCCGCGGCGCGCGCCGCCGCGCGGCGGTAGTCTCGGGGCATGCGCCCGAGCCCGCGACACGGGGGCCGCGCCCCCGAGGCATCCTCCGATGCTTGAGGAGATCGTCGTCGCGCTCGACCGGGAGGAGGGCGCGCTCGCGCGCATCGGCGAGCTGCTCGGGCACGCCGGCGTCAACATCGAGACGCTGTCGGCGACGACGCTGGAGGGGCGCGCCATCGTCCATCTCGTCGTCGACGACGGCGACGACGCCGCCGAGGCGCTGAAGGCGAACGGCTTCCACGTCGCCGCGGCGCGGCCGGTCCTCGCGGTGACCCTCGACGACCGGCCCGGCGAGCTCGGCCGCTACTGCCGGCGGCTCGCGGACGCCGGCGTCACGATCTCCGCCGCCTACGTCGCGCGGCGCGGTGCGGGCGACACCGAGCTGATCTTCGCAGTCGACGACATCGAGGGCGCCCGCCGCGCCTGATCTCCCGGCAAACGTCGGTTTGCACAGGGTTGACTTTTCTGTTGACACGGGTACAATTCAACGGGTGACGAGTTGGGGGGACTCGTCGAGACGAACGGGGGGGTCGTCCGCACGCCGCCGGCCCGCGCACGACGGCGCGGGCCCGGGCGTCGGAGGGGGATCCACGATGACCACGAGCGACCGCGCGACGCTCGCGCCGCCGGCTCCGGCCGAGCGGCCCGGGCCGGACACACTCTACGACTGCGCCGACACGCTCGAGGCGCTGGCGTTCATCCGCGACCGCTGCCTCACGCCGCCGTCGCGCCCCGCCCCCGTCGCGGTGCCCGCGCCGCTCGCGTCCGCTCGCTGAGCGGGGGCGCGGCCGCACCCGCATCGCGCGCCCGGCACCGTGCGCACGAATGACGACCGTGTCCGGCGCGCGCCGAGGGCCCGCCGAAGCGGGCCCTCGTACGACGTCGCGGGCGTCGGTCAGGCCGCCGCCGCGGGACGGCGCGCCACGGTCGCCCCGGCGGTGCCGAAGTACAGCGACAGCGCTCCGGAGGCGAGGTGCAGCCAGTTGTCGGCCCCGTCGGCGCCGCCCTCGATCGCGAGCCACTCGAGCAGGCCGGCGAAACCGAGGACCGCGGTCAGCAGGTACACGACGCCGATGATCGTGTTGACGTTCTTGGCGGCGTCGTGCCGGCGCGACGAAGCGACCCACAGCGCGCCGACCGCGAGGTGGACGATGTTGTGCAGCGGGTTCAGCGGGAAGACGAGCAGCTTCTCGTTGAACGTGCTCCCGGCGAACTCGTCGAAGCCCGTCACGGCGAACCCGACGATCCCGATCAGCAGGTAGACGACTCCGAACACCAACGCGAACATCTGTGCGGGAGTCCGGGTGGTGGCAGCTCGTGCCATGTGGTGCCCCCTTCCTTGCAGGGATGAGACCCGTCATATACCTCGTGCCGGTTCGGCCTACACGGACCGGATGGATTGCTCTCGGGCGAACCCGTGCGGGCGGGCTACAGGTAGCCGAGGTTGCGCAGCGACTCCTCGATCTGCGCCTCCTCCTCGGCGGAGTACGGCGTGGCCTCGGCCCCCGCCGCCGCCGCGGCCAGATCCATGTCGCGTACCTCGACGGGGCGCCGGTCCAGCATCGCCGCGGGCAGTGCGTCGACGATCACGCGCCCGTCGACCGGGGGCACCGCGAGCCCCGCGAGGTACAGGGCGGTCGGCGCGACGTCGTAGAGGCTCGCCCGCAGCCCCGCGCGCGGCTCGACGTCGGGCCCCGCCACGCCGAAGACGCCGTCCATGTGGTGGAAGCCGCGCGGCAGCGCCCGGTAGTCGTCGAGGACGCCCGGGCTGTAGAGGCCGTCGGACAGCTCGTAGCTGTAGGCGCGACACACGGGGAAGAGATCGGGCGCGTCGCCGGCGACGGGCCCGTCGACGACCTCCTCGCGCCGGTACACGCGGTCGACCACGGGCCGGCCGTCGTCGGGGTCGACGAGCTCGGCGAGCCGCCGCGCGACCTCGTCGCGCACGGCGTCGTAGTCGTCCGGGTCCACGATCCCGTGCGGCTCGCGGCCCGCGAGGTTGACGTAGACGCCCTGTTGAGGGATCGGTGCGGAGAACGCCTTGGTGCCCGACCAGTCGATCGACGCCTGCGCGGCCCCCTTGGCGCGCTGCCACACCGACTTCGGCAGGGCGCGCTTGGCGCGGCGCGCGAGCTTGCGGACGCCCTCGGAGCGCGTCACCGCGCCTGCGGTTCCGACGCCGAGCAGGCCCCACTCGCGCAGCGCGACGTTGACGTTGACGCTCTTGTCCTTCGGCCCGAAGCCGTGGTCCGACATCGTGACGACGTACGCGTCGGAGCCCGCCCACGCGAGCAGGTCGCCGATGACGTCGTCCATCTCGTCGAAGAAGCGCCACGCCCGCGCGCGCACCGGCGCCGCCTCGGGACGGTCGAAGTGCTCGCAGCGGGGGTCGAGGTACTTGTAGTGGACGTGCATGAGCCGGTCCGGCGCCTCGAGCACCGCGAACAGCAGCGGGACGTCGCCGTGCTCGTCGAGCAGGAAGCGCAGGGCGCGCCGCTTCAGCGCGAGGTTGTGGCTGAGGCGCTCGATGATGTCGGTCGAACGCCAGTCGCGGTCGTAGTCGACCTCGATGTCGATCGCGTAGCCCTGAGCGTGGGTCGAGACGTCGGCCGCAAGCGATGCGGGATGCGTGAAGTTGTCGGGCGTCGCGCCGCCGCCCTCGGGCGTCAGCATGCCCGACACGGCCCACCCGTCGAGCGCCGGCGGCGGGTACGTCATCGGAACGTTGAACAGTCCGACACGCGCGCCCTGCGCGTTGGCCGCGTTCCACAGCGCGGGGGCCGCGACCCGGTCGAGACGCACGAGCCCGCCGGGGCGCTGCACGTTGCCGAGCGTGAAGCCGAAGATGCCGTGCTTGCCGGGGTTGACGCCGGTGAAGATCGACGTCCATCCCGGCGGCGTGTACGGCGGCACGGTCGACGTCAGCACGCCGGACGCGCCGCGCTCGAGCAGAGTTCGGAGCTTCGGCATGTGGCCGGCCTCGAAGGCGGGATCGAGGACCGAGAACGTCATGCCGTCGAGACCGAGCATCAGCACGCGGTTCACCGGAGCCTCCTGTACACGGTCAGCAGGATAGCGGCGCACACCATCGCGATCCCCACCGCGAGCGCCGGCACGACGAGCCCCGCGAGCGGTCCGAACACGAACACGATCGCCTGCACGTCGGGCATGCCGGGGTTCGGCAGCAGCCTGCGACGCGCGAGCGCGCGCGACCACCGGCCCCCCAGCCCCGCGCCCGGCTCCGGCTTGTCGGCGCCCGAGATCTCGAGGAAGTAGTACGCGAGCACCGCGTACACGACGATCCACCACACGTCCGAGCGCGTGTCACCCGACGTCCACAGGAACACGGCGAGGCCGAGGATCGCGCTGGCGCGGCGGCCGCCGTCGGCGAGGTGGTCGAGCGCCTCGCCGCGCGCGCTCGTGACGTCCAGCGCGCGCGCGAGCTTGCCGTCGACGCAGTCGAACAGGAACGCGAGGTAGAAGAGCGCCGCGCCGGCGACGAGCGCGGCGCGCGTCCCGAGCGCGAACACCGGCCCGACGGCGAGCCCGAGCAACAGCGCGACCGCCGTGACCGCGTCGGGCGACACGCGTCGCGCCGCGAGCACGCGCGCGAGCGGGACCGCCACGGGGTCGGTCGCCAGGACCGTGAACCAGTAGTCGCGCTTCTTTGCGCCGACCGGCGCCTCCGCGGGTTCCGTCACGCGCGCGCCCGCTCGAGCGCGGGGTCGACGAGTCCGCGGCCGCGCGCCTGCTCCCACGCGCCGGCCACGAGCCCGGTGACTAGTCCGCGGTCGCGCGTCTGCAGCGCCTTGCCGACGTTGAGCAGGAACAGTCCCAGCAGCGCCCACCACAGCGCCGCCCTGTGGCGCGCGTCCTGCGGCATCAGCTTGCGGTGCAGGTAGAACTGGTTCGCGAGGTTCATTCGCTGGAGCTGGTGCGAGTTCATCCGCGACGCGCCGCTCTTGAGGTGGTCGCACTTCGCGCGCGGCGTCTGTATCAACGTGTAGCGGCGCGACACCCGGTACGAGAAGTCGATGTCCTCCTTGTACGCGTAGCCCGACAACGCCTCGTCGAAGCGGTCGTGCGCGAACACCGCGCGCCGGTACGACATGAACCAGCCGTTGAAGTACTCGACCTTGCGCACGCCGGCCGACTCCGACACGCCCTCGACGTAGAAGCCCGCGCGCACGCGCCCGCTCGCCTCGGGCCACCACCCGCCGATCCCGAACAGACGCCGGTACACGCGCGTGAGCAGGGCGGGGCGCGCGGGACGAACGGGGGCCGCGCGCACGCCGCCGAGCTCGTCGCCCCAGCGGTCGTACTCGTCGAGCACGCGCTCGTGGCAGTCGGGCGCGAGCGCGACGTCGTCGTCGACGAAGAACACCGGGTCGCCCGTCGTCCGGTCGATTCCGACGTTGCGTTGCACCGTGAGGCCACGCGGCGCGGGGTGGTGGTAGTCGAGCGCGAGGCTCGCGTCCGCGCACAGCGCCTCGATCCGGGCGCGCGCGGGCGTGTCGTCGCTCGAGTCGACGATGCACAGCTCCGCCGGGAGCACGGTCTGGGCGACGAGGCTCTCGACCGTCCGCACGAGGTCGTCCGGACGGTTGCGGGTCGCGATCACGAACGCCGAGCCCGCCCGTCTTCGGTCCGTCATACGGAAGGGCAGGGTAGCGCGGCGAGGTGCGGCGCAGGAACCGGGCGTCGCTATCCTCGGGCGGCCGGCGCCGGGACGACCCGGCGCCCCGACCACGGGACCTACGCGTGCACGATCCGCTCTCCCGCACGACGCTCGCGCCGGTCGCGGCCGCGCTCGTCGCCGCGGCGTGCGTGTCCGGCGGCGAGGACACCCGCCGCGACGACCGCGCGGCGCGCCCGCCGCGCTGTACGAGCCCGTGCTTCCGCGACGTGACGGCGGACGCGGGCCTCGACCGGACGCCGGCGAGGACGTGGGGCGCGGCGTGGGCGGACTTCGACTCCGACGGCGACCCCGACCTCGTCGCGGGACGGCACTTCGACCCGTCGCCGCTGTACGTGTCCGCCGGCGGCCGCCTCGCGCCGCGCCCGTTGCCGCACGGACGCGGCTTCGACCGGCACTCGTGCGCGTGGGGCGAGGCGACGGGCGACGGCTCGCCGGATCTGGCGTGCGTCCAGGGCGCCGAGCACGGCACCGGACGCGGGCCGAACCAGCTCCTGACGCGCCGCCGCGGCCGGCTCGTCGACGTCGCGCCGGAGCTGGGCGTCGACGACCCGCTCGGCCGCGGCCGGACCGTGAGCTGGCTCGACTACGACTCCGACGGCGACCTCGACCTGTTCGTCGGCAACGAGCTGCGCGCCGGGGCTCCCAACGTCCTGTTCCGCAACGACCGGGGCGCGTTCCGGCGCGTCGACGCGGGCGTGTCCGACGAGCTGTCGACCGAGGCGGTCGCGTGGGCCGACTGGGACCGCGACGGCGACCCCGACGTCCTCGTGCTCGGCGGCGAGCTCCGCGGGGCGCGCCTCTACGAGAACCGCGGCGGGCGCTTCGTCGGGGGCCGGCTGGGCGCCGCCCCGGGGGCGTGGACGTCTGCGAGCTGGGGCGACTTCGACGGCGACGGCTGGCCCGACCTGCACCTCGTCCGCCCCGGGCGCTCGCTCGTCCTGCGCAACCGGCGCGCTCGCCTGCGCCCCGCCGACGACCGCCGCGTGCGCCACGCGGTGACGAGCGCGTGGCTCGACGCGGATTCCGACGGCGACCTCGACGCGCTCGTGGTCCGCGGGGCGCGCACGGGCGCCAACCCGCCCGACGTCCTCCTGCGGCGCGCCCGCGGGCGCTTCGAGCCGGCCCGGACGCCGGCGCTGGCCGGACCCCGCGCCGGGAGCGGCGACGCGGCCGCCGTCGCCGACTTCGATCGCGACGGCCGCGCCGACGTCTACGTCTCGAACGGGTGGCGCCACCGGCGCGGCCCCGCGGTGCTGCTCTCGGGCCGCAGCGGGACCGGGATCGGAGTCGACCTCGACGGCGGCCGCTGGAACCCGCTCGGGATCGGGGCGGTCGTGCGCGTCGCCGCCGGGGGCCGGATACGCCGCCACGCGGTCACGGACGGCGTCGCCTACCGCGCGCAGTCCGAGCCCGGCTACGTCGTCGCCGGGCTCGGCGACGCGCCCGCCGCGCGCGTCGCCGTGACGTGGCCGGGCGGGACGCGCGACTGCGTGCGCGCCGCCGCCGGCGACGTCGTCGTGGTGAGCGAGGGCCGGCATCCGTGCGGATGAGGGCCGCGGCGGCCGTCGCGGTCGCGCTCGCGGTCGGGGCCGCCGCGGTCGCGCTCACGCGCGCGACCGAGGACGAGCGCGCCGCGCGCGACGACGGCGCGCCGGCCGTGCGCCCGTGCGACGTCGACCGCCGGCTCCTCGAGCGCGTCGCGCGCGGCTACGTCCCCCACCGCTCCGGCGACGTCGTGACGATCGAGCGCCTCCCGCACGGCTACGGCACGCGCCACTCGACGCCGTACCCCTACACGCAGGAAGTGCCGCTGCTGCTGTACGGGCCCGGCTACGTGCGCGCCGGCGTCGCGCCGCGCCGTCCCGTGACCGTCGCCGACCTCGCGCCGACGTACGCCGAGCTGCTCGGCTTCGACGCGTTCCCGCGGCGCGACGGACGCGTGCTGCGCGACGCGCTCGTGCCCGCGGCCGAGCGGCCCGTCCCTCCGGCTGTGATCGTCACGGTGGTGTGGGACGGAGGCGGCGACAACGTCCTGCGGCAGTGGCCGGGGGCATGGCCGCGCCTGCGCGCGCTCGCACGCCGCGCCGCGTGGTACCGCAACGCGACCGTCGGGTCGTCGCCGTCGATCACGCCGTCGGTCCACGCGACGATCGGCACCGGCGCGTTCCCGTCCGGGCACGGCATCCCCGACATCAAGATGCGCGTCGGGGCGCGCATCGTCGACGCGTGGGAGGGCGAGTCGCCGCGCAACCTGCGCATGCGCACGCTCGCCGACCTCTTCGACGCGGCGCACGGCAACGAGCCGCTCGTCGGGCTGGTGGCGCGCGACTTCTGGCACGCCGGCATGATCGGCCACGGCTCGTTTCTGCCCGAGGGCGACCGCGATGTCGCCGTGCTCGACGACCTCGACGCGGTCGAGTTCCACACCAACGAACGCTTCTACGAGCTGCCCCCATATCTGCTCGGCGTCGACGGCCTCGACGCGCTCGTCGACGAGCTCGACCAGCGCGACGGGCGCGCCGACGGCCGCTGGCTCGGCAACCCGCTCGTGTTCGACGGCCGCATCCGCCAGACGCCGGCGTGGTCGGTGCTGCAGACGCGCAAGATCGTGCAGCTGCTCCGAACCGAGGGGTTCGGCGCCGACGACGTGCCCGACCTCTTCTTCACCAACTACAAGAGCGTCGACCTCGCCGGGCACTACTGGGACCTCTACGCGCCCGAGGTGCGCGACGACCTCGCCGAGCAGGACCGCCAGCTGGCGCTCCTCGTCGACACCCTCGACCGCGTCGTGGGCCGCGGGCGTTACGTGCTCGCGCTCACCGCCGACCACGGGCTCGCGCCGCACCCCGGATCGCGCGACGGGTGGTCGATCGACGCAGCCGAGATGAAGGCCGACGTCGAGCGGGCGCTCGCGCCGCGCTCACGGCGCCCGCTCGTCGTGTCGCACCGCGGCTACCAGCTGTACCTCGACCACGGCGTCATGCGGGCCGAGGGCGTGAGCGCGGACGACGTCGCCGCGTTCGTGCGCGACTACAGGCTCGGCGACAACGTCTCGGACGCCAACCGCTCCCGGCTCCCGAAGTTCGACGACCGCCGGCGCGAGCGCCTCTACCTCACGGCACTGACTCCCGAGGAGCTCTTCGACGCGCTCGACTGTGGTGCTCAGGCCCGGCGCGCGCGCAGCGCGTCGAGCGCCGCGCGCGCGACGAACTCGGCGTTGCCGAGCAGATAGCGGCGCCACATCCGCCGCGGCTCCTGGTACAGGCGGAAGAGCCACTCGATCCCCAATCGGTTCATCCACGCGGGCGCGCGCGGGACGACGCCGGCGGCGAAGTCGAAGAACGCGCCGACCCCGACGCCGAGGCGCGCGCCGGTCGCGGCGAGGTTGTCGGCGAGCCAGCGCTCCTGAAGCGGGTTGCCCATCGCGACCATCACGACCGCGGCCCCCGACGCGCGCACGGCGGCCGCGACGTCGTCGTCGTGCGCGCGCTCGAAGTATCCATCGCGCGTCCCCGCGACGCGCAGGTCGGGGATCAGCGCGCGCATGCGCGCCGCGGCGCGCTCGGCGACGCCCGGACGCGCGCCGAGGAAGTAGACCGGCCACGCACGCCGGGCGGCGAGCTCGAGGATGCGCGGGTTGAAGTCGCTGCCGTTGAGGTTGGCCGGGAAGCGAGCCCCGCGCATGCGCGCCGCGAGCGCGACGCCGGCCCCGTCGTTGAGGACGAGCGCCGCCGAGCGCAGCAGCTCGAGATACGAGGGATCGCGGCGCGCGAGGTTGAGCGTGTGCGCGTTGACGTAGGCGACGAGCGCGGGGGCCGGGTCGTCGGCGAGCCGCTCGACCTCCACGAGCGCGGCGCGCGCGTCCATGCGCGCGATGGGCACGCCGAGGACCTCGAGCGTCGGATGCTGCGTCACGGCGCCACAGTGTGCCAAAGCCGATGGCGCGCCGGGCACCGTTAGGATGCGGGCGACGAGCGGCCCCCGGGCCGCCCCACGGTTCCACGGAGGTGACGTGCCCCCCAACGTCCTGTTGCTGGCGGTCGACTCGCTGCGCGCCGACGCGGTCTACGGCGACCACGTCGCGACGCCGACGTTCGACGCGCTCGCCGCACGCGGCGCGGTGTTCCGCCAGTGCGTGTCGACGACGACGTCGACGACGCCGTCGTTCTCGTCGATCCTCACCGGCTGCTACCCGCCCGTGCACGGCGTGCGCGGGCTCCAGGGCTACCGTCTGTCGCCCCAGGTGACGACGATGGCCGAGGCGTTCGGCGCCGCCGGCTACGCCACGCACGCCGAGGTCACTGGCCCGCTCGTGCCCGAGACGGGCGTGCTGCGCGGCTTCGCCGACGCGCGCCATCGCCCCGGCTACAAGGTCGAGTTCATGGGCTGGCGCGACGAGATCGTGACGCGCATGCGCGGCTACCGCGCGCCGTGGCTCATGCTCCTGCACGTGTGGGAGGTGCACCGTCCGTACCGGCCCCCGCCCGACCACGTCAAACGCTGGGACCGCGCCGGCTACGAGGCGGTCGTGCGCGCGGTCGACGAGGGCATCGCCCCGGTGCTCGACGCCGCCGGGGACGACACGATCGTCGTCCTCACCGGCGACCACGGCGAGGAGTACCCCGACACGGCGCTCACGCAGAAGCTGCATCGCGTCGCGCGCGTGTCGCGCCGGCGCCTCAAGCTCGGGAGGTGGTTCCCGTACCTCGACAAGCGCCTTGCCGGGATGGCGCTCGGCCACGGGTTCGCGCTGTGGGAGCACCTCGTGCGCGTGCCGCTCGTCGTCGCCGGGCCCGGCGTGCCGCACGTCGAGGTCGACGACCAGGCGCGCCACGTCGACCTCCTGCCGACGCTCGCCGACCTATGCGGGGTGCCGCTCGACAAGCCCGTCAACGGACGGAGCCTGCGGCCGTTGCTCGAGGGCGCGTCGCTGCCCGAGGAGCCCGCGTACATGGAGGCGGTCGGCGTCAAGCTCGAGGGCAACCGCATCGCCGGCGTCCGCACTCCGGACTGGAAGCTCCTCAAGCCGGGCGAGGGCCGTCCCGCGCTCTACAGGCTCGACGGCGGATCGCCCCCCGACGAGAAGCACAACGTCATCTCGCGCTACCCGGAGATCGCGCACCGGCTCGAATCGTTCCTCGAGTCGGTCGCGGCGCAGGAGGTCGTCGCGGAGTCGGGCATGACCGGGGAGGAGGAGGCGGTCGTCGAGCAGCACCTGCGCGACCTCGGCTACCTGTGAGCGCGCCGGCGGGCGAGGGCCCGCCGTTCTTCGTCGTCGGCTCGGCGCGGTCGGGCACGACGCTGCTGCGCCTGATGCTCAACGCCCACCCGGCCATCTCGGTGCCCCCGGAGTCGCGCTTCGTCGTCGAGCTGTGGCGGGGCTCTGAGGACGTCGACGCCGAGACGACGCTCGGCGCGTTGTCGCGCCACAGGCTGTTCGCCGCGTGGGACCTCCCGATCGAGGCCGTGCGCGCCGAGCTCGGCCGCTCGGGAACGGTGCGCTACGCCGACGTCATGACCGCCGCGTACCGCGCCTTCGCGCACCTGCGCGGCAAGCCGCGCTGGGGCGACAAGACGCCGCGCTACGTCGAGCACCTGCCCCTGCTCGCGCGCCTGTGGCCGGACGCGCGCTTCGTGCACCTCGTGCGCGACGGGCGCGACGTCGCGCTGTCGTACGCCGACGTGCCGTTCGGTCCCACGCGCGTCGCCGAGAGCGCGGCGCTGTGGGCGTCGCGCGTGTCGACCGGCGTCGTGCACGGACGCGCCCTCGGACCCGGGCGCTACCTCGAGATGCGCTACGAGGAGCTCGTCGCGGATCCGGCCGCCGGGGCGCGCGCGCTGTGCGACTTCCTCGCCGTCGACTTCGACGCAAGGATGCTCGACTACGCGCAACGCGCGCGCGACGCGGTGCTCCCGCGCGCCGCGCGGTACAACCCGCACGTCACCGAGCCGCCGCGCACCGACACGCGCTCGTGGCAGGCCGACATGCCGCCGGAGCACGTCGAGGTGTTCGAGGCGATCGCCGGCGACGTCCTGTCGATGCTCGGCTATCCGCGCCGGTACCCGCAGCCCGGACGGCGTGCACGCACGCGCGCGCGCCTCGCCCGGCTCGGCGTCCCGCTCGACGTCCTCCGCTCCACGCGCGCCGGACCGGGAGACCCGAGCGGCGCGCGTGGGTAAGGGTCGGGCGAGCCTTTAGGCTCGTGACCGCCGTGATCCCGAGGACGAGGAGGATCGGATGGCCGCAGACGGCAGCGTCCGTGTCATCACTCGCGACGAGGTGCGCGCCCTCATCGACGACCGCCCGGGACCCGTGGTGTCGCTGTACCAGCCGACCAGCCGCACCGATCTCGAGCAGAACGTCCTCCGCCTGAAGAACCTAGTGGGGGCCGCCGAGGAGCGCCTCGAGGAGCACGGGCTGCGCAAGCTCGAGGTCACGGAGATGCTCCGGCCGGTCGCCGACATGGTGTCCGACCGCGACTTCTGGCGCCGCCGTCTCGACGGGCTCGCGATCTTCGTCGCGCCCGGCTTCGTGCAGCACCTGCACCTTCCCTTCCGCGTCGAGGAGAAGGTCGTCGCGGCGCACACGGCCTACGTCAAGCCGCTGCTGCCGGCGCTGTCGCTCGACGGGCACTTCTTCGTGCTGGCGATCAGCCAGAAGGCGATCCGCCTGCTGCGCGCGACCCGCTTCGGCGTCGACGAGGTCGACATCTCCGAGCTCGACATCCCCCGCAGCCTCGACGAGGAGCTCCAGTTCGACCGCTTCGAGGCCCAGCTGCAGGGCCACGCCCCGTCGGCCGGACGCGCCCCGGGCGGGCGCAACCCGTTCCACGGTCACGGCGCCGACACCGACGACCACAAGGAGCAGATACAGCGGTTCTTCCGGCGCGTCGACAACGGTATCGTCAAGCTGCTCGGCAACGACAACGCGCCGCTCGTGATCGCCGCGGCCGACTACCTCCATCCGCTGTACCGGCGCGCGAGCGACTACCGCAGCATCCTCGAGCGCGGCGTGGAGGGCAACCCCGACCAGCTCAACCCGCAGGAGCTCCACGACCGCGCGTGGCCGGTCGTCGAGCCCCACTTCCGCACGAAGATCGACGAGGCGTGCGACCGTTTCAACAGCTACGGCAACGAGGGGCGCGCGTCGGCCGACCTCGCGGACGTCCTCGCCGCGGCACACACCGGGCGGATCGAGTGCCTCATGGTCCGCGCCGACGCGGAGCGCTGGGGGCTGTTCGACGCGATCCAGAACACGGTCGAGGACCACGACGGCCCCGCGGTCGGCAACGTCGACCTCGTCGACCTCGCCGCGCGCCAGACGATCCTCCACGGCGGCGACGTCTTCGTTCTCGCGCCCGAGGACATGTGCGGCGACGGGACCGAGGTCGCCGCGGTGTACCGCTTCTAGCCGCTCGTTTGCCCGCTCGTTTGCACGCTCCCGGCCCGCGGTAAGTACGCGCGACCGACTCGACGCGAGAGGTGATCGCATGGAACGCGGCAGCAACAAGAAGGGCGCGAAGCTCGACGACCAGCTCGAGAAGGAGGCGCTGAGCCTCGAGACCGCGACGCCGAAGGACCCGCACGCCGAGAGCGAGCGCCAGCAGGAGACCGCCGGCGACGAGCCGGGCACCGGCCACCGCGTCGCGGGCAGCGGGAGCTCGGCCGACGAGTACTCGTACAAGGACCACGGCGAGACCGGCGGCGCGAGCCATCCGAAGCCGAAGGACGAGTCGGAGCGCAGCCCCCGCGTCGACTAGCCGCTCGAGCGCCTACGCCCGGGCGTCGCGCGGGGGCCGGGGCGCGTCGAACTTGCAGCGCATGACCTCGGGTAGGTCGCGCGTCGGGTACGCGGCTGCGAACACGTGCTCGTCGGCGCGCTCCTCGTAGCCGTCCGGCAGCGGGCCGGCCCCCCAGTTGTCGTGCACCGTGTACGCGTTCGCGAAGCGCGCGATCGCGTCCAGCGTGACGCCGTGGCGTCGCATCACGGCGCGGTCGACGTAGAGGCCGTAGGCACCCTCGCCGTCGAACAGGTCCTCGTCGCCACGCACGCCGAAGTGCGCCTCGACGTCGTCGCGGAACACGCCCGGACGTATCGGCCACGCGCCCGTGACGCGCGTCGAGCGCGTGTGGCCGTGGTCCGACGTGAGCACGACGACGTAGTCGCGCACGCGGCGGTCGAGGTAGTCGAGCAGCGCGCCGAGCGCGGCGTCCTGCTCCTCGAGCACCGCGGCCATCTCGCGCGAGTCGATCGACCACTCGTGGCCCGCGATGTCGGTCATCTTGAAGTTGACGAAGAAGAAGTCCGTGACGTCGTCGCCGCCGTAACCGCCCCCCTCGATCATCTCCAGCATGACGTCGCGCGCGTAGCGCACCCACGCCGGGTTGTGGTCCTTGGCGACGATGTCGTGCCCGAGCCACGCGTCGTCGACGCGGCCGTCCTCGCGGTCGAGCTCGGCCGCGTAGCGCGCGAGACCGTGCCCGTCGAGGAGGTAGCCCGGCGTCGTGTAGAGGTCGTCGTTGCCGCTGATGTCGCCCCTCGCCTGCACTCCGACGATCGCGAGCTCGTCGGCGTCGCCGCCGGGCGCCCCGAGGCCGTGACCCATCATCGGGATGTGCCAGTTGTTGAACCCCAGGAGCCCTACCTTCGGCGCGTTGCCGAGAGCCGCGTCGATTGCGTCGGCGAACGTCGTCGCGTCGAGCGCCGCGGGGTCCCGGCCCCCGATCGCCTGCACCACCCGGCCTTCGTCGCCGCGGTACTCGATGGCGGTGACGCCGTGAGTCCGCGGCCACGCGCCCGTCCCCAGGCTCCCGTGCGACGCCGGCGTGATCGACGGCGACGACCCGACGGTCGCGTCGACGTACGACGCCCCGTCGCGCTCCATGCGTGCGAGCGTCGGCCAGCGCCCGTCCCACACGTCGAGCGTGTTGCGTCCGACGCCGTCCCACACGACCGTGACGACGAGCCGCGGGATCCCGTCGACGCCGCGGCGCAGCGCGTCGTCGAGGTCGCGGCCGTCCGACGGCGGCAGGTCGACCCCCGTGAGCGCGCCCATCGTCGCGTAGACGTCGACGAGGTTGGCGGCGCCCTCGACGCGCCCCGCGGCGCGTATGCGCTGCGGACCGTAGAGCACGAGCGGGATCCGCTGGAGGTAGTCCCACGGTCCCGAGTGGCTCGTGAGGTCGAACGCGCCCATGTAGTTGGGCTCCTGCGGCACGAGCGTGACGTCCTCGGAGTGGCGCGGATGGTTGCCGCGCCACAGGCGGACGAGCTGCTCGTCGTCGAGCGCGCACGCGCGCCGGACCGGATCTAGCGTGGCGAACGTGCGCCCGGCGCGCGCGAGGCGCTGAGCCGCCGAGCGCCCGCGGCGCGGCCCGTCGTCGCCCAGGTAGACGGCCGCCGCGCCGACCGCGACGGCCACGACGACGAGCGCGGCGAGCGCGCGCCACGGCCGTCTGCGCCTGCGACGAACGAACATCCGCTTGGGAGCCGGCATGGCGCCCAGGCTATCGACGCCGGGCGGAGGTCACGACAGGAACGACAGCCGCACCGTCCTGCGCGGGTTGTCCCGGTTCGTGTCGACGACGACGACGCTCTGCCACGTCCCGAGCGCGACCTCGCCGTCGTCGACCGGCAGCGTGAGCGACGGCGACACGAACGCGGGCAGGACGTGGTCGGCGCCGTGGCCCGGCGAGCCGTGACGGTGGACGTAGCGGTCGTCGCGCGGCAGCAGCCGCTCGAGCGCGCGCGGCAGGTCCGCCTCGGTCCCGGATCCGACCTCGACCACGGCGAGGCCCGCGGTCGCGTGCGGGAGGAACACGTTGACGAGTCCGTCGCCCTCGCCGGCGCAGAACTTGCGCACGTGCGAGGTGATGTCGACGAGCTGCTCGCTCGACGTGTCGATCGCGATCGTCTCACTCTTCATCGGCGTCGTACCCCAATCTCTTCATCGTCGCCGCCATCGACTGCAGGACCGCGGCGATCTCGTGCGGGTTCTCCCTCCTCCACTTCCCGCGCTCCGGTGGCGTCACGACGTTGACCGGCGTGCGCGACGACGCGGCCGCCGCGGCCCGGACGCGCTCGTCGTAGCGCAGCCCGAGACGACCGGCGATGCGCCCGACCTCGGCGACGGGATCGGCGACGAGGTCCTCGTAGCGCACGACGGTGACGCGCGCCGGCTCGAGGCGCTCCAGCGCGTCGAGCGCGGTCTCGTTCGAGACGACCCACTGGCGCGCGCACACGACCTCGAGCGGACCGCGCACGTCGTCGCGCCACCCCGGGTAGAGGACGAACTTCCACCACTGCGGGTCGACGCCCGGCAGCGCGTGGCGTTCCGGGAGCCGGTACGTCCGGTAGCGCGGCGAGCGCCACGCGTTGATCAACGAGTTGACGTTGTCGCGCCCGTCACGCTGCAGGAACACGAACTGCGCGTCCGGGAAGATCGCGTCGACGAACGGCACGCGCAGCGCGTTGCGCGGCGTCTTGTCGAAGAAGCGCCGGCGCGTGCCGGCGACGAGGAAGAACGACCGCCGGATGCGCGCCGCGGCGCGCGGCTCGACGTCGGATGCATCGAGCGCGTTCGAGTGCCATCCGCGCAGGGCCGGGTGGTAGTCGAGCTCCCACACCTCGTGCGCCTCGCTCGGTCGCCAGTGCGCCAGCTGCGGCGACGTGCGCAGCACCTTGTAGAGCAGCGTCGTGCCCGACCGGGGCGCGCCGAGGACGAACACCGGCGGGGCGAGCCGGCCCCCGGCGAGCAGCGCGGGGACGTGCACGAGCTGGCCCGCGCGCAGCAGCACGCGCTCCTTACGGTAGTGGAGCGTCGGCTCGAAGGTCGTGCTGAGGCTGCGCCGCAGCGCCCGTCGGCTCGTCACGGCGTCATGCTACCGGCGGCCGCTCCCACGTCGGCTAGACTCGCCGGGCCGCGCGGCGCGCGGCGTTGGGGGGGACCCTCGAGGGATCGCTAGGTGGAGCCATGCCCGACGAGACAACCGCGGTGGTCGTCGGCGGCGGCCGGGCGGCATCCGGCGTATACGACGACTTCCACGCGGCCTACGTCGCCGAGCTGGGCCGCGTGTTCGACGAGCCTCACTACTTCAACGCGCCGCGCGGTCACCGCAGCCGCGAACGGATCGGCGCACACTTCGTGATCGCCGACGCACGCCAGCGCGTGCCGTTCGTCGCGGCGCGCCGGCTCAACATCGTCTTCAACTTCGCGGAGGCGCTCTGGTACCTGTCCGGGCGCGACGACGTCGACTTCGTCGCGTACTACGCACCCAGCATCCGGCGCTACTCGATGGACGGGCGCACGCTGCGCGGAACGGCGTACGGGCGCGCGTTGTTCGCGCTCGACGGGCGCATCGACCAATGGAAGAGCGTCGTCGACGTCCTAGCCGCGGACCCCGACTCCAAGCGGGCCGTCGTGCAGATGTTCCGCGCCGAGGAGCTGCTCGTCCCCGACAACATCGACGTGTCGTGCACGTTGGGGCTGCAGTTCCTGCTGCGCGACGGCACCCTGCACGCGGTCGGCTACATGCGTGCGAACGACGCGTACCGCGGCGTGGTGAGCGACGTGTTCTCGTTCACGTTCCTCCAGGAGGTGCTCGCGACCCAGATCGGCGCCGACGTCGGCTCCTACGTGCACAACGTCGGGTCGATTCACGTCTACGAGCCCGACGACGAGCGCGTGCGGGCCGTGCTCGACGACGCAACCGGCCCGGCCCCCTACCGCTTTCCCGTCATGCCCGTGTGCGACAACCGGCCGTACGTCCGGACGGTGCTGGAGCACGAGGAGGCGCTGCGGGCCGACGACGCGCGCCTCGACGCCGGCGCCGTGGCCGAGCTCGACCTCCCGCACTACTGGCGCCAGGTCGTCCTGCTGCTCGAGCTGTACCGGGAGCTGCGCCACGACGGGCGCGCCGACGAGCGGACGCTCGACGCCCTCGATCCGGTCTACCGCTACTTCGTCGCGCACCGCTGGCCGCGGGGGACGTTGTGACGACGCACTGGAGCGAAGGCGACGTCTGCGACCTGTTCGAGGCGTACGACGACCTGCCCGAGCGCGTGCTGGGCTATCCGTTCGTGTTCGACGCGCTCGAGCTCGACCGCGCCGAGAACGTCCTCGACTACGGCTGTGGCCCGGGCAAGGTCGCGCGGCGCGTCGTCGACCGCTGCGGCGCCCGCGTCCTCGCGGTGGACCGGTCGCCGCGCATGCTGGAGATCGCGACCTCGAAGCGCGCGCACGAGCGCATCGAGTACCGGCTATTGGACGGTCAAGGGATCCCCGGCGCGCCCGACGAGTCGATCGACGCGGCGATGTGCTGCTACGTGTTCATCAACGTGCCGTCGCTCGACACGATCCGCGCCATCGCGGCGGAGGTGCGGCGCGTCGTGCGGCCCGGGGGCCGGTTCGCGGTGCTCGACACCAACCCGGACACCACCGGCGTACAGTTCTCGACGTTTCGCAGCGGGGAGCCGGGCCGCCGCTACGCTACCGGGGAGCAGCGCGAGGTCGTGCTGACGACGCCGGAGGGCGAGCTCGTGCTGCTCGACTACCACTGGCCGAAGGAGGTGTACGTGGACGTGCTGACGGGGGCCGGGTTCCGCTCGGTCGAGACGATCGAGCCGCGGCTCGACGACGCGCTGCGGCGCGGCGTCGCCGAGGCGCCCGAGCGGAGCTGGGACGCCGAGCGCGAACGGCCGCCGTTCGCCGTCTTCGTGGCGCGGACGTGAGCGACGTGCGCGCGGCGACCGGCAAGTCGGCATTCCTCGCGGGTCCGTTCAAGGCGCTCGTCGACCCCTCGACGTCGCGCATGAGCGACGCGGAGATCGCGCGCCTCGAACGGCTGATCGCGTACCTGGAGGGCCTCGGGTACGAAGTCCACAACGCGCACCGCCGGGAGGCGTGGGGGCGGAGCTTCCTGGCCCCCGAAGAGTGCACGCGCCAGGACTTCGACGAGATCGCGGCATGTGAGCTGTTCGTCGCGTTTCCCGGCGCGCCGCCGTCGCCGGGGACGCACGTCGAGATCGGGTGGGCCTCCGCGCTCGGCAAGCGCATGGTGCTGTTGCTCGAGGAGGGGGCCACGTACGCGTTCCTCGTCGAGGGCCTGCCGTCGGTCGCGAACGTCACGCTGCTGCGCATCCCGCCCGGCTCCGACGGCGTCGAGCAGCTCGCCGCGGCCCTCGAGAGCGACCGCCCGCGCGCGACTTCGTGAGCGAGCACGCGCTCGCGGACCGCTTCGACGCGTTCGTCGTCGACCTCGACGGCGTCGTCTATCTCGGGGAGCGCGCCGTCCCGCGCTCGCCCGAGACGATCCGCGAGCTGCGGGCGCGCGGCAAGCGACTCTTGTTCTTGACGAACGACCCACGCTCGTCACGGGCGCGCTACGCGCACCGGCTCGCCGGCATCGGCGTGCCCGCGGACGAGAGCGAGATCCTGACCTCGGGCGCCGCCACCGCGCAGTTCCTGACCGAGCGCGCCGGGCTCCGGGGGGCGCCGGTCTACGTCGTCGGGTCGCCGGCGTTCAAGGCCGAGATGGAGCGGGCCGGGTTGCGACTCGTGGACGGGCACGGCGACGCGCCGTCCGCGGTCGTCGTCGGCGGGCACGAGCGCTTCGACTACGACGAGCTCAAGACGGCGGCGCTCGCGGTGCGCGCCGGCGCCGAGCTCTACGCCGCGGGCCGCGACGCGACGTTCCCGACGCCCGAGGGCCCCCTGCCGGCGACGGGCGCCATCCTCGCGGCGATCGAGACCGCGGCCGGGCGGCGCGCGCAAGTGGTCGGCAAGCCCGAGCCGTTCGTGTTCGAGATCGCGCGCGCGCGTCTCGAGCCGGCCGCGCGCGTCGCCGTCGTCGGCGACAACCTCGACTCCGACGTCGCGGGAGGGCGGCGAGCGGGGCTCACGACGATCCTCGTCCTGACCGGCATCGCGACCGAATCCGAGGCCGCGAGCGCCCCCGTCGCGCCCGACTACGTCGTCGACGACCTCGGCGCTCTGCTCGAGCCGCTCTGAGCGCCCGCCGCGGTCACGGTCCGTAGCCCTCCGGGACGACCATCCGCTCGACCACGTCCCTGAACGCGCGGTTCGCCTCGCGCAGCACGCGCTGCTCGTCGATCGTCTCGAAGACGCGGTCCCTCATGACGACGCGGCCGTCGACGATCGTGGTCTCGACGCTGCTTCCGTTCGCCGAGAACACGAGATGCGAGTACAGGTGCTCCTTGTTCCCCGGCATGAGCGGCGTGAAGAACTGGTTGCGGAGATCGACGACGATGACGTCGGCTTTCTTGCCGGGCGACAGCTCGCCGGTGTCGTGTCCGAGCGCTCGTGCGCCGTTGCGCGTCGCCATCCGGACGACGTCGGGCGCCTGCTGGAGGCTGGCGTCGACGCGCGCTGCTCGATGCACGAGCGATGCGAACTTCATGACCTCGAAGATGTCGCGACTGTTGTTGCACTCCGCCGCGTCGTGACCGAGACCGACGTTGATGCCGGCGGCGAGCATCTCGGGGACGCGCGCGATGCCGTTGCCGAGCTTGGCGTTCGAGCTGGGGTTGTGCGATATCTGAGTGCCGGTCTCGCGCATGAGCGCGATCTCCGTGTCCGAGAGCCACACGCAGTGGGCCGCGATGCAGTTGCGCCCGAGGATGCCGCAGTCGTACGCGACCTCCGTGGGCCTCCTCCCGAAGCGCTCCTTGCTGATCTCGACCTCGCTCAGCGACTCGTTGAGGTGGATGTGGATGCCCGTTCCGAGGTCGTCGGCGAGTGCACGCGCGTCCCGCAGTAGCTCCTCCGAGGCGAGCGGCAGCCATTCGATGCCGACGTAGACCTGCACCCGGCCGTTCGCCGCGCCGTGGCGCGCCCGGAACGCGGCCTCGTTGTCGTCGAGCGTGTCGAGGTCGTGTTCCGGCGTCGCGACGTCGTTCGAGAGGACGGCGCGTATCCCGATGTCCTCGGCGGCCTGACCGAGCGCGTCGAGCTGACGGTACATGTCGTTGACCGTCGTGACGCCGCACTTGATCGACTCGCTGTAGCTCGCGAGCGCGGCCCAGTACGCGGCGTCGGGGTCGAGCGCGCGGATCATCGGGTACCAGCAGCTCTGGAGGTACTCCCACAGCGGGAGGTGGTCGCTCCAGCCCTTGCCGAGGGCGGTGTGGTAGTGGAGGTCGACGAGGCCCGGCATGACGAGCTTGTCGGTCGCGTCGATCACGTCCGCGTCGCCGAGGTCGCCGGGCGGGGGGCCCGGCAGCACCTCCGAGATACGGTCGTCGTCGATGATCACCGTCCCGCCGAAGAAGACGTCGTCGGCGTCGTTCAACGTCATGACCGCGCCGTTGCGAACGATCGTCCGCGCCCCCATGTGCCCCCCTTCCACCACGATCCCGTGCGCGCAACATATCGCGGTCGGAACGACGCCGGAGCCCCTATGATGAGGCGCGAGACCGTCGGACGAGGGGACCGCCGGTCCACGGGAACGGGGGGAGGAGCCATGGGCTCTGTGGCGAGACGAACGGGAGCGCGGGCGTTGCTGGTGGCCCTGCTCGTGGGCGCAACGACGCTGGCGGCGTGCGGCGAGGACGCCGGCGGGAACGGCGACGACGGCGCCGGGGCGGGGGGCGCAGCGACGGACGCCGTGACGCTGTCGCTCGACTGGGTGCCGAACCCGGACCACGCCGGCCTCTACTACGCGCAGGAGAACGGGATGTTCGAGGAGGCGGATCTCGACGTCGACATGCAGGCCCCGTCGGACCCGGCCGCGCCGCTCAAGCTCGTCGGCGTGAACGAGGTCGACCTCGCGATCTCCTACCAGCCCGAGCTCTTCTTCGCCGCGGAGGAGGACCTCCCGGTCGTCGCGGTCGCGTCGATCGTCCCCGTGCCGTTGAACTCGCTCGTCGCGCCGGCCGACGCCGGCGTCGACTCGGTCGACGACCTCGCCGGCAAGAAGGTCGGCAGCCCGGGCCTCCCGACGTCGGACGCGTTCATGTCGACGATGCTCGAGCACGTCGGACTGTCGCTCGACGACGTCGAGCTCGTCAACGTCGGCTACAACCTCCTTCCCGCGATGCTGTCGGGACGCGTGTCGGCCGTCATCGGCGCGTACGGCAACGTCGAGGGCATCGAGGTCGAGCACGAGACGCACGAGGAGCCGACGGTGATCCGGGTGGACGAGGCCGGCGTCCCGACCTACGACGAGCTCGTCCTCGTCGCGAACTCGCGGCGCCTCGAGTCCGACGACGCGTACGCCGACGTCGTCGAGCGCTTCATCGGCGCGATGGTCGCCGGCACGGAGGGCGCGCAGGACGACGTCGATGCCGCCGTCGACATCATGATCGACGTCACCGACTACGAGGACGAGTTCCTGCGCGACAGCGTCCCCGTGACGCTCGACCTGATGACGCCGCCGGGCGGGCGCCGGATCGGGTGCATGGACGCCGAGCAGTGGCAGGCGTTCGGCGACTGGATGCTCGACCAGGAGCTCATCGAGGGCGAGCCCGACGCGAGCGCGGTCATGACGAACGACTACGCCGGCGACTGCTGAGCGCGACGGTCAACGCTCTCCGGCCCACGGGACGACGATCCTCTCCGTCAGCGACACGGCGGCGAACAACGCCAGCGACATCACGGTGAGGACGACCCCAGCGGCGAATATGCGCGCGGTCGCGAGGGTCGGGCTCGCCTGGAGGATGACGTGGCCGAGGCCCTCGTTGGAGCCCGCCCACTCGCCGAACACCGCACCGATCGCGGCGTAGGTCGCGGCGACGCGCGCCCCCGAGAACAGTGGCGGCAGCGCCGACGGAAGCTCGACGCGCGTGAAGATCGCCCAGCGCGACGCGTGCAACGTGATCATCATCCGCACCAGCTCGCGGTCGACCGACCCGAGGCCATCGACGCCGCTGACCACGATCGGGAAGAAGCACACGAGAGCGACGATCGTGACCTTCGGCCACATGTTGAAGCCCATGACGATGACGAGGATCGGCGCGAACACGACGATGGGGATCGCCTGCGACGCGATCAGCAACGGATAGACGGCGCGGCGCAGCAGCGGAGAGAGGTGCAGGATCACGGCGAGAACGACGCCCACGAGGGCGGCGAGGCCGAAGCCGAGCAGCATCTCCTGCACGGTGACCCACGTGCTCGACGCGAGCAGCGCCCAGTCGTCGCGCAACGCCTCGACGATCTCCGAGGGCGCGGGCAGCAGGTACGCCGGAACGTCGAACGCGCGGACGCCGAGCTGCCACAGCGCGACGACGCCGAGCACGAACGCCGCCGGTGGGGCGTACGTCCGGAACCGGTCCGACGCCGCCGGCGGACTCGGGGGCCGGGCCGCGGCGGGCAGATGGCGCGTCCCTAGCACCGGAGCGCCTCCAGCGCCTCCTCGCGCAGCGCGACGAACTCGGGCGCGGTCACGACGTCGCGCCGCGGGCCGCCGGTGTCGACGCCCACGTCCAGGCGCGTCACGACGCGTCCGGGGCGCGACGACAGCACCACGACGACGTCGCACAGCAGCAACGCCTCCTCGACGTCGTGCGTGACGAAGAGGACGGTACGCGGCTCCTCGCGCAGCGCGCCGCGCAGCCACTCCTGCATCTGCGCGCGCGTGATCGAGTCGAGCGCGCCGAACGGCTCGTCGAGCAGCAGCACGTCCTTGCCGGCGAGCAGCGTGCGCAGGAACGCGACCCGCTGGCGCATGCCGCCCGAGAGCTGCGCCGGACGGCTGTCCTCGAAGCGCGCGAGCCCGAAGCGCTCGAACAGGGGGTGGGCGCGACGGCGCGCCTCGGAGCGGCGTACGCCCAGGTTCTGCAGCGCTATGCAGCTGTTGTCGAGCGCGCTGAGCCACGGCAGCAACAGGTCCTTCTGCGGCATGAGCGCGCACCGCTGCAGCCGCGCGCGCGGGTCGGTCTCCCCACCGACCGCGACGACGCCCGAGTCGTGCTCCGCCAGCCCCGCCACGACGGAGAGCAGCGTCGACTTCCCGGCGCCGCTCGCGCCCACGATGCCGGCGCGCCCGTGGTCGGGGACCGACAGCGTCACCCCGTCGAGCACGTCGACGTCGCCGAACGAGACGTGGACGTCCTCGAGCCGGACCTCGCCCGTCGGCTCGCCCCCCGATGCGCCGCGCGCCCCCTCGGTCCGGCGAGTGTCGAAAGCCGTCACGCCTCCCCTACGTCGTCGACGCCGTGCGGCCCCACCCTACCTTCGGCCCCCGCGCGCGCCCGCCACTAGGATCGGTCCGTGCGGCGATGGACGGAGGCGTTGTGGGGTGACCTCGAGCCCGCGTTCGGCTCGCTCGTCCGTCATCCGCTCGTGACCGGGCTCGCGTCGGGAGCGCTCGAGCGCGACGCGTTCACGCTCTACGCCCGGCAGGACGCGCACTACCTCGTCGCGTTCGCGCGCGCTCTCGCCGCATGCGCGGCGCGGACGGACGACGTCGACGCCGCGGAGTTGTTGTGCTCGGAGGCGATGCAGGTGATCGCACTCGAGAGGGAGGTCTGCGACGACATCCTCGGCGAGCTCCCACGCGACGACGCGGGGGCCGAGCCGGGCCCGACGACGCTGGCGTACTCGAGCTACCTGCTCGCGGTCGCCTACGCGCGCCCGTTCCACGAAGGCCTCGCCGCGATCCTGCCGTGCTACTGGCTCTTTCGCGACGTCGGCCGCGCGCTCGCCGAGCGTGAGTCGCCGGACCCGATGTACCGGCGCTGGCTGGCGACGTACACCGACCCGCAGTTCGTCGACGCGACCGGCGCGCTGCTCGCGCTCGCCGACCGGATCGGCGCGCGCCTCGGCGACGACGGCCGCGCCGCGGCGGCGCGACACGCCCGCGTCGCGGCGCGCTACGAGCGCATGATGTGCGACGCGGCGCTCGCGCGCGAGACGTGGCCGGAACCGTGAGCCGCGCTCAGCGCGCGCGGCGCACCTTGCGCTTGAGCGCGTCGAGCACCTCGCGCTCCTCGTCGTCGAGCCCCAGGAGCGCGAGCGCCCCGACGTATGCCGCGGCCGCGACGGCGATGCCGGCGACGTCGAGGGCAAGCCCCTCGCCGGGCAGCAGGCGCCACGCCAGCAGCACCGCGGCGCCCGCGAGCGTCGCGACCACGGGCTTGTAGAACGTCCTCCCGAACGGCTGCACCCCGACGAGCAGCTTCGCCTCGACGACGCGCGCGGAGTTGACGAGCGCGGTGACGAACGCGTCGACCCACGCCATGCCGAGGACTCCGTAGCGCGGCACGGCCCAGATCCCGAGCGCGACGTACAGCGCGACCGACACGATGGAGTTCGCCAGGTTGACGCCGGGACGGCCCGTCATCGAGATCACGTAGCCGGTCGGGCCCGTGCCGGTGTAGAAGAGGTTGCCGACCGCGAGCGCCGCCACGACAGGCGCGGCCCCCGGCGCGTCGAACATAGCCACGAACGGGTCGGGCTCGACGATGAGCACGGCGAACACGGGGAACGAAAACGTCGCGATCCAGCGGTTGATCGTCTGGTACAGCGACTCGAGGCGCCGCAGGTCCCCGCGCTCGTGCAGGTCGGCGACGACGGGGGCCCAGATGTTGACGATGCCCCCGAGGAACACGGTGCCCGGCCCCTGGAGCGACAGCGCGATGGCGAACCGTCCCACGCTCTGGTCGTCGGCGAGCGCGCCGAGGACGAGGATGCCGATGCCGAGCACCTGCACCCCCAGCAGCGACGACCCTCCCTGTGGGAGCGCGAAGCGCACCATGGCGGCGGCCGGAGCGCGCGGCGGCGCGGCTCGCTGTGCGGGCGTCAGCATGCGGTTGAACCACCACGCCGCGACGACGAGCGCGACGACGACGCTCGCGGTGAGCGTCGCGACCGCGCCCTCGACGCCCCATCCCAGCGCGAACGCGGCGACGCCGAGCCCGAGGCGCACCGTCGGCTGCACGACGTTGCCGGCGATCACCGACGGCAGCATCGTCTTGTACCCCTGCGTGCAGTAGCGCAGCACCTGGAGCAGCGCGAACAGGGGGACGTACGCGGCGCCGACGCGCACGAGCTCGGCGAAGGCGGAGCGCGCCTCGCCGCAGCCGCCCCCGGCCGGGCAGTCGGCGAACCCCCGCGCCAGCGCGCCGGCGAGCGCGAGTAGCAGCGCGCACACGAGCGCGGACGCCGCGCCGGCGCCGGCGAGCCCGACGCGCGCGGCCCCCAGCACGCCGCCGTGGTCGTCCGCCGCCCGGGCGCGCGCTATCCACCGCATCGCGGCGTAGTTGAAGCCCGCGAGGCCGAGCTGGCCGGCGACGGCGAGGACCTGGGACACCTGCCGGTAGAGCCCGTAGCCGGCGGTCCCCAGGACGCGCGCGGCGACGACCGTGAACAGGAACGTGAGGCTGCGCTGCGACACCTGTCCCAAGATCTGGACCGCACCGCCGCGCGCGACCGTGCGGACGTCCGAGGCGGACTCCGGAGCGAGCCCGGACTTCGCCGTCCTCTCGGGCCGGTCGCTCACGTCCCCGCGGCCGAGGGCCGCGTCCGCCACGGCAGCACGGACGAGCGGAGGCGGCCCGCGCTCGTCAGCGCGAGCCCGAGCACGAGCGTCACGACGAGTGTGTACGTCGGCTCCACGTACAGGCTCAGGATGACCGCGTGCGCCGCGACCGTCACCATCGCCGCGGTCGCCAGCGTCGCGAACGTACGTTCGTCGCCGCTCCACTCACGCGACGCGGCGCGTGCGTGCAGAGCCGCGACGACGTACAGCGCGGCGAGCGCGAGCGCGCCGGGGACGCCGGTCCGAAACAGGTAGTTGAGGTACGTCGAGTGCGTGCCGGCGCGCGGCACGTAGCGGCCGTACTCCCCCTGTTCCTTCGTCGTCCCGCTCTCGGTGCGCGGTCGCTCGGTGCCGTAGCCGAGCACGAGGTAGATCCCGCGCAGGCTGCCCACGGTGTCCTCGTACAGCGAGCTGCGCGTGGTAACGCTCGCGCCGCCACCGGCGCGTCCGGTGACCGGGTCGACCCCGTACTTCACGAGGAACACCCCGGTGAGCACGACCGCGGCGGCGACGTACGCGGCCGCGACCTGCACCTTGCGGCGCGCCGACAGCATGCCGTCGACCGCGACGTACACGACGCCGAGGAGGATCGCGATCCACGCGCCGCGCGCGAGCGAGAAGCACGCGCCGAACAGGCACGCGACGACCGCGGCGCGTCCGAGCCAGCGGCGCCTGCGGTCCTGCGACCACCCGACGAAGAACGCGAACGGGAGGACGGCCGCGCTCACGCCGGCGTACGTCAGCGCGTTGCGCGGGAACGACCGCAGACGCGGGACGGTCCGCGCGGGTGCGAGCCCGACGTTGTCGTGGATCAGGCGGACGTCGAGCCGCGACAGCTCGTCGGAGTAGGCGCGCGCGGAGCCGTCGAAGCGGACGATCAGACGGCTCTCGAACGCCTGGAACTTGGGCCGGAACACGACGAACTCGGGCAGGCCCTCGGTGCGTGCCGCGGCGCCCTTGAGCGCCCTGCGCAGCTCTCCGGCACCGCTCTCGATCGAGCGCGCGTACTTGATCATGCCGATGTTGTTCGGGAACGCATCGACGCCGTAGGCCTCCTCGGCGCGGCGTGCGACGCTCGTGTCCTGCAGCTCCTGCACCGGCACGCCGACCCATTGCAGGAACACGCCCGCCGAGAGCAGGACGACGAAGCCGGCGAGACCGGCCGCGATCGCGCGGCGCCCGCGGTCGCCGGCCGCGTCGTCGGCGACCGCGAGGATGCCGGCGCTGATCAGGACCTGGATCCCGAGCAGCAGCAGGAAGTGCTTGAAGTCGAGCGACGTGATGACGAGGACGCCGAGAGCGGTCCACACCACGAGCGCGGCCGGCAGCCACGTCCACCGACCGCCGCGCGGCAGCCGCCGCTGCGCGACGAGCCCGGCGGCCCAGCGCAGCGTCACGACGCCCCAGCCGACGAGCGTCACGAACGGCAGCATGTCGACGAGCCAGCCGAGCAGCCCGGCGTACAGGGGCGACACGAGGGCGTGCGGCAGCGGCAGGACGAGCGCGGCCCCCGCCGCGACGACGACGAAGCACCACAGCGCGACGAACCCCAGGCCGGCGGCGTGCGACGCGAGCCCCGCGACCGCGGCCGCGATGACCGCGGCCCACAACGCGCGCGCCGCGGCGCCGCGGGCGGCCGACGGCAGACGGTCGACGCGCGCGAGGACCGCGGCGCGGGTCACGGCCGGGGGTCGGTGGCGGCGCGCGTGCGAGCCGTTCGTGCGCCGCGCACCGCGAGGGCTGCGGCGAGCAGCAGCGTGAGCGCGTAGGAGATCCACGCGAGCGCGTCGTCGAACGGCGAGCGCGCGACGGCGAGCACGACGAAGCCGACGAGGGCCAGGCCGGCCGCCGCGAACGCCGGCGCGAGGCCGAGCGCGTCCGACGTCCCCGCACCCGGAAGGAAGAAGCGCAGCGCGACGAGCCCGGGCAGCAGCAGCAAGAGGAACGCGACCAGCACCCACAAGAGATGCCCGGCGCCGGGGTTCTCGAGACGGAGGTTGCTCACGCTCGCGTCGCCGCCGGCGCCCTGCACCGCGCCGTCGTGCAGCGTCCACACGTCGGCCCCCTCGAACGCGCCGGAGCCGCCGTCGGGAGGAGGCTCCTCGCCGCGGGCGAGCTCGACGTTGGCGCCCTTGGGGTTGAACTGGCTCGCGACGACCACGATCGGCGGCCTGCCGCTGCGCTCGATCGCCTCCTCGGCCTCGGACAGCAGCGCCGGCGACAGCATGTCGTAGGTCTCGTCGCCGCGCGTCGTCGGCTCGCCGCGCAACAGGTTCGCGACGTCGCCGAGGTAGAGGTACGCCTGATCGATCTGGCCGGGCGGCAACCCGTAGCGCGACGTGTTGCCGGAGAGCTTCGTGAAGCCCCAGATCTGGAACGGGACGGGCGGCTCGTCGTCGATGGCGAACACGACCGGCCGCTCCTCGTCCGTGCCGGTGAGGGCGGCGCGCAGCGCGTCGAGGTCGCGTCGCTGGGAGCCGGAGATCCACTCGCTCGTGGTCCAGCCGACGTTGTCGTAGCCGGTCGTGAAGTTGGTGCCGAGCACGACCGCGATCGCGACCACCCCGAGCAACGCGAGCTTGTACACGCCGCCGCGCCGCGAGACGTCGACAAAGAAGCGCAGCGCGAAGTACGCGCCGAGACCGACGAGCAGCAGCCACGCGAGCGTCGTGTTGAGGAAGCGGTAGTAGGGATACGCGAGGCCCGCGAGAAAGCCGAAGATCCCCGCGAGCGGCGCGAGCCACACGAGCGTCAGGCGCGAGAACTCGTCCTCGACCGCGCGCTTCCCGGCCCACAGGAGCCCGACCGCGCCGAGCACGAACAGCGGAGCGTTGAGGACGGGACGCATCTCCCCGATCCAGCCGAGGAGGCGCTCGAGGAAGAAGTCGCTGTCGTACGGGGGCGGTAGCGCGGCCTCCGTCAGCGACGCCGGCTTGCCCCACGGCCCGATCGTCCAGATCGCGAGCGTCAGCAGCGCGGCCGCGAACGCGGTGAGCAGCATAGGGCCGTCGTCGCGCACGACCGCGCGCAGGTCGAAGCGCCGGAACACCAGGCGCACGACGGCGGCGAGCCCGAGCGTCATGCAGAAGATCGCGAGCGTGGTCGGGTGCGTCAGCCCCGCACACAGCAGGAACGCTGCGAGCGCGACGCGCGCCGGCCACGACGTGCGCGCCGGCGCGAGGAACGGCAGCGCCGCGGCGAGAAAGAACAGGCACAGCACGTTGTCGAGGTAACCGACGAACGGGTCGGTCAGCAGCAGTCCCGCCGAGCCGAACGCGACCGCGTGGAAGACGAGCGGGTCGGGACGGTTGCGGTACGCGAACCCCGCGAGCAACAGCGCGATCAGCACCGGCATCGCGACGGTCATGACGACGGTCGTCGTGAGCGAGCCGACGTCGGCGATGTCGCGCATGTAGCCGGTGAGGACGGGGGCCGTGACGCGGTATCCGCCGGCGAACATCTCGAACGCGCCCTCGATGTTCAGCAGGTCCTCGGGCGCCTCGCTGATGAGCACCTCGGTGTGCCACGTGTAGTACGCGGGGTCCTTCGTCGGCGCGGCTCTGTCCGCGTCGGTGACGAACGTCCACGAGAACAGGGCGAGCAGGATGGCGGCGGTGGCCGCGAACGCCACCGGGTGGCCGAGGGCGCGGTCGACGCGCGTGCGCGCCCCGGGCTGCTCCGGGCGCGCGTCGCGCGGCTCGGTGCGGGCGCGCCCCGCGAGCGTGTCTTCGTGCATCGGTGGCGGCATCCTACCCATCCTCTCCGTCGCAGGGGTCGGACGCCAGCATGCGCGACGGGATCGCCATCGCCAGCAGCCGGTCGTCCGGGTCGAAGACGCCGGCGCCCGCGTCGGCGTCCTTGGGGTCGGTCGCGTTGTCGCGCAGGCGGTAGTCCGACAGGAAGCGGGCGACGTCGTCGACGGTCACGCCGGCGCGCTCGAGCTCGTCGTCGAACAGGAACACCTCGGTCGGCCACACCGCGCGCGTGATCGGGGCGCCGAAGTGGCGGTCGACGTCCTCGAGGATCTCGCGCGGGTTGATGCCGTAGCCGTCGACGGCCGGCGCGTCCGGTTGCTGGCCGTGGTCGGCGGTCACCACGACCGCGTAGCGCCCGCGCCCGACGTCGCGGTCGAGCGCACGCAACAGCACGCCGAGCTGCCGGTCGGTCTCGACGAGCGCGTCGTGAACCTGGTCCGACGCCATGTTGAAGTAGTGCCCGAGCCGGTCGATCTGCTTGTAGTTGGTGAACAGGAAGTCGGTGACGCGGTCGGCGCCGTAGCCCTCGGCGTCGACCATGCGCAGCATCGCGCGCGTGTGGTACACGACGAACGCGGGGGTCTCCTCGAGCCGGGCGACGTCGTCGAGGATGTCCTGGTCGCCCCACGCGCCGTCGAGCTCGCCGTCGGCCGCGTCGAGACGGTCGACGTCGTCGTCGAGCCCCGGCGCCGTCGCCAGGGAGCGCGGCAGGCGGTAGTGGTCGGGGTTGGTGATCCACTCGTTGGTCTCGATGTCGAGCCATGCCGCGTCGTCGCGGTCGCCGCCGCCGCGCTCGGCGCCCTGGCCGATCATGCCGAGGTGCCACGGCTCGTAGCCCACCATGCCGACGAGGGCGCGGTTGCCTCTCGCCTCGTCCCATCGCTCGGCGAGCGTCGCGACCTCTACGAAGCGCGACGACTCGCCCTTCTCGAACGAGTCGACGACGACGCCCTGCTCGTCGCGCACCGGTATGCCGGTGATGCCGTGCGCGCGCGGGAACGCACCCGTCCCGATCGTCGTGTGCACCGACGGCGTCACCGACGGCGACGAGCCGACCGTGGCGTCGGTGAAGGACGCGCCCGCCCGCATCATGCGCGCGAGGTTCGGCCAGTCGCCGGGCCACTGCCGCAGCGCGTTCCAGCCGCCGCCGTCCCACACGATCACGACCACGAGCCGGGGCCGCGAAGCGTCGCGGCGCAGCACCGGCAGGACGCGTCCGTCGACCGCGTCGAAGCGCGCGCCGGTCATGCGCGCGAGCGTCGGCGCGACGTCGGCCGACGTCGCGGGGGCCGCGACGTCGCCGCGGCGCGCCACGACGCCCGGCCCGTAGAACACGAGCGGCACGTCCTGGAGGTACGGCCACGGCCCCGAGTGGCTCCATCCGCCCGCGGCGGTCCCCATGTAGGCCGGAGTGCGCGGGAGGATCGCGATCTGCCCCGAGCGCTCTGCGCGGTAGCCGCGCACCGTCCGCGCGCGCCACCCGTCCGGGATGCCGCACAGCTGGCGCGCGAACGACGGTGCGTCCGTGGCGTCGTCGCCGAGCGTGCGCCACAGCGTCGCGCCGCCCGCGGCGAGCCCGGCGACGAGCAGCACGAGCGCCGCGACGAGGCCGCTGCGCCGCGCCGGCGCGCGCGCCGACACGCTAGCGAGCGGCCGGCGTCGGCGACGCCGGAGCGAGCAGGCCGGCGCGCCGGAACCACAGCGCGAGGCCGCCGACGCCGGCGAGGAACACCACTCCGATCGCCGCCAGCAGCAGACCCTGCGCGCTCTCGGACCAGAACAGCTTCATGATCCCGGCGGCGAGGACCCACGCGAGGTTGTACGCGATGTCGTAGAGCGAGAAGGCGCGGCCGCGGAAGTCGTCGCCGAGGGCCTCCTGCACCATCGTGTCGAGCGAGATCTTGCCGAGGAAGAACCCGAGCCCGAGACAGAACGCGAGCAACGCGATCGACGCGCTCGCCTCGATCGCGCCCAGCACCGCGACGGCCCCGCCGGCGAGGACGCTCGCCGCGATCACGAGGCGGGCGGTCGTGCGCACGCGCGCGCTCAGGACGTCGGCGAGCAGGAACCCGAGCGCCCCGCCGGCGGCGCCCGCGCCCCCGGTCAGCAGGAGCACGCCCATGTCGTCGTCGGACAACAGCTCTCGTGCGATGAACCCCAGGCCGACGATCGCGAAGCTCCACAGGAACCGGAGCCAGAAGTACGTCGAGATCGAGGCGCCGGCCTTCGGCGTGCGCGCCACCTCGCGCACGCCGTCGGCGATGCTGCGTGCGACGCGCGCGATCTCGCGTCCGAGCGTCGAGCGCGCGCGGACCTCGCCGGTGCGCCGCACGCCCGCGGCGAACAGCACGCCGATCGCGTAGACGGCCGCGCCGGCGAGGACGATCGGCCGCGCCGAGACGAGCTCGGCCGCCACGAGCGCGATGCCCGCGCCCGCGACCTGGAACATCGCGCCGCCGAACTGCGACACGGCGTTGCCCTCGACGAGAGACTGCTCGCCGAGCGCAGCGGGCAACGCCGCGGCCTTCGTCGCGAGCACGACGCGCGTCGACGCGAGCGTCAGCAGCAGCACGAGGAACAGCGCGGCGTCGCCGACGACGCCGAAGCCGACGAGCGCGACGACCGCAACCGCGACCGCGCGCAGCCCGTTCGCGACGACGAGCAGACGGCGCCGGTCCCAGCGGTCGATGACGACGCCGAGGAACGGGCTCACGATCGTGTACGGCACGAACACGTACAGCACGATGCGCAGCAGCTCGTCGGGGCTGCGCGCGTTCTCGGGATCGAAGCCCTTCTGCCCGCCGAACACGATCAACTTCGCGAGCGCGGCCTGGACGAGACCGTCGCCCGCCTGCGCCGCGAACTGTGCGCCCATGAGCATGCCGAAGTCGCGGTTGCGAAACAGCAGCGCGATGCCCTTGCGGATCATCTCCACGTCGCTAGCCCTCTCCCCCCGCGCCGGGCGGCTCGATCGTGAGGTCGCCCGACGGATAGTCGCTGTCGCCGAACGTCTCGATACTCTCCTCGTCCAACGCCTGCAGGTAGTCGGTCGGGAACGCGCCGGCGAACACGCGGTCGTCGAGGCGGCCCTGCGGGACGAGGTCGGCGCCGGGCTGTCCCGACGGGACGTTGTCGCCGATCGTGTAGCCGCCGAGGTACTCCGCGACCTCCTCGAGGTCGACGCCGCGGTCCTCGACCGCGTCCATGTCGAGGAACATGTCGACGGTCGTGACCTTCTCGACGATCGGGCCGAAGCGCCGCTCGACGTCGGCCTCGAGCTCGTTGGAGTTGATGCGCCAGCCGCCGTAGAGGTCGGGCAGCGGCTGCTGCCCGTGGTCCGCGCTGATCGCGACGACGTAGTCGCCGCGCCCGACCATGCGGTCGAGCTCTGCGACGAAGCGCCCGATCTGCGCGTCGGTCGCGCGGATCACGTCGGCCTCCTCGGGGCCGAGCATGTTCCACCGGTGGCCGGCGAAGTCGGGCATCTTCATCTCGACCCAGAACACGTCGGTCACGGAGTCGGCTCCGAGCCCCTCGTTGCGCATGACGTCGACGACCGCGTCGCCCGTGAAGCGCACGAACGCCGGCGAGCCGGGGCGCACGACGTCCTCGCGGATCTCCTCGAGGTCGTGGCCGAACCACAGACCGTCGGCGACGCCGTCGCGCTCGTCGAGCTCCTCCTCGTAGCGCTCGAGACGCTCGAGGTCGGTCTCCTCGAGGTAGTCCGGCAGCTCGTAGAACTCCTCGTTGATCCACCACTCGTTCTCCTCCGCCTCCCACAGGACCGCGACGTCCTTGTCGGCGCCGGGGCGCGCCGCGCCGTGCCCGATCATGCCGAGGTGCCAGCCCTCGTACGACACCGTCCCGACGACGGGGCGGTTGCCGTTGGCCTCGTCCCACAGCTCGGAGACGGTCGGCGCCTCGAGGTAGCGCGGGTCGGCGTTCTGGAGCCACGCGTCGGTGTTCTCGCCGTCGGCTCCGCGCATCTGGTTGCCCGGGATCCCGTGCGTGGTCGGGTAGACGCCGGTGCCGAAGGTCGCGTGCAGCGCGCCGGTGATCGATGGGGCCGACCCGATGGTCGCGTTGAGGTACGAAGTGCCGGCGTCCTCGATGCGCGCGATGTTCGGCCACGCGCTCGGATGCTCCTGGAGCGCGTTCCACCCGCCGCCGTCGATCACGATCGTGAAGATGACCTTGGGCGGCGACGCGTCGTCGCCGAGCGCCTCGCGCAGCACCTCGCCGTCGAAGTCGAGGCCGTCCATGCCGAGGATCTCGGCGAACGTCGGCGCGAGGTCGGCGATGTCGACCTCGCGGTAGACCTTCTAGCCGCCCTCGACGTGGCCGGGGCCGTACAGGATGAGCGGCACGCGCGCGGTGTACGCCCACGGGTTCGGGTGCGACGTCGTGAGGAACGGGCGGTCGGTGCCGAGCGTCGCGAGGTCCCAGCGGCCGATGATGTAAGCGTGCGGGATCGGGACGAGCATCATCTCGCCCGAGCGGCCCGGGACATGGCCGACGCGATCGGGGCGCCGATCATGCGTCACCTCGCGCGCGGCCACGTCGCGGGCCGCTCCGGCGAGATGATGCTGGTGCCGATCCCGCACGCATACATCATCGGCCGCTGGGACCTCGCGACGCTCGGCACCGACCGCCCGTTCCTCACG
>DASZZZ010000102.1:0-23225 GCA_036260375.1 Actinomycetota bacterium
GGCATCCCCGTCGGCAAGAGCCTGCGCGACCACGTCGGCGTCGGCTTCGTCTACGACGCGACGCCCGCGCTGAGGCGCGAGATCGCCGCGTACGCGGCCCGCAACCCGCCGTTCTTCGCGCAGGTGTGCGTGCTCGCGCGCTCGCCCGCGTGCCCCGAGCACCTGTGGGACCTGTTCGTCTACCCGTGGCTCGAGCGCGACTGGAGCATCAGCGCCGCGGTCGTCGCGATGAAGCCGCGCTCGACCGGCACGGTGGCGCTCAACGGCCCCGACCCCGCCACGCCGCTCGCGATCGACCACGGGTTTCTGTCGGACCGGCGCGACGCCGAGGTCCTCACGCACGGCATCGAGGTGCTGCGTGACATCGTCCGGCGCGATCCCGTCGCGGCCTACGCCGGGCGCGAGACGCTGCCAGGGGCCCACATCCGTGCCGGCATCTACGCGCGCGCCGGCGCGCGCGGCTTCTACCATCCCGTCGGGACGTGCCCGATCGGGCCCGTCGTCGACCGCACGGGCGCGGTCCACGGCCACGAGGGGCTCTACGTCGCGGATGCCTCGATCATGCCGTCGATACCGCGCGCCAACACGAACCTCACCGTCGCCGCCATCGCCGAGCGCATCGCCCGGCACCTCGCCGAACGAGACGGCGGCCGCGGCATCGCCACCGTTGTCGGCGTCGAGTGACGACGTCCCCAAGGGGGTTGCGAGGCTACGGCGCGGCGTCGTCCTCGAGCAGGTACGGGACGCTCGCCACGACGACGCCGCGCTGGAACAGGAGATGTCGCTTCACGAGCAGGGCCGTCTGACCGTGCAGGAGCTGATGGCGCGCCTTGGCCACGACGAACTCCGGTATCACCACGGTGACGACCGTGTCGACGCCGTCGGGCTCGAAGCGTCCGACGTAGTCGACGAGACTCCGCCCGATGTCGCGGTACGGCGAGTCGTCGAGCTCCAACGGAAGCTGGATCCCGTAGTCCATCCACTGCTCGGCGAGCCTTTCGGCCTGCGCTGGATCGAGCCCGAAGGAGACGGCTCTGAGGTCGGTGGGGTTCAGCGTCTCGGCGTACTCGATCGCCTGCAGCGTCGCGTTGTGAACGCCCGCGACGAGGACGACGACGTAGTTGCGCGCGGGCTCGCGGCACTCGTCGCGGTGCTCGTCGAGGTCGGCGTGGATGACAGGGACGTTGACGAGCTGCACGCCGCGTTCCGACAGGAACGACGCCTTGAGCCGCTGCAGGCGCGGTCGGCGCAACACGTGCCACAGCGTTCTGCGCTCGAGCAGCTCCGGGACGACGAGACTGTAGAAGTCCCCGCTCGGCAACTTGCTCCGCTCTCGTGCGAGGAACGCCTTGATCGACTCCGCCACGCCGCCCCGACGGTCGAGGACCGCGATGGGGATCTCCGGCGCGAGCCTCTTGAAAGGAGCGGCACACGCCTTGTCGAGCAGGATCGCCGTCGACGCACGGGGCCGGACCGAACGAACGAACCCGACCGCGTGGGCGACGGAGGCGTCGACCGTCTCGACCAGGACCGCCATGGAGTGCTCGCCGGGACGGCGGTCGGCCGGGCGGCGCTCGGGGAGGGCGAGCTGCGCCGCCACGTGCGCGTAGTGGTGATGGATGCCGCGCATGAGCAGCATCAACAGTGGGATGCCGGCGACGACGATCCACGCGCCCGTCGTGAACTTGGTGGCGATGACGACGCACAGGACGATGCCCGTCGTCGTGGCGCCGACGGCGTTGATCACGATGCTGCGCCGCCAGCCCGGCCTCCTCGCCCTCCTCCAGTGCACGACCATGCCGGTCTGCGACAGCGTGAACGACACGAAGACGCCGACGAGGTAGAGCTGGATCAACCGGTTCAGGTCGGCTCGGAAGACGACGATCAGCAGCGCCGCGAGGATCGACAGGGCGACGACGCCGTTCGAGAAGACGAGCCGGTCGCCGCGGTTCATCAGCTGCCTCGGCAGGAAGCGGTCGGTCGCGAGGATCGAGGCCAGACGAGGGAAGTCGGCGAACGCGGTGTTCGCGGCGAGGATCAAGATGGCGGCGGTCGCCACCTGAACCGCGTAGAAGCCGAAGCCGCCGCCGAACACGGCGTGCGCGATGTCGCCGAGGACCGATGACTCCTGGCCGTGGACGTAGCGCACGTGCATCCGGTCGGCGAGCCACGACACGCCCAGGAACATCGAGATGCTCATCGTGCCCATGATTGCGAGCGTCGTCGCCGCGTTCTTCGACTGCGGGTAGCGGAACGCCGGCACTCCGTCCGCGATCGCCTCCACGCCGGTGAGCGCGGTCGTGCCGGCCGCGAACGCGCGCAGGATCAAGAACGCGCCCAGCGTCGAGTGGGCGTGAAGCTCCGTTCCGGCACTGGCGGCCACCGGGCACCCCCCGAGGCACTTGACGAACGCAGTGAGGAGCAGCCCGGCCATGGACGTCATGAACAGGTACGTCGGCACCGCGAAGAACACGCCCGACTCCTTGACCCCGCGCAGGTTGATCGTCGCGACGAACGCGATGAACAGCATCGCGATCTCGACTCGGAGATGACCGAGGCCGGGGGCCGCGGTGAGGACGGCCTGCGTCCCGGCGGTGATCGACACGGAGACCGTGAGGACGTAGTCGATCAACAGCGCGGACGCGGCGAGCAAGCCGGGGCCGACGCCGAGGTTCTCGCGCGACACGCGGTAGGCGCCTCCACCCATCGGATAGGCGCGCACCGTCTGGCGGTACGACGCGACGACGAGCGCGAGCAGACATGCGACCGCGATGGAGATCGGGACGACGCGCGACAGGGCCACCGCTCCGGCGGCTCCGAGCACCAGCAGGATCTCCTGCGTGGCGTACGCGACCGACGAGAGCGCGTCCGAGGAGAAGACCGGCAGCGCAATCGCCTTCGGGAGCAGCGTGTGACCCATGGCCGACGTCGCCATCGGCGGTCCCAACACGACGCGCTTGAGGACCTCGGTCGACCGTGCCATGGGCTCGATGGTCCCCGCGGGGGCGTTATGACGACGTCAGGAACCGGGGCGTGCGCGTAAGGATTTCGTAGGGGTTTGCGCCGCTCGACGGCGCGCTAGACGAGGGCTCGGAGGACAATCGACGGATGGATCTCGCACCCCGGAGGTGGTCGGGCCCCGCGCGCTGGACGCGCTCGCTCGGCGCGGCGCTCGTCCTCCCGGCGACCGTGACGCTGCTCGCGATACCGAAGCAGCATCCTTCGAACGCGGTCGTCGCGGTGCTCTACGTGCTCGCCGTCGTGGTCGTGGCGCGGCTCGGCGGAGCCGTCGCAGGAGTCGTCGCGGCGCTCGTCTCGTTCCTGTGTCTGAACTTCTTCTTCACGTCGCCGTTGCACACGTTCGCCGTCGCGTCGTCGGAGGACGTCGCGGCGCTGTTCGTGTTCCTCGCGACCGCGATCGTCGTCGGGCTCCTTCTGTCCGCGACGTTGGAGGCCAAGGCCGACGCCGAGCGGCGCGAGCTCGAGGCGAGCCTGTTCAACCGGCTTGCGACGCGCCTGCTGTCGGGCGCTCCCGTGTCGCAGGTCCTGTCGACGTTCGCCGAGGGCGTATGCGACGTGTTCGGGTTCGCTCGCTGCCGCATCACGACGCCGTTCACCGATCCGGTCGACGTCGTGCGCGCGGGTTCGTCGAACCGTCACGCGGTCCCCATCCGCGCGCGCGAGCCGCTCGGCGAGCTCGCGGTGTGGAGCTCGGACGACGCGCGTCTGCGGCCGCACGAGCAGACGGTCGTCGAGTCCCTCGCGACCCGTCTCGCCCTCGCGCTCGAGGGCGTGCGGCTGACGACCGAAGTACGGCGCGCGGAGCTCGAGGCACAGGCGAGCCAGCTCAAGGCCGCGCTGTTCTCGGGCGTCACCCACGACGTCAAGACGCCGCTTGCCGCGATAACGACGTCGGTCACGAGCCTCATCGACGGGCGCGGGTTCTCGGATGCGGACCGCAGGGCGCATCTCGACACGATCAGGCAGGAGGCCGAGCGCCTGCACCGCGTCGTCAACAACCTCCTCGACGTCGCGCGGCTCAGGGCGGGCGCGCTGGCCCCGGCCAGGAGGCCCGCGGCGATCGACGAGCTGATGGAGAGCGTCGTCAACCGCCTGCGGCCGATGCTCGAGGGCAGGCAGATCGACATGCGCATCGGCGACGACGTCCCGGAGGTCCCGATGGACGTCGTCCAGATCGATCAGGTGCTCACGAACCTGCTCGAGAACGCGGTGAAGTTCAGCCCGTCGGGCACGCCGATATCGCTGCTCGCGGTGGGGAGCGACGAGGGCGTGCGCGTGACGGTCTCCGATCGCGGTCCCGGCATCCCAAAGCACGACCGGGAGCGCGTCTTCGAGCCGTTCGAGCGCGCGCAGACGTCGGCGTCGGGCACCGGTCTGGGCCTTGCGATATCGAACGCGATCGTGACCGCGCACGGGGGCCGCATGTGGGTCGCCGACAACCCGTTGGGCGGTGCTGCGTTCACCTTCGAGCTTCCGTGCGCGTCGCCTTCGGACAGAGAGGAGGCGGTCGATGTCCGATCGGGTCCTCGTAGTCGATGACGACGTCCACATGCGCAAGGCCGTGGTCAACGCGCTGCGCGCGCGCGGTTACGAGGTGCTGGTGGCCGAGACCGGCGAGGTCGCGCTCGCTCTCGCCGCGGAGGAGGAGCTCGACCTCGTGCTGCTCGACCTCGGGCTGCCCGGGATCGAGGGGCACGAGGTCATCGAGCGCCTGCGGGCGTGGTCGGAGCTCCCCGTGATCGTCGTCTCGGTGCGCGACGGCCAGGAGGACAAGGTCGCCGCGCTCGACGCGGGCGCCGACGACTTCGTCACCAAGCCGTTCGGCATGAAGGAGCTGCTGGCGCGGATGCGCGCGGTTCGCAGGCGGGCCGCGCCGGACGGCGACGCCGGTCCGGTCCTTCGCTTCGGCGAGCTCGAGATCGACCTCGTCAAGAAGCTCGTGAAGCTCGCCGGCGACCCCGTCCACCTGACGCCGACCGAATACCGGCTGTTGGAGGCGATGGCGACCAACCCCGGCAAGCTGCTGACGCACGGATGGCTGCTGAGGAGAGTGTGGGGGCCGGGGTACGGGACCGAGTCGAACTACCTCCGTCTCTTCGTGCGCCAGCTCCGCCAGAAGCTCCACGACACGCCCTCGGACCCGAGGTGGATCACGACCGAGCCCGGGCTCGGCTACCGCTGGCTCCCCGAGCCCCGCGTCCGAGAGCGGTCCTGAGGTTACGGCCAGCCGCTGAGCAGAGGCGCGCCCTCGCCGACCGTCCAGGGCGTCGCGTCGACGACTGAGAGTGCGATCTTGCGTCGCTCGATCGGCGAGCTACGCCTGCTCCAGCGAGAACTTCTCCCACTCGCCGATGCCGGGCCGGTTCGCGACGAGCTCGCGCCCGCCGCCGTTCTCCGCGCAGACGTAGGACGAGTCGGCCGTCTGCAGCGAAATCTTGTCCTCGGGCCACCACATGTACCGGAACGTCTCCCACTCGCCGATCGCGTCGCGGTTCGCGACGAGCTCGCGGCCGCCGCCGTTCTCCGCGCAGACGTATTGGCCGTTCATAGCGACGAGCGCGACGGTGCCGCGGTCGGGTCCCGCCTGCGACAACCACTCGAAGCGAAAGATCTCCCATGGACCTTTCTGGGAGCGATTCGCGACCAGCTCACGGCCCCCACCGCCTTCAGCGCAGACGTATGACGCGTTGTGTGTGACGATCGCAGCGCGTTCGATCGGCATCGATCCTCCTTTCGTTGGACGGCTCTCGCCGCGTGCAGGCCTCACGCTAGCCGGTGGCCGAGGACGGCCCATGACGGAGTCGGGACGCGCGACGAGACCCGATCTTCTGCGACGCGCCGACTGCGACGCGGTTGGCGACGAGCTCGCTGCCTCCGCCGTCCGGCGACGGACGACGCTACCGACCGAGGGGCGCGAGCCCGGTCGCGCGCGGCCACCGCGGTCGGGCGGCGGGCGCTACGGACCGAGGGCGGGGAGCTCGGGCGAGAAGTCGAGGGCGACCGACGGTTCGTTGCCGCGGATCTCGTCGTCGGGCGACGTCGCCGTCGCCACGTGGCGCCCGCCGTCGAGCGTGAGCGCGACGGTGTAGCGGAACGGTCCGGCGCCGAGCTTCGCCGCCTCCAGGCCCTCGGAGTCGGGACCGTCCCAGTACACGGTCCCTCGGGCAGGCACCGAGCCCGCGCGCGCGCCGCGTCGAACGTCAGCGCGTTGCCGTCGCGCGACTCGACGGTGACCGTCGCATGCGCGCGGCGCGGCGTGCGCGCGAGGTTCGACACGTGGATCTGGACGCCGTAGCTGTCGACGTTCCCGTCGTTGTCGGCGAGGATCGCGGCGCGCGCCCGCGGCTCCGGCAGCGGGCCGTCGGCCGGCGTCGTCCAGCCGAACGTCACGACGAGGTCGCCGTCGCCCCTGCCGGTCAAGGTCACCTCGTAGTCGCCGGCGTAGCCGGCCCGGCGCAGGAAGAACGCGCCCTCCTGCGTCTCCTCGAGCGGCACCGTCTGGACGCGTCCGCAGCGCTCGCCCGCGGGCGTGAAGGGACGCCTCGAACGACCACCCCGGCAACGGTACTCGACCACGACCTCGCGGTCGTCGCCGACGTGCGGGGGATGCCCCGGAGGTATGCCGTCGGCGCAACCGTTGCCGTAGCAGTACGTCCACGGCTCCAGCGCGATCGATCTCTCCGACGTCGTGACCGTCACGGGCGGCGGCGCCTCCGGGACGCCGGGGGCCGCGCTCGTGGAGCGCGGTCTCGTCGGCGACGCGTGCCCGCATGCGACCGACGAAGTGCGGTTGGCTCCTCGACATCGGTAAAGAGGATCGTCAGCCACGGTGTTCGTCGACGCCGTGTTCGTCACTCAGGATTCGCTCGATCCGTTCGAGGCGCTCCGTGATCTCCTCGACACGCGGGTCAATGTCCTCTTCCTCGTGCCGCTCGACGAAGAATGACGCAAGCGATCCCGCGAGCAGGCCGAAGACACCGATCCCCACGAGCATGAGGAAGACGCCGACGCCCCGCCCCGCTGCGGTCGTCGGGAACGTGTCTCCGTACCCGACGGTGGTGATCGTCGTCGCCGCCCACCAAAGCGCCTCCGCGTACGACTCGATGTTCGCCTCCTCGGCCCCGTCCTCGAACACCACCACGAGACCGGCGGACGCGCAGCACACGATCGCCGTGACGAGCAGCGCATAGTGAAGCTTGTGTCGCCTGACGACGTCGTGACCGGCGTCGAGAGCTCGACCGAGAAAGACAACGACGCGTACGGCTCGTAGAAGCCGCAGCAACCGCGCCGAGCGCACGACGCGCAGGGGTCGAAGGAACGGCAGCGCGATGACGAACAGGTCGATCTTGTTCGAGCGGACGAACGCCCACTTCGCCGGTGCGAGATACAGCCGCACGAGGTACTCGAGCGCGAACGCGCTCCAGATGAACCAATCGAGAACCTCGATGGCGTCCTCGGCCTCATCGGATAGGTCGAAGACGAGCGGCGCTAGCAGGAGCGGGACGATTGCGAGCGCGAGGACGAGCATCGGCACAGCCGTCGCCCGCTCGAACCGTTCCAGCGCCTCGGCGTCCCCGCGCCGGCTCTTCACGCCCGCGACCCGCGCATCCGCTGTGGGGTCGGTGCCATCCTGTTCGTCATGTATTACGCGCGCTGACAGCGGGCCAACACCAGGACCGCCCAGCCTGAGTCAGCATGAAGTTCGTCACACAGAGGAGATCCGCGCGCTAGGGCGATGCACGCTCAGCCCACGGCTGTTGCCGTCCGCATCTTGAGCAGTAGTCGGCATAGCCCAATCTGTTCGGATGCGATTTCAGGCCCTTGCCGCAGTAAGCGCACTTGCTGCGATTCTCCCCGCGCGCGGCCCCCACAATCTGCTGTCCCGTCTTCGTGACGCGATTCAACGCCCACCCCACGAGGGCGATCACGATCAGTACTGTGAACAACGTCTCCATTCAGGCTCCCTCCGAACCGTGAGCTGGGTGGCAACGCGGGTACGAGCCGGCGTCGGACGGGCAGCTATCCCGAACGGCGGCACCGCTTCAATGCGCAGTTGAACGCCATGTCGCCGCCACGACGCCCTGTGTGTAGCAGACGCTGCGACCGCTCAAGAATGATCCGCCCAGGTCGTCCTCCTCGGCGGGACTATCTCCCGCGACGGCCGTGACGGCAAGGGGGTTAGGGGAAGGCACATCGGGCGCGCAAAAGGCCCTGTTGGCCAGGGCCTGGTCGTTGCAGGGGCGGCATTTGAACCCGCGACCTCCGGGTTATGAGGCCTGTTTCACATGTTGCCGACGGTTTCCGACGAGTTCCCGATGCTGCCAAACATGCAGGTCACGCCGTCTTTCGCTCGTCCGTGTGTTGCCATCCACTCCCCTCGATTTCCGACCCTTGCGAGACCTGAGGGTGGGTTGGGGGTGGGTTGAGGTTCGCCTGGGCCATGTCCTGGTGGAGTTGCCGGAGCATGTCCAGACGTTCGGCGAGTGCAACGTCCTGCCCCTCAAACAGATGCCCGTAGCGATCCATCGTGACTTGGATGCTGGAGTGCCCGGCCCTGGCCTGAATCTCCTTCGGGTGCGCTCCGACCTTGATCGCCAGCGCGACGGCAGTGTGCCGAAGGTCATGCACTCGCACCTTCGGTGCGTGTCGCTTCTCGCCCGGCTTCGTCCCCTGGCACTCACCGGTTCTTGTCACACCCCACTGCTTAGCTTTAAGGCGGAGCAGTAGGTGGCAAGGGTCACCTACGTGACCATAGGAGGCCTTGATGGCCAAGCAGCCGAAAAACAGCGGCAAGGCGTGGACCTCGAAGGAGGTCCAGCAGTTGAAGAAGGAGGCCAAGGGCAACACCCCGACGAGGGTCATAGGCCTGCATCTGGGGCGGAGTGAGGACGCCGTACGAGCGAAGGCGAGCCAGGAGAACATCTCACTCAAGCCGACAAATCAGAGCCCGTACAACCGACGCAAGAAGTGACTCGCGAAACGCACGCTTTTCCCTCGGCTGAGAGGATGGAGAGATGAACGACCAGCCCGAGGAAGGTGCAATCGAGCCGTATCCGACTGATCAAGGAGCCGGAGACTGGGTTCACGGCGTAGCGAAGGGAGCGCTCTCGGGCGTCCCATTTGCTGGTGGCGTCCTAGCAGAGGTCACTTCACTGCTGTGGACGCCCCGACTCCAGAAGCGTCGTGACGAGTGGCTTCAGGACCTTGCCGAGACCGTCGAAAACCTCCGCCAGAAGTACGACGACATTGCTGAACGGCTGGACGACGATGCCGTCCTGACTGTGGCCGTGAGAGCTGCTCGGGCGGCTGCTTCCACGCACGAGGAGGAGAAACGAAAGGCGCTACGTAACGCCGTTCTCAACTCCGCACTCCGAGTCGAACCAGACATTCAGATTCAACAGATATTGACGGAGCTGATCGACCGCCTGACGGAGGCGCACCTTCAGATGCTCGCCTTCGTAGCGGACCCTTCTGGGTGGTACGAGCGGAACGGCCTGGAGAAGCCGTCTCTGACGATGGGCTCCGTTTCGGCGTTGCTGGAGAAAGCTTTTCCTCGATGGAATAAGGAGTTCTATCGCCTAATCGCCGACGATCTCGTGAGACTTGGGCTCATGAACGACAACCTCAACACGATCATGACGGGAGCAGGTGTCTGGGGGAACCAGGCGACGGGGTTGGGTCGAAGGCTCTTGAGATTCATCACGGAGCCCGAGTAGAGCTTGGGGATGACGGATTTCAACGGGTTGCTAGATGAGCAGGTCGCCCGGCCCTGTGGGTGGTGCGGCCGGGATTCCTGGTTGCGACTGGTCGCATCCGGGCCCGGTGGCCACAACTGGTACCCCGGCGGCGCGACAGGCGAGGAGCGTCCACTGGTGGCCGCCCTGTACCAGTGCGGCGGCTGCAAGAAGGCGAGCCTCCTCGTATACGAGGTCGTGGGCACTGGGTACGGACACGGCACCCTCTACTTCGAGAATCAGTTTCCTGGGCCCAGGGCGGCCCGGAATGAGTTGCTGCCGATCGATGTGGACGGCGACCGGGTCGAGGCGTGGGATTGCTACTTTGCAGGGCTGAACCGAGCCGCCATCCTGATGGCCAGATCGTCACTACAGCGAGCGGTTCGCACCCTCACCACCTTCAGAGGCAGCCTAAACGCCGAGCTAGACAGGCTGGTCGAGGAAGGACGCATCACCGCTCAGATGCGAGCGAACGCCGACGAGGTGCGGTTAACCGGAAATGATGTCGCACACCCCGAGGAGCTGACAGAGATCACCGAAACCGACGCGAAAGACAGCCTCATCTTCCTAGACGACTTCCTCGATACAGCGTTGGCGATCCCCGAACGACAACGTCGCCGACGAGATGCCCGAGAACGCACCTAGGCATACCCGGCCCCTTTCTCGGGGGTGGGCTGAGGGTGGGTTCTGGTTGGCAAACAGCTAGCTCAGAAAGAAAAAAGCCCCTGTGACCAGGGGCTTTTTGGTTGCAGGGGTGGGATTTGAACCCACGACCTCCGGGTTATGAGCCCGGCGAGCTACCAGACTGCTCCACCCTGCGCCGACGAGTCTAACAACTCCCGGCGTGCCCGCGAAGCAGGTCCGGCGCTCCACGGCCCGGCGCGCGGTCGCCCGTCGGACCCCGGGTGTCGCGAAAGGGGGCCGGGTCTCTCACCGGCCCCCCTTGCGTTCGTGCATTGCGACGGCGGCGTCGCGGCGGACCTACGGGAGGACGACCCCGTACTGGGTGAAGTCGTCGAGGAACTCTCTCGCCGACTCCGTGTCCACGCGGTACGTCTTGTCCGTCGCCTTGCAGACCGCGTCGCCGGTGACCGTGATGGACACGACGAGATCGGACGCGAGCCCTCCGAGGAAGTGAGGACCGCCCGAGTCGCCGAAGCAGGTCCCGCCGTCGCCCGTCGCCTCGTTCATCGAGAGGTTCAGCCACACGCCCGACTGAAGGGACAGGTAGCTCTGCTCGGCGAAGCGTCGCTCGGTGATGTTGACGATGCCCTGCGGCCCCGTCTTGCGCGACTCGCGCACGGTTCCGTAGCCGACCGCGACGAAGTTCGCCGACCTCAGCCGGCGGGCGGCCTTCATCCGGTCGAGGAGACCCTCCTCGGGCAGGCGCGCGGGATCGATCCCGGCGACCGGCTCGTCGAGCACGATCACCGCGATGTCGTGCGGGTCCGACATGCCCTCGTGGCCCGAGAAGCCGAACTCGGGATGCGTGTGCGACGTGCCCTTCAGGTAGGTCGACTCCTGCGTGGGGCGCGGGTCGAACGTGACGTAGACCTCGTCGCGCGGGACGCCCCGGTCCTCGGCGGCGGCGGTGCAATGCGACGCGGTCAGGAACACGCGCGGCGAGATCAGCGTGCCGCTGCAGATCCTGCCGAACGTGCCGTCGGGACGCTTGATCGCGAACGCCCCGACGTACGGATGCCGGTTGCCGTCGAACTCGCCGTAGACGATGGCGCCGGCCGGCAGGGCGGCGGCCAAGACCGCCGCGGCACCCAAGGCTGCGATGACGGAGACGCGCTTGCGCACGAGGGCCCCCCTTCGTCGAACGTCCCACTTTCCGGACGTGAAGATAGTCGATCGAGCGCGTCCGTGCGGCGCGGCTGGCGCCAGAGCGTCACCGGCGATCTCCGACCGCGTCAGTTCCCGTCCGGGGCCGCGGCCCCCGCCCCCGCGCCGCCGGCCCCGGCATCGTCGCCGGCCCCGGCCGTGTCGCCGGTCCCGTCGCCGCCGGACAGCTCGCGCGCCTCCGCCAGGACGTCGCCGAGCTGCTCGATGAGCGCCCCGTAGGTCTCGAAGTCGCCCGCCGCCAGCGCCTCCTGGGCCCGCGCGTAGAGGTCGCCGGCCCGCTCCACGAGCGCCGCGAGCTGCGGGTCGGTCGGCTCGGCCGGAGCCCCGGGCTCCCCTTCCGTCGGCTCGTCGCCCGGCTCGACCGCCACCGGCGCGTCGAGGTCGAACAGGCTTGCGAGCGCGGAGTCGAAGTCGTCCTCCATGACGACGCGCTCGCCGAGCACCAGGACGACGCGCTTCATCTCGGGGATGCCCGTGGTGCCGGTCGTCGTCTGGCCCGACGCCGTGACGAATATCGGCTGCACGTAGAGGATCGAGTCCTCGATCGGAAGGATGACGAGCGAGCCGAAGTCGACGCGCGAGCCGCCGCGCCGCAGCAGCGACAGCGACTCGGATATCTCGGTCTCCTGGTTGATGAGGTTCTCGACCTGCGCCGGCCCGGCTACCTGTATCTGGCGCGGGAACTGGAGCGTGATGAGCTCGCCGTAGTTCTCGGGGTCGGAGCGCGCGACGAGCGTGGCGATCATGTTCGGGCGGGCGCGCGGCGTGAACGGGCGCGTCAGCAGGAACGACTCCTCCGTGTCGCCGGGGAGCTGCAGCAGCAGGTACGTCGGCGGCACGAGCGTCGGGCGGTCGATCGAAGAGCCCGCTGCGACCGGGTTCTCGGGGACGGCCCACGCGTCGAGACGCGAGTAGAAGTCGATGGGGTCGTCCATGTGGTACGTGAGGTAGACGTCGGACTGGACGTTGAAGAGGTCCTCCGGGTACCGGAAGTGCGCGCGCAGGTCGTCGGACGGCTCCTCGTCGGTGAACAGGTCGGGGAACGCGTTGCGCCACGCCTGCACGAGCGGGTCGTCGGGATCGACGACGTAGAAGTCCATCGTCCCGTCGTACGCGTCGACGACGACCTTCACCGAGTTGCGGAGGTAGTTCGCGCGCCCCTCGAGCGCACCGGCCTCCTCGCTGCCGATGATCTCGCCGAGGTCGAAGCGCTGCGAGTACGGATAGAACGCGCTCGACGTGTACGCGTCGAGGATCCACACGACGCGCCCGTCGACGACCGCCGGATACGGATCGTGGTCGAGCGACAGGAAGGGGGCCGCGCGCAGCACGCGGTCGCGCACGTTGCGGTACAGCAGGATCCTCGACTCCGGCGTGATGAGGTCGGACAGCACGATGTTCGGGTCGCCCTCGCGGATCGCGAACGCGAGCTTGCCGAGGAAGCCGCCGATGGAGACGCCGCCCTCGCCCGCGTAGCTGCTGCGCTGCGTCTCCTCGCCCGTCTCGAAGTCGATCTCGGCCTGACCGGAGTTGACGATCGAGTACTCGGTCGGCTGGAACGCCTCGCCGTAGTAGAGGCGCGGCTCGTCCGGGTCGAGCGCCTCGGCCCCCGGCACGCTCGTTCCCGGGACGTCGCGCACGAGGAACTGCGGCTGACCCGCCGTCGTCGTCTCGTTGGCGAGGCTCGCCACGAGCCCGAAGCCGTGCGTGTACTGCAGGTGCTCGTTGGTCCAGTTGCGCGCCTCCTCCGGCAAGTCGTCGAGCGACAGCTCGCGCAGGCCGAGGAGCACCTGGCGCACCTCTCCGTCGATGACGTAACGGTCGATGTCGACGTCCTCGAACCGGTAGTAGGTCCGGATCGCCTGGAGCTGCTCGTAGCCGCGCTGGAGGAGGTCGGGGTCCCACAGCCGCACGTTGCGCAACAGCGACTGGTTCGCCTCGATCTCCTGCGAGGTGAGGTCGGGCGTCGCCGGATACGGCAGCGTGGCGACGTCGGTCAACCCGAACGCGGCGCGCGTCGCGGCGATGTTGCGCGCGATGTACGGACGCTCGCGCTGTGCCTCCTGCGGCGCGACGGAGAAGCGCTGGACCCACCACGGCCACACACCGCCCGCGAGCACGGCGACGAGGATCCAGATCCCGATCGCCGCGAGCGGCAGGCGCACGGTGCGCACGCGGATGTTGACGAGGAACAGGATCGCCGAGACGATCGACACGATCGCGAGCAGGCGCAGCGCGGGCAGCTGCGCGTGCACGTCGGTGTAGCTCGCGCCGGTGACGGCGCCGCGCGCCGAGAAGTTGAGCTGGAACGTGCCGAGGTAGTACTGCGCGCTCTTGACGATCGCGAGCAGGCCGAGGAGCACCGAGACGTGCGCGAGCGCTCCCGGCAGGACGCCCGCGAGACCCGCCTCCGGCCGGATCGACCCCTGCAACAGGTGCGCCGCGATCGACAGCACGAGCGACGCCACGAGCGCGAACCACAGCCATTCCAACACTTGCTCCTGGAACGGAAGCTCGAAGAAGTAGTAGCCGATGTCGCGCCCGAACTGCGGGTCGTCGACGCCGAAGTCGACGCGGTTCGCCCACAGCAGGTACGTGCGCCACGCGGCCGCGGCGCCGAGCCCGGCGAGCAGTCCCACGAGCGCCGCGGCCCCCAGACGCAGCCACTTGACGTAGGGCAGCATGAGGTCGCGGTAGTGCTCGAGCGGGTCGCGCCGGCCCGCGAGCTCGAAGCGGCTGACGCGAAACGCGGGTGCGACGCGCGTCGCGACGAGCAGGTTCGCCAGCACGATCGCGGCGGTGACGGCCGCGACGACGGCGCCGACGACGAACTGCGTCCCGATGCTCGTCCACAGCACCGACGACAGGCCGACCTCGCGGAACCACAGCACGTCGGTGTAGAAGCGCGCGAACGCAAGCACCGCCAGCAGCAGCAGCACGACGGCCGCGACGACGACGCCGCGAAGCCGTCTACGGGGAGCGCGTAGAGCCATCGCCCCGCAGAGTAATCGGTGGCGGCGCGAAGTTTTCCGCGCCGCGCCCGCGGCGGTGTGCCGCTAGGTAGACGGGATGACGTCGCGTATGCGCGCGACGAGCTCGTCGGGGCTGAACGGCTTGCCGACGAACTGCGCGCCGGGCCAGTCGGCGTCGTCGCGCGCCATCCCGGTCAGCACGAGGACGGGGATCGCGGCGGTCGACTCGTCGCGCCGCAGCGCCGCGAGCACGTCCTTGCCGCCCATCTTCGGCATGACGTGGTCGAGCAGGATGACGTCGGGCAGCGCGCTCTGCGCGAGGCTCAGCGCCTCCTCGCCGTTCTTGGCCATGAGCACCTCGAACCCCTCGTCGTCGAGAACGAGCTCGATCGTCATGCGCACGCTCGCGTCGTCCTCCGCGACGAGCACGACCGGGCGGTTCGGTCGCTCGCTCAACCTCCTCCCCCCAGATCGTCGAGCAGCGAAGGCGGTGTCGGAAGCACCGGAAGGATGCAGTCGACCTCATTGTCGCACTCGGCGTCGTCGTCGCCTCCTCCTCCTCCTCCGCCGCCGCCGTCGTCGTCTCCGCCTCCGTCCACGGGGTCGTCCGTGCGCGTGCCGCCGGTCGCGGGCGGCGGCCCGGACGCGCCGGACGACGGCGCGTCCGGCGCGGAGGCCGCGGGCGCGTCGGTGGCGGTCCCGGCACCGCCAGGCGCGACGCCGTGGGGGCCGTCCGCCGCGGCGGCCGCAGGATCGGCGACGCCGGCCGCGACCACCACGCCGCCGAGCTCGGCGACCAGCGCGCGCGGGCCGACGTCCATGATCGCGGCCACGACCGCCCACTGGCCGCCCGAGTCGCGCAGGTCGAGAGCGCGCCGGAGCGCCGCGCCGAAGGGGGCCGCGGCCGTGCGCGCCAGCGCGACCGCGATGGCGGCGTCGGCCGGACGTCGCGCGCGCAGCGAGGCGACCGGCGCGGCCGGGCGCGCGCCGGCGGCGGCGATGCGGTCCGCGACGCGCGTGAGGCGCTCGTGGAGCTCGACGACCGGCGCGAGGCGCGTCCGGTCCCACGCGTCCGACGGGTCGAGGCGGTAGGGACGCGCCGCGGCGAGCTCGCCGGCCGCGGTCGCGACCTGGAACAGCGGCTCGAGCACGACCTCCGGACGGCCCGGCGCCGCGAGCGCGACGTCGCCGCGATACGACGCGACGCGGGCCGACGCGTCGAGCGCGTCGACGCGCACCACGGCCATCGACGGGCGCACGTCGACGTCGCCGATCGCGACCGTGGTCGGGTCGTCGGAGCGCACGAGCACGCCCCCGGAGCGGACCTCGAGCTCGTCGCCGCCGGCGACGACGGCCTCGGACGCGGGTGCGAGCCACGCGTCGCGGCGGCCCTCGAGACGCACCCGGGCGCGCGCCGCCCCCGACGTCCGCACGACGTCGCCGGTGGCGAGCGCCGCCATGTCGCGCACGGTCACGACGTCGCCGTGGCGCACGATCTCGACCCGGCCCCCGCGTCCGAGACGCCGGACCGCCATCGCGTCGAGCCGGTCGGACTCCGCGTCGAGCCACGCGTAGCCGCCGAGCGCCACCGCCACGGCCGCGACGACGGCCACCATCCTGGTCACGTAGGGCTTCTTCGACGGCGTCACGACCGTCCTAGAGAACGGCGCCCCGGGCGGGCGCGTGGGCGGGCTGCGGAGCAAGTGTAACCAGAGGCCGCCGCGGCGGCCCCGGCGGGATCACCGCGCCAGCCGGCGCGCGTCCCGCAGCGACGGCGCGACGCCGAGGTGGACCCGCCCGGCGGGGCACCGGACGACGGCGTCGTAGCGCGCGCCGTCGAACGCCGCGGCCTCGCCCCGACGAGGCGCCGCGGCGCGTCCCGGCCGGCTCGCGGCGTACCACGCCGTCACCGACCCGCACAGCGGACCGCGCGCGGCGATCGTCATCCCGAGCGCGGAGGCCCGTCCCTTGGTCCACAGCCGCAGCGCGCCCCCGCGCCACGGACGCGCCGCGCCGCGGGGATCGTCGAGGGCCGCGCCGCGGTCGCCGCCCGGCGCCGCGAACAGCCACACGAGGTCGGCGGCGCCAACCTCGACGAGGGGGCCGCGGCGCCATCCGCCAGCCGGACGGCCGTCGACGCGCACCCACTCTGCTCCGGCGCGGCGGTGGTAGCGGTCCGGCCACAGCACCTGCGCGGTCGTCTCGGGCGGGCGCTCGTAGGCGCGGTCGACGGCGCGCCAGCCGCCGCGCTCGTACAGCGAGCACACGAACGCGAGCCCGTCGCGGTATGGGAACTCGCTCGCCATGCGGACGTACGCCGGCACGCCGGCCGACGCCTCCGACGCGTCGCGCACGATCGGGTCGTTCGCGAGCGCGCCCTGGTCGGCGAACGACAGCACGCGCACCGCCCAGCGCTGGCCCGTCAACGTGGCGTCGCCCTCGACGAGCGCCTCCGCCGCCGCGGCGCGATCGGCGCGCGCGAGCCCGCCGCCCTCGCGCGGGAGGCCGAACGCCTGGTCGGCGAGCGCGTGCTCGAGCTCGTGCGCGAGCGTCGCGCGCGCGAGCGGCGACAGCGGCCCGCCGCCGGCCTTGACGACGAGCTCGTCGCGGCGCGGGAAGTACACGCCGAGCACCTGGCCGAGCGTGAAGCGGCGTACGACGCCGAACAGGTCGGTGCCGGGCTCGACCTGCCCGAGGACCTCGAGGATGCGCTCGGCGGCGCGCGCGGTCGCTCCCGGCGTCCCGATGGCGCGCCGCAACCGGCGGTTGGCGCGCTCGGGGGGCAGCAGCGCCTTGCGCACGGGCTCCTCGAAGCGCAGGCCGCGCAGACGCTCGACGTCGCGCGCGATCGCCGCGATCTCGGCGCGCGTGCTCGCCTTCGCGGGGCGCTCCTCGACCTCCGGGCCGCCCCTGAGGCACGCGGCGAGGTCGACGCCGCCGTCGGGCGCGTCGTCCGGCCGGTCTCCGGGCGGCGCGCCGGGGGCCGGATCGTCGCGCGGCCCGACGTCGCCGTAGCCGGCGACACCGGCGGCGGCGACGAGGACGACGAGCGCGACGCCGAGCGCGACGGGACGCGCGTACGGTCCCGCGCCGCGCGTCACGACGCGCGCTCGGGGGCCGCGGGGATCGAGATCGTCAGGCGCGTGCCGGCGTCCGGCTCGCTCTCGACGCGAATGCGGCCGGCGTGCGCCTCGACGATGCGCCGCACGAACGACAGGCCGAGCCCGAGGCCGCCGTAGGAGCGCGTCTGGGAGCCGTCGAGCTGGTGGAAGTCCGAGAAGATGTGCGGGAGATCGTCGGGGTCCATGCCGATGCCCTCGTCGGCGACCGTGACCTCGACCGCCCGCGCCCCGTGTCCGTTGTGCCCCGACGCGCCGAGCACGATGCGGCCGCCCGCGGGCGAGAACTTCACCGCGTTGTCGACGACCTCCTCGAGCGAGCGCCGCAGCAGACGCTCGTCGCCCATCACCGGCGGCAGCGGCGCATCGACGTCGGTGACGATGTCGTGGCGCGTCGTGCGGTCGCGCGCCGCGCGCGCGACGTCCTCGAGCAGGCGTGCGACGTCGATCGGCGTGCTGCGCGGCGCGAGCCGGCCGCCCTCCAGGGCCGCGAAGTCGACGAGCAGGCCGACGATGCGGTCGAGTCGTTCCGTTCCCTCGAGGATGCCGGTCGTGAACCGGCGCGCCTTGTCCGGCGGCACGTCGTCGCGCGCGAGCAGCTCGGCGTAGCCCTTGATCGGCGTCAGCGGCGTGCGCAGCTCGTGCGAGATGTTCGACAGGAACTCCGACTTCATGCGCTCGACCTCGCGCTCGCGCGTGACGTCGCGCACCACCGCGACCGCGCCCGCGACCGCGCCGTCGTCGCCGCGCAGGATCTCGCTGGTGACCGACACGGGCACGAAGCTTCCGTCGCGCGACGCGACGAAGACGCCGTCGGTCGAGCCCGACTCGAGGTCGTGGACCGGGAGCGACGCGGGCTCGCCGCGCGCGTCGCGCACGTCGAGGACATCGTCGACCGGCTTGCCGGCCGCGTCGGCTGCCGCGATCCCGGTGATGCGCTCGGCGCTGGGGTTGAACGCGAGCACGCGCCGCTCCGCGTCGACCGCGACGAGGCCGTCGGCCATCGACTCGATGATCGTCTCGATGCGCGCGCGCAGCCGATGCTCCTCGCGCGCCGCGCTGCGTAGGTCACCCGTCAACGCGCCGAGGGCCTCCGTCATCTCGTTGAACGTCGCGCCGAGCTGCGCGACCTCGTCGTGGCCGCGCACGGCGACCTTGGCGCTGAGGTCGCCCTCGCGCACCGCCCCGGCCGTCGTCGTGAGCTCCTGGATCGGGCGTGTGATGCGCCGCCCGAACAACGACGCGAGGCCGAGCGCGATCGCGCCGGCGGCGAGCGCGACGACGAACAGCAGGCGCGTGACGTCGAGCCGCGTCGCGGCGACGAGGCGCGCTGGCGACGACAGGACCAGCACCGCGTCGCCGTCGCCGCCCGGGACCGGCGCGAGCGCGCTGAAGTACGAGCGCTTGGCGATCGTGTGCGCGCGCGTCGCGGTGTCGCCCGTCGTCAGCTCGTCGCGCACGTCGCGCGGGACGAGCTTGCGCGCCGCGACGTCGCCGGACAGACCGGTCGCGACGGTCGCGTCGCCGAGCACGAGCGACGCGCGCGCCGGTGCGACCGTGCGCGACAGCTCGCCGATGGCGAGCGCGTCGACGTAGCGCCCGACGACGACCGTGCCGAAGCGGCGCGCGACCGCGTCGGGATCGGCTATCTCGCTCGCGGCCATCACCGCCACCGCGCCGTCTCCGAGCGTCTCGACGCCGGCCGCGATCGGCGACGTCCCCGCCGTGACCTCGTCGGCGACGTCCGACACGAGCACGTCGAGCACGAGGCGCCGGCTCAGCGGGCCGGAGCGGACGTCGCCGTCGGCCGCGGGCCGCGCCGGCCCCCGTCCCGCGCGCGCGAGCAGGCGCCCCTCGGGCGACGTGAACAGCACGAAGTCGACGTCGAACGCCGCGCCTCCGGCGAACTCCCGCGCCAGCGGGCCGAGTCCGGCGCGCGCCGCGACGCGCTGCTGCACGCTGGTGCTCGCGGCGATGACCTGCGCGTTGTCGGTGAGCGTCTCGGCGTCGTCCTCGAGCGCCGCGATCGCGTTGTCGAGCTGCGCCCGCATGCGGTCGAGCTCCTGGCGCTCGACGTTGTTCGAGATGACGCCCGTGAGCGCGCTCGACAGCGCGAGCACGACGGCGACGAGCAGCGCGGCGAACGACGCCACGAAGCGGGTCCTGATGCTCGTGCGGATCCCGGACCACAGCCACGCCGTCAGCGCGGCGTACCCGAGCAGGCGCACGCCGTGCGCCGCGTACGCGGCCGGGTCGACGGGACCGGCGCCGAAGCGCGCGTAGGGGGCCGCTCCCGACAGCGCCGAGCCGGCCGCCGCCAGCAGCGCGGCGAGCGACAGCAGCCAAAACGGGCGGCGCCGAAAGCGCCGCGCCGCGAGCGCGGCCGCGACGCTGGCGGCGAGCGCGGCCCCCGCGCTCGCGAGCACCGCCGGCTCGCGCAGCGGCACGAACGCCGCCGCGGCCGGGCCGCGGCCCGCGCGCGCGAGCGCCGCGGCGACGAGCGCGAACCCCACCGTGCGCAGCGCGATGAACGCGAGGCCGCCGTCGGTGTCGACGAAGCCGCCGCCGTGCGCGACCTGGGCCGCGGCGAGGATCGCGAAGCCCGACGCGGCCGCGCGTCGCTCCCACGAACCGCCGGGGACCATGCCGGCGCGCACGCCGACGAGCAGGGCCGCGCCGGCCGTCACGAGGAAGCCCACGAACTCGATCGTGAAGTGAAGGGGGACCGCCAACCCGTCGAGCATCGCGACGCCAGTGTCGCACGGTGGGAGACGCCCCACCCAGCGGTTCTACGCCCGGTCTTGCAGGTGGCGCACGGCGTCCTCGAACGTCTCGACGGGGACGACCTCGATGTCGTCGGCGACGGCGCGCGCCGCGGCGGCCTGCGACGCCGGCGCGAGGAACAGCTCCGCGCCGCGCGCCTCGGCCCCCGCGACCTTGCTCTCGATGCTGCCGATCTCGCCGACGTCGCCGCACTCCGTGATCGTCCCGGTCCCCGCGACCGCGCGCCCGCCGGTCAGGTCGTCGGGCGTGACGCGGTCGTAGAGCGTGAGCGCGAACACGAGCCCCGCCGACGGGCCTCCGATCTCGCCGATGTCGAACCCGACCTCCAGGTCGCCCTCGACATCCATGTCGGACGGCTGCATGACGACGCCGAGGATCGGCCCGCCGCCGCCGCGCGGGTCGGTCCCGAGCGCGACGTCGAAGCGCTCGGTGCCGCCGTCGCGCCGCACGACGACCTCGACGCGGTCGCCGGGCGACCGCCGCTGCACCGCGGTCGTCAGCTCGCAGTTGCTCGTCACCCGCCGCCCGTCAAACGACACGATCTCGTCGCCCTCCTCGAGGACGCGCGCGCCGCCGGTCCCGGGCAGGGTCCCGGCGACGCCGACGGAGTCGCCGGCCGGCTCCGCGAGCCCCGCGGCCGACAGCGCCACGAGCTCGGCGGCGCGCTGCGACGCCGCCATCTCCGCCTCCTGCCGGCGGTCGAACGCATCGCCGCTCTGGCCGCCGGTGACCGCGTCGCGCGGGACGACGCTCTTGGTCGGGTCGACCCCGTACGCGACGGCGTCGAAGAACGTGACGTTCGGGTCGATGCGAACCGTCGTCAGGAACAGGGATCCCTCCGACGAGTACGTGCGGGCCCCGGTCACCTCGACGAGGTCCTCGACGTCGCGCACCGGGCCGGGCACGAGCCCGAAGTAGCCGGGCAGCGGGACGACGTACGCGGCGGCCGCAACGACGATCGCGACCGCGACGGTCCACACGCGCGCCCGGCTGCGCCCGCGCACGGGCGCGACGGGCGGCTCGGGGAGGTCGGAGTCGCGGCGCGCCATGGGCACCAGCCTATGGCGGCGCGTCGCGTGCGCCGGGCGCGTCAGGCGTTGACGAACATGGCCCGGAGGCTCTCGTACGCCTCGAGGCACCGCCCCGCGCCCATGACGACCGCCTCGAGCGGCTGCTCGGTCACGTGGACCGGCACCTCGGCCTCCTGCGACAGGAGCACGTCGAGGCCCGCGAGCATGCCGCCGCCGCCTGTGAGCGTGATGCCGCGCACGAGCACGTCCTGCACGAGATCGGGCGGCGACGCGCCGATGCACTCGACCACCGACGTCACGATCGTCCTGATCTGCTCGGTGATCGCGCTGCGGATCTCCTCGGACGTGATCACGACGTTCTTCGGGAGCCCGGTCGCGAGGTCGCGCCCGCGCAGCTCGGCCGGGTGCTCGCCGGCGAGCGGGAACGCCGACCCGATGGCGATCTTGATCCGCTCCGCGGTGCGCTCGCCGATCGCGATCGTGTACTCGCGCCGCACGTAGCTCTGGATCGCGGCGTCGAGGTCGAAGCCGCCGACGCGCACCGCGGTGTTGGTGACGATGCCGCCCATCGAGATCAACGCGACCTCGCTCGTGCCGCCGCCGACGTCGACGACGAGGTTGCCGACCGGCTCGTGGATCGGCAGCCCCGCGCCGATCGCGGCCGCGATCGGCTCCTCGATGAGGTGGCACGTGCGCGCGCCCGCGGACAGCGTCGCCTCCTCGACCGCGCGCCGCTCGACCTCGGTCAGCGCGCTCGGCACGCACACGAGCACCTTGGGGCGCGCGAAGCGGCTGACGCCGGCCTTCTGGAGGATGAGCCGGATGAGCTTCTCGGTGATGTCGAAGTCGGAGATGGCGCCCGACCTCAGCGGGCGCACCGCCACGATGTAGCCCGGCGTCCGGCCGATCATCTGCCACGCCGCCTCGCCCATCGCGAGGACCGACCCGGTCTCCTTGTTCAGGGCGAGCACGGTCGGCTCGGCGAACAGGATGCCGCGCTGCTTCTGGTAGACGAGCGTGTTGGCGGTGCCGAGGTCGATGGCGAGGTCGCGGGCCACCGCTGTGGGCTACCCCGCGGCGCGGGCGCGCCCCGCGCGCGTCGCGGCCCGGGCGCGCTCGACCCGGGCCCGCTCGGCGTGGGCGCGCTCGTAGCGCGCCCGAGCGGCGCGCCGGCGCGCCTCGATGCGACGGCGGGCGGCGGCGCGGCGCGCGGGATCGAGGCGCACGCCCCGGTGACGGGCACGGACCGGACGGGCGCGCCGGGCGCGCGCGGGACGGCGGCTGCGCTCGACGACCGGCGGTGCGGCCGTCTGCTTCGAGATCGCCTCGAGGCTCGAGCGGAAACCGTCGATCGACGTCAGGCGGGCGTGCTCGCGCCGGTAGAGGATCAGCAGGCGCGCCATGCCGACGACCGCGACGACGACCAGGATGACGAGGTACGTCATTCGTTCTCTCTCCACGCGTTCGGCGGCCGGCCCCGGGGGCCGCGGACGGAGGCCGGTGGCTGCCTCAAGGTTCCCCCCGCGAGCTCCGTGGAGCGGAACAGCGCACCGGCGTGCACCGAGAGCGTAGCAGAGGACGCACGGCGGCGGCACGGCCCGGCGCGGAGCCCCGAGCGCACCCGCCCGGCCCGGCGGCCCGAGCGCGCCCCTAGTCGGCGCGCCGGGCGACCCGTACGGCGGCGGCGGTCGCGGCGGCGGCGGTCGCGGCGGCGCC
>DASZZZ010000103.1:0-24056 GCA_036260375.1 Actinomycetota bacterium
TCCCGAGGTAGTTGAAGCGTGTGATCTTCGACGTCGCGCCGTGGTGCTCCGATTCCTTCACGACGCGGTCGAGCGCGTCGTAGGTGTAATCGGCCGAGTCGTTCGTGCCCTCGAAGTTGCGGTACGAGAGCAGACGATCGAGGCCGTCGTAGGCGTAGTCGGCTAGGACGTTGGGGTTGGCATTCGCATCGAGCGACTGCGAGCAACCCGACGGTCCCCCCGACGAGTTCGTCACGCAGTCGAGGTTCCCGTTGGGGTCGTAGAAGTAGCGAGACGTCGCGCTGCCGCCTCCGCTGCTCGTGCGCGCCGACGTGAGCTGCGTCCCTGTGTACGACGACTCGACCGTCTTCGACATCCCGTTGACGTTGGTGTGCGCCTCGGTCGTCACGTTCGACGCCTTGATCGACTGCGGCGAGACGCCGAAGTCGCGCGTCGCATCGTCGGGTTGGTCGAACGTGTACGCGATGGTGCCCCCGTGCCCGTCGTGGAACTCGACGAGGCGATCGCGCGCGTCGTAGTCGTGCGCCGCCGTGCACGGGCGAGACGCGACGGGCTCGCACGGCGTCGCCTCGTTCGCCGGCCCGCGCAGCCCGAAGACGTCCTCCGTGCGGTGACCGTTCATGTATACGCTGCGCGTCGCGCCGCCGACGTCGACGGCGGCGACGTACGAGACGACGTGGCTCTCGACCAGCGCGCCCGCGGAGTCCGTCGTGTCGAGCGTCCGGAGCTTGCCGTTGTCGTGATAGCCCCACGTCGTGACCTGCTTCGTGCGCGGCTCGGGAAAGTTCGAGACGAGCGAGCAGTCGCCGGACGAGGGCGTGCCCGACCCGCGCACGATCTTGCGGAGCTTCTCCCAGCCCGTGGCCGTCCACTGAACGTCTACGAACCGGTCGTCGCTGCACGAGCTCGCGTCGTCGCCGTAGAGCACCTGCGCGTCGAGCCGATCCGATCGGTCGTACGTGAACGTGGAGCGACGTCCGGGCGACGAGCCCGGGCCCTCGACGACCTTGTCGATGACGTTCTCGACGACGTTGTCGTTCGCGTCGTAGCGCGTCGTCGCGATGCGGTAGGGATCGGCCTCGGCGCCGCTGCCCTTGCGGTGCTTCGTCTCCGTCGCCCGGTCCATCCAGTCGTATGCGATGGTCGTCTCGACGGGTTTCTCGTCCTTCGAGTGCACGCCGCCGGAGTCGATGGCCGACGTCAGGTTGTCGTCGCGGTCGTACACGTAGCGCGAGATCGCGCCCTCCTGGTCGAGGCGCGCCCGCAACACCCCGTCCGGGTAGTACGTCCAGCGCATCTCGTGCTTGTCGTCGAGACCGCCCGACGGCTTGCGAGGGACGCGCGTCGCCTGCCACCCGGCCGCGGTGTAGTCGAAGTACACGGTTGGGTTGACGGCGTCGTCCTGAGTGCGAATCCATCCCGCGTCGAAGTACGTCATGTCGGTCTTCGCGTCCGAGTGCACGGCCGTCGGAAGCGGGTTGACGACGGGCAGAGACGTCCACCGCATATTGCCGTTCGCATCGTAGGCGCGGTGCACGTACGCCTGCTCCGTGCCGCCGTCCTTCGGCAGCCGGATGCGCGTGAGGCGGTTCATCGCGTCGTACTTGTGGGTCGTCACGTAGTCGTCTGAGTCACCGTAGTCCTGCTTCGGGTTCGTATCGAACGCTCGCGGCGAGACGAGGTGCACGAGATTCCCGACGGGGTCGTACTCGTAGACGGTCGTCAGGCGCCGCGTCTCGTTCACGGTGGTGGTCGCGGGATCGTCGGACACGAACGGCTGGACCATCTTGGTGCGGAGGTTGCGCCGGTCGTACGAGTACGTCGTCTCCTTGCCCGCCGCGTCGACGACCTTGGTCACGTTGTCGCTCGGGTCGTACTCGTGCGTGACGACGTGGCCCTCGGGGTCCGTGACGCTCCTGAGCGTGTGGTCGTCGAAGTACGTGTAGCGCGTGGCGAAGCTGCTCCCGCAGCCGGAGCCGGCGCCCTTGGGCGGGACGACGGCGACGAGGTCACCCGTATCGTTCTCATAGCAGCGTGTCGTCGTCCGGGCGACCGCAGCGCCCGCGACGTTCTCGTAGCGCGTCTGCGTCGTCATGCGGTCGAGGAGGTCGTAGCCGAGGTCGACGACGTGGTCGAGCTCCTGCCCGGCGGTCGCAACGCCCTCGGGCCGCACGACGCGCGTCGTACGGCCGGCTCCGTCGTAGACGTACTTGGTGGCGTGGCCCTCCGGGTTCGTCGTCTCCTCGGGACGGTCCATGTCGTCGTACGTGCCGCCCGACGACGGTCCCGCGACGAACAGCTTCCCGTAGGCCGGCATGGACCTCGACACCACGTTGTCGTTCTCGTCGTAGGTCGTCGTCGTCCAGACGCGTGCGCCGTACTCGTACTCGGACGACTTCGGCATGCTCGTCGCCCCGAGGCGGGCGAACGTGTCGTAGTAGAAGTACGAGCGGTAGTCGCGCGGGTCACCGCCGGAGAACGACTGGTGATTCGGATCCTGCTGCCACAACATCAGCCCGTCGGGATCGAAGCCGACGCGCGTCTCGACACCATCGGGCGTGCGCACGCGCGTCGCCAGGCCGTTGGCGTCGTACTCGAGGAACTCCGTGGGCGGGTTGTCGTTGGCGTCCTGAGCCGTCGCGAGCGTCCCGTTCGCGTTCCACGTGTAGTCGGTCATGCCGTTCTCGGGATCCGTGACGGATTTGAGGTTGTACGCCGGGCGGAAGTAGTCGAACGACCACACGCTCGGCCCTGCAGCCGTGCCGGGATCCGTCTTGGTGACGAGGTGGCTGACATGGTTGCAGGTGGGGTCGGGCGATCCTTGCGGCGGTGCGCACGACTGCTCGTACCGGAGCGTCGTCTCGTGGTTCTGCTGGTTCACGAGCGACGTCGGATATCCGTTGGAGTTGTAGGTGTACGAAGTGAGCTCGCCCGACGGCTCCACGAGCTTCTTGACGTTGAAGTCGGCGTCCCATTCAAGCGACGTCGTCTCCCACCGGGTGACGGACGCCTTCCGCTCTATGGTGGTGACCTTGCCGTCGGCGTCGTACGCGAACTTGGAGGATCGTCCCTCCGGGGCCTCGACGGTCGTCCTCGAGGTCGCTATGTCGTACGAGTACGACGTGATCTTGCCCTCGCGATCGGTGCGCGACTCGAGCTTCCACCGGAGCTGCGACGCGTCCGGGTCCTCGCTCGGGAGCCAGTAGTCGAACACGGTCGCGTGGCCGCGCGGGTCGGTGACGCTGTGAAGGCGCGACGACTGCGCGGCCGTGTTCGTGGCCATCGCGGAGCTCGCCGGCTCCGTGTAACGAAACTCGAACGAGCGCGGCGCGAGCCGGCTGCCGTCGGCGCGGAAGCCGCCGTCCTGCGTAAGGGTCTTCAGGTTGCCGTCGTCGTAGTAGACGAACGACAGCGAGTCACCGGTATGCTCGCTCACGCGCTCGACGTTGCCGCGTATCTGCGCGTCCTTGGTCTCCTCCTTCGTGTAGTAGTCGATGGCGTAGCTGCGGCCGCCCGCATCGGTCACCGCGGCGACACGCTTCTTCGGGCCGCCCGGGTCGTCGTCGCGGCCGAGCACGGCGCCGTCGTCTGTGCACGGCGTTGTGGCGTTGGGCTCCAGGCTGCACAGCTCGAACGTCAGCGTGTTGCCGTTGAGGTCCTCGACGCTGGTGGGGAAGCCGTCGGCGTCGAAGTAGAACGTGACGCCGTCCGGGCGCGTGACGGCCCACGCCCTGGCGCCCGCGTCCGAGAGCTTGCGGAGATAGAGGTTGACGCCCTTGGGCTCGACCCATCCCCCGGCGCCGTCCGTCGTGAACGTGTGCGTCGTTCCGTCGCCGTCCGTGAAGCGCACCATCGCGTTGGCGCCCTGGTTCGCGCGGTGGAGGTCGAGCGGCTCGCCGAGGCGGACGAGGCTCGAGACGGTCATCGAGAAGTTGTTGCCGACCGGTGACGTCGAGTGCTCCTCGAGGGCGTTGTAGTGGAGGTCGACGAGCGTCGACAGGCCGCGGCCGGGCGACAGCATCGCCGACCACGACAACAACGAGTTGCCGTTGGCGACATCGACGCGATGCGTCATCCCGGCCCCCACCGGCGCCCCGTCGTAGAAGTGGAAGTGCTCCAGGCCCAGCCGCGTCGACAGGTTCTTGGTGATGGTCACCGGGTTCACCGCCGGAGCGACGCCCTTCTGGGACAGCCACGCGTCGGACTCGGTGCCGGCGGGATCGTGGTAGACGTCGAAGACGAGGTCGTAGCGAGCCGACTCCACCCACGACGGAAGCGAAGGTGCCGCGACCTCCGCCGTGACCGTCGTCTGGCCGACCGGGAAGTTCAGCGAGTTCGGCAGCGGCGCCTCGTACACGACCCGCGTCGCGGGATCGACCCACCGGTACCACAACCGGTGGTGGCTCGAGTTCCACGCCTGGTCGGTGGCGTTCGTGACCGTGACCGTGACGGGATAGGTCTCGAGCGGCTGGCCCGAAACGATCTCGCGGCCCCCATCCGACACCGGCGCGACATCGTCCTGCGGGGCGGCGGTGAGAGCGCTCGGCTGGAATGTCGGGTCCTCGTCGTCGTGGCGCAGGCGCTTGTTGCGCACCACCGCACGCGGAACCGAGGGCGACGCGGTCGACCCCTTGGTGCCGTAGTGGATCGAGTTGTCGACGGTCACGTTCACCGGTGGCGAGTAGCCGACGAGGCCCGAGGAGTCGTAGGCGCGCGTCGTGAGCCGGTGGCTCCCGTAATACGCCGGCTTGGACGCGCTGCGCGTGTTCCACGACGCCATGTACGGTGCGCTCGAGTCGCTGCCGACGAGCGTCCCGTCGGCGTAGAACTCCACCTTGGTGACGTCCGGGTACGAGCCGGTCCTCGTGGCGAGCGGAACCGTGCCGGAGACTTGCGCGCCCTCCAGGGGCGCGATCAGCGGCGCGACCTGGGCCTCGTGATCGAGCGTGAACGACACGGCCGGCGACGTCACGACGTGACCCGCGTCGTCCGTCACCCTGACCTTCGCCGTCTTGGTCCCCGCGGCGATCCCGGACGTCGGCCACGCGTACGAATACGGCAGCGGACGGCCGGCGGCGTCGAACTGCTGCTGCGTCACCGTCCCGACGACCGCGTCGTCGATCACGAACTCGACCCGGTCGACCTTGCCGTCGTCGGACACACCGGCGACGAGGTCGACAACGCGGTTCCCGCCGGTCCCCGACACGGTGGCGCCGGGGGCCGGGGCGCCGACCGCGGCGGTCGGCCGGATCGGCGTGTCGGAGCCGTCGGCGTAGGTGATCTCGAGCTTGGGGCGCAGGCTCGGCGCGACGGAGTAGTCGTCCGAGTAGTACGAGAAGTTCGCGCCCGCCTGGTACGCCTCGTCGCTCTTCTTGAGCAGGAGCCCGAGGTGCGGCGCCTCGCCGCGAAGCGCGCGCGTCAGCGTGAGGTCCTTGACGTCGAAGGCGTCCCACCCCGCGGACGCACGAGACGTCGCCGGCGTCGACACCCGGTCCGACGAGAAGTCGCCGCCGGGGGAGTCCCACCGCACCCCGCCCTGCGTCTCGCTCCACGTCGCGCCGTCGCCCGTGCAGACGCCGTTGCCCGCGCCCTCCTTCCACGCCTTGGTGACGCGGTGTACGTCGATTCCGACGTTGGCGTTCGTCGCCGGGTGATACAGCTTCATCGTCGCGGCCGAGACGTCGGCGTCGTGCGGCACGTCCCGCAGGTCGAACCACACCAGCGGGCGGAACCTCATGACGTCCGAGGCGCCGACGCGCAGGAACGCGGACGCGCCGTGGTTCTTGCAGACGTCGCCGCTGCCGACGACCGCCGGCCCCGTGAGGTACGTCGCCTTGCCCTGATCGGGGGCCGGCTGGAGCATCGCGGTCGTGCGCCCCCTCCCCGACGCGTCGAGGGCGGGCAGCGCGACGGTCTGCCGGTTCGACTGGTGCGTCCCCGCCGACGTGCGGGTCACGATCTTGTAAGTGAACGTCGCGCCGGCGGCCGCGGTCGTGTCGCGGTACGCGTTCACGTTGCGGTCGCCGAGCGTGGCCACGAGCGTCGCCGGCGACGGCGTGAAGTTGCCCCCGCCGATCACGCGGTGGACCTCGTATGCCTGGAACGTCTCGCCCCCGGGCGGCGACGCGACCGACCACGACAGCTCGGCCCCGTTCGAGTGCAGCGCCTTGGGCTCGAACAGCGTCGAGCCAGAGCCGGTCCACGTGATCTCGAGCACCGGGCGAAGGCTCGGGTCGTCCGAGAAGCGCCGCCCCGGCACCTTCGGCCCGCTCTGAGACGCCGCGGAGTCGTCCGATCGCTTCACGAGGACACCGTGGTTGGGCGTCGACCCGGCGAGCCACGATTGAACCGCCGCGGTGAGGTCCCAGCTCAACCAGCGCGGAGCCGAGCCGGACGTGAGCGTGTCGCTCGCGAGCGCCGTCGCGTCGAACGCCACGTCCTGCGGCGCGGAGCCGGTCGTCCACGGCGCGGACATGCGATGCACGTCGATGGTGTGCGCGCCGGCGCACGAGCTCGCGACGCACGTCCCGTCGTGGAACAGCTTGAGACGGGCGCTCGTCACCGCCGATCCCGCCGGCACCCCGGAGAGGTCGAACGCCAGCGCGGCGCGATAGCGCGCGGCCGCATCGGTGCCGATCGAGAGCCGCCCGGGCGTCGTGGCGGGACAGCTTTGGCACGCCCAGTCGAGCACCGCGTCGTCGGTCGACTCGTTCGGCGCCTGCACCGTCACCGTCGGGTCGAGCTCGACGGGCCACGCGCGCGCCGGATCGCGGAGCCACCGCTCGGCGACGCTCAAGGACACGGCGAAGCGGTCGCCGGCGCGCGCGACGTCGAGGTCCGCGGGCCCCGCGACGCCGTCCGCGTCGACGACGACGGGACGGTGCAACACGAGCGCCGCGGCGTCGTCTCGGTCGTAGGTCAACGCCCACGACCCGTCGGGACGCTCCTGGACGTCGACCGCGCCGGGGTCGGGGACGACGAGCGCGAACTCGTAACGGGCGGGCGCCGCGTCGCCGGCGAGCACGAGCGTCTCCTTGACGCCGTCGGCCAGCACGTCGTAACGGAGGTCGGCGTCCTCGAAGACGTCGCGATAGACGATGCGGTTGCCCGCGGCGGCGCCGGGGGAGCGCGCCGCCCCCTCGAGCACGAACGAGTACTCCCGTCCACCGTCCTCGAGCCGCAGCAAACGTCCGTCCGCATGGGAGTCGAGGAGCACGTCGAGCGCGTTGGCGTCGTTGGTGAAGTCGAAACCGTCCTCGTCGGTCGCGACGAGCGCCGAATCGATCGAGCGCCAGACGCCGTCGGACGCCTCGAACTGCACGGGCGCGGCGAACAGTCGCGTCCGCAGCGCGCCGTCGTCGGCCTGCGTCGTGACGGCCGACGGGGCCTGGAGGGTCGCGAGGGGCGTGCGCCGCGCGTCCTGGGCGACGGCGCGCCGCGGAGCGACCGGAACGACCGTCAGCCCACCTGCGAGGAGCGCCGCGACCGCGACGAGCGCCGGCGTCCGACGGGGTCGTCTCCCGCGCGCGCGCGCCGCGGCGCGTCCGGCCGGTCCATAGCGAGCAACGAACTCCACGCTCGCGCGCATGCGCCCTCCCATCCCGGGAGACACAAGTCCGGAGATCCGATGCGCGCGACGTCCGTGCCTGTGACCCACTAACGCCCGGCTCGCGAGAGCGCGGGCTTCCGCTCAATGGAGCGAATATCTAGTGGACCGCCCGAAGCGGGTCAAGGTGGTTGGCGACACGGCGTGCCGTCTGGGCGATGCGAGGCGTGCGTCAGCGCGCCGCGAGCCATGTCGCCGCCGCGGTCACGACCTCGGCCCACGCCTCGGGCGTCCCCCGGCCCGACGACTTGCGCACCTTGAACGAGTGGTCGCCGTCCTCGATCACGACGACGTCGGTGGGCGCGGTGAGCGTCGCACGTACGCGCTCGAGCGTGTCGAGGGGGCAGAACGGGTCGCGCGTGCCCTCGACGAACAGCATCGGGACCTCGATCCCGCGCAGGTGCGCGTCGCGGATGCGGTCGGGACGTCCCGGCGGGTGGAGCGGATAGCCGAGGAACAACAGACCGTCGGCGCGCGTCCCCGATGCCACGACGTGCGACGCGATCCGGCCCCCGAGCGACTTGCCTCCGAGCACGAGCCTCGCGGCCCCCTCGTGCGCGCGCACGTGCTCGGCGACGTCGGCGTAGGTGCGCTCGAGGACGTCCTGGCGGTCGGGCGCGCGCCGTCCGCGCTCGACGTAGGCGAAGTTGAAGCGCCACGCCGCGGCGCCGCGCTCCGCGAGGCCGCGCGCGACGGCGACCATGAAGTCGTTGTCCATTCCGGCGCCCGCGCCGTGGCCGAGCACGACCGCGATGCGCGCGTCGTCCGGGCCGTCGCGCGCCGCGGACACCGCGCCGGCCGCGGTGTCGAGCTTCACGCGCGCGTCAGCGGACGGGCGGCGCCGGAAACGTACGTCGCTGGCCCGCGCGGTCGATCTGGTCCGCCTTCAGCGCGCGCCGTACGCGCCGCACGTCCTTGAGCGGCACGAGCGCCATGCGGTCGCGCGCTCCGAGCAGCTCCTCGATCTGGCCCTCGAGCCGCTCGACCTCGCGCGCTGCACGCTGGTTGCGCACCCGCAGACGTGCGATCTCGTCCTCGAGCTCGAGGATGCGGATCACGCCGGCGAGGTTCACGCCCTCTTGCGTCAGCTCCTGGATCCGGCGCAGGCGGGCGATGTCGCGCTCCGAATAGCGGCGCGTGTTGCCCTGCGTGCGCTGCGGTTGCACGAGTCCCTTGCGCTCGTAGACGCGCAGCGTCTGCGGGTGCACGCCGGCGAGCTCTGCGGCCACCGAGATGATGTAGATCGCCTGTTCCGAGTCCTGCCCCCGCCGTGCCATGGCCCCCCTCCTAGGACGCCGCGCGCGCGCCGGAGGCGCGCCGTCGTTCGATCTCCGCCTCGAGGTGCGCGCGCGGTGAGTCGTCGCGCGCCTCCGCGAGCTCCTCGAGCAGCTTCTTCTCGCGCCGCGACAGGCGTCGCGGGACCTCGATCTCGACCTTGACGAGCAGGTCGCCGTGCCCGCCCTTCGGCCGCGGCGCGCCGCGGCCCTTGACGCGCAGCGTCTTGCCCGAGCTCGTACCGGCGGGCACCTTGACGGTCACCGTGCCGTCGAGCGTCGGCACCTCGACCTGCGCGCCGAGCGCGGCCTCGGGATAGGTCAGCGGCACGGTGACGACGACGTCGCCGCGCTCGCCGAGCGCGAACAGCGGATGCGGCTCGACGTGCACACGCACGTAGAGGTCGCCCGGCTCGCCGCCGCGCGGCCCCGGCTCCCCGCGCCGGGGCACGCGGATGCGCGCGCCGTCGCGCACGCCGGGCGGGATGCGCGTGCGCTTGCCGCCGGGCAACGTCACCGTCGCGCCGTTGACGGCGTCTTCGAACGACAGCCGCGCCTCGGTCTCGACGTCGCGGCCCTTGCGCGACGCGCGCCGGCCCTGGAAGCCGAACAGGTCCTCGAACAGGTCTCCGACGCCGCCCTCGGAGCCGAACAGGTCGCCGATGTTGATGCGGACGCCGCCGGTGCCCGCGCCGGGGGAGAAGCCGTAGAACCGCTGGCCGCCGGCCTCGACGAACGAGCGCACCTGGTCGTACTCCTTGCGCTTGTCGTCGTTCGAGAGCACCGCGTGCGCCTCGGAGATCTCCTTGAAGCGCTGCTCGGCGTCCGGGTCGCCGGCGTTCGCGTCGGGGTGGTAGCGCTGCGCGAGCTTGCGGTAGGCGCGCTTGATCTCGTCCTTGGACGCCTTGGAGTCGACGCCGAGCACCTTGTAGTAGTCCTTCTCGACCCAGTCGCGCTGAGCCATCACGAGCCTCCGTCGGCCTCTAGCGGCGCGTCGTCGCGCGCCGACGCCTCCTCGACGGGCCGCGCAACCGCGACCATCGCGGGGCGCACGACGCGATCGCCGAAGCGGTAGCCGCGCCGGTAGACCGTCACGCACGTGACCTCGTCGACGGCCGCGTCCTCGCGCGAGTCGACGGCCTCGTGCACGGTCGGGTCGAACGGCCGGCCCTCGGCCTCGATCTCGGCGAGGCCGGCGCTCGCCAGGACGTCGACGAGCTGGCGGTGGACGAGCCGCACTCCCTCCGACACGTCGCCGTGCCCGAGCGCGCGCTCGAAGTCGTCGAGCACCGGCAACAGGCGCTCGACGAGCCCTGCCGTGGCGCGCTCGGTGATCTGTGCCTGCTCGCGCATCATGCGCTTGCGGTAGTTGTCGAACTCCGCCTGGAGGCGTCTGAGGTCGTCGAGATAGTCCGGCGCGCCCGATGGCTCCGCCTCGGCGGGCGCGCTCGCCGCCGCGTCGCTCGCGGCGCGCGCGCCGGCGGGCTCGTCGCCGTGCGCCCCGGCGGGCTCGCCGCCCGGCACACCGACGTTCTCGGGTGTCGCGGCGCCGGGCTCGGGCGACCCGGCCGCGCTCGCCTCGGGCGCGGGCTCGGCACGCGCGCCCGCGGCGGCGTCCGGCTCGGCGGTTTCGGGCGCGACCGCCGCGTCGGGACCCGCGGCCCGCGGCGCGTGCGACACCGCGGCGCGGCGCTTGTCGTGCACCTTCACCTTGCGCTCGCGCGCGGGACCGTTCTCCATCACGCGCTGCGCTCCTCGCCCTCGTCGACGACCTCGGCGTCGACGACCTCGTCGTCGGCCGGACCGCTCGCGGCGTCGGCAGCGCCGCCGGCCTGGGCCTGCGAACGCTGGTAGAGGACCTCGGCGAACCGCTGCGACGCCGTCACGAGCGCCTCGCTCGTGCGCCGGATGCGGTCGACGTCGGTGCCGTTGAGCGCGTCCTTCGCCTCCTGCAGCGCGTCCTCGACGTGCTTGCGGTCGCCGGCGTCGAGCTTGTCGCCGTGCTCCTTGAGCGTCTTCTCGGTCTGGTAGACGATCGAGTCGGCCTGGTTGCGCGCCTCGGCCTCCTCCCGGCGCCGCTTGTCCTCCTCGGCGTGGGCCTCGGCCTCGCGCATCATCCGCTCGATCTCGTCCGACGCCAGCTTGGTGCCGCCGGTGATCGTCATCGACTGCTCCTTGCCGGTGCCGAGATCCTTGGCGCTCACGTTGACGATGCCGTTGGCGTCGATGTCGAACGTGACCTCGATCTGCGGCAGCCCGCGCGGCGCGGGCGGGATCTCGGTGAGCTGGAACTTGCCGAGCGACTTGTTGCGGTACGCCATGTCGGCCTCGCCCTGCAGGACGTGGATCTCGACCGACGGCTGGTTGTCGTCGGCGGTGGTGAAGACCTCCGAGCGCTTGGTCGGGATCGTCGTGTTGCGCTCGATCAGGCGCGTGAAGATGCCGCCCTTGGTCTCGACGCCGAGGCTCAGCGGCGTCACGTCGAGGAGCAGGACGTCCTTGACCTCGCCGCGCAGCACGCCGGCCTGGATCGCGGCTCCGACCGCGACGACCTCGTCGGGGTTGACCCCCTGGTGCGGCTCCTTGCCGCCGGTGAGGCGCTTGACGAGGTCACGGACCTGCGGCATGCGCGTCGAGCCGCCGACGAGGATGACGTGGTCGATGTCGGACACCGAGATGCCGGCGTCCTTGACGGCCTGGTTGAACGGGCCCTTGCAGCGCTCGAGCAGGTCCTCGGTCATGCGCTCGAACTCCGAGCGCGTCAGGGTGAGCTCGAGGTGCAGCGGGCCCTGCTCCGTCGCGGTGACGAACGGCAGGTTGATCGACGTCTGCTGCGCCGAGCTGAGCTCGATCTTGGCCTTCTCGGCGGCCTCCTTCAGACGCTGCATCGCCATCTTGTCGCGCGCCAGGTCGACGCCGTGGTTGTCCTTGAACGTCTTGACGAGGTGGTCGATGACCCGCTGGTCCCAGTCGTCCCCGCCGAGGTTGGTGTTGCCCGACGTCGCCTTGACCTCGAAGACGCCGTCACCCAGCTCGAGCAACGACACGTCGAACGTGCCGCCGCCGAGGTCGAACACGAGGACGGTCTGCTCGCCCTCGGTCTTGTCCAGGCCGTAGGCGAGCGCCGCCGCGGTCGGCTCGTTGATGATGCGCTGGACCTCGAGACCGGCGATCTGCCCGGCCTCCTTGGTCGCCTGGCGCTGGGCGTCGTCGAAGTACGCGGGCACGGTGATGACCGCCTGCGTCACCTTGTCGCCGAGGTAGGTCTCGGCGTCGGTCTTGAGCTTCTGCAGGATGCGGGCCGAGATCTCCTGCGGCGAGTAGCCCTTGGCGTCGATCTCGGTCTTGTGGTCGGTGCCCATCTCGCGCTTGATCGAGCGGATCGTCCGGTCCGGGTTGGTGATCGCCTGGCGCTTGGCGACCTCGCCGACGAGGACCTCGCCGCTCTTCGAGAACGCGACGACCGACGGCGTCGTCCGGGCGCCCTCGGCGTTGGGGATCACCGTGGGCTCGCCGCCCTCGAGGGTGGCGACCACGGAGTTCGTGGTTCCAAGGTCGATTCCTACTGCCTTCGGCATCGGTGCTCCTCCCGCAGAAACGTGACGTCGTTGTGGAGACGTGCGTCGCAAATATGAGTCCCTGCGATTGTGCCAAGTTGAGCGTTATATTGTCAACTCTGGCCGGAGGCGGCGCACCGGCGGACGCGCTCGAGGTCGTCGCGCGGGACGTCGAACAGCGTCGTCGCCTCGACCCGCTCGCCCAGCCGCCACGTCGAGCGCGCCGGCCCCCCGAGCGGGTACACGGCGGCGTCGAACGCGTCCGCGGACGGCCGCGACACGGTCAGCCACGTCGCCACGACGCCGTCCGACGGGCCGCCCCCGAGGCGGGCCGCGACGAGCCACGCCCGCGGCAGCGAGCCGCCGCCGCCGTCGCGCACCGGCACCGCGCTCACCGCGACCGACGCGCCGTCGTCGGCGACCGTCACCCCCGGCGCCAGGGCGCGCTCCTCGAGCGCGTGCGCAAAGCCGGCGTCGAGGTCCGCGCACGGCGCCGGCGGCGCGGTGGAGCCGGCGCGGAAGTACGCGTAACCCGCCGCGAGCACGACGAACATGATCCCGACGACGAGGCGCGGCAGCGGGAGCCGTCCGCGCGCCGGGGGCTCTCCGCCCGGGCCCGCGGGGCCGGGCCCTATACTCCGCCGCAGCCCGACCTGGCGGGCGGCAGACGACCCGTCCGCGCCGGCGAACGGCGATCCGTGAGGAGGCTCAGGGGTGATCGAGAAGGTCCTCATGACCGTGCTGATCCTCGCAGCCATGGGCCTGTTCGCGCGCCGCGTCCGGGACCTCGTCGGCTTCCTGCGCCTGGGCGCCGCCGACGACCGCAAGCCCGTCGACTGGCGGCGCAAGCTCCGCGACCAGCTCGTCGTCGTGTTCGGCCAGCGCAAGCTGCTGCAGTGGACCGTCCCGGGCGTCATGCACTTCTTCGTCTTCTGGGGCTTCGTCGTCCTGTTCACCACGATCGTCGAGGCGTTCGGCGCCGTGTACCAGGAGGGGTTCCACATCCCGCTCGTAGGACGATGGGGGCCGCTCGGCGCGCTGCAGGACTTCTTCATCGTCGCGGTGCTCGCCGGCGTCGTCGTGGCGCTCGCGATCCGCAGGATCCAGCGGCCCGGACGGTTCCGCGGCTCGCACACGCGCGCCGCGGAGTGGATCCTCTACGCGATCGCCGGGATCATGGTCACGATTTTGTTCACGCGCGCGGCCGAGATCTCGCTCGGCCACTTCCCCTACGACCCGCGCTGGACGCCGGTCTCGAACCTCGCCGCGCAGGCGTTCGACCCGTTGTCGACCGGCGCGCGTGAGGTGCTCGACACGATCTTCCTGTGGGCGCACTCCGTCATCATCCTGGCGTTCCTCGTCTACATCACCTACTCGAAGCACCTCCACATCGTCACGTCCGCCTTCAACGTGCTGTTCACGTCGGAACGGCCGAAGGGCGCGCTGCGGCCGATGCACATAGACGTCGAGTCGATGTCCGAGGACGACGTGCTCGGGGCGGCGACCGTCACCGACCTGACGTGGAAGCAGCTGCTCGACGGCATGACGTGCACCGAGTGCGGACGGTGCCAGTCGCAGTGCCCGGCGTGGAACACCGGCAAGCCGCTGTCGCCCAAGCTCCTGATCATGGACCTGCGCGACGAGCTGTTCGACGTCGGCCCAAAGCTCCTCGCCGCGAAGCGCAAGGGCGCGGACGCGTACGGGGAAGCGCTCGCCGACGTGCGCAAGCTGAACCCCGACGTCGTCGAGGACGAGGTCATATGGGACTGCACGACGTGCGGCGCATGCGTGCAGGCGTGCCCCGTCAACATCGAGCACATCGACGCGATCGTGGACATGAGACGAAACCTCGTCATGAGCGAGTCGCGCTTCCCGCGCGAGATGCAGAGCGCGCTGCAGAACCTCGAGACGACGGGGAACCCGTGGGGCTCGCCGCCGCAGGCGCGCACCGAGTGGACGAAGGGGACGTCGAAGCAGGAGCCGCTCGAGATCCCGCACGTGTCCGAGAACCCCGACGCGGAAGTGCTGCTGTGGGTCGGCTGCGCGGGCGCCTTCGACGACCGCAACAAGCGCGTGACGTACGACTTCGCGCGTCTGCTTCAGATCGCCGGCGTGAGCTTCGCGATCCTCGGCGCCGACGAGTCCTGCACCGGCGACCCGGCGCGCCGCATGGGGGCCGAGTACATCTACCAGATGCTCGCCGAGCAGAACATCGAGGTGCTCGACGGAGCCGGCGTGAAGTCGATCGTGACCGCGTGCCCCCACTGCTTCAACACGCTGTTCAACGAGTACCCGCAGTTCGGCGGGCGCTACGACGTCGTCCACCACACCGAGTACCTCGCGCGGCTCGTCGAGCAGGGCCGGCTGAAGCCGACGAAGGAGCTCGCCGAGACGATCACGTACCACGACCCGTGCTACCTGTCGCGTCACAACGACGTGTGGCGCGGCGCGCGCACCGTCGTCGAGTCGATCCCGGGCGCGTCGTACAAGGAGCTCCACCGCCACGGCCACTCGACGTTCTGCTGCGGCGCGGGCGGGGGCCGGATGTGGATGGAGGAGCGGATGGGCAAGAAGGTCAACGTCGAGCGCACCGACGAGGCGCTCGCGTCGGCTTCGGACACGCTCGCGGTCGGGTGCCCGTTCTGCAACATCATGCTCGCCGACGGCATCGACGAGCGCCACGCGAGCGAGCGCATGTCGGTGCGCGACGTCGCGCAGATCCTGCTGCAGTCGATCGAGCTGCGCGCCGACGCCGCGACGGGCGACGGCAACGGGAGCCGCCCGGCCGCGGCCGAGGACACGCCGACGGCCTGAGCCGCCGCTACTTCTTCTTCGAGAGCAGCTGCAGCGTCGTCGTCCTGCCGGCGACGGGGAAGACGCGCCGTTGAGCGTCGACGAGGATCGACGACGCGAGGTACGTGACGGTGAGCGTCTTGCCGTCGGCGCTGCGAGCGTCGATCCGCACCGTCACCTGACCGGCGAGCCCCTTGCCGTCGTTGGTGATGCCGCGCACGGTGCCGTCGATGAGGCCGGCCTTCTCCTCGTCCCACGTGAGCACGTACTCGCCGGGCTTGTACGCGCCGGGCGGGATCTTCGCCGCGATCGCGGCGAGCTTGGCGATCGCCTCGTCGGACGGGACGGCGTCGGCCGGCGCGACGCTGGGCGCCGGCGCCTGCGCCTGGGCACCGCCGCCCTTCGACGCGTCGGCGGGCGACTTGCGTAGCTCGGCGATGCCCTCCTTGAGGCTCGTCATGATGTCGTCGAACGACTTGCCCGTCGCGGGACCGAGCCGGGTGATGAGCGCCTGCACCTGCGCGTCGGTGAGGTCGGAGGGGATCTCCGAGAGGAACCGCTGCGCGGTCGCGTCGGTCACCGACGGGCCCTCGCCCGTGCCCTTCGTGATCGCGTCCCACAGCTTGCGGATGGGCGCGGGCGCTCCGGCGATACGCGTGCGCGTCTCCTCGCTCAGGGTGACCTTGGCGCCGCCTCCGGGCGCGCCCGAGGTCCCGCCGGGCGTCTTGTCCGGCGGCGTGTCGGTCTTGTCGGTCTTCTCCGCCGGCTTGCCCTCCGCGGTGCCCTTGCCCTCGCCCGTGCCCTTGCCGTCGCCGGCGCCGCCGGTCTTGCCGGCACGGCGGTCGTCGAGCATCTTGCGGACGGTCTCGGCCGTCTGCTTGCCCTGCGGGAGGCGCCCCTGGCCGACCTCGGTCAGGCCGGCGAGCGTCTCGAGGTCCTCGTCGGAGAACTGGTCCTTGTTCGCCGCGATGATCTTGAGGATCTCGTCGTTGATCTCCTTCTGCGCCGCGGTCGGGTCGCCGCCCTTGGACATGGCCTTCTCGATCTTGGCCTTGAGCTCCGGGTTGTCCTCGATCATCTTCTGGACCTCGGGCGGCACCGGGGTGCCGCTCTGCGCGAGCGCCTCGAACAGCTGCACGAGCGGCTCCTTGTCCCCGGGCCCGGCCTTCGCCTCGGCGCGGCCCGACCCGAGCAGGATCGCCGTGGCGACGAGCGACGCGATCGCGTAGGCCGGCGCGGCGCGGCCCGCGGCCTTCGCTCCGACCGTCTTGGCGCCGGCCTGGGGGCCGCCCTTCTTGGCCGCCGCCGCCAGCATCGCGAGCAGCACTGCGAGCGCGGCTTCCTTGGCCGTGTCCTTGATGACCTGGTACGTCAGCACGCCCGCGTCGTTGACGACGGAGATGTAGAGGTCGCCGCCGATCCAGTAGCACGGCGACGGAGGCGTCCACGTCCCCGCGCCGAACAGCATGCCGCCGCACTCCATCGGCGCGGTCAGCGAGTTGGCGAGCGACACCTCGGCCGCGAGCTTGCCCCTGCGGAACGGCGCCCCCGACGGCGTCGTGATCTCGTACATCGTGCCGTTGGCGAAGTCCCAGATGTCGGGCTCCCCCGCGAACATGCCGCTCTTCGCGGTGAAGTTGCCGCGCAGGCAGGCGAGCGCCTCGCGCTCGCGCGGGTTCGCGCCCGACAGGAACGTCCAATCGAGGTTGAACGCGAGCGAGACCCCCCTGCGGCTGCCGGGGTGCGTCACGGCGTAGGTGTCCTGGATGCATATCTCCGCCTGCCGCCAGATCGGGTTCAGCGCGGTCACGGGAACGGCGACGGGAGGGCACGGCGTCGCGGGGCAGGCGCGCTGGACCATCGTCGGAGCGCGCGCGACGCGCGCCGCGCCACCGGTCTGCTGCGCGACGTGCACGAGCTCGTGCGCCAGCAGCGCGCGGCCCGAGGCGGTGCCCGGCCGGTACTCGCCCGGCGCGAACACGACGTCGGACGCGACGGTGTAGGCGCGGGCGCCGAGGCGCTCCGCCGAGGCCGCGGCGTCGTCGCCGGTGTGGACGCGGACGTCGGACAGATCGCGCCCGAGGCGCGGCTCGAAGAAGGAGCGCTCGGACGCCGGCAGCGGCGCGCCCGAGCCGAGCGAGCCGGACAGGGGGCCGCGCGCGGGCGCGGGCGGCGTCGCGGCGCGCGCCGCCGTCGCGGGCGCGCTCGCCGGGTGGGGACGAGCGGGGGCCGGGCCCGCGAGCACGCTGCGAGCGACCGCCTCGGCGTTGCGCTCGAGCGCGTCGCCGGGCGACGACACGTCGAGCCCGGGGCCGCCGTCGTGAACGCGCACCTTGGAGAAGTCGTGGGCGCCACCGGCCCCCGGCGCGCCGGCGCAGCCGCACGACCCGCCGGCGCCGGGCGCGGGGGCGGAGCCCGCGCCGCACGAGCACGCGCGCTGCAGCAGGGACGGCGCCGCGGCGCAGTCGCACGGCTCGTCGGAGCGCCCGCTGCACGAGCACGCCCGCTGGACCACGGGCCGGGCGGCGTGCTGCACGACCGGCCGCGCCGCGTGCTGCACGCCCGTGCGCGCCGCGCGGGGCCGCTCGGGCGCGCGCGGCCCGGACTTCGTCGACGGCGGTGCCAGGTTCAAACGCGCCTCCTCCGAGGGCACGTCCGCTGTCGTCGAGCGTAGCGGGCGACGGCGCGCCGCGGAAGGGCGCGTGTCAGCGGAAGTTGCGGTAGTAGCGCGACGGCGTCGGTCCCCGCTGGCCCTGGTACTTCGAGCCGACCGCGTCGGAGCCGTACGGGTTCTCGGCCGCCGACGTCAGGCGGAAGAAGCTGATCTGGCCGATCTTCATGCCGGGATAGATCGTGATCGGCAGGTTCGCGACGTTCGACAGCTCGAGCGTGAGGTGGCCTTCGAACCCGGGGTCGACGTAGCCGGCGGTCGAGTGGATGAGCAGGCCGAGGCGTCCGAGCGAGCTCTTGCCCTCGAGGCGCGCGACGAGGTCGTCGGGCAGCCGGACGTACTCGCGCGTCGACCCGAGCACGAACTCACCGGGATGGAGCACGAACGCCTCGTCCTCGGCGACCTCGACGGCCTCGGTGAGGTCGTCCATCTCCTCCTTGACGTCGATGACGCGGTAGCGGTGGTTGTGGAACGTGCGGAAGTAGCGGTCGACGCGCAGGTCGACCGAAGACGGCTGGACGTCCGCGTCGTCGCACGGCTCGATCCCGATGCGCCCGGCGGCGAGCGCCGCGCGGATGTCGCGGTCCGACAGGATCAAGCCGTCCTCCGTGGCCGACGTGCGGTCGGCCGCAGTGTAGCGGTGCGGGTCGCCGGCGGGCCGGCTCGGGCGCCCACCTATAATCGGGGCCGCCGCGGGTGTAGCTCAATGGCAGAGCTCTAGCTTCCCAAGCTAGTGACGAGGGTTCGATTCCCTTCACCCGCTCGACGCGCTTCGCACGCCGCGCCGCGCCTTCCGCCCCAAGGAGACTCGCCATGGACGAACGGGAACGGCTCCGGCGCAACAAGGAGACCGCTATCGCGTTCTACGACCTCGCGTTCAATCAGTCGGACCCCGCCGCCGCGATCGAGCGTTTCGCCGGCGACATCTACGTCCAACACAATCCACACGTCGCCGACGGCAAGCGGGCGTTCGTCGACTACTTCGAGCGTATGGCGGCGGACTACCCCGGCAAACGCGTCGAGTTCGTGCGCGCGATCGCCGAGGACGACTACGTCGTGTTGCACTGCCGTCAGCAGTGGCCCGGCGACGAGGAATACGCCGGCGTCGACATCTTCCGCCTCGACGCCGGTGGCAAGGTCGTCGAACACTGGGACGTGCTCCAGGTCGTCCCGCGCGAGTCCGCCAACGACAACACGATGTTCTAGCGTCTTGGCGTCGTGACGCCGAAGGACTTCGGGAGGTTACTCGTGGCCGTTCCAGCACGCATCAGCATCGTCACGCTCGGGGTCGCGGACCTCGATCGTTCGATCGCGTTCTACGAGGCGCTCGGGTGGGAGCGCGCGTCGTCGAGCGTCGACGGCGAGATCTCGTGGTTCCGCACGGCGGACACCTATCTCGGCCTCTTCGGGCACGATGCGCTCGCGGCCGACGCAGAGCTCCCCGCCGGCGAGCGCGGCCCGTTTGGCGGCGTCACGCTCGCCATCTGCCTCGAGAACGAGGCCGCGTGCGACGACGCGATGGACGCCGCGGTGCGCGCCGGGGGCACCGTCCTCAAGCGCCCACAGCGCGCTGAGTGGGGCGGCTACTCGGGCTACTTCGCCGACCCCGACGGGCACCCGTGGGAGGTCGCGCACAACCCGAACTTCCCGATCGGCGACGACGGCCGCGTCACGATCCCGTAAGTCCTAGCGCGCGTCGCCGGACGCGAGCAGGCGCGGGCCCGCGTCGCAGAAGTCGAACACCGAGCACGCCGAGCACTTCGGCATGCGCGCGGTGCAGATCGTGCGGCCGTGCACGATCAGGGCCATGTGGAGCGGGTAGCGAAGCTCCGGAGGGACGCGCGGCGTCAGCTCGTCGTGCGCCGCCTCCGCGGACGTCCGCTCGCCTATCCACCCGAGACGACGCGTCACCCGGTGCACGTGCGTGTCGACCGGGAACGCGGCGCGTCCCATCGAGAACGTGAGCACGCACGCCGCGGTCTTCGGACCGACGCCGGGAAGCGAGCGGAGGTACGCGTCGACGTCGGCGTCGTCGAGCTCGTCGAGCCGGGAGAGGTCGATCGTGCCCTCCCGCCCGCGTATCTCGCGCAGGATCGCCTGGATGCGCGGCGCCTTGATGCGCGCGAGGCCCCCGGCGCGGATGGCGTCGGCGACGTCGTCCACCGGCGCGTCGGCGACGTCGTCCCACGCCCCAAAGCGCGCCCTGAGCGACGCGAACGCGCGCTCGGTGTTGACGTCGGACGTGTGCTGCGACAGCACCGTGCCGACGAGCTCGTCGACGATCGGCTGCGGCTGCCTCGGCTTGCCCTCGCCGTGCTGCGCGACCAGGCGCCGGTACACGGCGCGCACACGCCGCGTCGACACGGGAGCGCGCGCCGCGGGGGCGCGCGGCGTCAGCGCGGGCCCTTGGCGATCGACGCGAACTTCGTGTACTGGTTCATGAACGCCAAGCGTACGACCCCCGTCGGCCCGTTGCGGTGCTTGGCGATGATGAGCTCGGCCTCGCCGCGCGCATCGGAGTCCGGGTTGTAGACCTCGTCGCGGTACAGCATCATCACGAGGTCGCTGTCCTGCTCGATGGCACCGGACTCGCGCAGGTCGCCCAGCATCGGACGCTTGTCGGAGCGGTATTCGACGCCGCGGTTCAGCTGCGACGCGCAGATCACCGGGACGTCGAGCTCGCGCGCCAGGATCTTGAGCGAGCGGGATATCTCGGACACCTCCTGCTGGCGGTTCTCCGACTTGCGCGGCGACTGCATCAGCTGGAGGTAGTCGATGATCACGAGCCCGAGCCCGAAGCGGGCCTTGAGCCGCCGGCACTTCGCGCGCATCTCCATGAGCGAGATGTTGGCGGAGTCGTCGATGAAGATCGGCGCCTCCGCGAGCCGCCCCAGCGCGGCCGACAGCCGCGTCCAGTCCTGCTCCTGCAAGGCGCCGCGCCGGATGCGCTGCGAGTCGACCTTCGCCTCGGACGACAGGAACCGCTGGACGAGCTCGTGGCGGCTCATCTCGAGGCTGAAGATCACGACCGGGACGCGCGCGCGCGTCGCGGCGTGGAGGCAGAAGTCGCCCATCAGCGCGCTCTTCCCCATCGACGGACGCGCCGCGATGATCGCGAGCGTCGACGGCTGGAATCCCGCGGTGATGTCGTCGAGGTCGGTGAACCCGGTCGAGAGCCCGGTGACGTGCTCGCCGCGCTCGTAGAGGGTCTCGATCGCCTCCATGTTCTCGGTGAGCAGCTTGCGGATCGGCTGGATGTCGTCGCGCAGCCTCCGGTCGCCGACCTGGTAGACGATCTCCTCGGCCTGGTCGACCGCGGCGGCGGCGTCGGCCGGCATCGAGAAACCGATCTCCTGGACCTGGTTGCCGGCGTCGACGAGACGCCGCAGGAGCGCGTGCTCGTCGACGATGCGCGCGTAGTGCGCCGCGGCCGACGCCGTCGGGTACGCCTCGAGGAGCCCGTGGATGTACGGCTTGCCGCCGATCTGGTCGAGCAGCCCGCGCCGGGCGAGCTCGTCGGCGACCGTGATCGCGTCGGCCGGCTCGCCGCGGCCGTAGAGGTCGAGGACCGTCTCGTAGATGTGCGCGTGCGCCGGCTTGTAGAAGTCGGCCGCGTCGAGGATCTCGATGACGTTGGCGATCGCCTCGCGCGACTCGAGCATCGCCCCGAGCACCGACTGCTCGGCGTCGATGTTGTGCGGCGGGATGCGGGCCGGCCGCACCGCCTCGAGCGTCGCACGCTGCGCCACGTCGCCTCGGCCTCCTTCGGGTCGTCGAACGTACGTTCGGGTCGTCCACGATCGCGCAGGGCGCCGCGGGGGACCCGGATTTCGGGCCTCGGGGGAAGGGCCGCGGCCTCGACGGACGCTAGCGACGACGGCTCCGGATACCAAGTTCGATTTCCTGTGAGCAGGCTGTGGGCGCGTTGTCGAGAGCGGCCTCGGCGGGCCGCCTCACGCGGGGCGCGCGAGGCGCGCGACGGGCCGTCGGGTCCGCGACCTGCCGCGACGACCGCGTCGTCCGTCCACAGCCCTGTGGAGTCGACCGCGGCGCCGGCGGGCGAAGTTTCGTCGCGCTCTGGGACTGTGGGGCGCGCCGGCGCAATCCGTCGTCACGACCGTCGAGGAGAAGGGAGGTGCTACAGTCGTTGCCCGCGCGGCCCACGGGGCCGCACTACCCCTGCCCGACCTCGCGCGAAGCGCGGGCGGGCCTCGGAGCGGGCTGGTCCCGCCTGAGTCCGGAGGAGGCGACACATGCGCGACTACGAGGCCATGGTCATCGTGGACTCGAAGCTCGAAGAGGGCGACATCCAGAAGGCGGTCGACCGCTTCCTGGAGGTCATCACGACGTCGGGCGGCGAGGTCCGGGGCGTCGACCGCTGGGGCGTGCGCCGCTTCGCGTACGAGATCGCCCACAAGCACGAGGGCTACTACTTCGTCGCGAGCTTCCGCGCGCCCGAGGACACCGTCGACAAGCTGAAGCGCACGGTCCAGATCTCCGACGAGTTCATCCGCGGGAAGATCGTGCAGCCGCAGCAGGCCGCGCCTAGGTAAGGAGCGAACCCGACATGGCATCCGAGAACAGCGTGACGCTCGTCGGCAACATCACCGACGACCCCGAGCTGCGGTTCACCCCGTCGGGGGCCGCGGTCGCGAACTTCACGGTCGCGGTCAACCGCCGCTTCCGCAACCAGGACGGGACGTGGGACGACAAGCTCGAGGGCTTCTTCCGGTGCAGCTGCTGGCGCGACATGGCGGAGAACGTCGCCGAGTCGCTCCAGAAGGGCTCGCGCGTGATGGTCGTGGGGCGTCTCCAGCAGCGCTCGTGGGACGACCAGGAGGGCAACAAGCGCTCGACGATCGAGGTGCAGGTCGACGAGGTCGGCCCGTCGCTGCGATGGGCGACGGCGCAGGTGCAGAAGTCGCAGCGCTCCGGCGGTGGCGGCGGTGGCGGCGGCGGCGACTGGGGTCCCACCCCGGTCCCGAACCGCGCCGGAGACGAAGGAGGGTTCTAGGCGATGCCGCGCGACAGGAGGGGCTCCAAGCAGTCCGCCAAGCCCGTCAAGAAGGGCAAGAAGAAGTACTGCCAGTTCTGCGCCGACAAGAGCGACTACGTCGACTACAAGGACATCGCGCTGCTGCGCAAGTTCGTCAGCGACCGCGGCAAGATCCGCGCCCGGCGCGTCACCGGCAACTGCTCGCAGCACCAGCGCCGAGTCGCGACCGCGATCAAGAACGCGCGCGAGATGGCGCTGCTCCCTTACTCGTCGAGGTAGCCGGATGAAGGTCATCCTCTCCAAGGACGTCGACGCGCTCGGGCTCAAGGGCGACGTGGTTTCCGTGGCGGACGGCTACGCCCGCAACTTCCTCGTGCCCCGGGGGCTCGCGCTCGTTGCGACCAAGGGGTCGCTGCGCCAGGCGGAGCAGATGCGGCGCGCCCGCGAGGAGCGCGAGCGCAAGGCGAAGGAGGCGGCCGCGGCCAAGGTGGGCGTTCTCGGCTCCCAGCCCGTCTACATCTCGGCGCGCGCCGGCGACGGCGGCCGCCTGTTCGGGTCGGTGACGAAGTCGGACGTGGCGCGCGCGGTCGAGGAGCAGCTCGGCGAGTCCGTCGACCGCCACAACGTCCGGCTGGACGATCCCATCCGGTCCCTCGGCACCTATCAGGTCGAAGTCCACCTCCACGCAGAGGTCAACGCGCTCGTCACCGTCGAGGTCATCGCGCACGACGACGCGCTCTTCGACGACGCCTGAAGCGGCCGGGCGGACGGCCCGGGTCTCTTCACAGCTATCCACAGCTCTTCCGGGCTTGTTGCCCACAGGACAAGCCGCGTAGCGTTCGAGTCCGGTCGCGCCTCCCCACGGGCCGGCTCCACGACGAAACCGAGAACCTGTCGCGCCCGCGTGCGAACATGTGTTCGGCCTCTAGGAGAGGAGTGACCAGTGGCCGTTCGCGCCGCCGAGAGACCGCCGATCCGGATCCCGCCCCACAACCTCGACGCCGAGCAGTCCGTGCTCGGCGCCATGCTCGAGTCCAAAGAGGCGATCGCCAACGTCGTCGAGGTGCTCCAACCCAACGACTTCTACAAGCCGAGCCACTCGCACGTGTACGAGGCGATCCTCGAGCTCTACGGCGCCGGCCAGCCCGTGGACGCGATC
>DASZZZ010000104.1:0-66015 GCA_036260375.1 Actinomycetota bacterium
CCCCCGGCGTCACGGCGCGGCAGCCGGTGAAGGAGCCGCTGCAGACGGGCATCAAGGCCATCGACGCGATGACGCCGATCGGCCGCGGCCAGCGCCAGCTCATCATCGGCGACCGCCAGACCGGCAAGAGCGCCATCGCCATCGACACGATCATCAACCAGCGCTCGCTGTGGGGCACCGACGCGCAGGTGAAGTGCATCTACGTCGCCGTCGGCCAGAAGGCGTCGACGGTCGCGGAGATCGTCGCCGCGCTCGAGGAGTACGGCGCGATGGACTACACCGTCGTCGTCAACGCGCCGGCGAGCGACCCCGCGCCGTTCCAGTACCTCGCACCGTACGCGGGTTGCGCCATGGGGCAGCACTGGATGGAGAACGGCGAGCACGCGCTCATCGTGTACGACGACCTGTCGAAGCAGGCGGTCGCGTACCGGCAGCTGTCGCTGCTGCTGCGCCGGCCCCCGGGCCGCGAGGCGTACCCGGGCGACGTCTTCTACCTCCACTCCCGCCTCCTCGAGCGGGGTGCCAAGCTGTCCGAGGAGCTCGGCGGCGGCTCGCTCACGGCCCTTCCGATCATCGAGACCAAGGGCGGCGACGTCTCCGCGTACATCCCGACCAACGTCATCTCGATCACAGACGGGCAGATCTATCTCGAGACCGACCTGTTCTTCGCGGGCGTGCGCCCGGCGATCAACGTCGGTATCTCGGTGTCGCGCGTCGGCGGCAACGCGCAGATCAAGGCGATGAAGGCGGTCGCCGGTCGTCTGCGCCTCGACCTCGCGCAGTACCGCGCGCTGGAGGCGTTCGCCGAGTTCGGCTCCGAGCTCGACAAGGCGTCGCAGGCGCAGCTCGACCGCGGCGCGCGCGTCGTCGAGATCATGAAGCAGGGCCAGTACGAGCCGTACCCGGTCGAGGACCAGGTCGTGTCGATCTGGGCCGTCACGAACGGCTACCTGGACGACCTTCCGGTCGAGCAGGTACGCGCGTTCGAGTCCGGGCTGCTCGACCACGTCAGGTCGCGCTACCCGGACGTCGGGCGCACCATCGTCGCCAGCGGCAAGCTCGACGACGACACCGCCGCGCAGCTGAAGAAGGCGGTCGAGGAGTTCAAGCCCGGCTTCGTCGAGCGCGTCGGCACGGTCGAGACGGTCGCGGCCGAGGAGGGCGTGCCCGAGCAGCCGACCGGCGCGGCCGCCGAGGCCGCCGTGTCGGAGGGCCAGGAGGGGCGCCCCGAGCGCTCCGAGCAGGCCGAGACGGGGGCATAGCCGCACATGGCCCAGCAGCTGCGCACGATCCGGCGCCGCATCAACTCCGTCAGGTCGACGCAGAAGATCACGCGCGCCATGGAGCTCATCGCGTCGTCGCGCATCATCAAGGCGCAGCAGCGCGTCGACGCGGCGCGGCCCTACGCCGAGGAGATGAGGCGGCTCATGGGCTCGGTCGCGCAGCGGGCCGGCAGCATCGACCATCCGCTGCTGCGGACGCGCGACGAGGTCCGGCGCGTCGGCACGATCGTCGTCGCGGGCGACCGCGGGCTCGCCGGCGCCTACAACTCCAACGTCATCCGCGCCGCGGAGCGCGACCTCGAGGCGCACGGCCGCGACCACGCGCTGTACGTCAGCGGCAAGAAGGCGGTCGGCTACTTCCGCTTCCGCGGCTACGACCTCGAGCAATCGTGGACGGGGATGTCGGACCAGCCCTCGATCGACGACGCGCGCGCGATCGCGTCCGCGGTCACGGGGGCGTTCGGCGCGGGCGACGTCGACGAGGTGCGGCTTGCGTACACGCGCTTCGAGTCGATGCTGATCCAGCGTCCCGTCGTCGTGCGCCTGCTGCCGCTGCCGCGCGAGGACATCGCCGGCGACGACGACGCGGGCCCCGGCCCCCAGTACGTGTTCGAGCCCGAGCCCGCCGACATCCTCGGCGTGCTGCTCCCTCGTTACGTCGAGGGCACGATCTACCAGGGCATGCTCGAGGCCGCGGCGTCGGAGCACGCGGCGCGGCGCAGGGCGATGAAGGCCGCGACCGACAACGCGGACGAGCTCATCGGCAACCTCACGCGCGTCTACAACCAGGCGCGCCAGGCGGAGATCACCACCGAGATCATGGAGGTCGTGGGCGGGGCCGAGGCCCTCACCGCGGCGTCCGCGGAACAAGCGTAGGAGGTAGGCATGGCCGTCACCGAGGAGCGCCTCGCCGAACGGCGCGCCGGCGCCAGCGAGGGCCGCATCGTACGCATCACCGGGCCGGTCATCGAGGCCGAGTTCCCGCCCGAGGGCATGCCGGAGATCGGCTTCGCGCTGACGGTCGACCGGACCGTCGGCGGCGAGACCGACACGATCACGGCCGAGGTCGCGCAGCACATCGGCGAGTCGGTCGTCAAGGCGATCTGCATGAAGCAGACCGACGGCCTCGTGCGCGGCGCGAAGGTCGTCAACACGGGCGCGCCGATCAGCGTCCCCGTGGGCCCGGCGACGCTCGGCCACGTCTACAACGTGCTCGGCGAGCCCGTCGACGGCTCCTCGCTGCCCGACGACGTCGAACGGTGGCCGATCCACCGTCCGCCGCCCAAGTTCGAGGACCTCGAGCCCAAGACCGAGATGTTCGAGACCGGCATCAAGGTCATCGACCTGCTCGAGCCGTACGTGCAGGGCGGCAAGATCGGGATGTTCGGCGGCGCCGGCGTCGGCAAGACCGTCGTCATCCTCGAGATGATCCACCGCGTCGCGCAGGAGCACGGCGGCACGTCGGTGTTCGCCGGCGTCGGCGAGCGGACGCGCGAGGGCAACGACCTGTGGCTCGAGATGAAGGAGTCCGGCGTCATCGAGAAGGCCGCGCTCGTCTACGGCCAGATGGACGAGCCGCCGGGCGTCCGGCTGCGCGTCGCGTTGTCCGCGCTGACGATGGCCGAGTACTTCCGCGACCGCGAGCACCAGGACGTGCTGCTGTTCATCGACAACATCTTCCGCTTCGTGCAGGCCGGCTCCGAGGTGTCGACGCTGCTCGGCCGCATGCCGTCGGCGGTCGGCTACCAGCCGACGCTGTCGGAGGAGATGGGTGAGCTGCAGGAGCGCATCACGTCGACGCGCGGCCGCTCGATCACGTCGCTGCAGGCGATCTACGTGCCCGCCGACGACATCACCGACCCCGCGCCGCACACGACGTTCGCGCACCTCGACGCGACGACGGTCCTGTCGCGCGAGATCTCGCAGCTCGGCATCTACCCGGCGGTCGACCCGCTCGACTCGACGTCGCGCATCCTCGACCCTCGCTACGTCGGCGACGAGCACTACGACACCGCGCGCACGGTGCAGAGGATCCTGCAGCGCTACAAGGACCTCCAGGACATCATCGCGATCCTCGGCGTCGACGAGCTCTCGGAGGAGGACAAGATCATCGTCAGCCGGGCGCGCAAGATCCAGCGCTTCCTGTCGCAGCCGTTCTTCGTCGCCGAGCAGTTCACCGGCATCCCCGGCAAGTACGTGCCGGTGGAGGAGACGATCCAGAGCTTCAAGGCCATCACCGAGGGCGAGTACGACCACCTGCCGGAGCAGGCGTTCTTCATGGTCGGCGGCATCGAGGAGGCCGAGGCGCAGGCCAAGGAGATGTCGCGGTGACGCGCGCGCGGCTCGGGGAGACGTGCTGATGGACGTCAGCATCGTCTCCCCGGCGGCGAAGGTGTGGCAGGGCGAGGCCGACATGGTCGTCGCGCGGTCGCCCGAGGGCGAGTTCGCGATCCTGCGCGGGCACATCCCGTTCCTCGCCGCCCTCGTGCCGGGCGTCGTCAAGGTCGTCTCCGGCGACCGGCGCGAGCAGTACTTCGTCACCGGCGGCGTCCTCGAGGCGTCGGGCACCGCCGACGACTACCACGTCATCGTGCTCGCCGACCGCGCCCGGCGGGTCGGGGACCTCGACCTCGACGCGGCGCGCCGGATGCTCGAGGAGCAGCGCAATCGCATGGAGGACACCGACGAGCGCGCCGAGGCACAGATGAGAGCCGCGCTCGCGCGCGTCGAGATCGCGCAGCAGGAATCGCTGAGCTAGGACGCGCGTGGGCGGCGCGACGCCGGCGCACCGGCGCAACCGTGTGACGTGCTCGTCGTGCGGCGCGTCGGAGCAGCGGCGGCACGGGATGCCTCCGCTCGGGTGGCAGGAGATGCCCGACAAGGACAGCCGGCCGATCGCGCTGTGCCCGCAATGCGTGCGCCGCAATCTCTGGCTGATCGAAGCGCGGCTCGACATCGATCCCGAGCTCGGGTTCTGAGCGCGCGCCGCGGGCGCGCGCGTCGTTTCGTGCTTGCCTCTTTTGGGAAACCAAGGTACTCATCTAGCTGGTATCTCGGCCGGACACGGGGAGGTAGGCCATGCCTGAAGAGGACAAGAGCCTTCTTGAGCGAGCGCGCGACGCCGTCGCCGACATCGAACAAGGCGCGGCCGACGTCGTGGCTCCCGCACCCGAGGCCAGCGGTCCCGTCGCGACGGTGAGACGGGTCGTCGCGGTCGCCGCAGAGACGGGGGCCGAGGTGGCGCGCAGCGAGGAGCCGGGCTCCGAGTCCGCCGGCCGGCCGCGGCGCAAGAAGACCACCGGACGCAAGAAGTCGACCGGGCGCAAGAAGTCGACGGGTCGCAAGAAGACCACCGGACGCAAGAAGTCCACGGGACGCAAGAAGTCGACGCGTCGCAAGAAGACGACGGCGCGCAAGTCCACCGGTCGCAAGAAGTCCACGGCGCGCCGGCAGCAGCCGCCGAAGAAGACCACGCGGAGGAAGAAGACGACCGGTCGCAAGAAGACCACCGGGCGGAAGAAGACCACCGGGCGCAAGAAGTCGACCGGGCGCAAGAAGTCGACCGGCCGCAAGAAAACCACCGGGCGCAAGAAGTCGACCGGGCGCAAGAAGTCGACCGGGCGCAAGAAGAGCACGGCGCGCAAGACGACGCGCCGCGCGTCCGGCAGCCGCAAGACGACGCGCGCGTCGGGCAGCCGCACGACCGCGCGCGCGTCCGGCAGCCGCAAGACGACCACCCGGCGCGCCTCCGGCGGCCGCAAGGGCACGCGCAAGAAGTCGACCGGGCGCTGAGACGCCGGCCACGACGGTGGAGGGGCGGCTCCGGCCGCCCCTCCTGCGCGTCGTCCGTAGGATGAGCCCGTGAAGTCGTACTCCGTCGCAGGGCCCGTCGCGCTCGAGGGGCGCGTGCACGTGTCGGGCGCCAAGAACTCGACGCTCAAGCTCATGGCCGCGTCCGTGCTCGTGCCCGGCGAGGTCGTGCTCGAGCGCGTCCCGCGCATCAGGGACGTCTACCTCATGGCGGAGGTGCTCGAGCGCCTCGGGGCGCGCGTCTCGATGGACGGCGCCCGCCTGACGATCGACGCGTCGGGCGACCTGGAGGAGGAGGCGCCGTACGAGCTCGTCACCAAGATGCGCGCGTCGATACAGGTCCTCGGCCCTCTTCTCGCACGCCTCGGCCGCGCCCGCGTCGCGCTCCCGGGCGGCGACGCCATCGGCTCGCGGCCCATCGACCTCCACCTGCGCGGACTCGAGCGCATGGGGGCGAAGCTCACGTCGCAGCACGGCTTCGTCGAGGGCGTCGCCGAGCGGCTTCGGGGCACGCGCGTGCTGCTCGAGTTTCCGTCGGTCGGCGCGACCGAGAACCTCGTAATGGCCGCGGTCACCGCGGCGGGCACGACGACGATCGAGAACGCGGCGCGCGAGCCCGAGATCCAGGACCTCGCCGCGTTCCTGTCGGCGGCCGGCGCGCGCGTCGACGGGGCCGGCACCAACACGATCACGATCGAGGGCGTCGACGCGCTCCGGCCGGTTCGCCACGAAGTGATCCCGGACCGTATCGAGGCCGGCACGTTCGCGATCGGCGCGGCCGCGACGCGTGGCGACGTCACGCTCGTCGACGTCCGGCCCGAGCACCTCGAGCTCCCGCTCGAGAAGCTGGCCGACGCGGGCGCCGAGATCGACCGCCGCGACGGCGGAGTGCGCGTCGCCATGCGGCGCCGGCCGCGTGCGCTCGACCTCGTCACGCTGCCGTACCCGGGCTTCCCGACCGATCTCCAGCCGATGATGATGGTCCTGCTGTCGCAGGCCGACGGGCCGTCGATCCTGACAGAGAACGTCTTCGAGGCGCGGTTCCTGTTCGTCGACGAGCTCAACCGCATGGGCGCGCAGATCAGGGTCGAGGGACACCACGCGGTCATCCGCGGCGTCGAACGCCTCTCGGGAGCACCCGTGCGCGCGCCCGACATCCGCGCCGGCGCCGCGCTCGTCCTCGGTGGGCTCTGCGCCGACGGCGACACGACGGTGTACGACGACGGGCACGTCGAACGCGGCTACGAGCGCTTCGACGACAAGCTGCGCGCGCTCGGAGCCGACGTGCGCGTCGAGGAGATCCGGAGCTCTGCCTAGGGCCGCGCGCGCGTGCGTCGTCGCGCTGCTCGTCGCGGCGCTCACCGCGCCGCTCGCGAGCGCCGCGCCGCGCCGCGACGAGCGCGACCTCGCCGCGGTGCGGGGGCCGGTGCGTCTCGTCGCGCGCGACGGTGCGATCGTCGTCGCCGGCCTCCACCGGTTCCTCGGCGCGGTCGAGCTCGACCCGCAGGGCGACGGCATCGTCGTGTCCAACCGGCTGTCGCTCGAGCGCTACCTCTTCGGCCTCGCCGAGGTGCCGGCGTCGTGGCCGATCGAGGCGCTGCGCGCGCAGGCGGTCGCGGCGCGCACGTACGCGCTCTACACGCTGGCGCGGCCCCCCGCGGGCGACGCCGCCGCGCGCGGCTACGACATCTGCGCGACGACCGACTGCCAGGTGTTCGCCGGCGCCGACGCGCTGACGACGTCGGCGGGACGGCGCTGGGCCGACGCGGTGCGCTCGACCGCCGGCGTCGCGGTCACGTACCGCGGCGCGCCCATACTGGCGCGTTATCACTCGACGTCGGGCGGCCGCACGCTGTCGAACGCACAGGGCTTCCCCGGCGAACGGAACCTCCCGTACCTGCGCTCGGTGCCGAGTCCGTTCGAGACGGCGGCGCCGCTGTGGCAATGGACGACGACGTTCCCGCTCGCCGACGTCGAAACGATCGCCCGGCGCGCGGGATGGTGGACGTCCGCGTCGCCGCTGCGCGCGGTCCGCACGGTGCCGTCCGCGCGCGGCCTGCTGTATCCCGACGTCGTGCTCGAGGGCGGCGGCGCGCGCGTCCGGCGCACCGCCGACGACCTCCAGAACGTCGTCATCGACCTCGCGCCGGCCCTGTTTCCCGGCCGCTATCCCGGCGTCGACGAGGACGGCAATCGGCTGCCGGTCGCCGTTCCCTCGAATCGAATCGAGGTGTCGACGTCGGGCGCGACGGTGCGCGTCGACGGCCGAGGCTTCGGGCACGGCGTCGGCATGTCGCAGTACGGCGCGCACGGCATGGCGCGACGCGGCGCGTCCTACGTCGAGATCCTCGAGCACTACTACCGCGGCGCCGTCGTCGAGGAAGTCGCGGCGCCGCGCGCCATCGAGGTCGGCGTGGAGTCGGGCCGCCGCACGGTCGTCGCGAGCGGGGCGTTCTCGATCGTCGACGGATCGGGCCGCACGGTCGTGCGCGACGCGCTCGGGACGTGGACCTTCGCCTGGAACGGCTCCGGCGCGGTGTCGATCGATCCGCCGCGCGGCTTCGGGCTGCCGCTCGACGTCGGCATCGTGCGCGCCCCGCGCGTCGTGGGCGTCGGCGAGCCGGCGTACCTGACGATCGCGCTGTCGCGGCCGGCGCGCGTCGGGACCGTCACGCCCGGGTCGTCGATCGACGACGCCGCGGCGCGCGTGCACGACGCGGGCCGGCGCCGCATCGTGTGGCTCGCGCCGGTGGAGCCGGGGCGCTACCGCGTGCGCGTCCACGCGACCGTGGGGGCGACGGTCCGCCGCAGCGAGCCGGTCGCGATCACGGTGCGCGCCGCGCCCGGCGACGCGCCCGCGCCCGGGTCGGGGGCCGGGGGGCGCGCGCAGGACGACGGCGGCGGCTCGGCGGCGCGCGTCGCGGTCGCGCTCGCCGTCGCCGCGCTCGTGGCGGTGGCCGTCATCACGGTCCTCGGAGGCGTCTCCGGTAGGATGGAGCGGTGACCGCCACCACCGTCGAGAGCCAGGTCAGAGAGGTCCTCGAGCTCATCCGGCCCGCCATCCAGATGGACGGCGGCGACATCACGTTGACGGGTGTCGACGGTGGCACCGTGACGGTGCGCCTGGAGGGCGTGTGCGAGACGTGCCCGATCTCGCCGGTCACGCTCAAGAGCGGCGTCGAGCGGATCCTCAAGGAGCGCGTGCCCGGGATCACCGAGGTCGTCGCCGTCGAGGGCTGACCGGCCGGTGGACGCGGACGCGATCACGGAGCGCGCCCTGCGGGGCGACCGTCGCGCGCTCGGGCGGCTCATCTCCCTGGTGGAGGACGGAGGCCCCGAGCTCGGCCGTGTCGTCGCCGCGCTCTACCCGCGCACCGGCAACGCGTACTCGATCGGGATCACCGGCGCGCCGGGGGCCGGCAAGTCGAGCCTCACCGAGCGTCTCGTCGCACGCTGCCGGCGCGACGGACACGATGTCGGGGTGCTGGCGGTCGACCCGTCGAGCCCGTTCTCGGGCGGCGCGCTGCTCGGCGACCGCGTTCGCATGCAGGGACACGCGACCGATCCCGGCGTCTTCATCCGGTCGATGGCGACGCGCGGCCACCTCGGCGGCCTCTCGCTCGCGACGCCGGAGGCGGTGCGCGTGCTCGACGCGGCCGGCAAGGACGTCGTCCTGATCGAGACGGTCGGCGTCGGCCAGGCCGAGGTCGAGATAACCGACGCGTGCGACACGACGCTGGTCGTCGTGAACCCGGGCTGGGGCGACGCCGTGCAGGCCGCCAAGGCCGGGCTCATGGAGATCGCCGACGTCTTCGTCGTGAACAAGGCCGACCGTCCCGGCGCGCGCGACACCGTGCGCGAGCTGCGCCAGATGCTCGACCTGTCGGACGCGCCGTGGAAGCCGGAGATCGTGACGACGGTCGCGACCAAGGGCGAGGGCGTCGACGAGCTGTGGGGCGCTATCGAGAAGCACCGCGCCTATCAGGAGGAGGGCGGCCTGCTCGAGGCGCGCCGACGCCGTCGCATCGAGCGCGAGATCCGCGAGATCGTCGCGGAGTCGTTCCGGCGGCGCGTCGAGACGGAGTGCTCCGAGCTGCTGCGCGACGTCGCCGGCGACGTCGCGGCGCGCCGCCTCGACCCGTACCGGGCGGCCGCGCGCCTGGTGGAGGAGCTGTCGTAGCGGGCCGGGGTGCCGGCGCGCGCGCCGCGCTGCGCGTCGACGCGGTCGACTACCACACCGCCGGGGAGCCGTTTCGGATCGTCACCGGCGGCGTCGAGCCGTTGCGCGGGCGCACGATCCTCGACAGGCGGCGCGACGCGCGCGAGCGTCTCGACCGCGTCCGCGAGCTCCTCGTGTACGAGCCGCGTGGCCACGCCGACATGTACGGGTGCTTCGTCACCGCGCCCGCCGACGAGGGCGCCGACCTCGGCGTCGTGTTCTTTCACAACGCCGGCTACAGCACGGCGTGTGGCCACGGCACGATCGCGCTCGTGACGTGGGCGATCGACACGGGTCTCGTCGCAGCCGTCGAGCCCGAGACGCGCGTCGTGGTCGACGTGCCGTCGGGGCGCGTCGCCACGGTCGCGCGCGTCGTCGGGGGCCGGGTCGAGTCCGTGCGGTTCACCAACGTGCCGTCGTACGTCGTGGAGGAGGGCGTCGCCGTCGCGACCTCGCGCGGAGAGGTCGCGGTCGACGTCGGCTTCGGCGGCGCGTTCTACGCGAGCGTGCACGCCCCCGACGTCGGCGCGTCGGTGTCGGCACGCGAGCTCCCGGCCCTGATCGAGCTCGGGCGGGAGGTCAAGGCCGCGCTCGAGGCGGCGCGCGACGTCGTTCACCCGCTGGAGCCGGAGCTGCGCGACGTCTACGGCGTGATCTTCTACGAGGACGCGCCCGGCGACGGCGTCGTCCAGCGCAACGTCACGGTGTTCGCCGACGGCGAGGTCGACCGCTCGCCCTGCGGCAGCGGCACGTCGGCGCGCCTCGCGCTGCTGGAGCGGCAGGGGAGGCTCGCGCGCGGCGAGACGCTCACGCACCTGAGCATCGTCGACACGTCGTTCTCCGCGCGCGTCGTCGGCGACGCGGACGTCGCGGGAACGTCCGCGGTCGTGACGGAGGTCGAGGGCCGGGCGCGCCGGACCGCGACGCACGAGTTCGTCCTCGAGCCCGACGACGAGCTAGGCACCGGCTTCCTCCTTCGCTGAACGCGAGCCGTCGCGGCGCCGACGGGTTTGCTAACGTCGCGCCATGGCGGACGACGACGCGATACGAGTGACGCGCACCGACGCCGAAGGAGATCCCAGGCTCAAGCTCGTCTACGACGAGGCGATTCGCGCCGCGTCCTTGATGAGCGGCGTTCACGACGGGCTTCGGCAGCGTGCGGCGACGCTGGTGTCCGCGACGGGGATCGCCACGTCGTTTCTCGGCGGGGTGGCGCTCATCCCCGGCAACGTCTCCGTGTGGGCGTGGATCGCTCTCGCCGCGTTCGTGGGGAGCGCCGTCTTCGCCGTCCTCGTTCTCAGAGAGCGGCCGCTTCGCGTCGCCTTCAGTGCGAACGTCCTCCTCGACCACTACGTCTACGCGCAACGGCCGAAGACCCTGGACGAGATGCACAGAGAGCTCGCTCAGTATCTCGATCTGGGCATCAACGAGTCGGAGCGACGCATCCGGAGCCAGTTCATCCAGTTCTACGTCGCCGCGGCGCTCCTGGTCGTCGAGCTGCTTGCGTGGGTAGCCGCTCTCGCCCTCCGGGAGTAGGATTGCGGCATGGCAACCCTCGCCGCTCCCAAGCCGACCGGGCCGAATCCACTCAGGGGTATCCCGCGCGCGTAGCCGCACTCTTGCGCGCGGCCGGACCGTGCGTCGCGTGCGCATGACCGGGGCGCACGACCTCGTCCTCGAGGGCGACGGCGAGCTCGGCACGGGCGCGGTCCTTCGCTAGGGCCGTAGACGCGGACGGGACCGGTAGAATCACGACCATGGCCGACAATCCGATCGACCGCTGGCGGGAGCGCTACGAGTCCGCGCGCCTGCGTGACGACGTCGACTTCGACACGCTCTCGAGCGTGCCGCTCGACCCGCTCTACGGACCCGACGACGTCGACGAGCGCATCGGCGTGCCCGGCGAGTATCCGTTCACGCGCGGCATCTACCCGAGCGGCTACCGCGGCCGCCTGTGGACGATGCGCCAGTTCGCCGGGTTCGGCACCGCGCAGCAGACGAACGAGCGCTACCTGTTCCTGCTCGATCAGGGGCAGACGGGCCTGTCGGTCGCGTTCGACATGCCCACGCTGATGGGGCGCGACTCCGACGATCCGCACTCGCTGGGCGAGGTGGGGCGCTGCGGCGTCGCGGTCGACTCGCTCGCCGACATGGAGGTGCTGTTCGGCGGCATCGACCTCGAGGGCATCACGACGTCCATGACGATCTCGGGCCCCGCTCCGATGCTGTTCGCGATGTACATCGCGGCGGCCGAGAAGCAGGGCGCGGACGTCTCGAAGCTCGGTGGCACCTGCCAGACCGACATCCTCAAGGAGTACATCGCGCAGAAGGAGTGGCTGTTCCCGCCGGAGCCGCACCTGCGGCTGACGGCCGACATGATGGAGTTCTGCGCCCGCAGCGTGCCGAAGTACCACCCGCTGTCGATCTCCGGGTACCACATCCGCGAAGCGGGATCCACCGCGGTCCAGGAGCTGGCGTTCACGATCGCGTCGGGCTTCGCGCACGTCGAGCTCGGCCTGCGCCGCGGCCTCGACGTCGACGACTTCGCGCCCGGGCTTTCGTTCTTCTTCAACTCGCACATCGACTTCTTCGAGGAGATCGCCAAGTTCCGTGCCGCGCGGCGCATCTGGGCGCGCTGGATGAAGGAGCGCTACGGCGCGAAGAACGACCGGTCGTGGAAGCTGAAGTTCCACACGCAGACCGCCGGCGTGTCGCTGACCGCGCAGCAGCCGTACAACAACGTCGTGCGGACGGCGACCGAGGCGCTCGCCGCCGTCCTCGGCGGCACGCAGTCGCTGCACACGAACTCGCTCGACGAGGTCCTGGCGCTGCCGAGCCAGGAGGCCGTCGAGATCGCACTGCGCACGCAGCAGGTCATCGGCTACGAGACCGGCGTCACCAACGTCATCGACCCGCTCGGCGGGTCGTGGTTCGTCGAGGCGCTGACGGACGAGGTCGAGGCGGCCGCCGAGGACTACTTCGCCAAGATCGACGACATGGGCGACGGCTCGATCCTCGACGGCATGCTCGCCGGCATCGAGCGGGGCTACTTCCAGCAGGAGATCGCCGACGCAGCGTTTCACTACCAGCGCCTGCTCGAGAAGGGCCAGAAGGTCATCGTCGGCGTCAACCGCTTCCAACGCACGGTGCAGGACCCGCCCGACGTGCTGCACATCGGCATGGAGATCGAGGAGCGCCAGAAGAAGGCGGTCGCGGAGGTGCGCGCCAACCGCGACGCCCGACGGGCCGAGGACGCGATCGCGGCACTCAAGGAGATGGCGGCCGACGAGTCGCAGAGCTCGGTCCCGGTGCTGGTCGAGGCCGCCAAGGCGTACGTGACGCTCGGCGAGATGGTCGGAGCGCTCAAGGAGGTCTGGGGCGTCTACACCGAGCCCCCGACGTTCTAGCGCTCTTCGCGCTGAAGCCGCACGAACCACCTAGCCCGCCCCGCGCGGCCGTCATATCGTCGCGGCGCGAAGAGGCGCAGTAGGCGTCCCCAGAGCGGACGAGGGCGGACGAATGTTTGCATGGATCCGAGCCGCGTTGGCGTCGTTGCTCTCGAGAGCGATGGGCACCTCCGATGCCGACCCCCCGCAGGCGGGACAGCCACCCGACGACGACCGGTCCGCCGCGCTCGAGAAGACATCCGACTGGCTGATCGGCAGCTTTTCGATCGTTGCGGCAGTTCTTGCGGCACTCGGCCTCAGCAATGCGGCATCGCTCGAACGGCTATATCTCAACAACCCGATCGCCGCTCCGCTGGGCTTCATGTTGGTTGTCACGGCGATCGTCGCCGCGCTTATCGCATCGCGAGGTTTCCTCCAGAGACGCCACACGAAAGCGCGCATAACGCTGATCCTGGCGAGCATCGCTTTTTTCGGAGGCGGTCTCGTCGTGCTCACCTACCACGCCGCGCGCACTCCGTCCGAAAGACTCAGACCGCGCGTGGCGGCACACCTCGACATCGAGGGAAAGCGGCTCGTGGGAACCGTCGAGGCGAGCAGCGTCAAGTCGAAGGAGACGTTCATCGTGCAGGTCCGCGGTTTCGGCCCGGACCAGCCACGCGACGGCGACCCCCTGTATTGGTCTCGCACGGGCTCAAACACGAACGGCGTCGTCGAGATCCCGATCGAGGTGCCGCTCGCCGTCGGCACCTACAACTGGATCGTCGTGCACGGGCAGGTGGGCGAGGCGAAAGAGAGTGCGTGCACCCCCAAGGTGCTCGAATCCGGCTGCGTCTCGGTGCGGATACCCGAGTTGCCAAACGGTCCTCGCGTGTCGGCCGCATGGGCGGACACGGCGAAGCCCGTGTTGATCGCCAAGGTATCGAGCGGGACCCTCGAGCCCAACGGCAGAATGGCGGTTCGCGTCCTCGGCGAGAGCGCGGGGGGTCGGTCGAGGCAGGTGTACTCCGCGTCGGTGCCGCCGGACGAGTTCGGCGCAATCGAGAACGAGCTCCGCGTCCCCGTCGACCGCTCGTTCTCCGCGGTCTGCCTGGCGGCGCGGGTGCAGCAGGAGGTGCGCGACACCAAGGCGTTCCGCGGCTGCTCGCCGCGCCTCAGGCATGACGATGCCGCCGCGTGGGTCGAGCTCCGCGTTCCGAAAGGCTAGTCCGCTTCGGTGATCGACCGCGTCGAAGTGGGTCGGTTCGTCGTCGCTCTTCGGCGGATTCTTAGGCGCGTCCCGCAACCTTCGGTGGCCGTCGACCGTCCGTCGTACGTGATCGGATGCGAGACGCGCCACGGGCGGACGCGAGTTCGGAGGTAGGGATGAGGAGCAAGAAGGGAGTCGCGGCCGCCCTCGGGGCCGCGGCGCTCGCGGGGGCCCTGGCGGTGCCGGTGAGTGCCGACGGCGCGACCGGGGATCGGGTCACGCGGCTCAGCACGGACGCCGGGCGCCAGCTCGACCTCCCCAGCGGCATGAGCGAGATATCGGCCACCGGCCGCTACGTCGCGTTCGTCTCCGACGCCGACGACCTCGTCGACGGCGACACGAACGGGTTCGGCGACGTCTTCCGGCTCGACCGGCGCACGGGCGAGGTCGTGCGCGTCAACGTCTCCGACGCGGGCGAGCAGGCCAACGCCGACCTCGGCGAGAACTGGACGATCTCGATCTCGGCCGACGGCCGCTACGTCGCCTTCGGCTCGGGCGCCGACAACCTGGTCGAGGGCGACGGCAACGACGCCGACGACGTCTTCGTCAAGGACGTCGAGTCGGGCAAGGTCACGCGCGTGTCGGAGGGCACCGGCGACGTCGAGGCCGACGGCGCGAGCTTCGAGCCGTCGATCTCGTACGGGGGCCGTCTCGTCGCGTACCAGTCGGTCGCGCGCAACATCTCGGACGTCGACCTCCCGCCCGACGCGGTCGCGACCGTCCGGACGTACGTCACGGAGGTCGTGACGGGACAGACCCGTCTCGTCGCGCTGAGCTCCGGCGAGACGCCGTCGAACAGGGGGACGTCGGCCGGCGTGATCTCCGCGGACGGTCGCTTCGTCGCGTTCGAGTCGGACGCGACGAACCTCGTGACCGGCGACGGCAACGGACGCGGCGACGTGTTCGTGCGCGACCTCGAGCGCGGCACGACGCGGCGCGTCAGCGTGTCCGGCCGCGGCCGGGAGGCGGCGCGCGGCGCGTGGGGGCCGTCGATCTCGGCCGACGGACGCCACGTCGCGTTCGCGTCGGCGTCGCCCGACCTCGTCGCCGGCGACCGCAACCGCGAGCCCGACGTCTTCGTGCGCGACCGCCGCGCGAACACGACCGCGCGCGCCAGCGTGACCCCGTCGGGCGGCGCGTTCGCCGGCATGTCGTTCGGCCCGGAGATCTCCGGCGACGGCGCGACGGTCGCGTTCCTGTTCCGCAAGGCCAACCCCGACAGGGCCGGCGAGTACGTCGGCCATGACCACCTCTACGTGCGCGATCTCGCCGCCGCGACGACGACGCTTGCGTCGCACGACCGCGACGGGGGCCGGGCCGACGACTCCAGCACGATGCCGGCCGTCGACCACGACGGTGGTCTCGTCACGTTCACGTCGGCCGCGTCGGATCTCGTGCGCCGCGACACGAACGGCATGAGCGACGTGTTCCTGTGGAGGCGCGCGCCCTAGGTCCCGTCCTTGTCGAGCTCGTCGAGGTGCTCGTCGTAACGGCCCCCGCCGCCCGCGGCCAGCACCTCGTAGCCCGGGATCTCGTAGACGCCGACGCGGTTGTCGAGGAAGTCGGAGAACGCGAGCAGGCGGCCGTCGGGCGAGACGTCGAGCCCGGTCGTCTGGTTGCCTCCGACGATCGCGTCGAGCGGCCGCCCCGTCGCGGCGTCGAGCGCGAGGACGCTGCCCCACTCGGGTCCGGGCAGCCCGTACGACACCGGGTTGTTGGCGCCGCGGTTGGACACGTAGAGCACGCGGCCGTCGGGCGTCAGGTCGATCGTGTTCGGCATGTGGTCGGTGTCGGCGAGCTTGCGCGCCGTCTCGGTCGCGAGGTCGACGACGAAGACCTCGTCGGTCGCCATGTCGTCGGCGTAGAGCAGGCCCCGCTCGGGATCGCCGACGAGGTGGCGCAGCGCGCCACCGGTCGACAGCACGACGTCCGCGTCGCCCGTGCGCAGGTCGATGCGCTGCAGCTCGCCGTCGCCGTAGCCCGCCACGAACAGGCGCGCGCCGTCGGGCGTGACGTACAATCCGCGCGGCGTGTCGACCGTCGGCAGCCTGCGGCGGACGCGGCCCGTGGCGAGGTCGATCTCGGACACGTCGTGGCCCGACCAGTTCTCGACGTAGAGCGTGCGCTCGTCGGGCGACAGCACCATGACCTTGCTCCACGAGCTGCCCGTCCGCAGCTCGCGCACGACCTCGTGCGTCGCGACGTCGACCTCGAACACCGACGCGGTCTGCATCTGGCTGACGTAGGCGCGCCGGCCCCCGGCGTCGAAGACGACCTCGACCGTGCCGTAGTCGCCGGTCGGGACCTCGGCGACGAGCTCGAGCGTCGCGACGTCGTAGATCTCGATCCCCGGCTCCCCGAGCGCCGTCACCCACAGCTCCGCGCCGTCGGGCGAGAACGCGACCTGCTTGGGCAGCGACCCGGTCGCGATCTCGCCGACCTTGTGGTGCAGCAGTCCGGCCGGGTCGAGCCAGACTTCGAGCGACCGCCGGCGATCCATCGCGACGCGCTCGACGACGCTCTCGAAGCCGTCCTTCGACACGGTGACGTCCGCCGTGCCGGCGACGCCGGCCCGAAACGGCGTGACGCCTTCGACCGTGCCGCCCGCGGCCTCCACGACCACCGACGCCCCGGACGGATGGCTCGTCACCGTCAGCGCGCGCGGGACCGCCGGGGCGGCGTCGGGCGCGGGCGCGCGCGTGCGCGTCGCCGCCGCGGTGGTCGCGTCGAGGCCCGCAGGGCGGCGCGGCTCGTCGTCGCCGAACAGGACGCCGACGACCTGCGCCACGACGAACGCGGCGACGAACAGCAGCAGCAACGCGACCGCGCGGCGCAGGGCGTAGTTGGGCCGCTTGCGCCGCGCCGGAGGCCGTCGTCCCGGCCCGCGCCCGGCCGAGCCCGGGGCGCCGGACCCGGACGGCCCGCGCACCGCCCTCCGATGGCTCATCGCGCCTCCTCCAGCCGCGCTGCGCGCACGCTACCGGACGGACGGGCGCGTTGCTACAACCCGCGGCCCCCGCGGATGATCCGGTAGCCGATGATCCCGGCCGCGAGCGCGAGCACGATCGCGACGATCGCGCCGATCGTCTGGTACGGGTCGGGGGGCGGCGCCGGAGGCAGCCGCGTGGGCGTCGGCGCGGGGGTCTGCGCGACGAGGGCCGCGAGCGCGCTCACGCCGGCGACGCGGGGACGCCGCCGTGCTCGCCGCGGCGGCGGCGCAGCTCGTCGACGTCCCACCACGGCGTCCCGCCGGGACGCGCCGCGAGCCCCGCGTCGGCGAGCACGTGCAGGAACAGGCGCAGGACGCGCGCGGTGACGCCCCAGATGACGTGGTCGTTCCACACCCACGCCTCGGTCGGGAACGTCCGGCCCCCGTGCGCGAAGCCGGGCTCGCGGCGGATGTCGTCGACGAGGTCGGCGAGCGGCACCTCGAGGATCTCGGCGACCTCGGCCGGGTTGGGGCGCAGCCGTGCCGGGCCGTCGACCCACCCGACGAACGGCGTCACGACGAAGCCGGTCACGTACGTCGGGAACGTGTCGAGCTCGCCGAGCAGACGCACGCGCGCGCGCTCGAGCCCGACCTCCTCCTCGCTCTCGCGCAGCGCCGCGTCGGCGGCGGTCTCGCCCTCGTGCAGGCGGCCGCCCGGGAAGCTGATCTGGCCCTTGTGGCTCGGCATGTCGTTCGTGCGGACGGTGAACACCAGCGTCGGCTCGGGCGCCGCGACGACCGGGATCAGGACCGCCGCGGCGCGCCCCCCCGCGTCGGTCTCGCGTCGCGGCCGGTGCCGGGCGAGCGCCTCGGCGACGCGCGTCTCGAAGTCGCTCGTCATGGTGCGTCATCGTAGCCTTCGATTGAACCCGGCCACGCACGCCGCGGCCCGCGGCGCGAAGGAGGGAGGAGCGGTGGGGGAGTTCGTGAACCTGGAGGTGTCGGACGACGGCGTCGGGACGATCCGTCTCGACCGCCCGCCGGTCAACGCGCTCAACGCGCAGGTCGCGCGCGAGATCGGTGACGCGGTCGACGCCGCCGAGGCCGACGACGCGGTGCGCGCGGTCGTCGTGTGGGGCGGTCCGAAGGTGTTCGCGGCCGGCGCCGACATCAAGGAGATGGCCGATCTCGACGCGCCCGGCATGTACCGCTACATCGGCCGCTTCCAGGACGTCTTCACGCGCCTCGACCGCCTCCCGAAGGTCACGATCGCGGCCGTCAACGGCTACGCGCTCGGGGGCGGGTGCGAGCTCGCGCTGTCGTGCGACCTCCGGATCTGCGCCGACGACGCGCAGTTCGGCCAGCCGGAGATCCTGCTCGGCGTCATCCCGGGCGCGGGCGGGACGCAGCGCCTCCCGCGGCTCGTCGGGATGGGCCGCGCCAAGGAGCTCGTGTACTCGGGCCGCTTCGTGGCGGCCGACGAGGCGCGCGCGATCGGCCTCGTCAACGAGGTCGTGGCGGCCGGTGACGTCTACGAGCACGCGCGCTCGCGCGCGGCGAAGTACGCGCGCGGGCCCGCGCTCGCGCTGACGGCCGCCAAGCACGCGATCGCGCACGGGCTCGACGCCGACCTCACCACCGGCCTGCTGATCGAGCGCCAGGCGTTCTCGGCGCTGTTCGCGACCGAGGACCAGAGGATCGGGATGGAGTCGTTCGTCGAGCGGGGGCCGGGCAAGGCGGAGTTCACCGGGAGATGAGCGCGCCGGCCGAAGCGTCGTGGTCGCGCGCGACGGCCGGCGCGCCGTGAGGAGGTGACGGCGGCTCGCCTCGATTCCGTGCGATCATGCCGGACAGTCGCCGACCCGCGCTACGCTCGCCGCGTGCCCGTTCGACGGGGCCGTGAGCGACGCGCCGCGGGGCGAACGGCGCGAGCAGGAGGGAGAGAGAAGTGTGTGGAATCGTGGGCGTCGTCGCGCGTGAAGGCGCCGTCACGCGCTCGCTGCGCGGCCTCCAAGCGCTCGAGTACCGCGGCTACGACTCCTATGGGATAGCCCTGCTCGACGGCGGGCTCCGGGTCGACAAGGACGTCGGCTCCATCGGCCGCGCCGTCGAGGCGCGGCGCTTCGACGCGCTGCCCGACGGCGCCCTCGCGCTCGCGCACACGCGCTGGGCCACGCACGGCGGCGTGACGCAGGCGAACGCCCATCCCCACGTCTCGTACGACGGCCGCGTCGCCGTGGTCCACAACGGCGTGATCGAGAACCACGCGGACATCCGGCGCAAGCTCGAGGTCGCCGGCGTGACGTTCGTGTCGGAGACCGACACCGAGGTCGTGCCGCACCTCATCGCGCGCGAGCTCGAGACCGAGCGCGACGCCGTCACGGCGATCGCGCGCGCCGTGTCGCAGCTCGACGGCGAGTACGCGTTGGGGATCGCCATCGCCGGCGAGGCCGACACCATCTACGGCGTCAAGCGCAAGAGCCCGTTGCTGCTGACGTGGAACGGGTCCGAGGCGATGCTCGCCTCCGACCAGATGGCGGCCGTCGACGTGAGCGATCAGCTCGTGTACCTCCACGACGGCGACATCGTGCGCCTCCAGGCGACGGGGGCCGAGGTCTTCTCCGTCGACTCCGGGCTGCCGCGGCGCGTCGAGCGAGCGCCTGTGACCGCCGCGCGCGGCTACGAGCGGCCGGACAAGGCCGGCTACGACCACTACATGCTCAAGGAGATGTACGAGACCGTCGACGCGACCCGCGCCGCGCTGCGCGTCGCGCCCGCCGACCTGCGCGGAGCCATTCCGCCGTCCGCGGAGCGCGTGACGCTGATCGGCTCGGGAAGCGCGTTCTACGTCGGACGCATCGCGCAGTACTTCTTCGGCCGGCTGGTGCGCAACAACGTGCACGCGCTCCCGTCCGACGAGGCTCCCTACTGGATGACGTTCGACGAGCGCGACGCGGTGATCGCCGTGTCGCAGTCGGGCGAGACGTTCGACACGCTCGAGGTCGCCCGTCTCGTGGTCGACTCGGGCGCGCACCTGACGTCGGTAACCAACGTCCCGAACTCGACGCTCGAGCGGCTGGCGTCGCACCGGCTGCCGCAGTCGGCGGGGCCGGAGATCTGCGTGCTGAGCACGAAGTCGGTCGTCAACCAGGTCGTGCTGCTCGTCCGCGTCGCGTTGCAGATCGCCGCGGACCGCGACCTCGTGCCGCGCCGAGACCTCGAGCAGCATCAGCAGGCGCTCGAAGCTCTTCCGGCGACGCTGGAGGCCCTGCTCGGCCAGAGCGACGTCTTCCGCAAGCTCGCGGCCGAGGTCTCGTCGGCCGAGCACTGGTTCTTCGTCGGGCGCGGCCCCCTGTACCCGGTCGCGCTCGAGTCGGCGCTGAAGTTCAAGGAGGTCTCGTACCGGCACGCGGAGGGCCTGCCCGCCGGGTTCTTCAAGCACGGCACGATCTCGCTGATCGACGAGGACTTCTACACGGTCGCGCTGCTGCCGTCCAAGCGGGCCGAGCCGGAGCGCTTCCGGGCGACGCTCGCGAACGTCAGCGAGATCGTGGCGCGGCGCGGCCCCGTGCTCGGGTTCGGGCCCGACAACGTCGACGAGGACGACGTACGCGACTTCGCGTCGTACGTCCCGCTGCCGTACCTCGACGACGACGTCGCCGACGTCGTCGTGCAGCTGCTCGCGGGGCAGCTGTTCGCGTACTACTGCGCCCTGTCCCTGGGCCGGGAGATCGACCAGCCGCGCTCGCTCGCCAAGTCCGTGACCGTCCGCTAGCACCCCGCGCCCCGCCGTCGCCCGTCCGGCGATGGTAGATTGCTTGCTATTGCAAGCACTGCGCGGAGGCGCCGAGACCCCGACCGAACGCGGTCGGAGGGAGGTCCGACTTGAACATCGTCGTGTGCGTCAAACACATCCCCGACCCGAACCTGCCCCCGGAGATGGACGGGCACCGGCTCAAGCGCGCCGGCGTCCAGGGCGTCCTCGACCCCGGCGACGAGTACGGCGTCGAGGCCGGTCTCCAGCTCAAGGAGGCCCACGGAGGCGAGGTCACGCTCGTGTCGATGGGCCCGCCGCCCGCCCTCGAGGCGATCAAGCGCGGCCTGTCGATGGGGGCCGACCGCGGCGTGCTCGTGTCCGACGACGCGCTCGAGGGGGCCGACGCGCTCGTCACGGCCCGGGTCCTCGCCGCCGCCATCCGCCGGTCGGAGTTCGACGTCGTCGTCGCGGGCGTCGAGTCGACCGACGGCTACACCGGCACGATGCCGGCGACGCTCGCCGAGCTGCTCGACGTCCCGCAGGTCACGTTCGCCAAGAAGCTCGACGTCTCCGACGGCTCCGTGCGCGTCGAGCGCCAGACCGCCGACGGCTACCACGTCGTCGAGTGCCCGCTGCCGGCGCTCGTCACCGTGACCGCGGGCGTCAACGAGCCCCGCTACGCGTCGTTCAAGGGGATCATGGCGGCCAAGAAGAAGCCCGTCGACCAGCTCTCCGTCGCCGACCTCGGGCTGTCGGGCGACGACGTCGCGGTCCGCCAGAGCGTGCGCGAGCTGTCGCGCGCCGAGGAGCGCAAGGCGGGCGAGGTCATCGAGGACGACGGGTCCGCGGCGGCGCGCATCGCGGACTTCCTCGCAGAGGCGAAGGTGATCTGACATGGCGAAGATCTGGGTGTTCGCGGAGGTCACTCCCGACGGCAGGCCCGACCCCACCGCGCTCGAGCTGCTCACGAAGGCGCGCTCGCTCGGAGGCGAGGTCGAGGCCGTCGCCCTCGGTCCCGGCGCGACGCAGGCCGCGGCGCCGCTCGGCGAACACGGTGCGGCGCGCGTCTACGCGAGCGACGACGACGTCTACGCCGACTACGTGGCGCAGCCCGCGGCGCATGCGCTGCACGAGCTCGTGCGCGAGCACTCGCCGGAGCTCGTGCTGTTCGCGTCGACGTACGAGTCGCGCGACGTCGCCGGACGCCTGTCGGCCAAGACCGGCGCGACGCTGATGAGCAACGCGATCGACCTGCTCGACACGAGCACCGCGCGCACCGCGGTGTTCGGCGGCGCGACGTTCGTCGACGTCGCCCTCGAGGGCGATCTCAGCCTCGTGCTCGTGCGGCCGAAGTCGTTCGTCGCGGAGCCGTCGGGCGGCACCGCCGAGGTCGTGTCCGTCGACGTCGCGATCGGCGACGAGCTCAAGAAGGCGAAGCGCCTCGAGCGCCACGAGGAGGCGGCCGCGGGGCCGAAGCTCGACCAGGCCCCCGTCGTGATCTCCGGGGGCCGCGGTCTGCAGGAGGCCTCCAACTTCGAGCTGCTCGACCAGCTCGCCGACGCGATCGGCAACGCCGCGGTGGGGGCGACGCGCGCGGTCGTCGACGCGGGGTGGGTGCCGTATGCGTACCAGATCGGACAGACGGGCATCACGGTCAAGCCCGGCGTCTACCTCGCGTTCGGCATCAGCGGCGCGACGCAGCACATCGTCGGGATGAAGGGGGCCAAGAAGATCGTGGCCGTCAACAAGGACGAGGAGGCGCCGATCTTCCAGATCGCCGACCTCGGCGTCGTCGGCGACGCGCTGAAGATCCTTCCCAAGCTGGTCGAGGAGGTCAAGGCCCGCAAGGGCTGACGGCCCTGGCGCAAGCTCGGGGATCGGGGACAATGGAGCGATGTCGCTGGGCGACCGCATCCGCGGCTTCTTCGGCAAGCGAAACAACCCCGAGCTGCGCGGGCTCGAGGAGTTTGCGTCGGCCCGCCGGGGCGTCGAGGGCTACATCGAGCCTCGCACCGCGACGCACCCGACGTCGCTGCTGCTCGTCGACCGCGACGGCGACCACCGCCGCGCCGGGGTCAAGGAGCCGGCCGACGCGGTCGCGTTCTGCGAGGCGCGCGGGATCCCGGTGTACGACGCGTCGGTGATCGGCTATCCGCGCCGCATGAAGGAGTTCGAGCGCCGCCGCGGCGCGTCGCCCGACCGCTCGCTCGACGAGCAGTTCGAGGAGCTCGAGCGCCGTTTCCACGAGCCCGGCGCCGATGCCCCGGACCGCTGACGCGCGACGCGTATCCTGGTCCCCATGCACTACCTCGACCACGCGGCGACGACGCCGCTGATCCCCGAGGCCGCCGAGGCCGTCGCCGAGACGGCGCGCGACGCCTTCGCCAACCCGTCGTCGGTGCACGCGTTCGGGCGCCGGGCGCGCGCTGCGGTCGAGACCGCGCGCGAGCGGGTCGCGGCCGCCATCGGCGCGCCGCCGGGCGACGTCGTGTTCACCGCCGGGGGCACGGAGGCCGACAACCTCGCCATCAAGGGGGCCGCGGCGAAGGCGCGCGGTCACGGCAACCACCTCGTCGTGAGCGCGTTCGAGCACCACGCGGTCCTCGACTCGGCCGCGGCGCTCGGCCGCGACGGCTTCGAGGTGTCGATCGCGCCCGTCGAGCGCGACGGCGTGGTGCGGCCGGAGCGCGTGGCCGAGCTCGTGCGCCCGTCGACCGTGCTCGTCTCGATGATGGCGGTCAACAACGAGCTCGGCACGATCCAGCCGCTGCGCGACGTCGTCGACGCCGTCAAGGGCGCCAACGAGCGGACGCTGGTGCACACCGACGCGGTGCAGGCGCTGCCGAACGTGCCGGTCGACGTCGCGGCGTGGGGCGTCGACCTGGCGTCGTTCGCGGCGCACAAGCTCGGCGGGCCGAAGGGCGTCGGCGCCCTGTACGTGCGCAACCGCGTCCCGCTCGAGCCGGTGCTGCACGGCGGCGGTCACGAGCGGGGCCTTCGCTCCGGGACGCTCAACGCGCCCGGAGCCGCGGGGTTCGGCGTCGCGGCCGAGATCGCCGCCAAGGACGTGCACGAGCGCACCGAGCGGCTGCTCGCGCTGCGCACGCGCCTGCTCGACGGGATCCGCGCCGCGATCCCCGACGTCGTCGTCAACGGCGACCTCGAGCGGCGCGTGGCGGGCAACCTCCACGTGTCGATCCCGGGGGCCGAGGGCGAGACCATGCTCGTGATGCTCGACGACGCCGGGATCGCGTGCTCCGCCGGCTCCGCGTGCCAGTCTGGCGCGGTCGAGCCGTCGCACGTGCTCGCTGCGATCGGCGTGCCGCGCCGGCTCGCGATCGGCAGCCTGCGGATCACCCTCGGGCGCACGTCGACCGACGCCGACGTCGACGCGCTGCTCGCGGTGCTCCCCGGGATCGCGGCGCGCGCACGCGCGCTGACGTGAGCGCGCCGAGGCGGCGCAAGGCCGTCGTCGCCATGTCCGGCGGCGTCGACTCGTCGGTCGCGGCCGCCCTGCTCGTCGACGAGGGTTTCGACGTCACGGGCGTGATGCTCAAGCTGTGGCGCGGCGAGGACGTCGCGACCGGCTCGGGATGCTGCAGCGTCGGAGCGGCCGACGACGCGCGCCGCGTCGCCGACGTCCTCGGCATCCCGTTCTACGTCTTCGACTTCGCGCAGCGCTTCGAGGACACCGTGGTCGCCGACTTCCGCGCCGAGTACGCCTCCGGGCGCACGCCCAACCCGTGCGTCCGGTGCAACGCGTGGATCAAGTTCGACGCGCTGCTCGAGCGCGCGCGCGTGCTGGGGGCCGACGTGCTCGCGACGGGTCACTACGCGCGCGTGCGGCACGCCGGCGGACGCTACCGGTTGTTGCGCGGCGTCGACGCGCGCAAGGACCAGTCGTACGTGTTGTGGATGCTCGGCCAGCGGGAGCTGGAGCGGTGCCGCTTCCCCGTCGGCGAGATGGACAAGACGACGACCCGGCGGATCGCCGCGGACCTCGGATTGCGCACCGCGGCCAAGCCCGACTCGCAGGAGATCTGCTTCGTGCGCGACGGCGACGTCGGCGCGTACGTCGAGCGTCACGTCGCGCACGCCGCGCGTTCGGGGGCGATCGTGGATCGCTACGGCCGCCGCGTCGGCGAGCATCGCGGCATCGGGCGCTACACGGTCGGCCAGCGGCGGGGGCTCGGCGTCTCGCTCGGCGCGCCGGTGTTCGTGACCGGTATCGACGCGCGCACGAACACCGTCGTCGTCGGAGCGCGCGCCGACCTCGACGTCGCGTCGGTGCGGGTGCGCGAGGCCCGCTTCGTCGACCGTCCTCCGGCCCCCGGCGAGCGCGTCCTTCTCCAGCACCGCGCCCATGGTGACGCCGCGCCGGGCGCGGTCGCGCGCGTCGCGGACGACGCCTTCGACGTCGCGTTCGACGCGCCGGCGAGCGCGCTCGCGCCGGGACAGTCCGCGGTCCTGTACGCGGCGGAGCGCCCCGACGAGGTTGTCGGGGGCGGGATCGTCGCGTCGACGGTCCCCGTCGCCGTTGCCTGACCGCGGGCGCCACGACGACGTCGTGGCGTCGGAGTTCGGGCGCGCCGCGCCCGCGTTCGCCGAGCGCACCGCGGGACGCTTCGACCACCTCGACGTCGTGCGCTTCGCGCGCCTGCGGCCGGGCGACGACGTCGTCGAGGTCGGAGCCGGGACCGGCAACTTCCTCGCGTTGTTCGCCGGCGCACGCCGGCGCGTCGCGGTCGACATCACGCACGCCATGCTGCGCGAGGCGCGCGCCCGCCACCCCGGCGTCGACGCCGTCGGCGGCGACGCGCTCCGGCTCCCGCTGCGCGACCGGTCGTTCGACCTCGTCGCGAGCGCGCAGGCGCTCCACCACATGCCGCGCCCGGTCCCGGCGCTCGCGGAGATGCGGCGCGTCGCGGCGCGCGGGGGCCGCGTCCTGGTCGTCGACCAGGTCTCGACGGAGAGCTACGAGCAGACCGTGATGATGACCGAGCTCGAGAAGGTGCGCGACCCGTCGCACGCGGCGTCGCGGCCCCCGAGCGCGTTCCGCATCATGCTGCGCGCTGCGGCGCTGCGCGTCGTCGACGAGCGCGTCGTGGAGGAGACGCAGCGGCTCTCGAAGTGGATGTGGCCGGGCGAGTTCCCGCGGCGGCGCATCGACGACGTGCGCGCGTTCATCGAGCGCTACGGCGACGAGACCGGCATGGACTTCCGGCGCGACGGCGACGACTGGGCGTTCACGCGCCGCCGCATCATGATCCTCGCGACGCCGGAGTAGGCAGGGCCCCCGCGCGCGCGGCCGGCGGCGCGCGAAGCCGCCGGCCCGACGCGCGCGGGCCGGTCAGATGTCGAGGCCCTTCCACGGCGCGACGCGCACGCGCCGGCTCCCCGGCTCGCCCTTGAGGTAGAGGAGGCGCTCGTCGACGTTGTTGTCCGTCGTCCGCTCGTGCAGCACGCCGGTCGGGTTCACCTCGATGCGGGCGCGGTACCACCCGTTGGGGAGGTTCGTGACGTCGAACGCCTGCCCCGCGACGCGCTGGTAGTAGGTGTCGCCCCAGCCCGCCGGGATGTGCTCGCGGATCCACAGCGCGTCGAAGCCGCCGCAGCGCGACCTGCGGCCGTCGTTCCACGGATAGAACTCGGCGCCGGGGACGCTGAGGTCGATCGGGTCGGTCGGCACGAGGCAGAACGACTGCTTCTTGCTGCGCACGACGTCGCCCGTGAGCGCGTCGACGAGTGAGTACTCGACGAACTGCGTCATGTGCCAGTGGTGATGGCCGCGCCGGTGGTCGAACTCGATCGTGCCCGCCGGCGTGCGCGCCACGGGCTCGCCGCTCGCGTCGTAGAAGTACTGGAACGCGTCCATGACGTCCTCGCCGGCGCGCCGGTAGCCCTCGACGACGAGCGGCGCGGGGCCGTCGTTCCACAACGTCGACGCGAAGCCGAGGTGGTCGCGACCGTCGTCGCGGCCGACCTGCAGGCGCCACGCCGGCAGGGCGACGAGGTCCGGCGCGGTCCCCGCCGGCGGCTCCTCGACGGTCGGCACGCCCGCGTGCGGCACGGGCGTCTCGCCGCCGCCGTCGGCGGCCTCGGCGGCTGCCTGCGGTGCGCCCCGGTCGCGGTAGTCGCGCACCGTCACCTGGAGCGTCACGGTGGCGTCCTCCGGCGCGACGCCGAGAGCGTCCGCGTAGCGGTCGGCGATGCGAACGGTCGCCTCGAAGTCGCCCGCGGGCGCGCGCATGCGCGGGGTCCAGCTCGGACCCGCCTCCATGACGTCGATGGCCCAGTGGTCGTCGATGCCCCAGCGGTTGCCCTTGAAGAACACCGAGCCGTCGTCGCAGAACTCCGGGAAGCGCGACACGTCGCGGCCCTCGCCGTCGACCCTTTGGCGGTCCGCGTTCGGGCACATCCAGAACGACTTCTCGGCTACCACCTCGCCGCCGTCGTCGCGCAGCGTCACGACGACGAAGTCGTCGAGGCCGCGCAGCGAAGACGCGGCGTCCGACGGAAGCGTGCGCACGACGTCGCCGGTGGCGGGGTCGAGCTGCGACACCACGACGGGACGGCCGAAGTCGGGGCGCTGCGCGCGCAGGTCGAAGTCGCCGCCGACCGGCGTCGCCCACACGCCGAGCTGCAGGTAGACGCGGCCGCGGTAGCGGACCAGCTCGACGTCGTCGCGCGTCGCGAACAGGCGCAGCGACGGAGGCGCGGACGGCTCGGCCTGCGCCGGCGCGACCAGGGGGGCCGCGACGAGCGCGGCGAGGGCGGCCGCGGCCAGCCGGCGGGCCCTGCGCGTGAGTGGGTGCATGGGGTCTGCTCCAAGCGTCGTCGGACGTGACGCCTCTAGGACGCCCGGCGCGCCCGATTGGTTTCGCCCGACCGCGACGGCGCGTTTCGCGTCGTGGCGTCGCCACGCCGGCGGACCGGTGCGCGACGCCGGGCCGCGGTCGGCTTCGCCCGCGGCCCGGGCGCGTGGCCTCAGATGTCGAGGCCCTTCCACGGAGCGACGCGCACGCGCCGCCGTCCGGGCTCGCCCTTGAGGTAGAGGAGGCGCTCGTCGACGTTGTTGTCCGTCGTCCGCTCGTGGAGGTCGCCGGCCGGATTGACCTCGACGCGGACGCGGTACCAGCCGTTGGGGAGGTTCGTCACGTCGAACGCCTGCCCTGCGACGCCCTGGTAGTAGGTGTCGCCCCAGCCCGCGGGGATGTGCTCGCGGATCCACAGCTCGTCCTCTCCGCCGCAGCGCGACCCCGGCGTCGACGACCACCGGTCGTAGGTGGCGCCGGGCACGCTGAGGTCGATGGCGTCGGTCGGCACGAGGCAGAACGACTGCTTCTTGCTGCGCACGACGTCGCCCGTGAGCGCGTCGACGAGCGAGTACTCGACGAACTGCGTCATGTGCCAGTGGTGATGGCCGCGCCGGCGGTCGAACTCCATCGTCCCCGCCGGCGTTCGCGCCACCGGCTCGCCGTCGTCGTCGTAGAAGAACTGGAACGCGTCCATGACGTCCTCGCCGACGCGCCGGTAGCCCTCGACGACGAGGGGCGCGGGGCCGTCGTTCCACAACGTCGACGCGAAGCCGAGGCGCTCCCGCCCGTCGTGCTCGTGGACGCGCAGGTGCCACGCGGGCAGCGCGACGAGGTCCGGAGCGGTGCCCGGAGGGGGTTCCTCGACGAGCGGGACGCCGGCGAGCGCGGTGGGCGCAGCGACGTCGCCGTCGTCGCCCTGCTCGCCCGCGGGCGCCGAGTGCGGGACGGCCACGCGCCCCTTGCGGATCCTCACGTCGATCGTCACCGCGGCGTCGGCGGGCGCGACTCCGAGGGCGTCGACGTAGCGATCGGCGATGCGCACGGTCGCCCGGAAGCGCCCGGCCGGCGCGCGCATGCGCGCCATACGCCGCGGCCCGGCCTCCATGACGTCGATCGCCCAGTGGTGGTCGATGCCCCACCGATTGCCCTTGAAGAAGGTCCAGTAGCCGTTGCAGAACGTCGGGAAGCGCGGCGTCTCGCGACCCTCGCCGCTCAGCCGCACGCGATCCGCGTTGGGACACACAGCCACATCGACTTCTCCGCCACGACGTCGCCGTGATCGTCGCGCAGCGTGACGACCATGAACTCGTCGAGCCCTCGGAACGACGACGCCGCGTCGGCCGGGAGCGTCCGGACGACGTCGCCGGTGGCGGGGTCGAGCTGCGACACGACGATCGGTCGGCCCCAGTCCGGCCGCTGCGCGCGCAGGTCGAGGTCGCCGCCGACGGGCGTCGCCCACACCCCGAGGTCGAGCACGACGCGGCCGCGATGCCGACGGAGGACGACCCTGTCGTCCTCGGCGAACAGCCGCAGCGAGGACGGCGTGGCCGGCTCGGCTTGCGCGGGGGCGACCAGGGGCGCCGCCAGGAGCCCCGCGAGCGCCATCGCCACCAGCGAGCGCGCCCTCTTCGTGACCGAGTGCATGACTTGCTCCCGAGTTCGTGCGGACGTGACGCTCCTACGACGCCGACCGCCCTGGTTTGGTTCCCCGCGCCGTTACGAGCTCGCGACGCTCGTCTCCGGCTGCGCCGCGACGAGCGCGGCCGCGGCGACCGCGACGACGGCCATGCCGGCCCACGCGGCGTGGAACGGCGTCGCACCGCTGCTCGCGCCCGGAGCTCCGACGATCACCACGAGCAGCGAGATCCCGAGCACCGACCCGATTGCGCGCGCGGTCGCCGCGGTGGCGCTCGCGACCCCGAGCCGCTCGGGGGGGACGGCCGTGACCGCGGCGACGTTGAGCGCGGTGAAGGCCAGTCCTCCGCCGGCCTCGAGCAGGAGCAGGCCCGGGAGGAAGTCGGCGACGTAGTCCGGACGGGCCCCGGTCGACGCCGCGAGCGCGCCGGCGCCGGCCGCCATCACGAGCAGCGCCCCGGCGCCCGCGGCGCGGTGGCCGGCGCGCGCCGTCACCCGCCCGCCGACGACCGACACGATCGCGGCCGCGACGGGCCCGGGCGTCACCGCGAGCCCGACGAGGTCGCTGGGGTAGCCCCACGCCCGTTCGAGGAACAGGACCGCGCACAGCAGCATCGCGAACAGGACGACGCCGAACGCGAGCATCGCGGCGGCGGCGAGGGCCGAGGCCCGGGCCCGGAGCACGTCGAGGTCGACGACGGGGCGCGGGTGCGACCCGGAGCGGTGGGCGAACCACGCGCCGAGCGCCCCGGCGCCGGCCACGGCCGCCACGGTGGGGGCCGCGGCCCATCCCCACGCGGGGCTCTTGACGATGGCGAGCGCGAGCAGCGCGACGGCCCCCGCGAGCAGCGGGACGGCGGCGACGTCCGGGGGACCGGTCCGGGGCTCGGCGGGTTCGGGGCGGTCGTCCGGGACGAGCGCGATGCCGGCCGCGACCGCGAGCGCGCCGAACGGCACCGCGACGAGGAACACGAGGCGCCAGCCACCCGCCTCGACGAGCGCGCCGCCCGCGGCCGGGCCGGCGGCCGCCGCGATCGAGCCCGTCGCGCTCCACAGCCCGATCGCGACGGCGCGGCGCTTCGGATCGACGCGCGCCGCGAGCAGTGCCAGCGCGGTCGGCGTCAGCACCCCGCCGCCGACGGCCTGGACGACGCGCGCCGCGACCAGCACGCCCACCGACGGCGCGAGCGCGCACGCGCCCGACGCCGCGGTGAACAGCGCGAGGCCGCTCAGGAACACGCGTCGCCGGCCGAGGAGATCGGCGAGCCCCCCGGCGGGCAGCAGCGCGGCGGCGAACGCGATCGCGTACGCGTTGAGCACCCACGACAGGTCGGCGAGCGACGCGCCGGCGAACGCGCGCTGCAGATCGGGGAACGCGACGTTGACGACGGTGAAGTCGAACGCGCCGAGGAACGTGCCCGTCGACGTGACCGCGACGAGCGGCCACGTGCGGGCGACGGCCGCGGCGCGCGGCGCGCCGGTCACGCGGGCGTCAGGCGCTCGAGGACGACGTGCTTCTTGACCTTGCCGCTGCGCGTGCGCGGCAGCTCGTCGAAGAACTCGAGCCGGTCGACGACGTGGTCCTCGGCGAGGCCGGAGCCTGCGAGGTGCTCGAGGAGCTGCTCCAGCGTCGGCCGCTCGCCGCGCGCGACGACGACCGCGCACGCGGCCTCGCCGAGGCGGTCGTCGGGAACGCCGACGACCGTGACGTCGCGCACCAGCGGGTGGCTGTACAGCGCGTTCTCGAGCTCGACCGCGGGGACGTTGTAGCCGTCGCGCACGATGACGTCCTTGAGGCGTCCGCAGATGCGGATGCCGCCGCGCCCGTCCCAGCGGGCGAGGTCGCCGGTGTCGAACCAACCTTCGGGCGACGTCGCCGCGTCGTAGAGGTCGGGGCGGCCGAAGTAGCCGACGCACTGGCTGGCGCCGCGCACGAGCAACCTGCCCTGCTCCTGCCCGCTGACGTCGCGCCCGTCGCGGTCGACGATGCGCAGCTCCATCCACGGCTCGGCGCGGCCGTCGCTGTGCGCGGCCCAGTCGGGCGGGTCGTCGGGCCGCGTGAGCGTGACCGCGCCGTTCTCGGTCATGCCCCACAGCGACAGCAGCGGCACGCCGAGGATGCGGTGCGTCCGCTCGACGAGGTGCGGGGGAACGGGGGCCGAGCCGCATACGACGTAGCGCAGCGACGCGAGGGCGCGCGCTCGCGCCTCCTGCTCCTCGGTCATCTCGACGACGAGGACCGGCGCGCCGTAGAAGAACGTGACGCCGTGGCGGTCGACGAGGTCGAGGAGGTCTGTGGCCGACCACTGCTCCTGCTGCACCGTCGTCGCCCCGAGCTCGAGGCCCATCAGCATCGAGTAGCAGAAGCCGGCCTGGGCCGTGAGGTCGTGCGGCGTCGTCAGCACGTCGTCGGGCCCGAGGCCGAGCGGCACCGCGACCGTGCGGACCGCGGCGTGGAGCGTGTTGTAGGTGTGCAGCACGCCCTTCGGCTCGCCGGTGGTGCCGGACGTGAACGCGATCTGGAAGTGGTCGTCGGCGGCGGGCTCGAGCGCGTCGAGCTCGGCCGCGGGGTGGCTGCGCTCCCACGGCGAGCCGAGCACGTCCGCGTCGAGGTCGAGCGCGCCGGGCGTCGCGGCCGCGCCGGCCCCGCCGCTCTCGCCGCTGCGCCACACGATCGTGTGCCTCAGCTCGGTGAGCTCGGGCGCGATCTCGGCGACCATCGCGGCGTGGTCGAAGCCGCGCCACACGTCCGGGACGACGCACACGCGCGCGCCGGTGCGCACGAGGGCGTGCTCGACGTCGTTGCGGCGTGCGCTGACCGGCAGCGGCGCGACGACGGCGCCGACGCGCGCACACGCAAGCACGGCCGCCGGCACGCGCCATCCGTTCGGAAGCTGGACGACGACGGGCTCCCCGCGCCGCACGCCGAGCTCGAGTAGCGCCGCGGCGAAGCGGTCGACGACGCGCGCGAGCTCCTCGAACGTGACGACGTCCTCGGCCCCCGACGCGTACTTCGTCACCACCGCGGGCTTGTCTGGGTGCCGCGCGACCGCGGCGCGCAGGTCGTCGAGCGGCGTCTCGTCGCGCCACCAGCCACGACCGCGAAGCTCCGCCGCCCGTGTGTCGTCGCCCTGCATGACGTGCGCCCCCTCCTCTTACGCACGGCGTGGCGCGGCCGACCCTAACGCAGGCGTCGGCGCGGCGGCCCGCGTGCGGTAGAAGTAACTCCCATGCCCACGCCGACGAAGGCCCAGGCGAGCAAGCGAGCGGCCCGCCTGCGCGAGCTGATCGACTACCACTCGTACCGCTACCACGTCCTCGACGACCCCGAGATCGCCGACGCCGAGTACGACGCGCTGAACCGCGAGCTCATCGAGATCGAGACCGCGTACCCCGAGCTCGTGACGCCGGACTCGCCGACGCAGCGAGTCGGCGCGCCGCCGTCCGAGCAGTTCGCCCCGGTGCGCCACCGCAGCGCCATGATGTCGCTCGACAACTGCTTCTCGCTCGAGGAGCTCCAGGCGTGGGGCAAGCGGGTCGAGCGCATCATCGGCCGCGCGTCGGGCTTCGTCGTCGAGCTCAAGATGGACGGCGTCGCCGTCAACCTCGTCTACGAGGGCGGCGCGCTGGCGCACGGCGCGACGCGCGGCGACGGGCGCGTCGGCGAGGACATCACCGCGAACCTCAAGACGATACGCGCCGTGCCGCTCAAGCTGCGCGGCGACGCGCCCGACGTCGTCGAGGTGCGCGGCGAGGTCTACATGCGCACCGACGACTTCGAGGCGCTCAACCGCGCGCTGGGCGAGCAGGGGGGCCGGACGTTCGCCAACCCCCGCAACGCCGCCGCCGGATCGCTGCGCCAGAAGGACCCGGGCGTGACCGCGACGCGCAACCTCTCGCTCGTGTGCCACGGTGTCGGCTACGTCGAGGGCCTGCGGTTGACGTCGCACTGGGAGGCGCTCGAGACGATGCGCGGCCTCGGGTTGCGCACGAACCCCGAGAACCGGCGCGTCGAGACGCTCGACGAGGTCTACGAGTTCTGCTCCCGCTGGCAGGAGCACCGTCACGACGTGCCGTACGAGATCGACGGCGTCGTCGTGAAGGTCGACTCGATAGGAGAGCAGGAGGAGCTGGGCTACACGTCGAAGGCGCCGCGTTGGGCGATCGCGTACAAGTTCCCGCCCGAGGAGCGCACGACCAAGCTCGAGCACATCTTCGCGTCGGTCGGCCGTACCGGCGTCATCACCCCGTTCGCGAGCCTCGAGAAGGTGTTCGTCGGCGGAGTGTGGATCCAGACTGCGACGCTGCACAACGAGGACGAGGTCGCGCGCAAGGACGTGCGCGAGGGCGACACCGTGATCGTGCGCCGCGCCGGCGACGTGATCCCCGAGGTCGTCGGCCCCGTGACGTCGCTCCGCACCGGCGCCGAGAAGGTGTGGCGCATGCCGAAGAAATGCCCGTCGTGCAAGTCGAACCTGGTGCGCAACGAGGGCGAGGCCGCGACCCGCTGCGTCAACGTCGAGTGCCCCGCGCAGCTGCGCGAGCGCGCGTTCCACTTCGCGTCGCGCGGCGCGATGGACATCGAGGGGCTCGGCTACCAGACGATCGTCATGCTCATCGAGATGGGCAAGCTCAAGGACGTCGGGGACGTCTACCGGCTGAGCGCGAGCGACTTCGAGGGCCTCGAGGGCTGGAAGGAGAAGTCGATCGGCAACCTCGTGCGCGCCATCGACGCGTCGCGCCGGCGCCCGCTCTCCAACCTCCTCGTGGCGCTCAGCATCCCGCACGTCGGGTGGTCGGCGGCCGACGTCCTCGCGCGCGAGGTCGGCTCGCTCGAGCGCCTCATGGACATGAGCGAGGAGGAGCTCGAGGCGCTCGAGGGGATCGGGCCCGTCATCGCGCGCTCGATCCACAGCTTCTTCTCCGAGGAGCGCAACCGCGCGCTGGTCGCGAAGCTGCGCGCCGGGGGCGTCGAGCCCGCGCCGCCTCCTCCGTCCAAGGAGGGGCCGCTGACGGGCAAGTCGTTCGTCATCACCGGCACGCTCGAGGCGTTCAGCCGCGACGCCGCGACGCGCGCGATCGAGGACGCCGGCGGCAAGGTCACCTCCGGCGTGTCGAAGAAGACCGACTACGTCGTCGTGGGCGCGAACCCCGGCTCGAAGCTCGCGAAGGCGGAGCAACTCGGCGTCGCGACGCTCGACGAAGCCGGCTTCGCCGAGCTCCTGCGCGGGGCGTGAGCCGAGGCTAGCCGCCGCCGCGGAGCGGGCGGAAGAACGCCCGGATCTCGCGCGCGAGCAGCTCCGGCTCCTCGAGCGCCGCGTAGTGGCCGCCGCGCGGCATGTACGTCCACCGCGTGACGTTGAAGTCGTGCTCCGCGATCTCCCGCGGGGGCCGCGCCGTGCCCGGCCGCCAGCTGTCGGTGAACACCGCGAAGCCGGACGGCACGTCGACGCGCGTCCGGGTCTCGGACGCATCTTCGAAGTGCGCGTAGTCGTAGTACGGGCGCATGGCCGACGCGATCGTCCCGGTCACCCAGTAGATCGTCAGGTTCGTCAGCAGCTGCTCGCGCGTGAAGCGCGACTCGACGTCGCCGCCGCAGTCGCTGAACGCCCTGAAGAGGTCGACGATCCACGCCGCGAGGCCGGCCGGGGAGTCGTTGAGCCCGTACGCCACCGTCGCCGGCCGCGTCGACTGCAGGCGCGAATAGGCGACGTCCTCGGACCGCTCCTCGCGCTGGCGCTCGAGGAACTCGTCGACTGCGGCCGGGCGCGGCTCGGGCGGTGGCTCGAGGTAGAAGGCGCTGAGGTGGATGCCGACGACGTCGTCCGGGTGCCGCCGGCCGAGCCCGATCGTCGCCCCCGTCCCGACGTCGCTTCCGTGCGCTCCGAAGCGCGCGTAGCCGAGGCCGTCGGTCATGAGCGCGTGCCACATGTCGGCCACTTCCGCTTCCAGGAGGGGGCCCGCCGGCGCGCCGGAGAACCCGTAGCCGGGGAGCGACGTGACGACGACGTCGAACGCGTCGTCGGCGGAGCCGCCGTGACGCGCCGGGTCGGTCAGCAGCGGGACGAGGTCGAGGTGCTCCACGAAGCTGCTCGGGAAGCCGTGCGTCAGCACGATCGGCAACGGCGCGGGCCCGCGCCCGCGCTCGTGGACGAAGTGGATCGCGAGCCCGTCGACGTCGGCGCGGTAATGGGACAGGCGGTTCAGCTTCCGCTCGACGCGGCGCCAGTCGAAGTCGTGCGCCCACGAGTCGAGCAGTGCCCGCAAGTACGTCGGATCGGTTCCGCACTCCCAGCCCGCGACCGCGACGTTGACCGGCCAGCGAGTGCGAACGATGCGCTCTCGCAGGTCGCGCAACACCGCGTCGTCGACGTCGATCGTAAAGGGCTCGATCCTCATGCCGCCTGCAGTCCCTCCTCGTCCTCGGCCGACCGGTTCCGTCGCTCACGCGTCACCTTGTGGCGCCCACCACCCTACTGTAGGGTAGGTAACCGCGACCCCGGGCTCGAGGGCCGCTCCGACACAGACGCGAGCATCTCGTCGCTCGAGAATGGAGACCGGACGTGCCTTTCGACGCGAAGGAAGCGAGGTCGTTCTACGGCGGTGTCGTCGCGGGGCGGCACGTCAAGCGCTACGAGATCGTGACGCCCGGCCTCGCCATCGACGACGCGCTCCGGCGCGCCGCGAACGACTACCTCCCGAAGCTGTACCCGGACTTCGACGACGAGTCGACTCCGCCGGTGACGGTCATGGTGCTCCATCGCGGCGCCGCCGGGACGTACGTCAACGCGTACAGCTGGGTGTGGGACAACGTCCTCCATTGCCGCACCGCGGCGTCGGGCCACCAGCCGTTCCTCGGCTCGTACGGCGACGACCCGACCGACTTCACCGAGCTCACGAAGCCGCTCATCGGCTGCGTGTGGGAGCTTCCGCCGGTCGAGCACGAGCGCTCCGCGTGGGTCCGGCACGTGCTGGAGCCGCAGACGCCCGACCTCGACTCCTATCTCGCGGACCGGCTCGAGGACGGGCTCGTGGGCCATCCGACCGCGGCGCGTCCCGGCCCCCGGCTCGCCGCCCGGTGAACCGCGGCGCCGCCCGCTCGGGACGGCGGCGGCGATCGTCGCGTCACGGTCCCCCCGGCCGAACTCGTCGTCGACGGCTTCGACGTCGAACGGGCCGTCGAAGAGGATCACGAACAGGCACGGCTCGTCGCCGGCCGGCGCGTGGAACATCGTCTCGCCCGCCGGAAAGTGACAGTAGGCCCCCGGCCCGACGACGTCCTCGTCGACGGCGAGACGGCCCTCGAGCACGACGATCGTGTGGGCGGCGGTGTGGCGATGGGGCCTGGCCCTGAGACCGGGCGGGTAGCGGACGAGGTAGTGCTCGGCTCCGCCCGGATCCCGGTACAGCAAGCGGGTCTCGATGTCGCGGTCGTACACGACGGGCCGCGACGGCGTCGTCTCCACCGCGCGCAACCGATCGACCACGACGACGTTCCCCGGTTCAGTAGTCACGTCGGCCGTCGGCTACGTCTCGTGTACGAGCGATCCCACCAACGCTCCCGGCGTCGCCCGAGTGACGACGACGTCGTAGCGGTCGAGCATGGGCATCGCCGCCTCCTCCAGCCCGGACGCCCTGCATCCGGGTTTCGTGCGATAGATCCGTACCTCTACGATCGGAAAGCCATGGACGCGAAGCTACAGACGCCGACGCCGCCGGAAAAGAAGGCACCTCGCGGTAACGGTCGCGCCCGGGCCAACGCCGTCGACGGCTGTCCGCTCACCGCGGCCATGGCGGCGTTCGGCGGCAAGTGGAAGCTGATAGTCGTCTACTCGCTCGCCGACGGGCCCAGGCACTTCGCCGCGCTGCGCCGCGCGCTGCCGAGCGTGTCGCAGAAGGTGCTGACGGAGCAGCTGCGCGAGCTCGTCGACGACGGCATCGTCGCGCGCCGCCGGACGGGGGCGGTCCCGGCGCCAGTCGATTACGAGCTCACCGACTACGGCAGGACGCTGGTCCCCGTCGTCGAGGCGATACGGGGATGGGGCCGGGACCACCTCCGGCGCCGGGGGGTCGACTGAACGTCGCGCCCAGAAAGAAGACCGGCGCGGGACGTGCCCGCGCCGGTCGTTCGTTTCGGCCTTGTCTCGCCCGCCCGCTCTTCGTGGGTGTCGCGCCCGGGGGACCAGTCCGGGGCGGTGGGCGACGGTGAGCCGGTGTGGATTCTGCCCGTGGCCCTGAAACGAGGTGGCCAGAATCCCAGAGGTTCAGGCCACTAGCAGCCGGTCACCTCACGAGGTCCGTCGGAACTAGGTAACAAGTGTGGACCACCTCCTTTCCCGTGTGCCGCAATCAAACCACAGGCGCGCGGCAATGCAACGCACGTGTCCCGATTTTTCGCCGTGGCCGCGAGCGGGCGTTGGTATGCTCCGCGGCACCTACTTGACCCCCCGGTCAAAGACTCGGGACCCGCGGCGACGCCGCGCAGGCCGACGGAGGGAGCGACATGGCGTCACTCGACGGAAAGGTAGCGATCGTCACCGGCGCCGGGCGCGGGATCGGGCGCGAGCACGCGCTCGCGCTGGCGCGCGCGGGCGCCAAGGTCGTCGTCAACGACCTCGGCGGGTCGTCGGCGGGCGAGGGGCACGACGCGGCCCCCGCGCAGCGGGTCGCCGACGAGATCGTCGCCGCGGGCGGCGCCGCGACGGCCAACTTCGACAACGTCGCCGACTTCCAGGGCGCCGCGAACATGGTCAAGCAGGCGCTCGGGGACTTCGGCCGCCTCGACGTCCTCGTCAACAACGCCGGGATCATCCGCGACCGCATGATCGTCAACATGAGCGAGCAGGAGTGGGACGCGGTCGTCGCGGTCCACCTCAAGGGACACTTCGCGCCGACGCGCCACGCCGCGGCCTACTGGCGGGAGCAGTCGAAGGCGGGGAATCAGGTCAACGGACGCGTCATCAACACGTCGAGCCCGTCGGGCGTGTTCGGCAACGTCGGGCAGACGAACTACGGCGCCGCGAAGGCGGGCATCGCGGCGTTCACGGTGATCGCGGCGCTCGAGCTCGGGCGCTATGGCGTGACCGTCAACTGCCTCGCGCCGAACGCGCGCACGCGTCTCACGGAGCAGACGTTCGGCAACATCCCGGCCCCCGAGGGCGGGTTCGACCCGATGGACCCCGCCAACATCGCTCCGGTCGTCGTCGCGCTGGCGAGCGACGAGGCGCAGGGCATCACGGGTCAGTGCCTGTTCGTCTACGGCGGCGTCGTCAACGTGTTGCGCGGGTGGGACTCGGGCACGGTGCTGTCGAAGGACGGCGCGTGGGAGCCCGACGAGCTGCTGGCGAAGCTCACCGAGGCGTTCCCGCACGGCGTCGCTCCGGAGGGCATGATGCCCATGATGGTGAAGGCGACCGGGGGGCAGGGGGTCCAGCTTGGCTGAGAGCGAGCTTCGCTTCAGGCTCCCGGTCGAACGCGGCAAGGTGCGCGAGTTCGCGCTCGCGGTCGGCGAGGACAACCCGGTCTTCTTCGACGCGCAGGAGGCGCGCCGGCTCGGGTTCCCCGACGTCGTCGCCCCGCCGACGTTCACCGTGACGCAGATCTGGCAGGTGCCGCGCGAGGAGCGCGAGTCGAGGCTCGGCGCGAACCTCGACTACGGGCGCGTGCTGCACGGCGAGCAGGAGTTCGTGTTCACGCGCCTGCCGGTCGCCGGCGAGGTCCTCGACGCGACGATGCGCATATCGAAGGACTTCACCAAGGAGGGCAAGCGCGGCGGCCGCATGAGGTTCGTCACCTACGAGTCCGTGTTCACCGACGCCGACGGGGACGAGGTCATGCGCGCGTATTACACGCTGATCGAGACGGCCAAGGACCCGGGCTCGTGAGCGAGCCGGAGCGCATCACCCTCGACGGCGTCACGCCGGGCATGGAGCTCGGCGACGTCGTGTACGGCCCCCTGGAGCGCGTCGACATCGTGCGCTACGCGGGCGCGTCGGGCGACTTCAACCCGATCCACACCGACGAGGGCTACGCGCGCGCGACCGGCGCGCCGACCGTGTTCGCCATGGGCATGCTGCCGGCCGGCTACCTCGCGCACGCGGTGTCCGACTGGTTCGGCGGGCCGCAGCACCTGCGCCGCTACAAGGTGCGCTTCACGACGCGCGTGTGGCCGGGCGACGAGATCGTCTGCCGCGGCCGCGTCGAGTCGATCGACGGACGAGTCGTGCACGTACGCCTCGAGGCAGCGCGGCGGGGGCCGGGTCCCGACGGCCTCGAGCTCGCGCAGGAGGAGACGGCGATCGTCGGCGAGGCCGACGTCGAGCTGCCGGAGTGAGGGGAGCGATGGAACTCAACGAGGCGCTGGCCGGCAAGACCTACCCCGAGAGCACGTACGAGGTCACCGACGACGCGATCGCCGCGTACGCGCGCGCGACCAACGACCCCAACGAGCGCTACCTGTCGCGCGACGTCGTGGCGTCGCCGGTGTTCCCGGTCGTGCCCGCGTTCGCGTCGTTCATGAACGCCGCGATGGATCCCGACCTCGGCGCGGACGTCCTGCGGCTCGTGCACGGCGCCGAGGAGCACGTCCTGTACCGGCCGATCCGCCCCGGCGACGTGCTCACCGTCGCCCCGGTGCTGGAGTCGGTCGAGCGCAAGGACTCGGGCGAGACGTTCACGGTCAAGGCGGCGCTGACGACGGCCGGCGGCGAGGTCGCCGCGGAGGTGCGCGGCACGATGTTCATCCGGGGCCGCGGCGGCGCGCGCCGGTCCGCGGCGGTCGCGGCGGACGAGGGGGCCGAGGTCGTCTACGAGGAGACGACGAAGGTCGACGACGACCAGACACAGCGCTACGCGGAGGCGTCGGGCGACCACAACCCGATCCACCTCGACGAGTCCGTCGCGCGCATGGCGGGCCTGCCCGGCATCATCCTGCACGGCATGTGCACGATGGCGATCGCGGTCAAGGGCGCGGTCGACGGCCTCGCCGGCGGCGACCCGACGCGCGTCAGGCGCGCCGGCGTCCGGTTCTCGCGCCCGGTGCTGCCGGGGCAGGAGCTGACGACGAGGTTTCGGCGCGCCGAGGCCGGTGGAGGCGTCGAGACGTTCTCGTTCACGACGCACAACCCGGACGGCAAGGCGGTCATAACGAACGGGGTCGTGGAGATCGCCTGAGTCGCGCGGCCGGCGCGCGCCGGCGCTCAGCCGAGCGGGTCTCCGACGGCGACGAGGGCGACCGCGGCGGCCGCGACCGCGGCGAGCGTGCCCGCCTGGACCGCCGCCGGCACGTTCTTGCCGTAGCGGTCCATGCCCAGGCACAGCAGCGCCCCGCCGACCAGGCCCCCTATGTGCGCGTAGTTGTCGATGCGCGGGAGCGTGAAGCCGAGCAACAGGTTGATCGCGACGACCCACAGCAGGTTGCCCAGATACGCGCTCATCGTCGCGGACGCCCGGCGCCGGTACACGTACACGACGAGGGCGCCGATGACGCCGAAGATCGCGCCCGAGGCGCCGACGCTGGCCGCCCCGCCGCCGAACGCGTACGACGTCGCGCTGGCGAACAGCCCCGAGACGACGTAGATGGCGACGAAGCGCGTGGTCCCGAACACCTCCTCGAGGGTCGGTCCGAAGATCCACAGCGCGAGCGAGTTGAACGCGAGGTGCAGCGGTCCCGCGTGGAGCACCATCGCGGTGAACAGCCGCCACCACTCGCCCAGGTCGACCTGGAACGGCGACATCATCAGGCGATCCGCCACCGCGGGCGACAGCTGCTGCGCGACGAAGAACGCGACGTTGAGGCCGAGCAGTGCGACGACGGCGGGCGAGCGCGCCATGGCGACCGAGCGCACCTTCGGCGCGCTGCGACGCGCCTCGGCGACGCACTCGGGGCAGTGCTGGCCGACCGACGCCGGGATCGCGCAGCGCCCGCAGATCGGCCGCTCGCAGCGCGAGCACCGGAGCTTGGTCGGCGTCTTGGGGTGTCCGTAGCAGAATTGCTGCTCGGAGTCGTCGACGACCGCGCCGGCGGCGTCGCGGGGGGTGTCGCCCATCGCGTCAATGTTCGCACAGCGGGCGCGCAACCTGCGGGACGCGCCGGCCGCGGGCCGGCGCGCCTAGGGTGCGCCCGTGATCGTCGCGACGTACAACGTCCGCCACTGCCTCGGCCTCGACCGGCGGATCGACGTCGAGCGCGTCGCGTCCGTCGTCAGGCGCACGGGGGCGGGCGTCGTCGCGCTCCAGGAGCTCGACCGCGCGCTCCCGCGCTCGCAGCGCGTCGACCAGCCCGCGGTCCTCGGGGAGCTGTCCGGCCTGCACGTCGCGTTCGGCGCCACCGTGCGCCGGCACGGCGGCGAGTACGGGATCGGGCTCGGCGCCAGGGCGCCGCTCGACGCGCGCGTCGAACCGCTGCCCGGGCGCGCCGGCGTCGAGCCGCGCGCCGCCATCGTCGCGACCGTCGACGGCGTGCGGGTCGTCGCCACCCACCTGTCGCTCGACGTCGACGTGCGGCGCGCGCAGGTCGCGCGCGTCGCGGAGCTCGCCGCCGGCGCGGGTCCGGCGATCGTGCTCGGCGACCTCAACGCGCCCCGCCGCGAGCTGGGCGCCCTCGTCGACGCCGGGTTCGACCCCGGTCCCCGGCGCGTGACGTTCCGCGGCGTGCGGCGGCGTCAGCTCGACTACGTCGTCGCGGGACCGGGGATCAGGCACGTGCGGGTCTGGACGGTGCCGTCGGACGCGTCGGACCACCTCCCGCTCGTCGCCGAGCTCGCCCTCGCCTGACCGCCCCCGGGGCCGGACCGTCTTGCCGTGCGTTGTTAGTGTTCTTATTGTGGTTACTGTAAAGTGTAGAGCCGTGACCGCGGGGCGAGCCCGCCGGGGAGGAGGCGCATGACGCACGCGCGGCTGCTGGACGACCTCGCCGGGCGCACGCTGGCCGGCCGCTACCACCTCGTGGTGCGCATCGCGGGCGGCGGCGTCGGCGAGGTCTACCGGGCGCACGACGCGCTGCTCGACCGCGCCGTCGCGGTCAAGGTCCTCCAGCCGGCGCTCGCCGCCGACGCCGACCTCGTGACGAGCTTCCGGGCCGAGGCGCGCGCCGCGGCCCGCCTCGCCCACCCCAACGCCGTCGCGGTCTACGACTGGGGCGAGGACGGGGGCGCGTACTACATGGTCATGGAGTACGTCGACGGCACCGACCTGCGCGACCTGCTCGTTTCGCGCGGGTCGCTCGAGCCGGCGCAGGCGGCGGACGTCGTCGCGGCCGTGTGCGACGCGCTCGCGGCGGCGCATGCGTGCGGGCTCGTGCACCGCGACGTCAAGCCCGAGAACGTGCTGCTCGACCGCGACGGACAGGTCAAGGTCGCCGACTTCGGCATCGCCGCGGTCGCGCGCGACGCCGCCGGCGCGCCGGGCGCCGGGCTCGGGGCGCAGCGCTACATCGCGCCGGAGCAGGCGCGCGGCGACGACGCGACGCCGGCGTCGGACGTGTGGGCGGCCGGCGCGCTGCTGTCGGAGCTGCTGACCGGCCGGCCCCCGCTGCTCGGGTCGGGCGACGACCTCCTGCGGCGGCGGGCGTCGGAGCCGCCCCCGCGGCCGTCGGACGCCGACCCGTCGATCCCGCGCGACCTCGACGACGTCGTGCTGACCGCGTGCGCGCTCGACCCCGCCGACCGCTACGCGGACGCGTCCGACATGGCCATCGCGCTCCGGCGCGCCGGCGCCCGCTCGCTGCCCGACGCCCCGTCGGTGGCCAGCGTGCTCGCCGACGTCGCGCGGCCCGAGGCCGCGCCCGACATGCTGCCGTCCCGCGCGCGCCGCGAGCGGAGGCGGCGCCGGCCGCGCTCGGCCCGGCGAAACCGCCGGCGTGCCATGCTGCGCGCCGCGCGCGTGATCGTGACCGTCGTCGTGACGGTCGCACTGTCCGTGGGCGGCATCGCCGCGGCGCCGGCGATCCTCGGCCCCCGCGAGGTCGACGTGCCGTCGCTCGTGGGGCTCGACCTCGCGCGCGCCCGGCGCGAGGCGCGCGCCGCGGGGCTGCGCTTCGAGGTCGCCGGCGAGCTCGAGCACCGCGACGTTCCCGAGGGCGACGTCGTCGCCCAGGAGCCGGTCGACGGCGTCGTCGACGCCGGCTCGACCGTGGCGGTCGTCGTCAGCGACGGCCCGCCGACCGCGCGCGTCCCCGAGCTCGACGGCGTCGCGCTCGACGACGCGGGGGCGGCGCTGCGACGGCGCGGCCTGACGCTGGGCGACGTCGAGCGGGTCTACGCCGACGCGCCGGCCGGCCTCGTGATCGCGCAGAGCCCCGCGCGCGGCCGTCTCGAGTGGGGGCGCGACGTCGACGTCACCGTGAGCCGCGGCCCCCGTCCCGTCACCGTGCCCGACGTCGCCGCGGCTCCGGGGGCCGAGGCGGAGCGCGAGCTCGCCGCCGCCGGACTGTCGGTGACGGTGTCGCACGCGTACTCGGACACGGTCGCCGCCGGCACCGCGGTGGCGACGACTCCGGTGGCCGGCACGGTCGTCGCCGCGGGCGCGGGCGTCGAGCTCGTCGTGTCGCTCGGCCCGCGCTACGAGGCGGTGTCGATCCCGGACGTGCGCGGCGACGATCCCGCCGCGGCGCGCGCCGAGCTCGAGCGGCGCGGCCTGCGCGTCGAGCTCGAGCGCTCGTGTGGCGAGACGGGCGGCATGGTCGTCGAGACGGACCCGGCCGCGGGCGCGACCGCGCGCGAGAACGATCTCGTGACGATGTTCGTCTGCTAGGACGTCCCCGGCAGCACGCCCCACGCTGCGAGCGTCTCGACGAAGCGCGGCGTGCACTCGAGCGCCGCGACGTCGCTCAGAGGCACCCACTTCACGGCGTCGACGTCGTCCCCGGGACGCGGCTCGTCCGGGCCGGTCACGGTCGCGACGTAGTCGAGCGCGACGAAGTGGTGGTCGTCGCCCACGACCTCGTAGACGCCGAGCAGCTCGCCGACGGCGACGTCGAGCCCCGTCTCCTCGCGCACCTCGCGGCGCACCGCGTCGACGAGGGCCTCGCCGTGCTCGACGCGCCCGCCCGGCAGCGACCACAGGCCGCGGCCGGGGTCGCGGCCGCGCCGGATCACGAGCAGCGCACCGTCGCGCACGACGACCGCGCCGACGCCCACCGACGGACCCGCTCCGACGCTCACACGCCGTAGCCTACGCGCCATCGTGACCACCGAGGCCGTGCGCGCCCGCGACGCAAGTCCCACGTGGCTGCCGTGGGCGCTGCTGGCCGTGGGGGTGTGCGTCGCGTCCGTGGCGGCCATCCTCATCCGGTACGCGAGCCCGGCCGGTGCCGACCCGCTCGACCTCGCCGCGTGGCGCGCGTCGGACCATTCGCACCCGCTCGCGGTGTCGTTCTGGCGCTGCGCGGCCGCCGCCGCCGTGCTGGCGCCGTGGGCGCTCCGGCGCGTGCGCGCCCGGCCCGCCCGCGACTGGCGCCTCCCGGCCGTCGCCGGGGTCTTCCTGGCGCTCCACTTCGCGACGTGGATCACGTCGCTCGCGCTGACGACCGTGGCGGCGTCGGTCCTGCTCGTGACCACGACGCCGGTGTTCGTCGCGATCGCGGCGTACCTGCTGCTGCGCGAGCGGCTGAGCCGCGCGGGGTGGACGGGGATCGCGCTGACGGTGGCGGGCAGCGCGCTGATCGGCGGCGGCGACCTCGGCGGCCGCTTCGACGCCTCGGTGCTCGCCGGGGACGCGCTCGCCCTCGCGGGGGCCGTGACCGTCGGAGGCTACGCGCTCGCGGGCCAGGTCGCGCGCCGCCACCTCGGCATCGTCGAGTACGCGTTCGTGACGTACGCGGTCGCCGCCGCGGCGCTCCTGCCCGTGTGCGTCGCCGCCGGCATCCCGCTCGGGGGCTACTCGTCGCAGGCGTGGTGGGCGATCGCGGGGCTCGTCGCGGGGCCCCAGCTGGTCGGCCACACGGCATTGAACCTCGTCCTCAAGGACATCGACGCGACGACCGTGTCGGTCGCCGTGATGGCGGAGCCGGTCGTCGCGACCGTGCTGGCGTACGTGCTGTTCGACGAGGTCCCGTCGGCGCTGCTGTACCCGGGCGGCGCCGCGATCCTCGCCGGCATCTACCTCGTGTCGACGATGCGGCGGCCTCCGCCGGTCGTGGTCGAGTGAGCGCCGGGGGGCCGCGCTGGCGCCTGGCCCACGCGCGCGGCGAGCTGGCGGGCGACGGATGCGCCGTCATGGGGATCGTCAACCGGACGCCCGACTCCTTCTACGACGGCGGCCGCATGGACCTCGACGCCGCGTGCCGGCACGCGCTCGCGCTGGTGGCGCAGGGCGCCGACGTTCTCGACGTCGGGGCCGTCAAGGCGGGCCCGGGCGAGGACGTGACCGAGCGCGAGGAGACCGCCCGCCTGCTGCCGCTGGTCGAGGCCCTCGCGCCGCGCGCCGGGGTCCCGCTGTCGGTCGAGACGGCGCGCCCGGCGGTGGCGCGGCGCGCGTTCGACGCCGGCGCCGCGCTGCTCAACGACGTCAGCGGGCTCGCCGAGCCGGGGTTGGCGGCGGAGGTCGCGCGCGCGCGCGGCGGGCTCGTGGTGATGCACCACGGCGGACAGCTGCGCGGCCGTCCGCGTCACCCCCGCTACGACGACGTCGTGGCCGAAGTGCGCGCCGCGTGGGACGCGCTCGCGCGGCGCGCCGAGGCCGTGGGCGTCGCGCCCGACGCGATCGCGGTCGACCCCGGGCTCGACTTCGGCAAGACGACGTTCCACTCGCTGGAGCTGGTGCGCCGTCTGGACGAGCTGACCGTCGGGCCGCGCCCGGTGCTCGTCGCGCCGTCGCGCAAGGACGTCGTCGGCGAGACGCTCGACCTGCCCCCCGCAGAGCGGCTCGAGGGCACGCTCGCGCTCGTGGCGCTGTCGGTCGCGGGCGGAGCCGCCGTCGTGCGCGTGCACGACGTCGCTCCGGCCGTCAGGGTCGTTCGGATGGTCGAGGCGGTTCTGGGTCGCCGGCGTCCCGCGGCTCCCGCACGCGGACTGTGGGACTGATCCAGCCCATCAACGCCTCGGCGACCTTCTCCGCCGGCACGTCGTACGCGCCCTTGCGAATGCTCTCTCTCAACTGGCCGATGTCCATCTCCACCGGTATCGGCAGGGTGCGAAAAAAGGTTGATACCTTTTGCGTATGCGACAACGATGCGAGCTTGCCGCGCTCGCGGACGGGCAACCGTGACCAAGCGCGTGCTGGTGGTCGAGGACGAGGACTCCGTGCGCGAGCTCGAGCGTCTCATCCTCGAGCAGCACGGATACGAGGTCGTCGAGGCGCGCGACGGGCTCGAGGGCCTCGCCAAGGCGGAGTTCCGGCGTCCCGACCTGATCCTTCTCGACCTCATGATGCCCGACGTCTCCGGCGGCCGCATGTTCGACGAGATGCGCGCTCACCCCGCGACGTCGGGGATACCGATCGTCGTCGTGACCGGCAAGCCCGACGCGCACGAGATGTTCGACGACGAGATCGGCGCCGACGACGTGATCATGAAGCCGTTCGAGGCCGAGAGGCTCCTCGCGCGCATCAGGCACCACATCGGCGACCCGGAGTGACGCCGCACCGCCCCGGCCCCTGACGCCATGAGCGCGGACGCGTACGTCGTCACGACGTTCGGGCTTGCGGGGCTGTTGTTCGGCAGCTTCGCGACGCTCGCGTCGCACCGCATCCCGGCGCGCGAGACGATCGTGCGCGGCCGCAGCCGGTGCCCCAGCTGCGGCGCGCCGATAACGATGCGCGAGAACCTCCCGGTCGTCAGCTACGTGCTCCAGCGCGGGCGATGCCGTCACTGCGGAGCGGGCATCTCGTTCCGCTACCCGCTCATCGAGGTCGTGACCGCGACGCTGTTCGCGCTCACCGCGGCGAAGTTCGGTTGGTCCCTGGAGACGCTCGTGTACGCGGCGTTCTTCTGGGCCCTCGTCGTGCTGAGCGCGATCGACCTCGAGCACCGCCTGCTGCCGAACCGGGTCGTGTACCCGGCGTTCGTCGCGGGATGGACCGGCCTCGCCGCGGCCGCGCTCGCGGCGGGCGCGCCCGGACGACTGCTCGACGCCGCGCTGGGGGCGGCGATCTTCGGCGGCTTCTTCCTCGTCGTGGGCGTCGCGTTCCCCGCCGGCATGGGCGGCGGCGACGTCAAGCTGTCGTTCGTGCTCGGCACGTTCCTGGGCTACCTGGGCGCGCCCGGGCTCGTCCTCGTCGGCATGTTCCTGTCGTTCTCGATGGGGGCCCTCACCGGCGTCGCCCTCGTCGCGACGCGGCGGGCCGGCCGCAAGTCGATGGTGCCGTTCGGCCCGTTCCTGGCGCTCGGCACGACGGTCACAATCTTCGTGGGGCAGGGGCTGCTCGACGCGTACCTCGGCAACCTCGGATAGCGGCGCGCCCGCCCGCTACGGCGACGAGGCCTTTACGATGCGGGCATGGACGACGACCCGCAGCTCGGGCCCGACGAGGAGCCGCTCGACGAGGACGAGCGGGAGGCGTTGCGCCAGGACCTCGTCGACGTCCAGGTGCTCAAGGAGGTGCTCGAGCCGAAGGGCATCAAGGGCACCGTCTTCTACTGCCCCGACTGCGACGAGGACCACTTCCTCGCGTGGGACCTCCTCGCCGGCAACCTCCAGGAGCTGCTCGACCAGGGCGAGTCGCCCATCCACGAGCCCGCGTTCGACCCCGACCCCGACGAGTACGTCTCGTGGGACTACGCGCGCGGCTTCCTCGACGGCTACGAGTCGTTCGAGGCGGAGGAGCTCGGGGAGGTGACCGACCGCCTCACCTCGGAGCTGACCGAGCGCGGGTGGGACGCCGCCGCGGTCAAGGAGCTGCTCGCCGTCGTCGGCCTCGAGTCGCACGGACCGCAGGGCGGGTCGCGCCGCCAATGACGCGCGTGCTCGCGTTCGCCAACCAGAAGGGCGGCGTCGCGAAGACCACCAGCGCGCTCGCGATCGCGGCCGCGCTGTCCGAGCGCGGGCGGCGCGTCCTCGCGGTCGACATGGATCCGCAGGCGGCGCTCACGTACTCGCTCGGCGTCGACCCGGACGCGCTCGACGAGACCGTCAACGACGTGCTCGTCCGGCGCCTGCCGGTGCGCGACGTCGTGCTCGCGCGCGAGGTCGACCTCGTCCCGGCGAACATCGACCTCGCGGGGGCCGAGGCGGTCCTGCTCGCCAAGACCGGGCGCGAGTACGCGCTGCAGCGCGCCCTGCGCGACGTCGAGCGCGACTACGACGTCGTCGTGGTCGACTGCCCCCCGTCGCTCGGGATCCTGACTATCAACGCGCTCACCGCGGCCGGCGAGGTCGTCGTGCCGATGCAGTGCGAGGCGCTGTCGCACCGTGGCGTGGGGCAGCTGCTCGAGACGCTCGAGGACATCCGGCACTTCACGAACCCGGAGCTCGTCGTGGCGGGCATCGTGCCGACGCTGTTCGACGGGCGCACGCGCCACGCGCAGGAGGTCCTCGCCGACGTCGCGTCGCGCTACGGCGTGCGCGTCCTCGAGCCGCCGGTGAAGAAGTCGATCCGCTTCGCGGAGGCCGCGCAGGCGGGCCGGTCCATACTGTCGTTCGCGCCCGCGCACGACGGCGCGGCCGCGTACCGCGCGATCGCACGCACGCTCGACGCGGGAGGGCCGTCGTGACGGGGTCGCGGCCGCGCGCGCCAGGCCGCCACGCGCTCTACAGCGCAAGCGAGCGACGGCCGCTCACGTGCACGGTGGAGTGCTCGTCGTGTCGGGACGAGACGCGCGTGTCGTACCTCGAGCTCGCCGTGCTGCTGTTTCCGATCCACTTCCATCTGCCGCTGCTGCGCGACTACCCGTCGTGGTTCCGCTGTCCCGCGTGCGGCCGGCGCACGTGGATGCGCGTGCACCTCGACCGCTGACGCGACGCGGCCCGCGGTCGCTCCGGTAGGGTGGCCCGAGACCGTAAGGAGGTTGCCGTGGCGAAGAAGACACCGCAGAAGCAGGTGGAGGTCGCCAAGAAGCAGCTGCGCATCGCGGCGCGCAGCGCCGCCGACGCGGGCCGCAAGGCCGCCAAGACGGCGCGCGCCACCGTCGAGGACGTGGCGACGACGCGCGACGCCAAGCGCGCCAAGAAGCAGGCGAAGGTCGCGCGCAAGGCGGTCAAGGCCGCCGCCGCGGCCGCCGGCGCGCTCGCTCGGACGGCGGCGGGCAAGGCGCGCGACGGCGCGCGTCAGGTCGCCGCCTCCAAGGAGGTCAAGACGGCGCGCAGGAGCGCCCGCAAGGCGGCCGACGCAGGGCGCGCCGCGGCCCGGACCGCGGCCAAGGACGCCCGCTCCCGCGGCGGCGACGCGGCTCGCCGCGCGAGCGAGCGCAGCGCCGAGGCCGCCCGCAAGGCGCGCGCGTCGACCGCCGACGCGGCCGGCAAGGCACGGGCGTCGACGTCGAACGCGGCCAAGGCCGCGGGCGCGTCCGTCGAGAAGGCGCGCAAGAGAAGCTCCGGCTGACGCCGGGGCGGTCACGACGGCCGCAGGCGCGCACCGGCCCGGGGGCCGGGCGGGTTGCGACCGTCGCACCGTCCGGAGCGCGCGGCGGTCGGTCGGTCGTAGGCTGGGCTCGAGACCTCGAGCGAGGGGGCACAGTGACGACCGACGTGACGGGCCCAGCTGACACGAGCGACGACGCCGCCGCGGCGCGCGTCGGCGCGACGCCGAGCGACGACATGACGCCGTACGAGGCGGCGACGTACTTCTTCCACGGCGCCGCGGACCGGCTCGGCGTGTCCGACGAGATGCGCGCCGTGCTGTCGACGTCGTACCGCGAGCTCGGCGTCCAGATCCCCGTGAAGATGGACGGCGGTGGCGTGCGCGTGTTCCGCGGCTACCGCATCCAGCACAACGGCGCGCGGGGGCCGTACAAGGGCGGCATCCGCTTCCACGAGTCCGCCGACCTCGACGAGGTGCGCGCGCTCGCAGCGCTGATGACGTGGAAGAACGCGCTCGTCGACGTCCCCTTCGGCGGCGCCAAGGGCGGCGTGCAGTGCGATCCGGGGTCGTTGTCGACCGACGAGCTCCAGCGGCTCACGCGCCGCTTCACGTCGATGATCTCCTACATCATCGGGGTCAACCGCGACATCCCGGCCCCCGACATGGGCACGAACGCGCAGACGATGGCGTGGATGATGGACGCGTACGGGCAGCGTTACGGCTACACGCCCGCGATCGTCACCGGCAAGCCGGTCGAGATGGGCGGGTCGCCGGGCCGCGAGGAGGCGACCGGGCGCGGCGTCGTCATCTGCGCGCGCGAGGTCGCGAAGCGTCTCGGCATCGATTGGCGCGGCGCGCGCGTCGCCGTCCAGGGCTTCGGCAACGTCGGCTACTGGACCGCGGCGCTCGCCGCCGAGCAGGGCGCGACGGTCGTCGCGGTGTCCGACGTCCGCGGCGGGGTCCACCGCGGCGACGGCCTCGACGTCGCCGCCGTCCACCGGCACCGCAACGAGGCGGGCACGGTCGTCGGGTTCGAGGGCGCCGACGCGCTCGGCAACGAGGAGCTGCTCGAGGTCGACTGCGACGTGCTCGTCCCCGCGGCGATCCACGGCGTCGTCCACTGCGCCAACGCCGGCGCGATCAAGGCGCCGCTGCTCGTCGAGGCCGCCAACGGACCGACGACCCCGGCGGCCGACCACGAGCTCCACGACCGCGGGATCACCGTCGTGCCCGACATCCTCGCCAACGCCGGCGGCGTCACCGTGTCGTACTTCGAGTGGGTGCAGAACATCCAGCAGTTCCGCTGGGAGCTGGACGCCGTCAACTTCGAGCTCAAGAAGAAGATGCGCAAGGCCACCGCCCAGGTGTTCGGACGCGCCGCACACGACGGCACCTCGCTGCGCTCGGCCGCGTTCGACATCGCCGTCGAGCGGGTCGTCCGGGCCGACGAGCTGCGCGGCTACATCTAGGCCCGCAGGCGCTGATTGTCGCCCGCGTGAAGGAGAGCGGCCCCGGCGGGCGAACCTTTCCGTCGCAGTCGACGCGGGGGTCTTCGCCGGGACGTCCGCGCGAGTCTCGACGGCGACGAGGCAGGACGCCATGTCAGGCAGGCACTGCGCGTGGATGTCGGGCCCCGGAGAGGGCCGGGACCCACGCGCTGCGGCGCTGTGGTGGCTGACGATCTCGCGCAACCGCCTGGCGCGCCAGATGGGGGCCCGGCCCGGCGGCCGCACGCCCGTGACGTGCCACCGCACGCCGGCATTCGTGTCGCCGCTCGCGCACCGGGCGCGCTAGCCGCGCCGCGACGCCGGGTGCGCCGGCGCGCGCGGCCGCTCCCGGTTGACGCCGTCCCGTCGTGGGTACGCGGTGGCCCGTGCGCGTAGTCGTCGTGGGAGCCACCGGGAACGTCGGAACGAGCCTCGTCGCGTCGCTCGCCTCCGACGCGCGCGTCGACTCGATCGTCGGGCTCGCGCGCCGCGTCCCGGAGCTGCGGGTGCCCAAGACGGAGTGGCGCGCCGCCGACGTGTCGCGCTCCGACCTCGTCGAGCCGCTGCGCGGCGCGGACGCCGTCGTGCACCTCGCGTGGCTCATCCAGCCGTCGCGCGACCTCGACGCGCTCTACGCGACCAACGTCACGGGAAGCCGGCGCGTGTTCGACGCCGTCGCCGAGGCGCGCGTCCCCGCGCTCGTCTACGCGTCGTCGGTCGGCACGTACTCGCCCGGGCCGAAGGACCGCGGCGTCGACGAGTCGTGGCCCGCGCGCGGGATCGGGACGTCGTTCTACTCGCGCCACAAGGCCGACGTCGAGGCGATGCTCGACGCCTTCGAGCGCGACCATCCGAGCGTACGCGTCGTGCGGCTGCGCCCCGCTCTCATCTTCAAGCGCGACGCGGCGTCGGGCGTCCGCCGGCTGTTCGCGGGACCGCTGCTGCCGACGTCGCTCCTGCGGCGCTCGCTGCTGCCGATCGTGCCCAACGTCGCGCGGCTGCGGTTCCAGGCCGTGCACACCGACGACGTCGCGGAGGCGTACCGCAGCGCGATCCTCGGCGACGCGCGCGGCGCGTTCAACGTCGCCGCCGATCCCGTGCTCGACCCCGACGTGCTCGGACGCGTCGCGGGCGCGAGGCCGGTGCGGGTGTCCGCCCGTGTCGTGCGCGCCGCGACCGACGCGACGTGGCGGCTGCACCTGCAGCCGACCCCGCCGGGTTGGGTCGACATGGGGTTGCAGACGCCCATCATGGACACGTCGCGGGCGCGCGCCGAGCTCGGATGGACGCCGCGCCGGAGCGCGACCGAGGCACTCGTCGAGCTCCTCGAGGGCATGCGCACGAACGCGGGCATCGCGACGCCTCCGCTCGCGCCCCACACCGGCGGTCCGCTCCGCATCCGCGAGCTGGCGACGGGCGTGGGGCGCCGGTAGCCCGCGTTTCGAGCGCGGCGCGTGCGGGCACGGTCGTATCGCTGTCGAGCTACGGAGGTGGCCGTGAGCGACACGTTCACATGCGATCGATGCGGGCGCGAGTTTCCGCGCCGGCAGATGAAGGAGGCGTTCCACGAGGAGGGCCGAGAGCGCGTGCGCCGCGAGCTGTGTCCCGAGTGCCTCGACACCGTGATGAACGAATCCGGGCGTGTGCGCGGCGTCGCCGGCGAGGAGAAGCGCGCCGCGGTCCACGTGGACGACGCCGGAAGCGACGGAGAGCGCGAGAGCTTCGGCGAGCGCCCCTGAGCGCTCCGCGCACGCGCGGACGGCCCCCACTAGGATGACGCACCGGTCGTCCGAAAGGGGAGCGCATGTCCGTCGAGAAGTCCATCGATCTCACCGCGACGGGTGACACGATCGAGGCCGCGGTGTCCGAGGCGGTGTCGCGCGCGGCGCTCACGCTGCGCGGCGTGTCGTCGTTCGAGATCGAGCGCATCGATGGCGTCGTCGACGACGGCGAGCTGACCTACCGCGTCCTCGTGCGCGTGTCGTTCGTGATCAAGGAGCAGGTGCACGAGTAGGCCGGACGCGCGCATGCCACGCTCCCATCGCCGCCGCGAGCCCGCTCCGGGCGTCTTCCGGCTCGTGCTGCCGCTGCCGTTTCCAGGGCTCGACCGCGTGAACGCGTACGCGCTGCGAGACGGCGACGGCGTCACGCTGGTCGACTGCGGCATATTCGACCCCGACCCCGCCGGCGACCACGGCTGGGACGAGCTCGTCGCCGCGCTCGCCGCGTGCGACGTCGCGCCGGGCGACGTCCGTCGCCTCGTCGTGACGCACCCGCACGTCGACCATTACGGCATGGCGGCGCGCCTCGTCGAGCGCACGGGATGCGAGCTGTGGATGCACGAGCGGGCGTCGGAGGACGTGCGCGTCTACGCCGATCCGCGCGCGCGCACGGAGTCGCTGCGCGCGGAGCTCGCGCGCCACGGCATCGACGCGCACGACGCGCGCGAGCTCACCGAGTTCGAGGACTGGCGGGCGTTCGTCTCCGGCGTCGTGGACGCGACGCGGCCCGTCGCCGACCGCGACACGCTCGAGGCCGGCGGGCGGACGTGGACGATCCACCACACGCCGGGGCACTCGCGCTCGCACGTGTGCCTGTTCGCCGCCGGCGACGGCATCCTCGTCTCCGGCGACCACCTGCTCGGGGGCATCACGCCCCACATCGACTTCCGCCCCGGCGACGACGAGGACCCGCTCGGCGACTACCTGCGCTCGCTCGAGCGCGTCGAGGAGCTCGAGCCCGGTCTCGTGCTTCCGGGCCACGGCCGTCCGTTCGAGGACGGGGGCGCGCGCGCTCGCTCGATCGCGCGCCACCACGACCGCCGCCTCGGCTCCGTGGTGCAGGTCGTGCGCCACGAGCCGCGCACCGCCTCGTACGTGACGCAGGAGATCTTCGGCCCCGCGCTGCTGAACTTCCAGCGCCGGCTCGCGCTCGGCGAGGCGATCGCGCACCTCGACTATTTGTGCAGGACCGGCGACGTCGAGCGCGGCGAGCGCGACGGCACGGTCTTCTACCGCAAGGTGCCGCGCCGCCGGTCGTCGGAGGACGAGTCGTGACGTCGATCGCGGTCGAGGGCGCCGCGTCGCTGGTCGCGTTCGAGCGCGACGCTCCCGTGCGAGGCGCGGCGTTCGACGACGTCGTCGTGCACGAGCACGCGTCGGTGTCGTGCCGCGACGGGCGCGTCGTCGCGCTCGACCACGACGGCGACGCCGACGTCGTCGTCGACGCGCGCGGCTGCACCGTCGTCCCCGGCTTCGTCGACTGCCACACGCACCTCCCGTTCTACGGATGGCGGGCCGACGAAGACGCCGCGCGCCTGGCGGGCGAGCGCTACGAATCGCTCCATCGCGGCGAGGGTGGCATCTACCGCTCCGCACGCCTTCTCGCCGACGCGTCGGACGACGACGTGTTGACGTTCTCGGAATCGCTCGCGCGCGCGATGCTGCGGCGCGGCACGACGACGTTCGAGACGAAGTCCGGCTACGGGCTGTCGGTCGACGCCGAGCTGCGGCAGCTCCGCCTCGCGCGCGCGCTCGCGGAGCGCGTCCCGCAGACGGTCGTGACGACGTGTCTCGCGGCGCACGCGGTGCCGCGCGGCAGCTCGGCGGGGGAGTGGGTCGGCGAGGCCGCGTCGAACCTGCTGCCGCGCGCCGCGCGCGAGGGCCTCGCGAGCGCGTGCGACGTATACGTCGAGTCGATCGCGTTCGCGCTCGAGCACGCGGCCCGGCTCGCCGAGACGGCGCGCTCCCTCGGGATGCGGATGCGCATGCACGCCGACCAGCTGTCCGACTCGCAAGCCGGCGCGTTCGCGGCGCGCTGGGGGCTCGCGTCGGCCGACCACCTCAACCACACGTCCGCCGACGCCGCGGCCGACATCGGCGCGTCCGACACCGCCGCGGTGCTCTTGCCGGGCGCCACGTTCACGTTGCGCCAGGCGACCCGGCCCCCGGCGCGCGCGCTGATCGACGCCGGCGCCGTCGTGGCGGTCGCGACCGACCTCAACCCCGGCACGTCGCCGGTCCACTCGATCCCGTTCGCGCTCGCGCTCGCGTGCCGGCTCTACGGGCTGCGCCCGCTCGAGGCACTCGCCGGCGCGACCGTGAACGCGGCGTACGCGCTCGGGCTCGGCGACGGCGCCGGGCGCATCGTGCCGGGCGGCCCCGCCGACGTCGTCGTGCTCGATGTCCCGTCGTTCGACGCGCTGCCGTACCGGCCCGACCACGACGCGGTCGTCGCAGTCGTGTGCGGCGGCGAGCTCGTGCACGTCGCGCCGGGGGCCGCGGCGCGCGTGTCGTCCTAGCGCGTCAGTCCTCGGTCGGCGTGCCGTCCGCGGCGCGCACCGCCTCGAGCTGCGCCGCGAGGGCGATGCCGAGGAACAGCGCGACCGAGCTCAGGAACGCCCACAGCATCAGCCCGACGAGGCCGGCGAGCGCGCCGTAGGTCTGCGAGCTCGTGCTCGCCGCCAGGTAGACCGCGAGCGCGGCCGTGAGCAGCAGCCACAACACGACGGTCGCGATCGAGCCGACGGCGAGCCAGCCCGCGCCGGGCTGGACGCGGCGCGGGGCGCGCTGGAACAGCAGCGCGAACGCCGGTACCGCGAGCAGGGCCGCGACCGGCCAGCGCGCGACGGCCCACGCCGCGACGAGCGCGTCGTCCCACGTTCCCGACGCGCGCGCCGCGTCGCCGAGCGCGGCCCCGGCCACGAGCACGAAGAACGCGACGACGGCGAGCGCGCCGGCGGAGCACGCCAGCGCCAGCGCGACGAGGTACCTGCGCGGCGCGGGCCGGTCCGAAGAGACCCCGTAGATTCGGTTCGCGCCGCGCTCGACCTGCGCCATCGCGGCGGTCGCGGACACGACCGCGACCGCGAGCCCGATCCAGAGCGCGGCGGCTCCCGACTCGGTGCCCTGCCGGAACGCCGTGGTCAGCGTGTCGCCCGCGGGGCCGGGGGCGAGCCCCAGGATCGTGCGCCGCATGACCGTGCGGAGCCCGCGCCCACCGGCCGCGCTGGCGAACCCGACGAGCGCGACGAGGGCCGGGATCGACGTCAGCGTCACCTGGTAGGCGAGCGAGCGGGCGTGCGTGAACCCGTCCGCGGCCCTGAAGCGGGCGATCGAGTCGACCGCCAGCGACCGCCAGCCGGCTCGCCGCAGCGTCCGCGCGGCGTGGCCGGCGCCGAGCCGGTACGTCTCCGGTACGCGTCGCGCGGTCGTCATGCGCCTCCTCTCGGTGTGCCGGGCCCCGAGCACCCTTACCCACGTCTCCGGCGCGCCGGTGGTCTGCGAGGCTTGCGGCCGTGACTCGTCGCGCCGGCGTGGCGATCGTGGCCGCGGCCCTGATCGCAGGGTCCGGCCACGCGCGCGCGGCGCCGGCGCCGAGCGCGTACGACCCGGCCGGCGCCGCGGTCGCAGCGGTCGCACGCGCGCTCGGAGCGTCGGTGCGCGCGTGCGCGCCGGGCGTCACGTGCGTCGAGCACAGCGTCCTCGTGCCGGGCGGCGTGTACGCGTGGACGGTCGGGCACACGATCGTCGCGCGCGGCCCCGTGGTCGGGCCGCTGCTGGCGCACGAGCGCGTGCACGTCGCGCAGTTCGAGCGCTATCCGCTGACGTTCGCGCTGCGCTACGCGTGGCGCTCGCTCGAGTGCCTCGGCTACGAGTGCAACGCCTACGAGCGCCGGGCGCGCGCCGCCGCAGCTCAGCCGAGGGGGCCCGCGACCTCCTCCGCGGCGCCGGCGAGCGCGCCCGACGCGACCGCGCCGGCGACGGCCTCGATGTCGCCCGCGAGCGGCCGGTCGTGGTCGAGCTCGGGCGACAGCGCGCGCACCGCGGCGCGCGCCGCGCCGGTCGCGGCCGCGGGCTCGGCGACGCGCAGGTCGAGGCCCTGAGCGGCGGACAACGCCTCGATCGCGACGACGCGCTCCGTGTTCGCGACGACCGCGGCCGCCTTGCGCGCGGACGTCGCGCCCATGCTCACGTGGTCCTCCTGGCCCGCCGACGTCGGGATCGAGTCCGACGACGCCGGGAAGCACAGGCTGCGGCTCTCCGCCACCAGCGACGCCGCCGTGTAGTGGGCGATCATGAAGCCCGTGCGACGGCCCGCGTCGCGCGTCAGGAACGGGGGCAGGCCGTTGCTCAACGCGGGGTCGACCAAGCGCGCGATCCTCCGCTCGGCGATCGTCGCGAAGCCGGCCGCGCACAGCGTGAGGTGGTCGAGCGCGAGCCCGAGCGCCTCCCCGTGGAAGTTGCCGCCCGACAGCGCCTCGCCGGTCTCGACCATCACCGTCGGGTTGTCGATCGCGGACGCGAGCTCCGCCTCCAGGGTCGCGCGCACGTAGGACATGCCGTCGCGGTACGCGCCGTGCACCTGCGGGATGCACCGCAACGAGTACGCGTCCTGGACGAGGTGGTCGGAGTCGCGGTGCGAGGCCACGATCGCGCTCCCGGCGAGCAGCGAGCGGAGGTTGCGCGCGACGACCTGGGCGCCGGCGTGCGGACGCAGCGCGACGAGGTCGGCGCGAAACGCGCGGTCGGTGCCGAGGCAGGCCTCGACCGACATCGCGCCGGCGACGTCGGCCGCGCGCGCGAGGCGGCGCGCGCGCTCGAACGCGAGGATGCCGAGCGCGAGCATCGCCTCGGTCCCGTTGACGAGCGCGAGCCCTTCCTTGTGCGACGGCTCGAGCGGCTCGATGCCCGCGGCGCGCAGGACGTCGCCCGCGGGACGGCGCGCGCCGCGGTGCTCGGCCTCGCCGTCGCCGAGCAGCGGCAGCGCGAGGTGCGCGAGCTGCGCGAGGTCGCCGGACGCGCCGAGCGAGCCCTGCGACGGAACGACGGGATGCACGCCCTCGTTGAGCATGCGGGCGATGCGCTCGACGAGCTCGAAGCGCACGCCCGAGACCCCGAACGCGAACGTGCGCGCGCGCAGCAACAGCATGGCCCGCACGACGGGGGCCGGGAACGGGTCGCCGACGCCGGTGGCGTGCGCGCGCACGAGATCGCGCTGCAACGTCGCGGCCTCGGCCGGGTCGATGCGTACGTTCGCGAGGTCGCCGATGCCCGTCGTCAGCCCGTAGACGGTTCGCCGCTGCGCGACCGCGTCCTCGACGATGCGACGTGCGGGCGCCATGCGCTCCGGGACGTCCGGCGCGATCTCGACGCGCTCGCCGCGCTCGGCGACCGCGACGACGTCGTCGAGCGTCAGAGCCTCGCCTATCCGAACGGTCACGCCGGAAGAGTAAACGGCGCGCCCCCGGCGTCAGGGCGTGCGGCGGCCGTTCGAGGGGATGGCGGTGTCGCTCGGGCCGCGGCGCGCGAGCGCGTCGTAGTACTCGGTGCGAGCGGCTTGGAACGCGTCCTCCGGCGACAGACCGGCGCGGTGCAGGCGCAGCGCGGTCTCGCCCGCGGCGGCCGCCGCGTCGGCGTCGAAGTCGCCGCCGCGCGCGCGCAGGTCGGTGATCCAGTCGCGCACCTGCGGCAGGGTGCGGCGCAGCCGTCGCTCCGCGACGCCGTCCGGAGGGCCGCCGCATGCGCCCGGCGCGTGCGAGTCGCGCGCGCGGCGCGGCTCGGCCGCGGGGCGCGGGGACCCGGTGGTCCGTGGGACGGCGGCGTCGTCGCCGGTGAGCATCGGGCCTCCCGTGATCCTCGTCGATCGCGCCGCCCGCCGTCGAGCGGCCGGGACGCCGCGCGTCGTGTCCGGCGGCGAACGTCCGAACCCGACATACCCGCGCGCGCCGCCCGCGACACCTGTCGCCGGCCGCTCGCGCCGATGCCATGATGGGCCGCCGAGGAGGGATCGTGCGCACGATCGAGGCCGAGCTGACGTGGGTCGACGGTGCGTTCCGGCGCGACCGCGCCGTCGTCGTCGACGGCGACCGCATCGCGGCGGTCGTGGGGCGCGCCGACGTCCCGGCTGGCGCCGAGCGCGACGACTGGGGACGCGTCGCGCTGCTGCCGGGGACCGTGAACGCGCACGGTCACGCGTTCCAGAGCCTGCTCAAGGGGTTCGCCGACGACCGCCCGTTCGACCGCTGGCGCGACGACGTCCTGTACCCGTTCTCGGAGCGCCTCGACGGCGACGCGGTCTACGCCGGCGCGCTGTTCGCGTTCGCCGAGGCGCTCGTCGCCGGCGTCACGACGACCGTCGACTTCTTCTACCTCCACGACGACGGCAACGACGTCGCGCGCCACGTCGTGCGCGCCGCGCGCGACATCGGGATCCGGCTCGTGCTGGCGCGCGCCTTCTACGATCCCGACGCCCCGACGCGCGCTCCCGCCCGCTACCGCGAGAGCGCGGACGACGCCGCGGCGCGCTGCCGCGCGCTGGCCGCCGAGCTCGCCGGCGACCCGCTCGTGACGGTGCAGCCCGCGCCGCACTCGCTGCACGCCGCGGCCCCCGCGACGATCGCCGCGGCCCTCGACGTCGCGCGCGACCTCGGCGTGCCGTGTCATCTCCATCTCGCCGAGGCGCGCTACGAGCGCGACCAGGTCGCCGAGCGCTACGGCACGACGCCCGTGCGGCTGCTCGCGCGCGAGGGGCTGCTCGACGAACGGCTCGTGACCGTGCACACGGTGTGGGCGGACGACGAGGAGCTGGACCTGCTCGCGCAGTCGGGGGCGGCGGTCGTGCACTGTCCCGGCGCGAACGCGTTCCTCGGCGACGGGATCGCGCGCGTGCCCGAGATGCTGCGACGCGGCATCCGCGTCGCGCTCGGCCCCGACGGGGGCTGCGCCAACAACCGCCAGAGCGTGTTCGACGAGATGCGCACGGCGACGTTCGTCGCCAAGGCGCGCCTGCTCGACGGCGGCGCGCTCGACGCGCCGACGGCGTTCGAGCTCGGGACGCGCGCCGGCGCCGACGTCCTCGGGCTGCCGGTGGGGGAGATCGCGGCCGGCCGGTTCGCGGACCTGGTCGCGCTCGATCTCGACGACCTGTCCCTGCAGCCGCTCGAGACGCTCAACCGCCACGTCGTCAACTCGATGCAGCCGACCGCGATCGCGCGCATCGCGGTCGGGGGCCGCGTCGTCGCCGAACGAGGCCGGCCGACGCTCGTCGACCGGCGCGACGTCGCGCGCCTCGTCGCCGACGTCACGAAGGGATGGACGCGGCCGTGAGCGCGGGGGCCGGCTACTCCGGCACGCCGCTCGCGCGCAGGCTCGGGATCAAGGACGGCCACGCCGTGCACTTCGCGCGCGCGCCCGAGGGGTTCGCCGCGTCGCTCGGGCTGTCGGACGACGTCGAGGTGCGGGCACGGGCCCGCGGCCCCCTCGACGTCGTCGTCCTGTTCGCGACGCGCCGCACCGATCTCGAGCGGCGCTTCGCGGCGCTCGCGCGTGTCCTCGATCCGGCCGGCGCGCTGTGGGTCGCGTGGCCCAAGCGGTCGTCGGGAGTCGACACCGACCTCACCGAGGGCGTCGTGCAGCGCGTCGGCCTCGACGCAGGCCTCGTCGACAACAAGGTCTGTGCGATCGACGCGACATGGTCGGGTCTTCGGTTCGTCTACCGCGTCGCCGACCGCCCGGCGCGCTAGCGCCTCGTCAGCCCGGTTCGTGCGCGGGACGCGGCTCGCTGTGCGTCGTCTTGCGAAACAGGAACACGGCGAGGCTCAGCAGCACGACGCCGACCGACAGCACCGCGATCTCGACGAGCGTGTCGGTGAACTCCGGGGTCCCGAGCAGCTCCTTGGCCTGAGCACCCACGACGATGAGACGGCGTATCGCCGCGACGATGCCGACGATGAGGAACGGCTCGGCGAGCAGGACCTTCTCGTCGATCACGGCGCGCACGGTGTGGATGAGCTCGGTGATGATGAACACGAGCAGGAGCCCGTCGAGCAGCTCGAGGATCAGCGTCGACATCGGGTCCTCGGTCGCGTGGGCGACGAAGTCGTAGACGACGTAGCCGAACAGGACGACTCCGCCGAGCGACAGCGCGACTGACACGGCGACGTAGAAGGCGTCCTCCACGTAGCCGAAGAAGTCGGCCGTGCGCTCGCGCGCGCGCGTCTCGCCCGGCCCCCCGGCACGCCGGTCGGGTCCGCCCTCTCCGTCGGGGCGCGACGGAGCCTCCGCGTCGGCGCGCTCGTCGTCGCTCAGCTCGCGGTCGTCCCCCATGCGCTCGTTCACGACGCGCCTTCGTCGCGCACCTTCGGCGCGACCGGCAGGCGCACGTTTCGCTCGCGCGCGACCTCGACCGCGCGCGCGTAGCCGGCGTCGGCGTGGCGCGCGACGCCGAGGCCGGGATCCGTGTCGAGGACGCGCTCGAGCCGGGCCGCGGCGTCGTCGCTGCCGTCGGCGACGACGACCATCCCCGCGTGTATCGAGTAGCCGATGCCGACTCCGCCGCCGTGGTGGACGGAGACCCAGTGCGCGCCGGCCGACGCGTTGAGGAGCGCGTTGAGGATCGGCCAGTCGGCGATCGCGTCGGACCCGTCGATCATCCCCTCGGTCTCGCGGTACGGCGACGCGACCGAGCCCGAGTCGAGGTGGTCGCGCCCGATGACGACGGGCGCGCTCACCTTGCCCGACGCGACGAGCTCGTTGAAGGCGAGCCCGGCGCGCGCTCGTTCGCCGTAGCCGAGCCAGCAGATGCGGGCCGGGAGCCCCTGGAACGCGACGCGCTCCTGTGCCATGTGGATCCAGCGCGCGAGGCGCTCGTCGTCGGGGAACAGCTCGAGGATCGCCGCGTCGGTGGCGGCGATGTCGGCGGGATCGCCCGACAGCGCGGCCCACCGGAACGGGCCCTTGCCCTCGCAGAACAGCGGCCGGACGTACTCCTGCACGAAGCCGGGGATGTCGAAGGCGCGCTCGACGCCGGCCGACGCCGCCTGCGTACGGATGTTGTTGCCGTAGTCGAACGCGACCGCGCCGCGATCCTTCAGCGCGAGCCACGCCTCGACGTGCGCGGCGACTGACTCGAACGCGCGCTTGAGGTAGCCGTCGCGATCGTCGCGCCGCAACGCCGCCGCCTCGTCGAGCGTCGTGCCGGCGGGCATGTAGCCGTTGAGCATGTCGTGTGCCGACGTCTGGTCGGTCACGACGTCGGGCTGGAAGCCGCGCTCGACGAGCGCGGGCAGGACCTCGGCGGCGTTGCCGAGCAGCGCGACGGACTCGGCGCGCCCCGCGCGGCGGGCGTCGTCGACGCGCCGCAGCGCGTCGTCGAGATCCTCGGTCGCGGCATCGAGGTAGCGCGTCCGGAGGCGGCGTTCGATGCGCTCGGGGTCGACCTCGACGCACAGCGCCACGCCCTCGTTCATCGTCACCGCGAGCGGCTGCGCGCCGCCCATGCCCCCGAGGCCGGCGGTCAGCACGACGCGCCCGCGCAGGCTTCCGCCGAAGTGGCGCGCGGCGCACTCCGCGAGGGTCTCGTAGGTCCCCTGCAGGATCCCCTGCGTGCCGATGTAGATCCACGACCCCGCGGTCATCTGGCCGAACATCGTGAGGCCGAGGCTCTCGAGGCGGTCGAACTCGTCCCACGTCGCCCACGCGGGCACGAGCATCGCGTTGGAGATGAGCACGCGCGGCGCGCGGTCGTGCGTCCGGAACACCGCGACGGGCTTGCCCGACTGCACCAGCAGCGTCTCGTCCCCGCCGAGGCGCTCGAGCTCGGCGACGATCGCGGCGAGCGCGTCGTGGTCGCGCGCCGCCTTGCCGGAGCCGCCGTAGACGACGAGGTCGGCCGGCCGCTCGGCGACCTCGGGATCGAGGTTGTTGAGCAGCATCCGCAGGGCGGCCTCCTGCGGCCACCCCTTGCAGCGCAGGGTCGCGCCGCGCGGCGCGCGCATCGCTTGTGGCATCGGTCGCCTCCGGTCGCGTCGGACGGGCCGCGAGCGTGCCACACCGGGCGCCCCGCGCGCCCCGTGCCCGCGCCCCCGTCTACACTCGGCCTCGACCGACCCCGACACCGGAGCCGATGACGACCCCGTCCGATCGCCGCGGCCGCCGCGCCGCCCACTCCGCGTCCCCCGGGCGCGCCCGCCCGTGACCGCGCTCGCGTTCGGGCCCCTCGAGTGGTCGATCGTCCCGCGCATCGAGCTGGGCCCGCTCGCGGTGTCGCCGCACGGCATCGGCATCGCGGTCGGCGTGCTGCTCGGGGCGCGCATGCTCGTGCGACGTTCGGAGCGCCGCGGGGGGCCGACCGAGACGGACATCTACAACGGGCTCTTCTGGGCGCTGATCGGCGCGGTCGTCGGCGCACGCCTCGCCTACGTCGTCGGGCACCTGTCCGAGGTCACCTCCGGCGGCGACGACCCGCTCGGCGTGCTGAAGGTGTGGGAGGGCGGCATCTCGCTGCTCGGCGGCATCGTCGGCGCGGTGCTCGCGGCGGTTCCGTACCTGCGCCGCCACGGCATCCCGTTCTGGTCGACGATGGACCTCGCGGCGCCGTGCCTCGCGTTCGGCATCTTCGTCGGACGCGTCGGCGACCTCGTCATCGGCGACCACCTCGGCAAGCCGACGACGTGGCCGTTGGGGTGGCGCTGCGCCGGCGAGGTCGGGGGCCCCGCGGCGCGCAGCGCGGCCGAGTACCGCGGCCTCGTGGAGGCGGGCCGGCCCCCGTCGCTCGGCTGCTTCGACGTCGTGCTGCACCAGACCGCGCTGTACGACTTCCTGTCCGCGGGCCTGCTGTGCGTCGTGCTGCTGTGGCTCGCGCGGCGGACGCGCAACGTCGGCGTCCCGGCCCTCGTGTTCGTCGTGTGGTACGGCGCGATGCGCGTCGTGACCGACTTCCTGCGCGTCGACAAGCGCTACTTCGGCCTCACCGGGAGTCAGATCACGTCGCTCACCCTCGGCCTGCTGTGCCTCGCCATCCTGGCGCGCTACCGGGGCGCGCCGCCGCGCTGGACGGCGGCGCGGGCGCCGAGCGGTCCGGCGCCGGCTACGGAGCGTGACGAGACGGGCCACGAAGCCCCCGCTCGGGCGGCGGCGACTACGCAGCGTAGCGGCAAATCCGCGCCCTAGGCGGGGTAGGTGTCACGATAGGGCGCGGCGCTGCTGCGGCGCCCGTCACACGAGAGAGAGGAGCGTGGAATCCATGGCCGACACGTACAACGGCTACTGCGTGAAGTGCCGCGAGAAGCGCGACTTCGAGGGCGACGTCATCGAGCTCGCCAACGGCTCGAAGGCGGCGCAGGGCTCGTGCCCCGTGTGCGGGACCAAGATGACCCGCATGCTCCCGAAGAACGCGTAGCGGCGAAACCAAGACGCTGCGAACGGGCCGCCCGGGCGGGCGGCCCGAGTCGCGCCGGGGCTAGGCGCCGGGCGACTCGCTGACCGAGGCCCACGCGGGGCAGCGGTACTGGAACCCGCACGACATGCAGAACGGCGACGGGCGCGCCCGCCAGTCGCCGGTCACGAGCGCGCGCCGGATCGCCTGCGCGAGCGCCTGCATCTGGCGCTCGAACGCGACGAGCATGCGCGCGTGCGGCGTCAGCGTCAGGACCGCCGGGTTCGCGAGGTACACGAGGCGGATCTCCTTCGGCATCACGCCGAAGGCGCGCCAGCACACGAGCGCGTAGAAGCGCAGCCCGAAGAACGCGCTCAGCTCCCGGGTCTCGCCCGGCACGCGCCCGGTCTTGTAGTCAGTCAGGACCCACGACCCGTCGGAGCGCTCCTCGAGCCGGTCGATGATGCCGCGCAGGTGGAGGTCGGCGAACTCGTACTCGACCCACCACTCGAGCCGGCTCGCGGTGACGACGCGCGGATCCTCGAGCTTGAAGTAGTTCGCCAGCAGGGGCCGGGCCGCGTCGATCCAGCCGTCGGTGGGCTCGGCCGCGCCCTCGGCCGCGTGGAGCTCGGCCCACGTCTCGACGAGCAGCTCGTCGGCGCGCCGCGGCGTCCGCCGCACCGGCTCCTCGGCGAAGAGGCGCTCGAGCACGGCGTGGACGAGCGACCCGCGCGCCGCGGCCGGCGACGCCGGCTCCTCGAGCCCGTCGACGGCCCGGTACTTGAAGAGCTGCGGGCAGCTCTTGAAGTCCGACGCACTCGACGGCGACAGCCTCAGCGGCCCCTCGTCCATGCGGGTCAGCCTAGAGCGGCCCGCGGCGCGGGGGCCGGATTTGCCACGGCGACGCGGTTGCGGCGCCGCGCCGCCGGACGGGCGCGCGAAAAGCCCTCATCCACCTTGACCCGCTTACCGAACGATCGGTAGGTTGCGGCGACCGGTAGTGCCGCCGCCGAAGACACCGGTGCGGCAGGAGACGTGCACGTCGCGACGACGAGCGCCGCGCACGGTGAACGAGGAAGGAGCTCAACGGAGTGTCGAAAGGGCGCAGACTCGGACGAACGCGACGCAAGATCGTCGTCGCGTGCGTCGCGGCGGCGATCGTCTCGAGTGGCACGGCGGCGCTCGCGACGCACGTCGACAACATGTACCCGACCGCCAACTACAACCACACGTGCGTGGGCGGGGGCCGCGAGACGAAATTCTGCAAGACCGACAGCTATTGGCTGACGTACTTCAGGCAGATCTCGCTGTCCGACACGGGCAAGACGCGCATTTGGTCGGTCCTCGACGTCGAGTTCTCGCCGACCGACCTGACGATCCGCAACGAGGACCCGCCCGTCTACTCCGGGGCGTCGGAGACGGACGTGATCTACCACTACCGCAGCGACCTCGCCGATCACGTCGTCGGGACGGTGTGGTGCAACGACGCCGCCACGTCCACGCACTGCGACCAGCACTACGCGGCATTCGACTCGCCGTCGCCGACGAGGAGCGTGATCTGCCACGAGACGGGACATTCGGTCGGCCTCACGCACGGACCCGCCGCGGATCCGCCGCTCGCGATCGACGATGCGTCGCTGGGATGCATGTCGAACCCGATCGACGACCTCGGACCCCACAACACCAACATGATCAATGCGACCTACTGAGGAGGCGACCATGCCGTTGCATCGCAAGACCGTCGCTGCGGCGTGCGTCGCCGCGGTCGCCGCAGTCGCCGCGGCCGGCGCGCTGCTCGCGCCGGGCCGCAGCGCC
>DASZZZ010000105.1:0-66598 GCA_036260375.1 Actinomycetota bacterium
CAGAACGTCGCGACGGCTTGCCCGCCGCCGCGCCGGCGCAAACGCGGTTCGGCGACCGGGCGCGGACCGAATAGTCTGGATCGTCATGTCGAGAACGCTTCGAGCCGCGCTGGCGGTCGTCGTCGCGCTCGTCGGGGCCGCGTGCGGAGAGCTCACCGAGCCGGCGGCCGCGACGGTCGGCGACGAGAAGATCACGATCGAGGAGATCGACCGCGTCGTCGACCGGCACCGGGCGAGCCCCGCGTTCCGCCAGGCGGCGCAGCAGGGTGACTCCGACCAGGTCGCGCGCCAGTTCGAGCAGAGCTATCTCACGCGTCTCATCCGACGCGCCGTGCTCGTCCCCGAGGCGGCCGAGCTCGGCATAGAGGTCACCGACGCCGACGTCGACCAGCGTCTCGAGCAGATCGAACAGGACCTCGAGGCACAGGGGAGCACGCTCGAGGACGTCATCGAGCAGCAGGGCCTGACGCTCGAGCTCGTGCGCCAGTTCGTGCGCGACGACGAGCTCGAGCAGCGCCTGCGCGCCGAGGTCACGAAGGGCTCGCTTCCGAGCGACGAGGAGCTCGAGGCCGAGTACGAGCGCCGCCGCGACGAGCTCACCGAGACCGAGGTCCAGCACATCCTCGTCGAGGACGGCCGCCTCGCGCGCGACATCGTGATCCAGCTACGCAACGCGCAGCAGCGCTTCGGCGACGACTCGAAGAAGGTCGACCAGCTCTTCGCGAAGCTCGCCGAGAAGCACTCGACCGACCCCGGCAGCGCGCGGCGCGGCGGGAACCTGGGGACGTTCCGGCCCGGCCAGTTCGTCGCCGAGTTCGAGAACGCGGCCGCGCAGCTCGAGCCCGGCGAGATCTCCGATCCCGTGCGCTCCGAGTTCGGGTGGCACGTGATCCGCGTGCTCGGGCGCGAGACCGACGCGTTCGAGGACGTGCGCGCGCAGCTGTCCGAGGACCTCGCCGGCGCGCGCGCCGAGAGCGAGTGGTCCAACTGGCTGGAGGACGTCTTCGGCGCCGCCGACGTCGAGGTCAACCCGCGCTTCGGCGAGTTCGACGAGTCCACGGGACAGGTCGTCGACGCCGACGCCGGCTCCCTTCCGGGCGCCGCGACGCCGGCCCAGCCGTCGCCGTCGCCGGCCCCCGCGCCGACGCCCGGCGGCTAGGCCGTATGCCGCTGCTCGTCGTGCCGCTCGGGCCGGACGAGGTCGGCTGGCTCACGCTCGAGGAGTGGGATGCGCTGCGCGCGTGCGAGCGCGTGCTGTTCGAACGTCCGGACCACCCGCTCGCGGCGCGCCTCGCGGACGCGGGGGTGGCGGTGTCCGCGTTCGACGACGACCCCGACGCGTCCGCGACCGGGTGGGCGCTGGTCGCCGACCCGAGCTCGGCGCGCGTGGTCGCGCTCGCGCGCGCCGGAGCGACCGTCACTGCGGGCGTCGCCCGGCCCCCCGACGCGCTGACCGCCGCCCACGGCGCGCACGTCGCGCGACGCGCCGCGTCGTCGCTCGCGACCGCGGCACTCGTCATGGCACGGCTGCGGAGCGCGGACGGCTGCCCGTGGGACCGCGAGCAGACGCACCGGTCGCTCGAGGTCCATCTCGTGGAGGAGGCGCACGAGGTCATCGAGGCGATCGAGCAGGACGCGACCGGCGCGGAGCTGCAGGAGGAGCTCGGCGACCTGTTGCTCCAGGTCGCGTTCCACGCGCAGCTCGCCGCGGACGACGGACGCTTCGACGTGGCCGGCGTGGCCGACGCGATCGTCGCCAAGCTCGTGCACCGTCACCCGCACGTGTTCGGCGACGTCGAGGTCGCCGACGCGTCGGAGGTCGTGACGAACTGGGAGGCGCTCAAGCGCGCGGAGAAGGAGCGCACCGACCCGTTCGACGACATCCCGCGCTCGCTGCCCGCGCTGCTGTGGACCTACAAGGCGCAGAAGCGCGCCGCGCCGCTCGGGTTCCGGGCCGACGCGGACGACGCCGCGCGCCGGGCCCGGGCCGCGCTCGACCGCGACGACCTCGGCGACGCGCTGTTCTGGATCGTGGCCGTGGCACGCGCCCGCGGGATCGACCCGGAGGGCGCCCTGCGGCGGGCGGCGACCCGGTGGCGGGCGGACCTTCGCCCCGCGTGAGACGGCGGCGCGTGGGGCGCGCCCCTGCGTTTTCGGCCCGTTTGCCGACCCCGACGTCCCGAGGCTGCTACCCTGCCGTGTTACAGATGTTGAAGGAGTAAACGAATGAGCGAGATCGTCGACGTCCATGCCCGCGAGATCCTCGACTCGAGGGGTAACCCTACGGTCGAGGTGGAGATCGCGCTCGACTCCGGCGCGCGCGGCCGGGCGGCGGTTCCGTCGGGCGCCTCGACGGGCGCGGGCGAGGCGCTCGAGCTGCGCGACGGCGGCGACCGCTACGGCGGCAAGGGCGTGCGCAAGGCGGTCGGCAACGTGATCGACGTCGTCGGGCCCAACCTCCTCGGCCGCGACGCGCTCGACCAGCGCGGCGTCGACACGCTCATGCGCGACCTCGACGGGACCGACGACAAGTCCAAGCTCGGCGCCAACGCGATCCTCGGCGTGTCGCTGGCGGTCGCGCACGCGGCCGCGGCCGAGCTCGAGGTCCCGCTGTTCCGCTACCTCGGCGGCCCCGGCGCCCACGTCCTGCCGGTCCCGCTGATGAACGTGGTCAACGGCGGCGCGCACGCCGCCAACTCGCTCGACCTCCAGGAGTTCATGGTCGTGCCGCTCGGCGCCGGCTCGTTCCACGAGGCGCTCGAGTGGGGGGCCGGGACCTACCGCGCGCTCGAGAAGATCCTCGTCGACCGCGGTCTGTCGACCGGCGTCGGCGACGAGGGCGGCTTCGCGCCCGACCTCGGCCGCAACGAGGACGCCGTCGAGCTGCTGATCGAGGCGATCGCCGCCGCCGGCTACACGCCCGGCGACGACGTCGCGATCGCGCTCGATCCCGCGACGTCGGAGATCCGCGACGGCGACGCGTACGTGCTCGCGTCCGAGGACCGTCGCCTGTCGAGCGACGAGATGGTCGAGTTCTGGGCGTCTTGGGTCGAGCGCTACCCGATCGTGTCGATCGAGGACGGCATGGCGGAGGACGACTGGGACGGGTGGCGCGCGCTCACCGAGCGCGTCGGCGACCGCGTCCAGCTCGTCGGCGACGACCTGTTCGTGACCAACCAGGAGATCCTGCAGCGCGGCATCGACGAGCGCGTCGCCAACGCGATCCTCGTGAAGCCGAACCAGATCGGGTCGTTGACCGAGACGCTCGAGTGCGTCGAGCGCGCGCAGCGCGCCGCGTACGCGACCGTGATCTCGCATCGCTCCGGGGAGACCGAGGACGCGACCGTCGCCGACGTCGCGGTCGGAACGAACGCCGGTCAGATAAAGACCGGCGCGCCCGCGCGCGGCGAGCGCACCGCGAAGTACAACCAACTGCTGCGCATCGAGGACGTCCTCGGTGACGCGGCGCGCTACGCGGGCGCGCGCGCGCTCGCGTCGAGGCGGGCGGGACCGTCGTGACCACGACCGCGGCCCGGGGGCCGCGCGGCCGCGTCGGCATCGCACCGCGCGTCGCCGTCATCGCGCTGCTGCTCGGTCTGGTCGCGGCGATGGCAGTCGAGCCGACGCGCCAGCTCTTCGAGCAACGCCGGCGCGTCGACGACATGCGCGGTGAGCTGCGCGCCGTGACGGTCGCCAACCGCAGGCTCGAGGCGCGCATCCAGCGTCTCGAGGACCCCGACTACATCGAGCAGCGCGCGCGCGAGCAGGCGGGCCTCGTGCTGCCGGGCGAGACGACGTTCGTCGTCATGCCCCCGTCGCGCGCCGACGTGCGCGCCGAGCGCGACCGGCGGGCGCGCCCCGCGCCCGAGCCACCGCGTCCCGAGCCCGAGCCCGGGTTGCTGGAGGGCTTCCTGCGCTTCGTCGGCCTCTAGCGCGGCGCGGCCGCGGCGCGCGGCTATCGTCGTCGTCCGTACGGGCGGCTCGGAGGAGAGAAGCGGTGGACGCGCGCGTGCTGGAGCACACCGAGGACGACCGCGCGGTGGTCGAGCGCCAGCTCGGCCGGCCGGTGCGCGGGCGGTGGACCGTCGCCCGGCGGTGCCACCTCGGCGTGCCGATGGTCATCGAGAGCCATCCGCGCATGCCCGACGGGACGCCGTTCCCGACGCTGTTCTGGCTCACGTGTCCGGTGCTCGTCAAGCGCGCGTCGCAACTCGAGTCGGCCGGCGCGCTCGCCGACGCGACCGCGCGCCTGGCCTCGGACGTCGAGGCGCGGCGCCGGCTCGCCGCGGCCGTCGGCCGTTACCGCGCCCGGCGGGACGCGCTCGAGCCGCTCCCGCGCGACGCCGCGCCGCCCGGCGGCGGACCCGAGCGCGTCAAGTGCCTGCACGCGCACGTCGCGCACGAGCTCGCCGACCCCCCGAACCCCGTGGGCGGCGACGTGCTCGCGCGCGCGGGGTGGCCGGACTGCCGCGCGCGCTGCGTCGAGGCCGGGGGCCGGTCGTGAGGGTCGCGGCGATCGACGTCGGGACGAACTCGACGCGCCTGCTCGTCGCGGAGGCGACCGACGACGGCTTCCGCACGCTCGACCGGCGCTCGACCGTGACGCGTCTGGGGCAGGGCGTCGACCGCACGCGCGTGCTCGCGCCCGAGGCGCTCGACCGCACGTTCGCGACGATCGCCGACTACGCCGCGACCTGCGGCGAGTACGAGGTCGAGCGTCTGCGCGTGACGGGCACGTCGGCGGTGCGCGACGCGCGCAACCGCGCCGACTTCTTCACCGGCGTCGAGCGCCTCACGGGCGATCGACCCGAGCTGCTGAGCGGCGAGCAGGAGGCGCGCGCGACGTTCCTCGGCGCGGTGAGCGACCTGCGCGACGACGAGCCCAATCTCGTGGTCGACATCGGAGGGGGATCGACCGAGCTCGTCGTCGGCACGCGCGCTCCCGATCGTCTCGTCTCGCTCGACGTCGGCTGCGTGCGGCTGCTCGAGGAGCATCTCGCCGGCGACCCGCCCGCGCCGGACGAGCTCGACGCGCTGCGGCGCGACGTCACCGGCGCGCTGGAGGGCGCACGAGAGCACCTCGACGTGCCGCGCGGCGCGCGCCTCGTCGGTGTCGCGGGAACCGTGACGCAGCTCGCCGCGCTCAAGGCCGGCGTGCCGGTCTACGACCCCGACGTCACGCACCACGCCGTGATGTCGCACGGAGACGTGCGCCTTCTCGCGCGGCGCCTGGAGTCGCTGCCGTTCGACGCGCGCCGGCGCGTCAAGGCGCTCGAGCCGGGGCGCGCCGACGTCATCGTGTCGGGCGCCGAAATCCTGTTGTGCGTCATGGAAGTCTTCGACATGGCGGAGGTTCTCGTGTCGGAGAAGGACCTCCTCGAGGGGATCGTCCTCGACCTCCTCGACGACGACGCGGCCGCGTGACGGCGCCCGGCCCCCGGCGCGCCCCGCGATAGCCTTCGACGCATGAGCGACTTTGCGTGGGAGCCGTCGCACGAGTACGTCGAGAGCGCCAACGTCACGCGCTTCATGCGCAAGCACGGCGTCGACGACTACGCCGAGCTCGTGCGCCGCTCGCAGGACGATCCCGAGTGGTTCTGGGACGCCGTCGTCGCCGACCTTGGCATCGAGTTCACGCAGCCCTACGAGCGCGTGCTCGACGCGTCGCGCGGCCCCCAGTGGCCGCGCTGGTTCGTCGGGGGCCGCGTCAACGTCGCGCACAACTGCGTCGATCGTCACGCGCTCGGCGCGCACGCGACCGCGCGCGCTGTGGTGTGGGAGGGCGAGGACGGCGCCGTCCGCACGCTGACGTACTGGGACCTGCACGAGGCCGTGGGGCGCGCCGCCCAGGGACTGCGCGACCTCGGCGTCGCGGGCGGCGACCGCGTCGGCGTCTACATGCCGATGGTGCCCGAGGCCGTGGTGGCGATGTACGCGTGCGCCAAGATCGGCGCCGTCTACATGCCGGTGTTCTCGGGCTTCGGCGCGCCTGCGGTCGCCACGCGTCTCGCCGACGCGGAGGCGAAGGTCCTCGTCACCGCCGACGGCTTCCTGCGGCGTGGCGCGCGCGTCGACATGAAGAGCGTCGCCGACGAGGCGGTCGCGTCGTCGCCGTCGGTCGAGCACGTCATCGTGTTGCGGCGCTTCGGCGACTCCGACCCGCCGGCGGGCGCGCGCGACGTTTCGTGGGACGACGCGTTCGGCGCGCAGCAGCCGCTCGGACGCGCCGACGAGCTCGACCCCGAGACGCCTTTCATGATCGCCTACACGTCGGGCACGACCGGCAGGCCCAAGGGCAGCGTCCACGTGCACGGCGGACTGCTCGTCAAGCTCGCCGAGGAGTGCGCGTACCAGACCGACGTCGGCGCCGACGACGTCCTCTACTGGGTCACCGACATGGGCTGGATCATGGGCCCGTGGGAGATGATCGGCGGCCACGCCAACGGCGCGTGCGTCGTGATGTACGAGGGCGCGCCGAACCATCCCGGTCCCGATCGCGTGTGGGCGCTGTGCGAGCGTCATCGCGTGTCGGTGCTCGGCATCTCGCCCACGCTCGTGCGCGCGCTCATGCCCGCGGGCGCCGATCCCGTGCGCGCCCACGACCTCTCGTCGCTGCGGATCCTGGCGTCGACGGGCGAGCCGTGGAACCCCGAGCCGTACCGGTGGTTCGCGGACGTCGTCGGAGGCGGGCGCTGCCCGATCATCAACCTGTCGGGCGGCACCGAGGTCGGCGCGTGCTTCCTGTCGCAGGCGCCGGTGATCCCGTCGAAGGTGTGCTCGCTCGGCGCGCCGGCCCTCGGCATGGCGATCGACGTCTACGACGCCGACGGCAAGCCAGTGCGCGGCGAGGTCGGCGAGCTCGTGTGCACCAAACCGTGGCCGGCACAGACGCGCGGCTTCTGGCGCAACCCCGACCGCTATCTCGATGCGTACTGGTCGCGCTGGGACGGCGTGTGGGTCCACGGCGACTGGGCGTCGATCGACGACGACGGCTACTGGTTCCTGCACGGTCGCTCCGACGACACGCTCAACGTCGCGGGCAAGCGCATCGGCCCGGCCGAGTTCGAGTCCGCGGCGGTGAACCATCCCGCGGTCGTCGAGTGCGCCGCGGTCGGAGTCCCGGACGACGTCAAGGGCACGAGCGTGTGGTGCTTCTGCATCCTGACGCCCGACGCGACCCCGTCCGACAGGCTCGCCGCGGAGGTGAAGGGCGTCGTCGCGGCCGAGCTCGGCAAGGCATTCACCCCCGCCCAGGTCCGCTTCGTCGCGGAGCTGCCGAAGACGCGCTCGGCGAAGATCCTGCGCCGCGCGATCCGGGCCAAGGTCGTGGGCGAGGATCCGGGCGACCTGTCGTCGCTCGAGAACCCGAGCGCGCTCGCGGCCCTCGACGAGTCGCTCGCGTGACGACGTTCTTCCTCGTCCGCCACGGCGTCACCGCGCACACCGGCCACAAGCTCTCGGGCTGGATGCCGGACGTCCACCTGACCGACGACGGCGTCGCGCAGGCGGAGGCCGCGGCCGACCGGCTCGCGCGCGCGCCGATCAAGGCCGTTTACGCGAGCCCGATCGATCGCACGATGGAGACGGCGCGGCCGATCGCGGCGCGCCACGGCCTCGAGATCGACGTCCGTCCCGCGCTCGGAGAGGTCCGCTACGGGCGCTGGACCGACCGCACGTTCAAGTCGTTGCGCCGGACCAAGCTGTGGGGCGCGGTGCAGCGGTGGCCGTCGTCGGTGCGCTTCCCCGACGGTGAGACGTTGCGCGAGGTGCAGGCGCGCTCGCTCGACGAGCTCGACCGCATCCGGGCCGAGCACCCGCGCCACGCGGTCTGCTGCGTCACCCACGCCGACGTCATCCGCCTCGTCACGGCGCACTTCCTCGGCGTGCACGTCGACCTGTACCAGCGCATCGTCATAGCGCCGGCATCGATTACGGTCGTCGCGGTGGGCGACGGCGGGCCGCAGGTGCTCGCGATGAACGTGCCCCCGACGTCGCTGGAGGCGACATGACGACCGACATCGCACCCGACGTCTTCACCGCCGACTACGAGGGCGAGCCGGGGCAGCGCGCGTTCTACCTCCAGGCGCGCTCGGCGGCCGGCAACGTGACGCTCGGGATCGAGAAGGCGCAGGTCGCCGCGCTCGCCGAGAAGCTCCAGGAGCTGTTGCTGCTGGTCGACCACGACGACGTCGTGCGCGGCGGGACCCCGGCCCGCGACCCCGAGCTCGCGCTCGAGCCCGAGGCCCCCGGCGGGCGCGTCGGCACGATCGGGCTCGCCTACGAGGAGGACGACGACCGCGTCGTCGTGCTGCTGCAGACCGGCGAGGACGACGACGACGAGGAGTCGCTCGTCCGTCTCACGCTGCGGCGCGAGCAGGTGCGCGCGTTCGTGCTGCACGCGGTCGCGGTCGTCGCGGAGGGACGTCCGCTGTGCCAGCTGTGCGGCCTGCCGATGGACCCCGAGGGCCACGCGTGTCCCGCGTCCAACGGCCACCGTCTCGGGGCATGAGATGCGAGCCGCTCGGGGCATGACGTTCGGCCACCGGCTCGGGGCATGACGTGGGCGAGGCCGCGCCGGCCGTCCTCGACCTGTTGAGCCGCGGCGAGGTCGAGGTCCTCGGCCTCCTGCCGTACTCGTCCAACTACACGTTCCTCGCGCGCGTCGGCGTGCCCGACGGCGAGACGCTCGCGGTGTACAAGCCGCGCCGCGGCGAGCGGCCGCTGTGGGACTTCCCGCACGGGACGCTCGCGGCGCGCGAAGTCGCCGCGTACGCGGTCGCCGAGGCCGCGGGGTGGGGCTTCGTGCCGCCGACGGTCCTGCGCGACGACGCGCCGCTCGGCGCGGGGTCGCTGCAGCTGTTCGTCGAGCACGACCCCGAGCGCCACTACTTCGTGCTCTTCGACGAGCGCCCCGACGACTTCGAGCCGTTCGTCGCGTTCGACGCCGTCGTCAACAACGCGGATCGCAAGGGCGGCCACGTGCTCGAGGACCGCGACGGACGTCTGTGGGCCGTGGACCACGGGCTGTCGTTCCACGTCGAGCCGAAGCTGCGCACGGTGATCTGGGAGTTCGCCGACGAGCCGCTCGGCGACGCGGTGCGGGCCGCGCTGGCGCGCCTGCGCGGCGCGCTCGACGGCGGGCCGCTGCGCGCCGAGCTCGCCGCCCTGCTTGCTCCCGACGAGGTCGCCGCGACCGCGCGCCGCGTCGCGGAGTTGTTGGCCGCGGGCCGCTACCCGGCCCCCGCGGGCGACCGCCCGCTGCCGTGGCCGCTGGTGTGACGCGCCGTCGGCCCGCCGCGGCGCGTGACCCTGGGCGTACGGGTCCGCCCGTCGTATCGTGGGCGTGCACCCGGGTGGTGGAACGGCAGACACGGCGCCCTCAAAGGTCGCTGGCCCGCGGGCCATGCGGGTTCGAATCCCGCCTCGGGCACGCGTCGCCGCCGGCGTGGGCGCGCGTCACGTCCGCGCGCGCACTGCCGTGACGACCTCTTCAGCGACGTCCTCGAGCGGTGCGCGCGCGTCGATGACGATCCATCCGTTTCGCCGCGCCGCGCCTCGCAGGTACGTGACGCAGCGGTCGAGGTACGCCGACTCGGCGTCGACGTCGTCGAAGCTCGTCCCGCGCCGGCGCGCCAAGCCCGTGGCGACGTCGACGTCGAGCAGCACGACCGCGTCGTTGGCGGGGAGTAGTCGCAGCACGTCGTTCGGCAGGGGAGCGATCGACTGCACCGTCCAGTACATGCGCGCGCTCTCCACGTAGCGATCGAAGACGACGTTCGGGCCCATCGGCGCCGCCGCCGTCTCCAGCAACGCGCGCCCGATCGCGATTGCTCGCGCCGCCTCGACGCCCCGCTCGCCGAGCGCGCGCCGCAATTGTGCGACGCCGTGCTCGAAAGCCGGTCCGTATGCGGTCACTCGGCGGATCTCGAAGCCGAGGCGGCTGGCGACCGCGCCTGCGACGGTCGACTTCCCGGCTCCGTCGATGCCGGCGAGCTCTACCCTCACGGTGGATTCCGTTGCGCGCGCGGCGCGTCTCGCGTCGCCGCGCTCGTCCTAGCGCTGCTGGGACCGAAGAAGCCCACAATGCCTATGCTACGGCGCAGTGAGAGGGCGGTCATCGGCAGCGGACGAAACCACTCGTCGGGCGCGAGCTCGTGTCGACGCGGGCGGGACGCGGTGAGGGGCGTCGAACGGTCGTACGTGGGTGCGCGTCGCGTCGCGCTCAAGCGCTACTCGGACGAGGACACCGCGCGTTTCATGTGCATCGGCTCGGGAGCGCGCAACGAGGCACTCTTGCCGTCGCCGGCAGCGCGGCTCGCGCCCGCGTTGTTGGACTACCGGCGCGACGAGGCCGGCGAGACGGTCGTGCTCGAGTGGGTCGACGGCGAGCGCGTGCCTGCCGCCCGCTACGACACCGCCATGGCGCGCCGGGCCGCGGACGCGCTCGCGCTCGTTCACTCGGTCGAATCCGAGGCCTTCGGCTCGCTCGACGGCGCGTTTCGCTTCGCGTCGGCGGCCGCCGCGTTCGCGCCCCGCTGGGACGTCGCCATGACGCTTCTTCGAGGCGTCGACGCGGGCCTCGCGTCGGGCGTCTCGGATTGGGGCCGCGAGCGCGCCGGCATGCCGGATGCGTCGTGCAGGGGCGCGCGGCTCGTGCACGGCGATTTCGGTCCGGCGAACCTGCTGTGGGGTGCGCGCCGCGAGCCTGTCGTCGTCGACTGGGAGCACGCTCGCTTCGGCGACGAACGCGAGGACTGGGCAAAGATCCTGCTCGCGTTTCGGTTCCGGGAGCCGAATGGTTTCGACCTCGGAGTGGCGCGCGCGGTGACGTACCGATTGCGAGCGGGTGCGGCCGGCGACGTACGCGACGGCGCCATGGACCTGTACCTCGTCTACTTCGCGGCGACCCTAGCGGCGTTCTTCGGCGACGACGACCGTCTGGAATGGCTCAGTCGCGTCGTCTCGCGCTCGATTCGGTCGCCGCTCGCCGGCGACGTCGCGCGCGACGCGCTCGGTGTCGCGTGACGGCGCGCGCCGCTGCTAACCTCCCGGGCAGAGCGTTGGGGGACGAATGAGGGGGATGACGTGCTCACCGTCGCCGTCACCGGAGGGGCCGGCCGGCTCGGCGCCCTCATAACGACTGAGCTCGCGACGAGGCGCTGGGAGGTCAGGGTGCTGGACCGCGAGCCGCCCTACGCGCGCACGACCCTCGCGGCGAGCGACGTCGCGCCCGCCGAGTTCTGGCGCGTCGACGTGGAGCAAGCCGACCAGGTCCGGAAGGCCGTGCGCGGCTGTGACGCCGTCGTCCACCTCGCCGGCTTGCACGGCGCCCATCTCGCGGCCGGGGCGCCGCGAGACGCCATCTGGCGCGCCAACGTGCGCGGCACCGCCACGGTCGTCGACGCGTGCGTGCGCGAAGGAGTGCGCCGCGTCGTGCTGGCGAGCTCGACGTCGGTCTACGGACCGGGGACGCCGCCCGGCGAGCACGCGCGCGTGCTCGACGAGGACACCGACGTCGCTCCCGACGACGTCTACGACCTGAGCAAGCTCGTCGCGGAGCGCATCGTCCTTGGGGCGCGGCGCGCCGGCGGCATCGAGGCCGTGGCGCTCAGGCTCGGGCGGTTCTTCTTCGGCACCGTCGAGAACTATCACCTCCGCAAGCTGTCTACCGGTCTCGACGTTCACGATGCCGCACAGGCGGTGTATCTCGCGCTCGTCGCCGGGATGCTTCCGTCGAAGGTGTACTGCGTTGCGTCGGATCTCCCTCTCGCCCGTGCGGAGAGGCGCGCGCTGGGACTCGACGCGCCGGCGGTCGTAGCGTCTTACGCTCCGCATGTCGCGGAGGAGCTTCGTCACCGGGGATGGCGGCTCCCGAACCGCGTCGGCAAGTCCGTCGACTCGACGCGCATCCGGCGAGAGCTCGGCTATGTTCCCGTGCGGCATCTCGCGTGGTGGGCGAGCCGGCTGCGACGCGCGCGGACGTCGACGCGCGACCACGAACGCGACGCATTGCGACACGCGCCCGGCCACGTCCTCTCGGAGAGCGTGCCGCCGGCCGAGCGCTCGCGTGACCTGAGCGGCATGCGATGAAGCTCGACGAGCTGCTCGAGGAGACGGCCACCGACGCATTCGAGCTCGCGGCTCTCGCCGCCGCCGCGGCCCCGGACGGCGCGCTGTTGATCGGCGGCTCGGCCGCGGACGCGTTGGCGACGCCCCATTCGGACATCGACGTCTTCTGCTTCACGGACGACGCGAGCGACGCCGCGTCGACCTTCGTCCAGGCGCCCGGAGTGACCGTGCACCTTCACTTCGTGAGCGGCGCGTCGTTACGTGAGAGCGGTGATGCGTTGAGGGCGTTGGCCACGTCGCGCTCGCCCTCCGTCGTACCGCCAGCGTTGCCGTACGAGCACCTTGCCGCGCTGCATGCCCTCGATCGGGGCATCGTTCTACGCGACGATGCTGGCCTCGACGTGCTGCGGACCGCTGCGGGCTCCGATCTCACGAGTCTCTACGTCATGCTCAGGTCGTTGTACGCGTGCCGGGCGTTCGCCTCGGACGCCGTCGGCATGTTGGAGGCCGACGCTCACTGGGCGGCGCTCTCGGTCGCGCGCCGCGCGGGCGAGAGCGCCCTCGACGCGGCGCTCGCAGCCGCGGGCTACGTCAATCCCAACCCGAAGTGGCGCGCCTCGCTCGCGGTGATCTCGGTGCTTCGAGGCGAGGTGTCGTTCTCGGCCGACGACGTGCGACTGACGCTCTTTCCGGATGCGTCCGACCCGGTCGGGGCCGTCAGGGCGCTCGCGGCGTCGTGGGCGGGCGTCATGACGAAGGTCGAGGACGGCGCGCTCGCCGGCGCGTACGACGTCGCCGGAGAGGCGTCCGCGGCGTTGAGCCTCCTGCGCGACGCGGCCGAGCGCGCGAGCGAGCGATCCGACGGTGGTTAGTGCTCCCGGTCGTGCGCGCGGAGCTCGGCGATCTCCGACTCGAGCTGCTCGAGGAATCCCGCGATGATGTTCGCGCGAGCGCGCGCGAGACGAGCTCCGGTGGACGTGCACATCGAGTCGGGAAGGAGCATAAGCTTCTCGTTCCAGTGCGTGCGCAGCACTGCGACGTCGGCACCGGCCCAATCGTCTGCCGTCGCGGGCCGCGGTGCACGACCGTGCTCGCCGGCGTAGAGAAACGCTCGGGCGACGCCCGTGGCGCCGAGCGCGTCGATGCGATCGGCGTCGACGAGGACCGCCGTGAGCTCGTCGACGACGCCGGAGTCGCGGCGCGAGAAGCGATGGTTGCGGATGGCGGCGCTGACGCGAGTGGTGGCGGCCGCGTCGAAGCCCCATCCGGGCAGAACGCGCTCTGCGATCGCGGCCGCGGCGACCTCGTGGTCGTCGACACCCGCCGCGCGGCCCGCGTCGTGCAGCAGCGCGGCGGCGACGGCCAGACGTGGCTCAACACCCTCGGCGCGTGCGATCGTCTCGGCCGTCATCGCGACGCGCACGACGTGCGCGACGTCATGACACGGTCCCGCCGACGCATACAGCGGTTCGAGGCTCTCGAGCCACCGGTCCGTCGCGACACGCGTCTCCGTCGCCGCGATCCCGGCCGCGTCCTTGGCGTGGGAGTCGGTCACGCGCTCCTTCCCCGCATGCGCCACGAGCGGCGTGGCGCCCTCCGTCCGCACCAGGATAGCGATGCGCCGTGAGCATGGGCTCCGACCCCACCGGGACGCCGTCTCGCGCGGCGGCACCGCGCACGTCGTTCGTGACCGGTGCGAACCGCGGTCTCGGCCTCGAGATCGTCAGGCTTCTCGCGGCCCGCGGTCCCGTCGTCGCCGCATGCCGCCGGCCCGCCGACGCCGTCGCGCTCGACGATCTCGGTGCCCGATATCCGGGACGGCTGACGAAGGTCGCCGTCGACCTTGCCGACGCGTCGTCCGTCGCCGCCGCCGTGGCGGAGTGCGATGCCGTGCTGGACCGGCTGGACATCCTCGTGAACTGCGCGGGTCGCAACCGGGTGTCACCGGACGAGGCGCACGACGACGGCACGACGGCCCTTGGAACGCTCGACGCAGCGGCTCTCGCCGAGCTGTTCCACGTCAACGCCGTCTCGCCGCTGCTGCTCGTGCAAGGGCTCATGGGAAAGCTCGTTCGGGCGAGGGCACCGATCGTCGTCAACGTCACCAGTGAGCGCGGCTCTGCGCAGTCGGACCCCGGCGATCGGAAGTTCGGCTACCGCGCGAGCAAGGCGGCGCTGAACTCTTTCACGCGCACGCTGGCGCGGCGCGTCGCCCGCGACGGGATCACCGTCGTGGCGGTAGATCCCGGCTGGGTCCGCACCGACATGGGGGGGCCCGAGGCGCCGCAGGACGCGGCCGATTGCGCCCGCCGCATCGTCCGCCTGCTCGATCAACTGGACGCGTCACACGGCGGCATGCTGCTCGATCCCGACGGCCGCGCGCTCGAGTGGTGACGTGTCACACGGCTACGTCCGATGAACGGTGAGCGGAACGAGCGTCGAGGCCTGCGGACGCCACCGGGCGCTGCGGCGCGCTCCGAGCAACAGCGACGCGCACGGACGGGATGGCTCGTCGCTCGCGCGTCGGTCCAAAGTAACGAGCATCCGGCGCTCGCCGTGTGTCTCGCACGAGACCTCGCCACGCAGGAGGCGGCCGCGCGTCGTCCCGAAGATCGCCGGCGCCGTGCGGGCCCCGCGGCGGCACTCGAGAACGAGGTCTCCGAAGTTCAGGAGCACCACGTCGTCCGCGTCGCCGTCGCGCGCGTCGAGGCGGACGTCGATGACCAGCGTGTCGCCCGACCACGTCAGCGAGAACGACACGTCGGCGCGGCCGTCGTCACCGGCGGCGACGAGCACCCGAGTGACCCGGTGGCCGTCGCCCGCGGGGCTCGTCGCGTAGCGAACGGCGTCGTCGCCGGTTCCCGCGACGACGTCGTTCCCTCCGAGGTGGCCGACGAGCGCGGTTGCGTCGAACGAGCGCCGCACGAGATCCTCGAACGTCAACGCCCCATCGGTGTCCACGAGGAAGCCGACGGAACCATGCCCCCACCACAGCTCTCTGGGATAGAAGTCGTCGCGTCGCGACACGTGCGACAACCACGCGGGCAGCGCTATCCCGGCGCACGTCGCGACGTGCCGGGTGAGGCCGACGGCGTCGTGGCCCGCGTACTCGTCGACGAGCGCCTCGAACCGGGCCCGGGAGAACGACGGCAGCCGTAGCAGCTCGGCGACGTCGCAGACCTCACCGAGCCTCAGCTTCGGCGGCGTGCTGGAAAGATGGAAGCTGTTCATGAGATGACCGCAGGTGACGAGCGCCGCGAGCTCGGGACACGGGAAGAGCAGTCGTGCCGTGTCGGCGGTACGTCCCGGGACGGCTGCCCCGGCGAACGCCGGCGCGGCGACGCGCCGTGCGCGCATGGGCGCGAAGCCGCACCACTCGCCGGGATTCGCCTCCGGCGACGCGTCGCGTCGCGCTAGCCGGGGCGGGTACGAGAACACCGGGTAGTAGCGATGGACGTCGAAGCGAGCACCGCCGCGCGCCAGTCCGCCCGCCTCGTACGGCGTCCCGTGGTCCTTCTCCAGCTCGAAGCCGGCCTCCTGTAGCCCCTCGACCGCGTCGTCGGCGCGCTCGACGACGAGGTCGACGTCGACGCCGCGGTGGATCGCGCACGGATCGCCGGTCAGCGCGTACACCGTGGCGCCCTTGAGTATCACGGGATCGCCGTGCGGGCGCAGTTCGTGGAGCGCTCCTTCAACCGCCGACAGCTGGGCGCGAAGCAGACGACGATCGTCGTCGTGCGCGGAGCGAAGCTCGTCGACGAGGACGGGGTCGACCGAGCGGTCGCCGTCGCGCTCCACGCGGCGAAGGAATCGTCCCACGAGCCCGTGGTAGCGCAGCGCCTCCACGGCCTCGTCGCGCGCTCGCGCGACGTCGCCCGGCGCGTCGACGTCCGCGCCCGCCGCCCACCGCAGGAATGCGAAATCCCGCACGACCCCCTCGTCCGTCCGCGTCCGTCCGCTCGTTCGCCGGGGGCCCACACTACTAGCGCGTCTCGCGGTCGCCGCGACCCGCCGCAGTAGGCTGGCGTGATGCCGGGCGGGCCTCCAACGAGACGCAGGCTCCTCTCCCCGTTCGGTTCGGGGGGCCGGGGCTATCTCGTCATGTGGACCGGCGAGACCGTCTCGATTCTCGGCTCCCACATGACCACGATCGCACTCGGGATCGTGCTGTTCGAGCGAACCGGCCGCGCGACGCCGCTCGCTCTCGTGATCTCGGCCGGCTACGTCCCGGCGTTGTTCTTCGCGCCGTTCCTCGGCGCCGCGGTGGAGCGATTCGATCGCCGCCGCACGCTGCTCGTCTCGGATCTCGCCCAGGCGATCACGACCCTGGCTCTACTCGTGTACGTCGAGAGCGACGGGCCCGCGCTGTGGCCGGTGTACGCCCTGCTGCTGGTCGCCGGGATCGCGAACGCGATACAGCAGTCGGCGTGGGACGCCAGCATCGGGCTGCTGCTCCCGGTCGAGCACTTCGAACGTGCCTCCGGCTTCGAGTCGTTGAGCTACGGCGTCGCGAACGTCGCCGCTCCCGCCCTCGGCGCCGTGGTGCTGTCCGCGACCGGAATCGGCGGCGTCCTGATCGTCGACCTGCTGACGTTCTGCTTCGCCGCGGCCGCGTTGCTCCTCGTGCGCATCCCGCCGCCCGTCGCGCGCCAGCCGGCCGGCGCGCGCGTATCGAAGTTCGTCGACGACGCACGCGATGGCTGGAGGTACGTCTCCACGCGTCCGCCCCTCGTGCGGCTCCTCGGCGTCGCCGTCTCGTTCAGCTTCACCAACAACGTGACCGTCGTACTCATCATCCCGGCGATGCTGGCGCGCGGAGAGGGGGCCGCCGGGACCGGCGTCGTGATAACGGCCTTCGGCGTCGGCGGCGTGCTCGGAGGCATCGCCGTCGCGGCGTCCGGGGGGCCGCGCCGCCGGATACACGGAGTGTTGGGCGCCATGGTCTTGAGCGGCCTCCTGGGCCAGGCGCTCTTCGGCGTCGGACGGGCCCTTCCCGTGTGGGCGCTCGCGAGCTTCTTCAACGGCTTCTTTCTGCCCCTCGTGAACGCGTCGGACCGCGCGACCTGGCTCGCGCGCGTCCACCCCGAGTTCCACGGCCGTGCGTTGACGCTGAGACGCGTGGCGCTGGGAGCCGCGAAGCCGGTGGGGTTGCTTGCCGGTGGGCTAGCGGCTGACGCCTTGTTCGTGCCGGCGTTATCCGATCGCGCCGACGGCGCGCTCGAGTGGCTCTTCGGGCGCGGCCCAGATAGCGGCTACGACGGCCTGTTCGTGCTGGCGGGGCTGATGTCGGCGGTTGCGGGAGCACTCGGCTACGCGTCGCGTCGTATGCGCGCCCTCGATGACGAGTCGGCGGCCGACCCTTCTCCGGTCGTCGCCCCGGGTCGGCGGCACGCCGTGACCCGTCGCGACTAGCACGGCGCGGGACCCTGGGCGTACGGGTCCGCCCGTCGTATCGTGGGCGTGCGCCCGGGTGGTGGAACGGCAGACACGGCGACCTTAAAAGTCGCTGGCCCGCGGGCCATGCGGGTTCGAATCCCGCCCCGGGCACGCGGCCTGCCGTCCCCCTTGACGCGGTGCAACGCGAAGAGGACGCTTGGGTACAGGAAAAAACTGGGCGATGGCGAATCGTCCGGGCATGAAGGTCCGGTCGCCGGCTGACGCCGCGGAACGGCGGTGTCCGGAGGGAGCGGAGTGGACGTCGAGGAGCGAGGGGCGGATGCCGGCGCTCGGGCGCGCCCGCCGCACCCCCGCTCCATCGGCGTGTCCGCCGTCCCCGGCGAGCCCGGTGGCCCCCGCATCCCGCCTCCACCCCCGCCGCCCGGGAGTGAGGTCGACCCGCTTGCCCGCGCGCTCGATCACCCGAGCGCGTCCGTCCGCCACGACGCGGTCCAGGCTCACGCCTCGGACCTCGATGGGCGGCGGGCCGACCTCCTCCTCACCCGTCTCGGCGGCGACGGCTCCTCGCTCGTGCGGCGCGCGATCGTCGCCGCGTTCGCCGGGCGCCCCCTCGACGAGCGGCTGCGCGCCGCGCGCATAGGCCTGTCGGACCCCCACGCGGGCGTCCGTCTGCAGTCAGTGGAGCTCCTCGACGACCGCGCGCCCGACGCCGCGCCCCTGCTCGTGCGCGCGCTGCTGGACCGTGCCGAGAACGTCGTGCGGCGCGCCGTTGCGCTCGTCGGGGGACCGGGCGACCCCGACGCGCTTGCGATCCTGTGGACCGCAGGACGGCGCGCCGCCGGCGCGGCCCGCGCCACGATCGTCGAGGCACTCGATCGGTGGCCGCAGGCGGCGCTCGCGCGGCTCGCGGCGCAGGGCCTGGAGAGCCCCGACACGGCCGAGCGCGTCTTCGCGCTCGTCGTCGCAGCGCGGCGTGGCCGCCGCGACGCACGCGAGCTGCTCGCCGACGCGCTGTCCGATCCGGATCCCGAGGTGCGCGACGAGGCGTTGAGCGCGCTCGCCGACACCGGCGCACCGGTCGACGTCGACGTCGTCGGGGCGCGCGCGTCCGACCCGGTTCCCGACGTCCGTCGTCGCGCCGTCGCGGCCCTGCGCGCGATCGACGACGAGCGCGCCGTCCCGTATCTCGTCCATGCGAGCTACGACCCCGTCGAGGAGGTCGCGCGCGCGGCGCGCGGCGCGTTGATCGAGCGCCGGTCGCCCGCGCTCGCGCGCCTCCTCGTGCGCGCGTTGCACATGCCGAGCCTGCGGCACGTCGCGGGCGATCTCCTGGCGCAGATGGGCGGCGTCGCGGTCGACGAGCTGACCGCCGAGCTCGAGCGCTGCGACGACGGCATGCGATCCGTGATCGTCGGCGTGCTCAGCTCCGCGGGCCAGACACACGACGTGCTCATCGACCTGCGCGACCGGCGCACCGAGCAACGCCGGCGCGCCGTGGAGGTCGTCGCCGCGACGCACTCCGCCGGCGCCTACGACGCTCTCGTCGAGCGCCTCGACGACCCCGATCCCGGGGTGCGAGCGCGCGCCGCGGAGGTCCTCGGCGATCTCGGCGACGTGCGGGCCGCGGAGCCGCTCAAGCGGATAGCGGCGTTCGACCCCGACGTCGCGGTCGTTGCGGCGGCCGAGCTCGCGCTGCGAAGGGTCGCCCCCGAGCCGGCACGCGGCCGTTCGGCGCGGGCGCGCGGCGCCTAGCCGCGGACGCGCCCCGAGCCGGCGTCGAAGAACGCCTGCACGACGGTCGGGTCGAACTGCGTCCCGGCGCCGTCGAGCAGCGCCTGACGAGCGTCGGCCTCGTCGCGCCCGCTGCGCCACGGACGCGGCGACCGCAGCGTGTCGTACGCCTCGGCGAGCGCGACGACGCGCGCCGCGACCGGGATGCGGCTGCCCGACAGACCGTCCGGATAACCCGTCCCGTCCCACCGTTCGTGGTGCCCGCGGACCGCGGCGCCGACGTCGTCCGGAAGCCCCGCGGCGGCGACGAGGGCCGCGCCGAGCGCGGGATGCCGCCGTGCGAGCGCACGCTCGCGGTCGTCGAGCACGATCTTCCACAACGCCTGCGACCCGCAGAAGACGACGCCCGCGTCGTGCAGACGCGCCGCGTCCTCGGTCGCGGCCCTCGTGTCGTCGTCGCATCCGAGGGCTGCCGCGACGCGCGCCGCGACGCGCGCGACGCGCGTCGAGTGGCCGATGGTGTGCGGGGCGCGGCCGTCGCCGGCGTCGACGAGCGTCTGGAGCACGCGGGCGCGGTCTGGATCGTCGCCGCACGACGACACGTACGCGAGGCCCTGTTCGAGGATCTCGATTGCGACCGGCGACGCCCTCAGCGCGCCGCGCGCCACGATGCGGTCGCCGTCGGCGCGCGCGTCGACCGCATCGAGCTCGAGCCGCGCCGCGGTCACGAGCACGTCTCGCAGCGCCGCCGGGTCGCCCGTCGCGAGCGCGTGCGCGACGTCGTCGAGCACGCCCGCGTCCACGGGCTCGCGCGCCCGCTCGGCGTCGGCCGCGTCGCGCAGGCGGGCGCGCACGTCCGCGGCGACGCGGTGCACCGCACGCGACCGGAGCGGTCCCACGTGCGTGCCCTTGAACGGCCCCACGACCGCGAGGCCGTCGTCGCCGCGGTCGCCGAGCGGGACGTACGCGTAGTAGCCGTCGCCGCCCCAGACCCATCCCTGGTCGTGGTCCCACCACACTCGCAGCGGCGCGTTGATCTCGTCGCCCGAGTCGTCGCGGTCGGCGCCCCACAGGACGTAGCCGCCGTCCGGGTGGGGGACGTACACCGCGGCGCGCGCGGTCCGGGCGGCGCGGCGCAGCTCGGCCGCCGATTCGTGCGCGGCGGCGCCGAGCGGCGACAGGACGCGGGGGCCGGCGTCGTACGAGCGGGGCGGTGCGAAGGAGTCCGTGGGCGTGCCTTTCCGTGAGGGGTCTCACCGCGTGTATCGGCCGGCCGGAAGGGCCGGTTGAGGGGGCGGAAGCGCGCCTGGGCGGCGCTTAGGATGACTCGGTGAGCCGCCCGTACCCGGGCCACCGCGAGGCCGACGTCGTCCTGCGCGACGGGTCCACGATCCGCGTCCGCCCCGTCCGGCCCGGCGACGAGGAGGCACTCGCCCGCTTCCTCGAAGGGCTCTCCGAGCAGTCCCGCTGGCTGCGCTTCTTCGGCTCCGTCGACGTCGCGCGCGCGGCGGCGTGGGCCGCGGGGGTGGACTACGACCGGCGCTACGGGCTCGTGGCGACGACCGGCGACGACGGCGCGATCGCGGGCCACGTCGCCTACCAGCGCGCCGACGAGACCGACCGCGCCGAGGTCGCGCTCGCGATCGCGGACTCGATGCAGGGCCGCGGCCTCGGCACGATCCTGCTCGCGCACCTCGCACAGGCGGCCGAGGGCGCGGGCGTGTCGGTGTTCGTCGCCGACGTCCTGCCGCAGAACCATCGGATGATCGAGGTCTTTCGCGAGAGCGGCTTTCCGGTCGCGATGCGCACCGAGCCCGGCGTCATCCACGTCGAGCTGCCGACGTCGCTGTCGCCCGCCGCCCTCGAGCGCTTCGAGGGCCGCGAGCGCACGGCCGCGGTGGCGGCGATGCGGACCTTCTTGGCGCCGCGCTCGGTCGCGGTCGTCGGTGCGTCGCGAACGCGCGGCACGATCGGCGGCGAGGTGTTCCACAACCTCGTGGCGACCGGCTTCGAGGGACCCGTCTACCCCGTCAACCCGAAGGCAGAGGTCGTGCAGTCGGTCGTCGCGTACCCGTCGGTGCGCGACTGTCCGGGCCCGGTCGACGTCGCCGTCGTCGTCGTGCCGGCCCCCGCGGTCGTCGACGTCGCGCGCGACTGCGCCGCCAAGGGCGTGCGCGGTCTCGTCGTGATCTCGGCCGGCTTCGCCGAGACGGGCGACGCGGGCCGCGCGCGCCAGCGCGAGCTGATGTCGGTGTGTCGCGCCGCCGGCATGCGCGTGATCGGGCCGAACTGCATGGGCATCGTCAACACGTCGCCCGGCGTCAGGCTCGACGCGACGTTCGCCCCGGTGTTCCCGCCGCACGGACGCGTCGGGTTCTCGTCGCAGAGCGGGGCGCTCGGCCTCGCGATCATCGACTACGCGCACCAGCTCGGGCTCGGCATCTCGTCGTTCGCGTCGGTCGGCAACAAGGCCGACGTCTCCGGCAACGACCTGCTCCAGTACTGGGAGGCCGACGACGACACCGACCTGATCCTGCTCTACCTCGAGTCGTTCGGGAACCCGCGCAAGTTCGCACGCATCGCCCGGCGCGTCGGCAAGACCAAGCCCGTGGTCGCCGTCAAGAGCGGGCGCTCGGCCGCCGGGGCGCGCGCGACGTCGTCACACACCGGCGCGCTGCTCGCGGCGTCGGACGTCACGGTCGACGCGCTGTTCGCGCAGGCCGGCGTCATACGAACCGACACGCTGCAGGAGCTGTTCGACGTCGCGTCGCTGCTCGCCAACCAGCCGCCGCCGACGGGCCGGCGCGTGGCGATCGTCACCAACGCAGGGGGGCCGGGAATCCTGTGCGCCGACGCGTGCGAGGCCGGAGGGCTCGAGGTCGCGCCGCTGGCCGACGACGTGCGCGTGCGCCTGCACGAGTTCCTGCCCCCGGAGGCCTCGACCGTCAACCCCGTCGACATGATCGCGAGCGCGTCGGGCGACGACTATCGCCGCGCCATCGACGCCGTCGCCGCGAGCGACGACGTCGACGCGGTCATCGTGATCTTCATCCCGCCGCTCGTGACGCGCGCCGAGGACGTCGCGCGCTCGATACGCGACGCGGCGCGCGGCCTGACGCGTCGCGTCCCCGTGTTGAGTGTGTTCATGTCGGCGCGCGGAGTGCCCGCGGAGCTGCGCGACGACGACGTCCGGATCCCGTCGTACGCGTTCCCCGAGGAGGCTGCCGGCGCGCTCGCGCGCGCGGTGCGCTACGGGACGTGGCGGCTGGAGCCCGAGGCGGAGGTGCCGTCGTTCGACGGCGTCCGCTGCGACGAGGCCGCGTCGGTGATCGCACACGCCCTGCGGGACGGTCCGCGGTGGCTGACGCCCGAAGAGGTCGCGCGGCTGCTGTCGTGCTACGGCATCCCGTTCGCGCGCTGGACGACGGCTACGACGCCCGAGGACGCTGGCCGGGCGGCCGACGACCTCGGCGCACCCGTCGCGCTCAAGGCCGTCGCGCCCGGACTCGTCCACAAGACCGAGGCGGGGGCCGTGCGTCTGTCGCTGCGCGGCGCGGACGACGTCACGGCGGAGGCGCGCGCGATGGCGGCGCGCGTGCGGGACGCGGGTCACGAGGTCGAGTCGTTCGTCGTGCAGGAGATGGTCGAGCAGGGCGTCGAGATGCTCGTCGGCGTTGTGCACGACCAGTCGTTCGGGCCGGTGGTGGCGTGCGGCGCCGGGGGCGTCGCGGTCGAGCTCCTCAAGGACGTGCAGGTGCGGATAGCGCCCCTGACCGCCCGCGACGCGCGCGAGATGGTGCGCGGGCTCGCGACGTACCCGTTGCTGGAGGGTTATCGCGGCGCTCCGCGCGTCGACGCGGCCGCGGTCGAGAACGTCCTGTTGCGCGTCGGCGCGCTCGTGGAGGACCATCCCGAGGTGGCCGAGATGGACTGCAACCCCGTAATGGTCCTGCCGGACGCGGCCGTCGTGGTCGACGCACGCGTGCGCGTCGAGGCGGCCGCCCCCGGCCCCCCGCTGTCGGCGCGAACCCCCCCGTAGGAGGCGCGATGAAGATCGAAGGCGACTACACGTTCTCGGCGGCGCGCGCCGCCGTGTGGAGCGCGTTGCAGGACCCGCGCGTGCTCGCCGCGACGCTCCCGGGCGTCCGGCGGCTCGAGGTCGTGGGGCCCGACCGCTACGCGCTCGACGCGATGCTCGGCGTCGGCGCGGTCAAGGGCGCGTTCGACGGGACGTTCGAGATCGTCGACAAGGACGAGCCCGAGGCGTGCACGCTGCGCGGCTCGGCGCGCGGCGCGCCGGGGTCGGTGCAGACGACCGCGCGCGTGCGCCTGCACGAGCGCGACGGCGTCACGGTGCTCGAGTACGACGCCGACGCGACCGTCGCCGGGTCGATCGCGGGCGTCGGCCAGCGCATGCTCGCGGCGGCGGCCAAGCGCACCGCGTCCGACTTCTTCGGGGCCGTCGAGCGCGCGCTCTCCGAGGGCCTGCCGCCGGAGGCCGCGGCGACCGACGGCGCGCCCGCGCCCGCCGCCGGGCCCGGCCGGGTCTTCACGGCTCCGCCGCGCGCCGAGACGGACGCGCGCGCGTTCGCGGCGGGCGTCGCCGCCGGGTTCCTGCTCGCGCTCGCGGGGGTCGTCGTCGGCCGCTGGACCGCACGGCGCTGACCGCAGCCGCGCGAGCACACGCCGGCCGCGCGCGCTCGCGCGGCGAACCGTAGTCTTGGGCGCCGGGCGCGCGCCGGCGCGCGACGGGACGGGGAGGTGAGGACGATCGCAACGATGTGGAAGCTGCACGGCGACGGCCGCAACGTCGAACCCGGCGCCGTGGTCATGCCGGAGGAGCGGCTGTCGTGGGGCAGGACCGTCGGCATCGGCATGCAGCACGTCATCGCGATGTTCGGCGCGACCGTGCTCGTGCCCGTGCTCACGGGGTTCCCCCCGACCGCGACGATCTTCTTCTCGGGCGTCGGCACCATCCTGTTCGTGCTGATCGTCCGCAACCGGATACCGAGCTATCTCGGCTCCAGCTTCGCGTTCATCGCGCCGGTGATTGCGGCCAAAGCGGACGGCGGCATCCCGGCCGCGCTCGGCGGCATCCTCGTCGCGGGGCTGCTGTTCGCCCTCGTCGGCGTCGTCGTCGACCGCGCGGGGGCCGGCTGGATCGACGCCGTCATGCCCCCGGTCGTGACCGGCGCGATCGTCGCGCTGATCGGCCTCAACCTCGCGCCGGTCGCGCGCGCGAACTTCGAGGAGGGGCCCGGCATCGCGTTCGTCACGCTCGCGGCCGTGCTGATCATCGGCGTGGCGTTCCGCGGCTTCCTCGGCCGCCTGTCGATCTTCGTCGGCGTCGTCGTCGGCTACGTCGTCGCGGCGATCGCAGGCGACGTCAGCTTCGACGCGCTGAACGAGGCCGCCTGGGTCGGCCTGCCCGACTTCACGACGCCGACGTTCGACCTGCGCGCGATCCTGCTCATCGCGCCGGTCGTCGTCGTGCTGATCGCGGAGAACACCGGACACGTCAAGGCGGTCGCCGCGATGACCGAGCGCGACCTCGACGACATGCTCGGGCGCGCCTACGTGGGCGACGGCGTCGCGACCGCGCTCGCCGGCGCGTTCGGAGGCTCGGGCACGACGACGTACGCCGAGAACATCGGCGTCATGGCGGCGACGCGCGTGTACTCGACCGCGGCCTACGTCGTGGCCGGCGCCACCGCCGTCCTGCTCGCGCTGAGCCCGAAGTTCGGTGCGCTGATCGAGACGATCCCGCTCGGCGTGCTCGGCGGGGTCACGACGGTCCTCTACGGGATGATCGCGGTGCTCGGCGCGCGTATCTGGATCGAGAGCCGCGTCGACTTCCGCGATCCCGTCAACCTGGTGACCGCGGCCGTCGCGCTGATCGTCGGGGCGGCGGATTACGTGTGGGGCTGGGGCGACGTCGAGTTCAGCGGCATCGCGCTGGGCTCCTTCGGGGCCATCGTCGTCTATCACGTGCTGCGCGCCATCGGCGGCCGCACGAGGGCGGCCGCGCTCGCCAAGCCCGCACCGACGGTCGGGCGCGGCGAGGGGCCCGTCGGGCCCGCGTGAGGACGGGCCCGTGACGATCCGTCTCATCGCGACCGGCGGCACGATCGCGTCGCGCTCCGACCCCGGAACCGGGGCGGTGCGCGCCGACGCGGCCCCCGAGGACCTCGTCGCCACGGTGCCCGGTCTCGCCGAGCGCGGCGTCGAGACCGAGGAGGCGAGCCGCATCAACGGCTGGAGCGTCGGTCCCTCGCTAATGCTCGACGTCGCGCGGCGCGTGCGCGCCGCGCTCGACGATCCCGCCGTCGACGGAGTCATCGTGACGCACGGCACCGACACCATCGAGGAGACGGCGTTCTTCCTCGACGTCACGACCGATGCCGCCGACACGGTGTTGTGCACCGCCGCGATGCGCGCCGGGGACGAGCCGGGCGCCGACGGGCCGCGCAACCTTCTCAACGCGGCGCGCGCCGCGACGACGCGCGCGCTGCGCGGCTTCGGCGCGCTCGTGTGTCTCAACGACGAGCTCCACGCGGCCCGGTGGGCGCGCAAGCTCGACACGTTCCGCCCGTCGGCGTTCGCGTCGCCGGACCACGGTCCCCTCGCCCGCGTCACCCCGACGCGCCTCGAGCTCCTCGCTCCTCGCCCGGCGCGCTGGACGTTCGATCTTCCCGACGCGCTCGACGCTCCCGTCCCCGTCGTCCACGCGTACTCGGGCATCGAGCGCGGCATCCTCGCCGCGATCCTCGACGCGACCGGCGCGCGCGGCCTCGTCGTCGAGGGGACCGGGCTCGGCAACGTGCCGGAGGGCGCGTTCGACGACATCGAGGCGGCGCGCGCCCGCGACCTCCCGGTGGTGATCGCGACGCGCGTGCCCGCGGGCGGGACCGGACCCGTGTACGGCGGCCGCGGCGGCGGCGTCGCGCTCGACGCGCTCGGCGTGATGTGGGCGCGCGGCCTCTCGGCCGGCAAGGCCCGGCTGCTGCTGGCGTTGTTGCTCACGGGCGGCCTGTCCGGCGACGACCTCCGCGAGCGCTTCGACGACGCCGCACGGACGCTGTCGTGACCCGTCGATGAGCGACACGCGCGCGGGGGCCGGACGTGGGTGACCGCCTCGTCGTCCGGCGCGGCGCGTACTTCGACTCGGTGACGCTCATGCTCGCGTCGCGTGACGCGGAGTCGCAGCCCGGCGTCGACGCCGCGTTCGCGGTCGCCGCCACGCCGCTCAACCGCGAGCTCCTCGCGCGCCGCGGCTTCGAAGTGCCGGAAGAGCTCGGCCCCGACGACCTCGTCGTGGCGGTCCGGTCGTCGTCGCCCGACGGCGAGGCCGCCGCGGTCGCGGCGATCGAGGCGCGTCTGTCGGCGCGCTCCGACGACGCCGGCGCGCCCGCCGACGAGCCGCCGCGCTCGCTGCGGTCGGCGGTGCGCCGCGACCCGAAGCTGTCGGTCGCGTTCGTGTCCGTGCCCGGTCGCTTCGCGCCGTACGAGATCGCCCAGGCGCTCGACGCGGGCCTGCACGTGTTCTGTTTCTCCGACGGCGTCGAGATCGAATACGAAGTCGTGCTCAAGCGGCGCGCGATCGAGCGCGGGCTGTTGCTGATGGGCCCCGACTGCGGGACCGCGATCGTCGACGGGATCGGGCTCGGGTTCGCCAACGAGCTGTCGCCCGGACCCGTCGGCCTCGTCGGCGCCTCGGGCACCGGCATCCAGGAGATCGCGTGCCTGCTGGACGCGTCGGGCGTCGGGGTGTCGCACGCGATCGGAGTCGGCGGGCGCGACCTCGGCGAGCGCGTCGCCGGCGCGATGACGCTGCACGCGCTCGACGTCCTCGCGCGCGACGACGCGACCGAGATCGTCGTCGTCGTGTCCAAGCCGCCGAACGCCGCCGTCGCGCGCAGCGTCGCGGACTCGGCGCGCGCGACGGGCAAGCCGTTCGTCCTCGCGTTTCCGGGCGCGCGCGACCTGGACCTCGGAGGCGCGCCGTTCGAGACGTCGCTCGAAGACGCCGCGCGCGCCGCAGCGGGGCTCGCGGGCGGGCGCTTCGTCGACCTCGGCGACCCGTTCGCGCGCGGGCCCGGGCGCGGCTTCGTGCGTGGTTTGTTCGCGGGCGGCACGACGTGCCTCGAGGCGATGTCGGTCGTCGCGGCGACGACGGGTCCGGTGCGCTCGAACATCGCCCCGGATGCGACCGACCGCGTCGGCGCGACCGAGCGCCCGCGCGCCCACCTGTTCGTCGACTTCGGCGACGACGAGCTCACGGCCGGACGCGCACATCCCATGATCGACCCGACGCTGCGCGACGAGCGCTTCGACGCGGAGGCGTCGGACCCGGACGTCGGCGCCGTCGTCCTCGACGTCGTGCTGGGCCACGGCGCGCACCCCGACCCCGGCGGGGTGCTGGCGCCGCGCGTCGCGCGCGCCCTGCGCGCCCGCGACGACCTCGCCGTGATCGCGTCGGTGTGCGGCAGCGCCGCCGACCCGCAGGACCTCGGGCGCCAGATCGCCGTGCTGCGCGACGCGGGGGCGGTCGTGACGCGCTCGAGCGCGCACGCGGGACGCCTCGCGCTCGCCGCGGTGGGCGCGCGATCGTGAGCGTGCTGGGACGGCCCGTCGCGGTCGCGAACGTTGGCGTCGAGACGTTCGCGGACGACCTCGCCGCGCGCGGCGTGCCGGTCGCGCGCGTCGGGTGGCGTCCGCCGCACGAGGACGTTGCGGGCGCGCTCACGCGGCTCGCCCTGTCGTCGGACGCGATCGCGCGCGCCAACGACGAGGCGACGACGCGCATGCAGGACGCACGGCCGATGCTCACCGGCATCGACATCGCGCGCGACCTCGTCGACGACATGGACGCGCGCACGTTCCTGCACGCGGGTCCGCCGATCGAGTGGGCCGACGCGTCGGGCCCGTTGCGGGGCGCGATCGCGGGGGCGGCCGTGCTCGAGGGCGTCGCGGCCGATCCAGACGAGGCGGCCCGCATGGCGGCGCGCGGCGAGTTCCGGCTCGTTTCGTGCCACGAGCGCAACGCCGTCGGACCGATGGCGGGCGTCGTGTCGGCGTCGATGCCGATGTTCGTCGTGGTCAACGAGACGCACGGCAACCGCGCCTACTGCACGCTCAACGAGGGCCTCGGCAAGGTTCTGCGCTACGGCGCCAACGACCGCGGCGTGATCGCGCGTCTCGAGTGGATGCGCGACGTCCTCGCGCGCGTGCTCGTCGCGGCGCTGGAGCGCCTCGGCGAGCCGATCGACCTCCGCGCGATGATCGCCCAGGCGGTGCAGATGGGCGACGAGGGCCACAACCGCAACCGCGCCGGGACGTCGCTGCTGCTGCGAACGCTCCTGCCGGCGTTGCTCACGATCGACGAGCCGTCCGGCGACGTCGCGGCCGCCGCAGCGTTCGTCGCGGGCAACGACCACTTCTTCCTCAACCTCGTCATGCCCGCGGGCAAGGCGACGGCCGACGCCGCCGCGGGCGTGCCGTCGTCGTCGATCGTCACGGCGATGGCGCGCAACGGCACCGAGCTCGGCGTGCGCGTGTCCGGAACCGGCGACGAGTGGTTCACGGGCCCGGCCGGCGTCGTGGACGGTCTCTACCTGCCCGGCTTCGGGCCCGAGGACGCCAACCGCGACATCGGCGACTCGACCATCACCGAGACCATCGGGCTCGGCGGCTTCGCGATGGCCGCGGCCCCAGCCGTCGTGCGGTTCGTCGGCGGCTCTGCGAGCGACGCCCTCGCGGCGACGCGCGCGATGTACGAGATCACGTGGACCGAGTCGGAGCACTACCAGGTTCCCGCGCTCGGGTTCCGCGGGGTGCCGCTCGGAATCGACTGCCGCGAGGTCGTGCACACCGGCGTGCTGCCGTTGGTGAACACGGGCATCGCGCATCGCGACGCGGGCGTCGGCCAGGTCGGCGCCGGGCTCGTCAAACCGCCCATGGAGGCGTTCGTGGCGGCGACGCGGGCGCTGGCGGGATCGCCGGCATGACGCCGCCGTCTCCGCCGGCCGTCGCGCGAGCGCGCGCGGTCGCACCCATGCCCGAGGACCGACGCGGCGCGACCGTGCTCCGGGCGCGCGCCGTCGCGACGCCGGTGCTCGAGCGAGCGCCGCTGTCGCTCGGGCGTGTCGTGGGCGCGACTACCGGCGCCGCGTGGATCGCGTTCCCGGACTTCGTCGTCGCCGTCACCATGGGAGGGTCGCCGTTGCTTCCGAACGGCATCGCGCTCGCGCACGACGCCGGCGCGACGCGCGCGCTCCGGACCGGCGCGCCGGCCGCGCTCGCGCCCGGCTCGGTGACCGCCGGAACCGTGCGCGTGGAGTGGGACGCGACCGATCCACCGGCGTGGTCGCCGCGGACGCGCGGTGGATGGGACGGCGCCCCCGCGCTCGGGCGCTACGGGCGCGCGTTGCTGCGCGCGTGCGGCGTCGACGACGCGCTCGGAGAGCTCGAACGCGTCGCGGGTCCGGGCGCCCGCCTGGTCGTCGCGGCGCTGGCGGCGCGCGACGCAGACGTCGCGGCGGCCGCGGCCGACGCCCTGCTCGGGCGGGGGCCGGGCCTGACGCCCGCGGGCGACGACGCCCTCGCCGCGGCGGCCGCGGTAGTGGCGTGCGCGGGCCGCGTCGCCGGCTGGAGCGACGGGGCGCGCGCCGCGTGGCTGGCCGCGTCGTGCCCGCGCGACGCGGCGCGGCGCACGACGTCGTTGTCGGCGACGCTGCTCTCGCTCGCCGCGCGCGGGCTCGTCGCGGAGCCGCTCGCGCGCGCTCTCGACGCGCGCGCCGCTGTCGCCGACGCCGGCGCGCGCCTGCTGCGCCTGGGACACTCGACCGGACGTGCCTACGCGCTCGCGGCCGGGCTTGCCGCGACGTCGCTCGCGGCGCCTCGCACGTCGAGCGCGCGCCCGCGCCGACCACCGACGAAAGGAGCGTGACGCATGGCGCTGGAGAACACGAGGCTGCTCGACCTGTCGCAGGACTTCTCGATGCACACGCCCGCGTTCGCGAGCTACGACGGTCCGTCGATCAAGTGGGTCAAGCGGCTCGCGTTCGACAAGGCCGGGGGGCAGGAGCTGACGTCGACGCTGCACGTCGGCACGCACCTGGACGCGCCCGCCCACTTCTTCTCGGGCGGCAAGTTCATCGGCGATCTGCCGATCGACTGGCTCGTCGGCCCCGCGTGCGTCGTCGATCTCGAGCGCATGGGCGTCGGCGATTACCAGCTGTACGGGCCGGAGCACTTCGAGCGCTGGGAGCGCGACACCGGCATCACGATCGAGCGCGGCGACATCCTCGTGATCCACACCGGCTACCACCGCTACTACCCGGAGAACTGGGCCGACCGCAGCGCCGTCGACGAGACGCGGTACTTCATCCGCCATCCCGGTCCCACGCGCGCGTTCGCCGAGTGGGTGCTCGACCGCGGCGTGCGCTGGCTCGCGGTCGACGCGGGCAGCGCCGACCACCCGATGAACACGGTCATCCGCAAGATGCGCGCGGACGAGGCCGAGGACGCCGAGGCCGCGCTCGGCCGCTCGCTCGACGACGTGTTCCCGAAGGCCGACTACCAGATCATGCACACGTACCTGTTCCCACACGACATCGTGCACATCGAGAACCTCGGCGGCGCGATCGACGACGTGCTCGATCGCAAGATCACGTTCGGGTGCTTTCCGTGGCGTTTCGTCGGCGGGGAGGCCGCGTTCTGCCGCGCCGTCGCGTTCGTCGACGACTAGCGTTGCGATGCATCCCCGGCTCGGCGACGACGCCCACCCGCCGTGCCCTGCCCGGCCGGCGCAGCGAAGCGACCACTTGCCCAAGCGCTTGACGCCCCGATAAGTAATGGGTTACGAACAGGCGTCGGGGGCGTGGCGGCGATCGCCACGATCCACCTGTCGCCGGAGTAGGAGGGGGAGATGGATATGCACCGCGCTTCTGCGTCTGGAAGGAGGGCGGTGCGCTACCGATCGTTCGCCCTCCTCGCGCTGGCCGCGCTCACGCTCACGCTGTTCGTTCCATCGGCGAGCTTCGCCCAGGTTCAGATACCCGAGATCCACGACCACGAGCTGCCCGCGCTCGACACGCGCACCGCGACGGTCGCGCCGACGGCGGAGCAGATCGCGGCCGTGCGGAGCCTCGGTGCAGAGGCGCGCTGGAACCAGTTCGGCACGCCGCAGTCGCTCATCAAGCACGGCGGCTACCTCGGCGGCGAGATCGAGGCCGACGACGCGGTTGCCGCGGCTCGCACGTGGCTCGAGGCGAACAAGAACGCGTTCGGTCTCGAGTCGACGAACGGTCTGGACGTGATGCGCGACGCGCGACTCCCCGAAAGCGACGGGCACGCGGTCGTCTTCCAGCAACGTATCGCGGGGCTCGTCACGTCGCCCGACGGCATCCTGGTCGTCGGCGTCGCGAAGACGAGCGACGCGAGATGGAAGGTCGCGTACGCCTCCTCGACGATCACCGCAGACGAGACGCTCGCCGGGGACGCGAATCTCACCGCGGCCGAGGCGTGGGTCGAATCGGCGAACGCGGTCGGCGAGGACGTCTCCGTCGTGGAGGTCGACACCGTCGGGAGGCGCGCCGGCTGGACGCACCTCGACGTCGCGGGCCTCGAGCAGCGGCAGCTCGTGCGCGCGGTCGCGTTCCCGACGCCGAAGAGGGGCGTGGTGAACGCATACGAGACCTACGTCGGCGACGAGGGCGCCGACGCGGAGGGCTACCGCCAGGTCGTCGACGCCGACACCGGAGCGGTCCTGTTCCGGGAGAGCGCGGTCGACCACGCCGCCGAGAACCCGACGTGGCTCGTCTTCCCGGCGTGGCCCGACATGACGCCGCTCAACGAGTACCCGTGGAACTATCCGACCGCCGACGTCCGCGACCTGTGGTGCTGGTTCCCGCAAAGCTCCGGTGAGTCGGACACCGCGGGGGGCCGCCACTGCCAGTACGTCGTCGGAAACAGCGCGTCGAAGGTCGAGTGGGACAAGGAGGCGAGGACCAACACGCCGACGTTCACGACGACCGGCAACAACGCCGACGCGCACGAGAACTGGAACGACCCGTTGTTCCCGCAGCCGGGGTTCCGGCCGACGAGCCCCACGCGTGACTACGTCTACCCGTGGACGAACATCTGGTTCGAGAACCTCTGCAACCCGGCCAACTTCACCGCGAACGGCAACGACATCGCGGCCGCGACCGCGAACCTGTTCGCGATGCACAACCGCATGCACGACTGGTCGTACCACCTCGGGTTCCGCGAGGACACGTGGAACGCGCAGAACTACAACTTCGGGATCCGTCCCGAGGGTGAGCGCGACGAGCTCATCGGCAACGTCCAGGCCGGCGGCGTCACGGGCGGCGCCCCCAACTGGGCCGGGCGCGACAACGCGAACATGTTCACGCGACCGGACGGCACCAATTCGTGGACGAACATGTACCTGTGGCAGCCGATCGCCGGGACCTTCTACGCCCCGTGCGTCGACGGCGACTACGACCAGGCGGTGATCGGCCACGAGTACACCCACATGATCGAGAACCGGATGATCGGCAAGGGCAACCGCCGCTCCGGCTACCACGCGGGTGCGATGGGCGAGAGCTCCTCGGACTTCAACTCGATGGAGTACCTGAACGAGTACGGCTTCGATCTCCAGGTCGGCGGCGACCGGACGGCCGGTGTGGAGGACCCCGGCGAGTGGGCGGTCGGCGCGTACGTGACCGGGAACACGCTCCGAGGGATCCGCAACTACAACATGGCGTTCCCGTCGGGCGGGAAGTTCCCGCAGCCGGCGTACTACCCGCGCATCAACCCGCTCAACTTCAGCGACCTCGGCTACGACTTCGTCGGCCCGCAGGTGCACGCGGACGGGGAGATCTGGTCGGCGACGAACTTCGACATCCGCCAGCTGTTCCTCGACCGGTACCCGGAACGGGGCCTCGATCACCAGCGCGAGTGCGCGGACGGCGAGCGCCCCGTGTACGACTGCCCGGGTAACCGGCGGTGGATCCAGCTCTACTACGACGCGATGCTGCTCATGCCGGTCGCGCCGACGATGCTCGACGCGCGCGACGCGATGCTGGCGGCCGACGTCATCCGCTTCGGCGGCGCGAACCAGGACCTGCTGTGGAACGGGTTCGCCCGCCGCGGCTTCGGCCAGGACGCGTTCGTCGCCGGCCCCGACAACTCCGAGCCGGTCCCGAGCTTCGAGTCGCCGCTCCACGAGGAGGCGACGGTCGTCTTCAACGCGGTCGCGAAGGACGAGGGCAACGCACCGATCCCCGACGCCCGCATCTACGCCGGCCACTACGAGGCGCGCGTCTCGCCGGTCGCCGACACCGATCCGACGACTCAGGGGCCCAACCTCGACAACGTCGAGCGCTTCATCCCCGACGACTACAACCCGACGTCGCGCCACCGGGCGTACGACTTCATCGCCCACGCGCGCGGCTACGGTCACGTGCGGTTCAGCCTCGACGAGCTGAAGCCCGGCGAGGTGCGAAACGTCACGATCCGCTTCCCGACCAACCACGCGTCGACGTTCAAGGGCGCGGTGGCGACCGGCGACGGTACGCGCCATCAGGCGCTGCTCGACGACACCGAGGCGACCAACTGGGTGAGCGCGGGCCGGCCCGCTCCGGGTACCGAGGTCCTCGTGCAGCTCGGCGGGCCGCGCACGTTCGACCTCGCCAAGGTGAGCGCGATGCTCACGCTCGACGTCGTCGATTCTCCCACCGGGCCCCGAACCGTGACGCAGAACCGGTTCACCGCGCTGCGGGAGTTCGAGCTCTACGCGTGCACGGCGACGCCGGCGCAGCCGTGCGACCCGAGCGAGCCGGACGGGTTCCGTCTCATCCACAACAGCCATCCCGACGCGTTCCCCGGCGACAACCCGCGTCCCGTCGCGCCGCACCTCATCATCCGGCCGTTCGAGGTGCCGAGGACGACCGCGACCCACGTCCTGCTCAAGGTGATCGACAACCAGTGCACGGGCCAGGAGTCGTTCCAGGGCGAGCAGGACCACGATCCGGCCAACGCGACCGACTGCCGGACCGGCTCGCCGCCGCTGCCTCCACGCGGCAACGAGGTGCGCGCCGCCGAGCTCCAGCTGCTGTCGAGCAGGCCGGACGTGATCGGAGCACAGGACGAGGAGTAGGCAGATCCGAAGGTAGAGCAAGAGGGTCGGCGCCGCCGGCCCTCTTGCGCGCCCGGGAGCGCGCACGCATGACGTCTCGGACGCCACGCCGCGAAGGCGCGCTCTCGGCAATCCCGCGTAGCGGGGAGCCTGATCGTCTGGTTGTTCGAGGACGCCGCCGAGAATGACGGCGAGACGGACAGCACGGGCTACGGGTAGCCGCCGAGACGCGCGCGCGTCTCGGTCGCCCCGAACGCGACGCGTCCGGCGGCGCGATCGATGACGTCGCGCACGGGTTCGGACGCGATCCACGCGCGCAGCGCGCGCTCCTGCGGCGGCGACAGCCGGTCGAGCGCGACGACGCGTCCGTGGGCGTCGGCGAACGGCGCGCCGGCCGGCGCGCGCAGGTGCCCGTGTGCGACGTACCCCGCGGCGAGCGCGATCCACAGCGCGTCCTGCGTCGACCATTCGAAGCGCTCCGCGGCGGCGCGCGCGCCGTCGAGCCCGTCGGGGAGCGCGACCCCGGTGACGCCCTCGACGAGATCGACGAACAGGCCGTTCGACACGCGCCCGACGACGAACTCGGCGACGGTGGCGGCGAGATCACGCCTCGTCGCGTCGGCGAGCGCCTCGTCCCACGTCCCGTCGGCGTGCGCGGCGACGACGAGCTCCGAGAGCGCGCCGGTGCGCTCGGCCCATCCGAGGTCGGCGTCGTCGCGCGGCGCGGCGTCCGTGCCGCGCGCGACGGCGCGCGCCGCGTGGTGCCCGAACGCGGTGACGACTTCGGCGCGCGCGTGCGGATGCCGCATCACGTCGCCGAGGACGGCCGCCGTCGCTCGGATGGCGGGAACGCCGGGGGCCGGGCGAGGCTCCGCCAGCTCGGGGAGCAGCGGGGCGAGGATGCTGGCGACGGACGAGGCGAGCCCTTCCGGTGCGTGCCAGCCGGCCGCGACGAGCGACGCGTGGTCGTCGACGAGGCGGACCGTCACGGGATCGACCCCGTCGGGGGACGTCGCCGCCTCGAGGGCGGCCCCCAGCGCCGCGCCGCCGTCCGAGTGCTCCGCGGCGAGCGACAGCGCGAGGTGACTCGTGCGCCCCGCCACCGGCCCCGGCGCGTCGGCGGGCTCGGGATACTCGCCGAGGAAGAAGGCGGCCGCGGTCGCGGGGTCGCGCGCGAGACCCTCGAAGAACGCCGCGGCGGGATCGACCTCCGCGGCGGTCACGCCGTCGTCGGGCCACAGCGGCAGGTCGTCCGAAGGCGACGCGTCGTCTACGAGGCGGGCGCGCGACAGCGACGGCGCGATCACGAGCAGACGGCCCGCCGCGACCGTGAACGCGGTGTCGAAGCCGCCGAAGCGGACGAGCTGCGACAGCGCCCACGGGTCGCGCCGCGCGCCGTGCTCGCCGAGCAGCGCGGCCGCGCGCGCGTCGCCGCCCGGCGCGCGCAGCGAGGCCGCAATCGCCGTCGCGACCGGCTCGACGATCGTCGCCTCGGGATCGCCGTCGTAGGGCTGCGCGAGGAGGTGCGCGCGCACGGAGCCGCTGGTCGCGCCGAGCCCGGCGACCGCGGCCGAAGAGCCCTGCACGTCGCGCACGAGCTGGAGGACGCGCCGGGGGCCGAGCGCGTCGAACAGGGCTGCGGCGAAGCGGGGGTCGGACGCGCCGAGCGCCACCGCGGCCGCGACCGCCGCGAGCGCGTCGAGCCCGGCGTCGCCGGCGTCGAGCGCGTCCTGGAGGCGGGCGACCTCGCCGCCGAGCTCGCGCCCCCCATTGGCCGCGTCGCGTCCGGTCTCGTAGCCGAGCGCGTAGGCGGCGTAGCCGCCGTCGAGTGCGTGCAGCCGCCACGCCAGCTCCGCGGCGCGCTCCTGGGCCCACGACGTGAGGCGCGTCAAGACGTCGCAGACAGGGGTGCCGACGTCGGGCATCGTCGCCACGACCTCCCCGCGCAACGACAGCGCGTCGGCCGACGCATCGAGCAGCCGCACGCGCAGCCGTGCGAGCCCGTCGGGATCCGCGCCGACGAACGTCCCTCCGTCCCAGTGCGTCAGTCGCATGCGTGGCCGTTCCCAGGTAAGGAAAGGACACGAGCATGCCGCGCCGATCCTCGGCACGCTGTGGCGATCACCACGTCGCCTCGGCGCAGATGCGCCGCCTCCGCTTGTTGGCTTCCTCGCCGTTGCGCGCGGCGAGTCGCCTCCGAAGCCGCCCTAGCTCGGCTCGAGGGTCGCCTACGCTCGAGACCTCCTCGAGCGGGCACCGTGAGAGGCCGTTCGGTCGCCGTCGACATGCGCTCCGCGCGGGTCGGTCATCGTCGCCAGTCGGGCGCGCGTTATCAGAACTGCTTCCGGGTTGTCGTCGACCAGGAGGTAGCGGCGGTTCAGGCGCTTCGCCACGGCCCCCGTGGTTCCCGAGCCGCAGAAGAAGTCCGCCACCAGGTCGCCCTCGTTGCTCGACGCGCGCACGATGCGCTCGACGAGCTTCTCGGGCTTCTGCGTCGGGTAGCCGGTGCGCTCGCGGCCCGACGTCGGCACGATCGTCATCCACCACACGTCCGTCGGTAGCTTGCCGCGCTCGGCTTTCTCCGGCCCGACGAGCCCCGGCGCCATGTAGGGGATGCGGTCGACGTCGTCGCGGTTGAACGTCCAGCGGTCGGACTTCGCGTACCACAGGATGTTGTCGTGCTTGCGCGGCCAGCGGTCGCGCGGCCGGCCCCCGTAGTCGTACGCCCATACGATCTCGTTGACGAACCGCTCGGGGCCGAAGACGTCGTCGAGCATGATGCGCGCGTAGTGCACCGCATGCGAGTCGAGGTGGAGGTAGAGCGACCCGTGCGGCGCGAGCACGCGGTGCATCTCCGCCACGCGCGCGTGCAGGAACGCGAGGTAGTCCTCGAGCGGCATGTCGTCGGCATACTCGTGCGACGACGTGACCTCGTACGCGTACAGGCGCTCGCCGAAGCCGCGCCGCGTCCGACCCCCGGCGCCCGTACGAATCGAATCGAGCCGCCGCCGCTGTCCGGTCCCGAACGGCGGGTCGACGTAGACGAGGTCGACGCACCCGTCGGGCAGCGCGCGCATGACGTCGAGGCAGTCACCGTGGACGACGCCCTCGGGCACGCGGCTCATCGCCGGTCAGCGTACGCGACGAGGCGCGCCCGGCGTGGGCGCGCCTCGTACGAGAAACCGGAACGCAGCTTCAGCAGCTCACGAGCGTCTCGCCGCGCCGGCACGTGTCGCGGCCCGCGCCGCCGTCGAGCCGGTCGGTGCCGCGGCCTCCGTCGAGCTCGTCGCGGCCCCCGCCACCGGCGAGCGAGTCGTCGCCCCCGAGGCCGCGCACGAGATCCGCGCCGCCGAGGCCGGCCAGCACGTCGCGCGCTCCGCTGCCCGAGAGGTCGTCGACGAAGCGCGACCCGACCGCGCGCTCGACGAGCACGAGCGTGTCCACGCCGCCGCCCGTCGCGCTGCCCGCGGCCATGTCGATCGTCATCCCGACCGGCGAGTCGTCGTACGAGACGGTGTCGACGCCGTCGCCGCCATCGACGCGGTCGCTGCCGGCGCCCGGCATGATCACGTCGCGGCCTGCACCGGCGCGCACGACGTCGTTGCCGGTCAGGCCCGTGATGACGTCGTCGCCGCGGCCCGCGCAGATCACGTCGCGCCCCGCCGTGCCGGTGATCGTCTCGCCCGCGGCGGTCCCGTCGATCGTGCACGCGTTCGGATCGCGGTCGACGCTGCCGTTGATGAGCACGCTGACGCCGGCGGCCGGCGCGATCGCCGCGGCGCGCTCGGCGCGCGCGACTCGTGCGATGCGACCCCCGCCCGACGCGGCCCCCGTGGCGCCGACGACGTCGAGCGCGCCGTCGCCGTCGAGGTCCGCGAGCGCGACGTCGCGCATCGACGTCGACATGCCGTAGCGCACCTGCTGCGCGTCGAACGTGCCGTCGCCGTGGCCGTAGTGCACGCCGGCGTCGTTGCCCGACAGGTTCGCCGCCACGATGTCGGCGTTGCCGTCGCCGTTGACGTCGCCGACGTCGATCGACACCTGATTGAGCAGGCCGGCGATGTCCTCGCCCTGATACGTCTCGATCGACGCGAACGCGCCCGCGCCGTCGTTGAGCAGGACCGACGCGGTGTCGTCCCAGTTCGACGTCACGACGTCGAGGTCGCCGTCGCCCTCGAGGTCGTCCATCTCCATGTCGACGTGGTGCTTGCCCGTCGTGTAGTCGACGGGAGCTGCGAACCCGCTCGCGGTGCCGAGCGCGACGTAGACCTGGCCGACGTCGCAGCACATGTCCGGGGCGACGCCGACGACGTCGGTGCGGCCGTCCGCGTTCACGTCCGCGCCCATCGCCATGTTGAGCGTCTGGGTCATCGGGAGCAGCGTGTCGTCGCCGAACGTGCCGTCGCCGTTGTTGGGCGAGATCGACACGCCGCCGCGCGCCTCGCACCAGCCGTCGTCGTTCGCGACGAGCACGTCGAGGTCGCCGTCGTCGTCCGCGTCGGCCGTGGTCAGGTTCTCGGCGCCGCACGACTCGATCGCGTGCTCCACGGGGGCCGCGAACGTGCCGTCGCCGTCGTTGATCGCGTAGAAGAAGTCGTCCCACTTGTCGGGCGTGTCGACGAGCCACAGCAGGTCGGGGGCCGCGTCGCCACCGACGTCGGCGGCCCACACCGAGCGCGGGCCGTCGCCGCCCGAGGTGATCGCCGCGCCCTGCACGAGCGCGCCGGTGCCGTCGTTGAGCTGGAGCTGGATCGCGTCGTCGGAGCCGAAGCGGTCGGCGACGCTCGTGGCGACGTCGACGTCGCCGTCGAGGTCGAAGTCCGCGGTCGCTAGCTCGAACGCCGACCACGACGTGCCGTACGTCGTCGGTCCGGCGAACGTGCCGTCGGGCCGCTGCGGGTGGATCGCCCCGGTGCTGCTGCCGCGGTTCGCCGCGGCGACGTCGACGTGGCCGTCGCCGTCGAAGTCGGCCGCCGCGAGACCGGTCGGCTGGTGGCCCGACAGGATCGTCTCGTACGGCGCGAACGTGCCGTCGCCGGCGTTGCGCAGCAGCGACACGTTGCCGGTCGAGCTGTCGCCCATCGTGGCGCTGCCGAGGTCGAGGTCGCCGTCCGCGTCGACGTCGAACAGCATCACGTCGGTGGAGCCGTACCCGGCCTCGTACGTCGTCGCGGCGAACGTCGTGCCGTCGTTGATCAGCACGTAGTGCAAGTTGGTGCCGCCGCTCGCGAGCGCGAGGTCTGCGTCGCCGTCGCCGTCGAGATCGCCGGCGGCGACGCGCGGAGAGCCGCCGCCGCTGACCGCGATGGTGAGCTCGACCGCGGGGGCCGCGGTCATCGCTCCGGTGCCGTCGTTGAGCAACGGGAGCACCTGCGTCTTCTGCGTGTCGGAGTCGTAGCGCGCCGCGACGAGGTCGGCGTCGCCATCCGCGTCGAGGTCGCCCGCGGTCACCGAACGCGGCTGGGGGCCGGTCTCGTAGCGCGTCTCGGCGCCGAACGTGCCGTCACCGTTAGCGAGCAGTACGCCGACGCTGCCGTTCTCGTCGCCCCACGCGACGTTCGCGAGCGCGACGTCGTCGACGCCGTCGCCGTCGAGGTCCGCGACCGCGACCTCGTGCGGGCCCTTGCCGCCGGGCGTCGTCTCGTGCGTGAAGGTCCCGGTGCCGTCGTTGAGGTAGAGGTCGACGGTCTGGTTCGTCATCGACGGGCCCTCGCCGACGACGACGAGATCGAGGTCGGCGTCCCCGTCGAGGTGTCCGGCCGCGACGTCGTGCGACGACGCCACCGCGGGGTACGTGACGGACTCCTGCATCGTGCCCTCGCCGTGGTTGAGCTGCACCGCGACGCCGTTGTTCCAGAAGTCGTTGCGCGCCCACGCGACGTCGGGCGCGCCGTCGCCGTCGAAGTCGCCGGCCGCGGCCGCGACGACGTAGCGCCCCGCGCCGTAGCCGGTCCAGGTGTCGAAACGAGCCGCGTCGCCGGGCTGCGTCGCGCGCGCCGGTGTGGCGCTCGAGAGCAATGCGGCGATGGCCGCGAGCACGGTCGCGAGCGCGCCGGGCGCGCGCCGCGTGACGAAGACGGTGTGCACGGTGTGCCTTTCTCTAGCGTGGCCGTCGGGCGACGGCTCACGCCGTCCGAGCGTCCAACGCTGCGGGCGGGCGTCCGTTACGCACCCGGCCGGGCCCCTCAACCCAAGCCTTCGGCGCCATTCCATCGCGCGCGGACGCGCGCGTGAATACGTATGTCCGGAAATCGACCGTTTCCCCAGGGCCGGGCCCTACCGCAGGGCGGCGGCGACCTCCTCGCCGAGAAGGTGGACCATGTCGACGTCGCGGTGCGCGATGTGCTGCAGCATGACTCGCTGCACGCCGGCATCGGCGAGCTCGGCGAGACGCTCGGCCGCCTGCTCGACGGTCCCGACGACCCAGTCGTCGCGCACGTTGTCGAGGAAGTCGTCCGTCGACCCGCTGTCGCCCATCACCGTCATCACGTTCTCGGCGCGGCGCCGGACGTCGCGCTCGTCGACGCCGACGATCGCGCCGGTCATCAACGAGAACGTCAGCGGCCCGCGCCCGGCGCGCTCGCAAGCGTCGTCGACCGTGCCCTTGCGACGTGCGCACTCCTGCGGGCCGCAGTGCACGGTGTTGTACTCGTCCGCCCAGCGCGCCGCGAGCTCCGCGCTGCGACGGTTGCCGGCGCCGCCCACGATGAGGTTGGGGCGCGGCCGCCGGACCGGCTTGGGCAGAGCGTCGAGGTCCTCGACGCGGTAGTGCGTGCCGTCGAAGTCGAACGAGCCGTCGTCCCACGAGCGCGCCACGATCTCGAGCTGCTCGGCGAGGATCTCCATGCGCGTTCCGGTCGGCGGGAACGGGAACCCGTAGGCGCGGTGCTCGTCCTCGTGCCATCCCGCGCCGAGGCCGAGCTCGGCCCGGCCCCCGGAGACGTGGTCGACGGTCACGACCGACTTCGCGATCACCGACGGATGGCGAAACGTCGCCGGCGACACCATCGTCCCGAGACGGATGCGCTCGGTGACCGCGGCGAGCGCGGCGAGCGTCGCCCACGCATCGAGCGAGCCGCGTCCGACGCGCCCCATGACGGAGAGGTAGTGGTCGGAGCGGAACAGGGCCTCGAGCCCCGCCTCCTCGCACGCGCTCGCGAGCGCGCGCCACTCGTCCCACGTGATGTCCTCCTGGCCCTCGACCATCAGGCACATGCGCATGGAGCCTCCTCTCGCGACGGCGCGCCGGGACGCCGCCACCGTGCCACGGGGGCCGGCGCGACGCCTACCGGAAGAGGTACCAGAGCGCGCCGCCGAGCGCGAGCACGAGCGCGGCGCCGATCAAGACGATCGTCACGACGCCGATCGGCCGGGTCGCGCTCGAGCGACGCTCGCCGCCGGCGAGGTCGCCGGAGCCGCCGGGGTCCTTCGGCGTGCGCCGGGATGCGTCCTGACCGCCGACGGCCTCGTCGCCGTGGTGGTCGGGTCTCGGAGGGTGCTGGTCCACGACGCCGTCATACCCACCCGGCCGCGCCCGACGCCCGTCGGGGTGGCGACGGACCGGCGGCATGGTGTAGACGTACCCTGCGGCGGAACGACAGGGAGGTGGGGACATGAGCGCGACGTTGCGGACGGCGTCCGTGGCCGTGGCGATCGTCGTGGCACTCGCGGGGGTGCCCGGCGCGGTCGCGGCGAAGGGCGACGACGAGCCCGTCATCGCGACGAAGAGGGGCGAGAGCCAGGTCGCCGCGTCCGACGGCTATCTGGCGTGGGACGCGAACACCCGCGCGCAGCCCAGCCACTTCGACGTCTTCGCGCGCCGGCGCGGCGGCGGCGACCGCTTCAAGGTCAACGCGCGCGGCACCGAGGGCGTTCTCGGCGGCATCGACGAGGGCGTGCTCGTGTACCAGCAGTACCGCGGCTCGATCGGTGCCGGCCGCTCGGACCTCAAGCTCTTCGACCTCGGCAAGCGCACGCGGCGATCGGTGCCGGGCGTCAACACGAACGCGTGGGAGTACCTGCCGTCGAAGTCGGGCGCGCGCGTGCTGTTCGGCCGCGTCGACGGCGACGGCAACAGGGTGTTGCTCGCCAACCTGCGCAAGGACCGCATTCGCACGCTCGCGTCCGGCGGCTCGCGGGCGCGTTTCCAGCCGGGCCAGGTCAACGGCAACTTCGCGACGTGGCTCGAGTGGCCCGCCGGGAGCCGGTCGCGCGTCCACCGCCTGAACATCCGCACCGGCAATGTGCGCCGCGTCCCGAACCGCAAGTCGTTCGACTGGGCGCCGTCGGTCACCGACGACGGCACGGTCTACTTCGGGCGAACGGGGCGCAGGTGCGGGTCCAACGCGCGGCTGATGCGTTGGGTGCCGGGCCGCGGGACGCACGAGGTCGTCGACTTCCCGCGCCGCATCGACATCTCCGACAGCTACGTGCACGAGACCGACGCCGGCAAGCTGCAGGTGTTCCACAATCGCCTCAGGTGCCGCAACCTCGCCACCGGCGGAGACATCTGGCGCGTCGTCGACCCATGGACGTCGACGCTGCGAGTGACCAAGGACGGCAACGGCAGCGGACGCGTGACGAGCCGTCCCGGCGGGATCCGGTGCGGCGCCGACTGCGCGCAGGACTACGAGCCCGTACCGGGGGCCGCGGTCGTGCTGCGCGCGAACCCGGCGGAGGACTCGCGCTTCGAGGGTTGGAGCGGCGTCTCGTGCGCCGACGACGACACGACGTGCCGCGTCCCAATCGGCAAGAGCGACCGCACCGTCACCGCGACGTTCATGCCGGGCGGGGGGCCGTAGCCGGCACCGATCCCTAGAACGAGGATACGGAACATGAAATCGTCCTAGCACGCGACTATCCTGGGCGCCAATGACACGACTAGTGATCTTCGATGGGGACGACACGCTCTGGTTTGTCGAGGCGCTCTACGATGCCGCGCGCCAGGCCGCAAGACAGGTGGTAATAGACGCGGGTCTTGACGGGGACAGGTGGGAGCAACTCGAGCGCGAGATCGATGTTGCGAACGTGAGCCGCTTCGGTTTCTCCGTCGTCCGGTTCCCAACTTCATGTGTCGAGGCGTACCGTGCAGTGTCACGCGAGGCGTCACGACGTCCAGATGTGGATATCGAGCGGTGGATATTCGAGACGGCTTCCTCGGTTTTCAACACTCCGGCACCCCTCGCGCAAGATGCGCGCCTGGCGTTGGAGAGCCTGCGGCGATCGCACACGCTGATTCTGTTGACTCGCGGCGTTGCGGAGGTCCAGTGCCGTCGCGTCGAAGAGAGCGGTCTCACCGATCTGTTCGACGATGTCGTCGTGGTCGACGACAAGACCCCCGATACGTTTCGGCGAACGGCGTGGTCGGCCGGTGCGCAGCCGGAGCGATCCTGGTCAGTTGGCAACAGCCTGCGTTCCGACATAGTGCCGGCGGTGCACGCGGGCATGTCCGCGATCTGGATCGATGCGCACGTCTGGGAATACGAGCGACTTCACGCCAATGTTCGCCACACGCGGATTTGGCGGGCCGACGCCCTCTCCGATGTTCCGGCTATCATCGATCGAATAGAGGCAGCATCCTCGGTAGCTGATGAGGCTGGGTGATGCGCCCACTTCCGAAACTCGCGTGGCGGAACATTCGGCGTCCGCCAGCTCCGGATCGAAGCCTCGTCGGCATCTCGTTCGTCGACGTCTTGTTCGCTCTCGTCATTGGACAGGTGTTGACTGTCGCGACCCGATGGGACTCGCTTACGGCTCCCGGCGTCTCGCATCTCGTGTTGGCATTCGTGCTGACTGTCACAAGCTGGATCGGTTATCACAATAGTCTTAATCGCCCCCGTTACTTCATCCGGTTCACGAACCTCCCACTCTGGCAATTCCTCACGGACGTCGCGCTCGTAATCGTCTATTGGCTGCTCGCGAATTACGTCGACGACAGCTTGCGAGAGCGGTCCGCGTTGCCGGAGGCCGTCCTAACGCTGGCGGCTTTCGCTCTCTACTTCGTATGGGACCGAATTGGGCTAGCGATGCGTCGCGCGCCCGATTACACCGAATTGGTGAAGGAGTACGATAACCCCGACCGTCGCTACGTGACCGAGCTCTTTGCCATCGTGGCGTTGCTCTCCGCGGTCATCGTGTTCATCGCAGACGTGCGGTCAGCGATGGCGATCGTCGTCGTCGACGTCTGGCTGATCGTGGTAGTTGCCGGATTCAGAGTCGCCAAGGAAGCTACGCCCACGATCGAGCCCTCGGCTCGGCCGTCTCAGGAGCGACTACGTCGTGCTCTTGACGCGCTAGAGCGAGCATTAGTCGATCTCAAAAGCCTCGACTGAACGGTTCTTCGCGGTGTTCGTCGGGCGACTTCTACGATCACTCCACGATCTCGACGCGCTCGAGCACGACGTCGGTCGTCGGTCGGTCGGCGTGGTCGGTCTCGGTCGTCGCGATCGCGTCGACGACGTCCATGCCCTCGGTCACCTCGCCGAAGATCGTGTGCTTGCCGTCGAGCCACGGCGTCGCCGCGACCGTGACGAAGAACTGCGACCCGTTCGTGTTCGGCCCGGCGTTGGCCATCGCGAGCAATCCCGGTCGGTCGAACGACGGGCCGCCGGGCGGGCACTCGTCCGCGAAGCGGTAGCCCGGGCCCCCCATCCCGGTCCCGGCCGGGTCTCCGCCCTGGATCATGAAGTTCGGGATGACGCGGTGGAACACCGTGCCGTCGTACAGGGGGTCGGTCTTCGTGCGTCCGTCGCGCGGGTCGCGCCATTCGCGGCGTCCGGTGGCGAGCTCGACGAAGTTCGCGACCGTGTCCGGTGCGTGCTCCGGCATCAGGCGCGCGGTGAACGCGCCCACGGACGTGTGGAAGGTGGCGCTCGGCATCACGACCCCTCTCGAACTGGCTGGCCCTCGGCTCATCATCGCGCGCCCGGCGACGTCACTCGTTCGCCTCGAGTCGCAGCGACGACGCATGCTCGACGACCGCGCGCTGCGTGTCGTCGAGCAGGCTGCGCGTGTCGCGCGCCGCGATGACGAAAAGCTCGAGCGCCGCCTCGCACGAGCGCTCGAGCGGCGCCGCGACGACGCCGAGCGCGATGCGCTGGAGGCGCGTGTAGTCGTCGCCCATCACCGTTGCGATCTCGGTCCACAGCTGGTTCTCGCTCTCGTACAGCAGCCGGTGCCGTACGGCGAGGAACTTGGCGACGTGCATCGCGAGCTGCGAACGGATCGCGGCGGCCGCGTCGTCGCGTGCGCTCTGTGCGTTGGACACGAGCGTGTGGACCTCCTCGGCGTAGTCGGTCACCTGCTCCGCGACCCACGCGTCGGCGCGCTCGGCGACCTCGTCCCACGTCCACGACTCCGCTCGCCGCTTGAACTCGGCCGCGATCCCGTCGGGGTCGTGCAGCACGACGGCGCTGCGCCAACCGGGCACGACCTCTCCGACCTCGGCCGGGTCGCGGAACGCGTCCTCCTGCTCGCGCCGCGTGCTCCACGACGTCGACACGAGGAACTCGTCGTGGCGCTTGAGCGGAGGCGACGAGCCGTCGCCGAGCACGCGCACGTCGAGATCGCTCTCGGGGTGGCCCTGGCCGCGCGCGTGGCTGCCCGTGAGGAAGACGGCCTCGGCGCCGGCGTCGACGAGCAGCGCGCACTCCGAACGCGCGACTTCGAGCGCCCGCTCGCTCGGTTCCGTGAGCTCCGCCATGGGCGCCACGATAAGCGCGCCTCGTGCGAACGCCGGACGCCCACGCTTGGATCGACGCAATGTGGGGATGGTGGGACGATGCCATCGAGCGCGCGGCCCGCGCGCGCTCCGTTCGCCGAGAAAGGAACTACGACGACATGACGTCTTCCGCCGTCGAGGCCGCCGCCCCGGCTGCCGCAGCAGTACCAGGAGTGCAGCCGATGGACGACACCGGAGCCCGCTGGCAGCGGCGCGCCGTGCTCGTGCTGACGATCGGCCCGCTCGTCGGCGTCGTGCTGGCGATCGTGGCGACGTGGGGGTGGGGGATCGGCGTCGCCGACGCCGCGATCGCGCTCGCCTTCTATCTCGTCACCGGGTTCGGCGTCACCGTCGGATACCACCGGCTGTTCACGCATCGCAGCTTCGACGCAGCCCGGCCGTTGAAGATCGCGCTTGCAGTCGCGGGCTCGATGGCGGTACAGGGGTCGCTGATCGAGTGGGTCGCGACGCATCGCCGGCACCACGCGTTCTCGGACCGCGACGGCGATCCGCACTCGCCCCACCTCGACGACGGCCCCGGCGTCGCGGGCGTCGTGCGCGGGTTGTGGCACGCGCACGTCGGGTGGCTGGCGGCCCCCGAGCGGACCGTCGCCGAGCGGTGGGCCCCCGACCTCCTGCGCGACCGCGACCTCGTGCTCGTCGATCGCCTCTTCCCGCTCCTCACCGGGCTGTCGTTCGCGCTCCCCGCGGTCGCGGGCTGGCTCGTCACCGGGACCGCGGCCGGCGCGGTGACCGCGTTCCTGTGGGGCTCGCTCGTGCGCGTGTTCCTGCTGCACCACGTGACGTGGAGCATCAACTCGATCTGCCACTTCTACGGCAGGCGGCCGTTCTCGAGCGACGACTTCTCGACGAACAACTGGGTGCTGTCGCTGCTGTCGTTTGGCGAGTCGTGGCACAACAACCACCACGCGTTTCCGAGCTCGGCGGTCCACGGCATCGGGCGTGGACAGGTCGACGTCAGCGCCGCGCTGATCCGCGCGTTCGAGCGGCTGCGCCTGGCGCGCAACGTGAAGCTGGTGACGCCCAAGCAGCTCGCGCGCAAGGCCGTGTCGGAGTTCCGCCCCCGAGCCCGGATCCTCGACCGCCCGCCGTCCTGACCGCCGGCGCCGTTGCCGTGCGCGCCGCGCGGCGCGCTCGGTGCTCCGCTAGCGATCCAGCGCCGCGAGCTTCGTGCGGAGCTCGGACGCGATGTCACACAGGACCTTCAAGTCGCGATCCGCGAGGTCGTAGCGCCGCGCGAGAACCTCGGTCCCGATGATGCGGACCCGGTCGCGCAGCCCGTCGACGTCGCGGCTGAGCTCCGATCGCCGGTCGGGCGCGTCGTCCGCGGCCTCGTCGGTCTCGTGCGAGCGCGTGGGCGTGATGAACCTGAAGTCCGCGTCGCGGGCGGGATCGGATTCCACCGGAACGGTGGAATCGTCGTCGGCTCTCATCCTTGCTCCAGTCCTGCAACGGCGCCGGCGGCGCCATGGCCCCGTCACGGGAACGCCGGCCGGCCACCGTCGTTCTCGCGGCGCGGTTTCCTACCCGCGTGCGAACGTGGTCACTCGCGCGCCGGCCGGGAAGCTGGCGTGACGAGCGCGGCGACGGGGTAGTGCATGATCGGTCCGCTCGCATCTCGAGGCTCCGGCGACCGCGGGAGCCCGACACGAAAGGACGACGAGCGCGTGAACGACGACACGAAGATTCGCAGGAGGCTCGAAGAGGAGAGGGCGCGGCTGGAGTCGATGCGCGCCGGGCTCGCGCGCGAGGCCGAGCAGGACGTGGCGGGCGGCGCGGACGCGGGCGAGCTGTCGTCGCTCGACCAACACGACGCCGACGTCGCGAGCGACGTCTTCGAGCGCGAGAAGGACGTCTCGATCCTCGAGCACATCGACGCGGACCTCGCCGCCGTCGCCCACGCGCTGCAGCGGCTCGACGACGGCGACTACGGACGATGCGAGGTCTGCGGACGGGACATCGGGGCCGAGCGCCTCGACGCCATGCCGACGGCGACGCTGTGCCTGGAGCACCAGCAGCAGGCGGAGCGCGCCGCCCGCTGAGCTCCTCTCGCCGCACGACGCGGCGAGAGGAGGCGGGAAGCCCGCCTCCTCTCGGCCGAGCCCCTCGCCGCGTCAGGGAGTGGCGACGTTGACGATGCGACCGTCGACCACCGGCGAGATCGTTCCCTTGGCGCGGATGTAGTCGAGCACCACGTTGGCCATGATGTCGCGCGTGACCCCGTTGCCGTCGGCGAGCATCGTGTATCCGTCGCCGCCGGCGTTGGTGAAGTCGTTCGTCGCGAGCGTGTAGGTCGTGGAGTCGGCGAGGATCGGCGTCCCGTCGGTCAGCTCGACGGACAGCACCCGGCTCCCGGCCGGCTTGCTCGAGTCGTAGCGGAACCGGAAGCCCGAGATCTGCGCGAAGCGGCCGTTGGCCGCAGGCATCGCGCCGACGCTGTGCTCGAGCGCGGCGTGCAGCTGCGCTCCGGTGACCGTGCGCGTCACGACGATGTTGCCGAACGGCAACACGGTGAAGACGTCGCCGACGACGAGGTCGTACGGGGGGCCGGCGGCGTAGCCGGGCGAGTTGCGTCGCAGCGACGTGTCGCCGGGCAGGTAGCTCGACGGGAGCGGCGCGCGCAGGCCCCCGCCGTTGGTGAGCGCGAGCTGCGTGCCGTAGGTCTCGCGCATCGCGTCGGCCACCAGGTTGCCGATGGCGACCTCGCGCACGCGCTCGATGTTGCCGCCGCGCGGGAACAGCCCGGTGGCGACCCCGATGGGCGCGTCGAACACCGCCGCGAGCGCGGAGCGGTACGGCGCCAGCATGTCGACGACCGCCTGGTCCGGCGCGACCGCGCTCGCGAGCGGGGTGACGAAATGGGCGTCGCGGGCGAGGACCCGGCCGTTCGCGGCGTCGACGGTGAGCGTCGTGCGCGCATACGTGAGGCCCTTGCTGCGGTTCTCGACCACGAGCTGGTTGTTGATCAGCCCCTCGAACTGCACGTCGGTGTGGTCGCCGAGGATGACGTCGAAGCCGCCGACGGCGTTGGCGAAGTCGACGAGGGGGCCGGTCGGCTGGCCGGCCGCGTCGAAGCCGGTCACGCCCATGTGCGTGATGACGACGAACACCTTGGCGCCCGCCTGACGCGCCGCGGCGCGCGCCCGGTTCGCCGCTGCGACCGGGTCGGTGACCTCGATCGTGCCGAAGTTGCCCGGCTTGACGAGCGTCGGCGCCTCCGGATTCGTGATCCCGATGACGGCGACCTTGACGCCGTCGAGCTCGAAGATCTCGAACGGCTCGACGCCGGTGAGGTTGTCGTCGACGTTGCGCAGGTTCGCCGAGACGTACTGGAAGTCGGCGAGGTCGATCATGCGCTGCAGGTGGGCGGTGCCGCGGTCGAAATTGTGGTTGCCGAACGTGTCGGCGTCGAAGCCCATGAGGTTCATCGCCTTGACCGCGGGCTCCTCGTCGAAGAAGTTCGACAGCGGCGGAGACGCGCCGAACGCGTCGCCGGCCGTCAGCGTCAGCGTGTTGGGGTTCGCGGCCCGGTCGGCGCGGAAGTAGGACGACAGCGCCGCGGCCCCTCCCACGTTGCCGACGCCGGTCACCGATTGCGGATCTAGCTGCGCGTGCCAGTCCGACACCGACAGTAGCTGCAGGTCGACGGTGCGCGCCGGCGGCGTCGCGCCGGCGGGTACGAACGAGGCGAGCGCGGCGACGACGGAGAGCACCGTCGTCCACAGCGCGCGCCGTCGCAGGGGCGTGCGAGAGGGCATCCAGCATCCTTTCGGTCGTGGGCGATCGTCCGGTGGCGGACGTTCGTCGTGGCGGCGTCGTCGTGGCGACGACGCTCCGTCGCGGTGATAGCAGACGAGCGGCGCGATGAACAGAGGGTTTGGCGTCGCGCCAAGAAGACTGCAAAACCCCTCGAACCGTCTTACGCCCGGGTCGCCTCGACGCTTAACATGCGGACACACCCACGCGTTCTCCGAAGGGAGCCCCCCATGCCAGCTCTTGTCGTCGCGCGGCCGCTCGCGCGCGCCCTCGTAGCCGTCGCGTGCGCCGTCGTGGCGCTGGCCGGCCTGCCGTCGCAGGCGCGCGCCGCGTCGCCCGACGTCGTCGTGAGCCAGGTCTACGGCGGCGGCGGCAACAGCGGGGCGACGCTGCGCAACGACTTCGTCGAGCTGTTCAACCGCGGCTCGGCCCCCGTCGACGTGACGGGGTGGTCGGTGCAGTACGCGTCGTCGGCCGGGAGCACGTGGCAGCGCACGAACGTGTCCGGCGTCATCCCGGCGGGCGGCTACCTGCTCGTCCAGCAGGCGGCGGGGACGGGCGGGACGCAGAACCTTCCGGCGCCGGACGCGACCGGGTCGATCGCCATGAGCGCGACCAGCGGCAAGGTCGCCCTGGTCACGAACCAGACCAACCTCACGTGCGGGGCGACGGCGGGCTCGTGCCTGCCCAACCCTGCGATCCGCGACTTCGTCGGCTACGGGAGCTCGGCCAACAACTTCGAGGGCTCCGGCCCGACGCCGACGCTGAGCAACACGACCGCGGCGCTGCGCGGCGGCGACGGCTGCACCGAGACGGACTCGAACGCCGCCGACTTCTCCGCCGGCGCCCCCAACCCGCGCAACTCCGCGGCCCCGCTCGACCCGTGCGAAGGCGAGCCCGTCGTCGTCGACTGCGGCGGCCCGCTCGCGACCGAGCAGGGCGTCGCCGCGTCGAAGACGGTCACGGCCCGCGACGCCGACGGGCGCGTCGTCGACCTTGCCGTCACCAGCGTCACGCCGTCGCCGTCCCCCGGATCCATCGCCGTGACGAGCGTCACCCCCGCCGCCGCGACCGGTGACGTCGCGAGCGCGACCGTGACGGTCGACGCGTCGGTGCCCGCCGGCTCCTACTCCGTCGTGGTGACCGGCACGAACGACGACGCGTCGCCTCAGTCAGGCTCGTGCACGCTGACGGTGAACGTGGACTCGCCGGCGATCGAGATCGGCGCGATCCAGGGCGCCGGCCACACGTCGCCGTACGTGGGGACGCAACAGAAGACGACCGGCGTCGTGACGGTCGTCCTCGGCAACGGCTTCTTCCTCCAGGACGCCGACGGCGACGGCGACGCGTCGACGTCGGACGGCATCTTCGTGTTCACCGGCTCGAGCGGCGCGCGCGCGGTCGCGCCCGGCGACGAGGTGCGCGTGCGCGGCACCGTGACCGAGTTCCGCTCGTCGACGCGCCCGCGAGACCTGTCGCTGACGGAGTTGACGTCGGCGACCGTGACGCCCCTGGGCGACGCCGACGTCCCCTCGCCGGTCGTGATCGACGACCGCCCCGACGCGGAGCTCGCGCCCGCCGGCATCGCGTCGTTCGAGCGTCTCGAGGGCATGCTCGTCGCGATCGACGACCCGGTGGTCGTCGGTCCCACGACCGACTTCGGCGAGTTCGTGACGGTCGCGTCGGGCGACGCGTCGCACACGACCGCCGGCGGCAACATCGTCGTCGAGGACCTCGGCGGGGGCTCGGTCGACTACAACCCCGAGCGCATCATGGTCGACGACGAGGCGCGCGTCCCCGGTGGCACGGGGAGCGGCACGCGCATCAACTCGCCGCAGGTCGCGGTCCGCGTGGGAGACGTCGCCACGGGCGACATCGTGGGCGCGCTCGACTACCAGTTCAGCAACTTCCGCGTCCAGGCCAGCGAGCCGGTGGCCGACGTGCTGGCCGGCACGACGCCGGGCTCGTCCGTCGGCGACCTGCGCGCCGCGGAGCCGTACGAGTCGCGCATCGCGACGTTCAACGTCGAGAACCTGTTCGACTGCGTCGACGCTCCCGGCAAGGACGACACGCACCCGACGTGCAACGCGGCGGCGCGCGCGGACCTCGACCGGCAGCTCACCAAGCTCGCGCTTGCGTTCGAGCAGGAGCTGAAGAGCCCCGAGCTCGTGATCATCGAGGAGACCGAGAACACCGAGGTGCTGACCGGCGACGCGAACGGCCACGTGCCCGGCACCACGCTGCCGGCGCTGCTGCCGCGCGTCGACGGCGACTACGACGCGGTGTCGTTCGACGCCAGCGACGGCCGCGGGATTGAGGTCGGCTTCGTCTACGACACCGACCGCGTGCAGCTCCACGACGCGTTCCTCGCCACCGACGTCCTGCCGGACGCCGGCGGCATCTTCGACGGGAGCGTGTTCCGCGCCGGGCGCGAGCCGCTCGTCGGTCTCTTCACGATCGACGACGTCGACGTCACCGTGATCGGCAACCACTTCAAGTCGAAGGGCGGCCCGCAGTTCGGCGTCGAGCCGGGCGGCGAGGCCGGCGACGACCCGCTCTACGGCGACACGCAGCCCCCGGTCCGGTGGACCGAGGACATCCGTCACCGCCAGGCCGACTACGTGCGCGACCTCGTCGACCTCCTGATCGCGCAGGACCCGGACGCCAACGTCGTCGTCGGGGGAGACCTCAACGACTTCGCATTCGGGGAGCCGAACGAGGGCCGGCACACGGTCGAGCGCATAACGTCGTCGCCGACGAATCCGCTCACCAACGTGATCGACTCGGTGCCGGCCGCGCAGCGTTACACGTACGTCTTCGAGGGCAACTCGCAGGTGCTCGACCACATGCTCGTCGACGACGGCATGGGCTCGTTGCTCACCGACCAGGCCGTCGCCCACTTCAACGCGGGGTTCCCGACGAGCCTCGGCGACGACGCCTCCGTGACGTTCGCGGCGTCCGACCACGACCCACTCGTCGGGTACTTCTGCACGGACGCGACCGCGCCGTCGCTGTCGGCGAGCGCGACGCCGTCGACCCTGTTCCCGCCGAACCACAAGCTCGTCACCGTCGAGGCGTCGACGAGCGCGTCCGACGACCGCGACGCGGACGTGGACGTCGAGCTCGTGTCGGTGACGTCGAGCGAGCCCGACGACCTGCCCGGAGACGCAGACGGAGCCACGACCGGCGACGTGGTGGTGGTCGACGACGACACGTTCCGCCTGCGGGCCGAGCGCATCGAGACGGGCACCGGCCGCACCTACACGATCACGTACCGCGCCACGGACGCGTGCGGCAACGCGACGACGGCGCAGGCGGTCGTGGACGTGCCGGCGCGCTCGTAGGACGCCCGGACGGGCGGGCCGCGACACCGCGGCCCGCCCCGGGCGGCGTCGTGCGCGCGCCGCATGCCGTCCGCTAGCATCGCGGCGTGGGCGGGACGGGAACCCGCGCGCGCGTGGGACCCCGGGAGCGGAGGAAGCTCGAGGCGCGTCGTGCCCTCTCGGACGCGGCGCTGCGACTGTTCGCGCGCAAGGGCTACGAGGCGACGACGATCGGCGAGATCGCACGCGCCGCGGGATACTCGCCGCGCACGTTCTTCCGCTACTTCCGCTCGAAGGACGACGTCGTCTTCGGCAACGGCAGGGACTACCCCGACTTGGTGCTCGCGTGCCTGTTGCGGCGCCCGCCCTCGGAGACGCCGTTCGAGGCGCTCGCCGAGGCGCTCGTCGACCACTGCGCGGTGCTCGACGAGCAGCCGGAGGCGGTGCTCGCGCGCGTGCGTCTGATCGAGTCGTCGCAGCCGCTGCGCGCCCGGCGCGCCGACGAGATGACGGCGCTCGCGGCGGTGCTCGCGTCGGGGCTCGCGGCGCGCGGCGGGCGGTCGGAGCCGGGCGACCGTGACCGCCTCGCCGCCGCGCTCGCCGTCGCCGCGTTCGCGTGCGCGACCGAAGCGTGGTGCGAGCGCGGCGGTTCGGGCTCGCTCGCCGGCGCGACGCGCGCGATGCTCGACGGGGTAGTACGTGAGGTGTGCGGCGCTCGCCGCACGCCCCCGTCGAGCGAGGAGCGGCCGACATGACGAACGAGGAGCGTCCCGCCGAAGACGACCGGCGCGACGACGAGCCCGATCCCGAGGTCGACTCGGCGACCGGTCAGGTGGTCGACCCCGGCGACGAGCTCGACGACGCCGAGCGCGACGCGGACGAGGAGTCGAAGGAGTCGTTTCCGGCGAGCGACCCGCCCTCGTGGTAGGCGGCCCACCCGCCGGAGCGTGCGCGCGCAGGACGCTCGACCTCCACGCTCAGCTCGACCTGCGTCTGACGCTCGGCCCCCACCGGCGCGGGCGCGGCGACCCGACCATGCGAATCGACGGGCGCGACGCGTGGCGCGCGACGCGCACGCCCGAGGGTCCCGCCGCCGTCCACGTGCGCGTCGGCTGCGGGCGCGTCGAGGCGCGCGCGTCCGGGCCCGGACGCCGGCACGTCCTCGACTCGCTGCCCGCGCTTCTCGGGCTGGACGACGACCCCCGCGCGCTCGCCCCGCGCCACGCGCTCGTGCGCGATCTCGGCGCGCGGCTGCGCGGCCTCCGGATCGGACGCACCGGAGCGGTCCTCGAGGCACTCGTCCCGGCCGTGCTCGAGCAGCGCGTCACCGGGGCCGAGGCGTGGGCGTCGTTTCGCGCCCTCGTGCGCGGGCTGGGCGAGCCGGCGCCCGGCCCGTGGGGCCTGTGGCTGCAGCCCGCGGCCGGCGCGCTGGCGGCGTCGCCGTACCACGCGCTCCATCGCTTCGGCATCGAGCGCAACCGGGCCGAGACGATCGTGCGCGTCGCGCGCGACGCCGAGCGCGTCGAGCGGGCCGTGTCGCTCCCGCCGGACGAGGCGGCGGCGTCGTGGACGAGGCATCGCGGCGTGGGGCCGTGGACCGCGGCCGAGGTCGCGGCCCGAGCGCTCGGCGACCCCGACGCGGTCTCGACCGGCGACTTCCACCTCCCGCACCTCGTGACGTGGGCGCTGGCGCGCGAGCCGCGCGGCGACGACGCGCGCATGCTCGAGCTGCTCGAGCCCTATCGTGGGCAGCGCGGCCGCGTCGTCCGCCTGCTCGAGGCCGGCGCGCGCCGGCCCCCGCGCCGGGGCCCGCGCATGGCGCCGCGACGGATCGCGGCGCTGTGACCGCTCAGATCTTGCAGGTGGCGAGGCCGCGCCTCTCGAGGTAGCGCTGGTGGTAGTCCTCGGCGGGCCAGAACGTCGTCGCCGGCGTGATCTCGGTCGCGATGGGGCGCTTGAAGCGGCCCTCGGACTCGAGTCGGTCGCGCGACGCGAGCGCGGCGGCCTTCTGGTCGTCGTCGTGGACGAAGATCGCCGAGCGGTACTGCGAGCCGACGTCGGGGCCCTGGCGGTCGACCTGCGTCGGGTCGTGCGCCCCCCAGAACACCTCGAGGAGCTCGTCGTACGTCACGCGCTCGGGGTCGTAGACGACCTCGACCGCCTCGGCGTGGCCCGTCCGGTCGGAGCAGACGTCCTTGTAGGTCGGGTCGTCGGTGTGGCCCCCGGTGTAGCCAACGGTCACGTCCACGACGCCGTCGACGTTGCGGAACGTCACCTCGACGCCCCAGAAGCAGCCTGCCGCGAAGGTCGCCTTGGCGGTCGTCATCGCTGTCCTCCCGTTCGGTCGCGTACGCGAGCGGCGCAGGGCCACTCGTTCCCCACGAATGCAACGCTATCCGCGGCCGGCGCGTTCCGCGCCGGTCACTGCTTGCGGGCGATCGCCTCGGCGAGCTCCTCCTTCGACATGCGCGAGCGGCCCTCGATCCCGAGGTCCTTGGCCCGCTCGTAGAGCTCCTGCTTGCTGTTGCCGTAGACGTCGACGCCGCCGTAGGTCTTGCCCTTGCCCTTGCGGGCGTTCGGGTTCGCGGCGCGCGGGTCCGACGGGCCCTTGGCGTCCTTGCCGACCCACCGGTCACCCTTCTTCTCGAACGAGTGCTTGAGCGCCGAGAACGCGGTGCGGTGCGCCCGTTCGCCCTCGCCGTAGGTCTCGACCGCGCTGTCGTGCGCCTTCGACCACGTGCGCTGCGCCTTCTTCGGCGAGCGCTGGATGGTGGCCGGGAGGTCCTTCTTCGGGGGCATGGCGACCCTCCTCTCGGTCTGGTCGTACCGGTGTCCATGCCCTCGGCCGGGGGCCGCGAAACGAGCTCACAGGTCGAGCGTCGCGGTCGGCTCGGCGTCGTACGTCAGGCGGCCGCGAGCGTCGCGCCGCAGCGCGGGGTGCAGCTGGTGCGGGCGCGCGTCGCCCGGAGCGAGGAGGTGGACGACGTCGTCGCCCTCGAGCACGAGCGCGTCGGCGACGAGCCTCCGGTGGCAGCGCCACCACACCGTCTCGGAGCACATGATCGCGAGAGGCGGGTCGACACGCGCGTCGGCGCGCAGGCGCGCGAACGCGACGCCGAACTCGGGCGTGTCCATGTAGTCGGCGTAGGCGCGAAACGACGCGTTGCGCCACGCGGGGTGGCGCGTCGGGCGGTCGGACGCGCGCCGCCGCCCGCCGAGCTCCTCGCGCCAGTCGTAGTCGATGCCGCGCTCGGCGAGCGCGCGGGCGAGCGCGTCGCGGCCGAACTGCGGGTTGCGGCGCGATCCGGGGAAGCGCCGGACGTCGACGAGCCGCCCGGCCCCCGCGTCGAGCAGCATCCCGGCGAGCTCGTCGATCGGACGCGTCCCGTGCCCGATCGTGTAGATCGTCGCCATGCGCGCGCTCCTACCCGCGACGCACGCCCGCCGCACGCATGCCGGAGCGCGGTGGGATGCTTGGCCGATGACAACGCCGTTGCGCGTCGGCCGGCGGACGATCGAGGTGTCGCGCCGCGACAAGCCGCTGTGGCCCCGCGACGGGATAACGAAAGGGGCGCTCGTCGACTACTACGCCGGCGTCGCGCCGGCGATGGTGCCGCACCTGCGCGGCCGCCTGCTGACGCTCGAGCGGTACCCCGACGGCATCGAGGGAGGGCGCTTCTTCAGCAAGGAGATCCCGCGGCACTTTCCCGAGTGGGTCGACCGCTTCGAGGTCGCCAAGGAGGGCGGGACCGTCACGCACGTCGTCTGCAACCGGCCCGACACGCTCGTGTACCTCGCGAACCAGGCATGCATCACGATGCACGCCGGGCTCAGTCGTGTCGATGACGTCGACACGCCCGACCACATGATCTACGACCTCGACCCGTCGTCGGACGACTTCGGCGTCGTGCGGTCGGCGGCGCGCGCGATGCGCGCGCTGCTCGACGAGCTCGGGCTCGCGTCGTTCGTCAAGACGAGCGGGTCGCGCGGCCTCCACGTCGTCGTCCCGTTCGACCGCCGGCAGCCGTTTCGCGACGTGCGCGCGTTCGCGCGCGACGTCGCGCGCGTCGCGGCCGAGCGCGACCCGGAGCGCGTGACGGTCGAGCAGCGCAAGGACAACCGGAGGGGCCGCCTGTTCCTCGACTGGATGCGCAACGCCTACGGGCAGCACGCGGCGGCGCCCTACACGGTCAGGGCGCGCCCCGGCGCCCCGGTCGCGACGCCGCTGTCGTGGGACGAGCTCGACGAGCCCGACATGCACGCGCGCCGCTTCACGATGGACGACGTCCTGCGGCGCGTCGACGAGGGCGTCGAGCCGTGGCGCGGGTGGCGCCGCCGCGCCCGCGGGCTGGCCGGCGCCCGGCGGCGCCTCGACCGGCTGGACACATAGGCCGGCGTAAGTCCGGGGCGCGGCCGGCGCGTCGGTGTATAGTCCGAACGCATGTTCGACTCCGCACCGCGTTCGTACCTCGCGGGTCTCAACGAGGCCCAGGCCGAGGCGGTCACGCATGGACGTGCGCCGCTCCTGATCGTGGCCGGGGCCGGGACCGGCAAGACCAAGACGCTCGCGTGCCGGGTCGCGCACCTGTTGCACGAGGGCGTCGCACCCGAGCGCATCCTGCTGCTGACGTTCACGCGGCGCGCGGCGCGCGAGATGCTCGGACGTGCCGCCCGTCACGCCGAGCCGGACGCCGCGGCGCGGGTGTGGGGCGGGACGTTCCACGCGACCGCCCACCGCCTGCTGCGCATCCACTGCCGCGCGGTCGGGCTCGCTCCGAGCTTCACGGTAATGGACCAGGGCGACGCCGCCGACCTCATGGCGCTCGTACGCAGCGACCTCGGATTCGGCCAGGGGCGCCGGCGCTTTCCCAACAAGGACACGCTCGCCGCGATCTACGGCCGCGTCGCGAGCACGCTGACTCCGCTCGAGGACGTCCTCGACAAGTGGTACCCGTGGTGCTCCGACGACGGCGACGGGATCCGCGCCGTCTTCGAGGGCTACGCCGAGCGCAAGCGCGCGCAGGCGCTGGTCGACTTCGACGACCTGTTGCTGTTCTGGAGCGTGCTGCTCAGGGCGCCGGGGGCCGGGGCGGAGATCGCGGCGTCGTTCGAGCACGTGCTCGTCGACGAGTACCAGGACACGAACGGGCTCCAGGGCGAGATCCTGCGCGCGCTGCGTCCGTCGAACGAGTGCGTCACCGTCGTGGGCGACGACGCGCAGGCGATCTATTCGTTTCGCGCCGCGACGGTCGAGAACATCCTCGAGTTCCCGCGTGCGTTCCCCGGCGCGCGCGTCGTCAAGCTCGAGCAGTGTTACCGCTCGACGCAGCCGATTCTCGACGCCGCGAACGCGGTCCTGGCGGCGTCCGCCCGCGGTTTCCGCAAGGAGCTGTGGACGACGCGCGACGGCGGGACGCGCCCCCTGTTGACGACGTGCGTGGACGAGGGGCAACAGTCCGATCTCGTGTGCCGGCGCGTGCTCGAGGCGCGCGAGCGCGGCGTGTCGCTGCATCGTCAGGCCGTGCTGTTCCGCACCGGCCACCACAGCGCGCACCTCGAGATCGAGCTCGCGCGCCGCAACATCCCGTTCGTCAAGTTCGGAGGGCTTCGGTTCGTGGAGGCGGCGCACGTAAAGGACCTCCTCGCGCTCCTTCGGATCCTCGAGAACCCGCGCGACGAGCTCGCGTGGTTCCGCGTCCTACGGCTCGCCGAGGGCGTGGGACCGAAGACCGCGGCGCGCGTCATGGATGGCATCGGCGTGCGCGCCGACGCGCGTGACGCCGGCGCGTCGCCGATCGCGCGTCTCGCCGAGATCGCCGCGACGGTGCCGGCCCCGGGGTCGTGCGAGCTCGTCGCGCTCGCGCGCGTGCTCGCCGAGTGCGCCGCCGCGGACGACGGACCGGCCGCCGACGTCGACCGGCTGCGAACGTGGTGCGAGCCCGCGTTCGAGCGCGTCTACAGCCATGCCCCCGCGCGCGTCGCCGACGTCGAGCACCTCGCGCGTCTCGCGTCGGCGTACACGTCGCGCGGCCGCTTCGTCGTCGACCTCACGCTCGACCCGCCCAGCGCGACCGGAGAGGTGGCGGGTGCACCCCACCTCGACGACGACTACCTCGTGCTCAGCACGATCCACTCCGCCAAGGGGTGCGAGTGGGACGCGGTCTACGTCATCCACGCCGCCGACGGCATGATCCCCTCCGACATGGCGACCGTCGACGACGAGGGTGTCGACGAGGAGCGCCGGCTGTTCTACGTCGCGCTGACACGTGCGCGCGACACGTTGCAGGTGTTCTTCCCGCTGCGCTACTACCACCGGCGCAGCCCCCACGCCGACGCGCACGGCTACGCGCAGCTCACGCGCTTTCTCGACGTCCGCGCGCGGGCCGCGTTCGACGCCGAGTCGTTCGAGCCGCGCGGCGACGACGACGCGCTGCGCGACGCACCGGGCGCGCCCGCGTCGGTCGACGCGCTCCTCGCCGGCTTGTGGGGGCGCGCTCGCTAGTCTTCCGCCATGCGAGCGCGCGACGGCGGCGGGACGGGACGCGCGCTCGTGCTCGCGGCCGCGGTCCTGTGGGGTACGACGGGGACGGCGCAGGCGTTCGCGCCACGCGGCGCGTCTCCCGTGGCGGTCGGCGCGGCCCGCATGGCCGTGGGCGCGGCGATCCTGGTCGCCGCCGCGTGGACGTCCGGAGGCGCGCCGGTGCGGGCGCTGCCGCGCGCCGCGCTCGCCGGCGCGGCCGGGGGCATGGCGGCCTACCAGCTGTTCTTCTTCGCCGCGGTCGAGCGGACCGGTGTCGCGGTCGGAACGGCGGTCGCGATCGGCAGCGCGCCCGTCGCCGCCGGCGCGCTCGCGTGGGCCGTGCGCGGCGAGCGGCCCGGCCCCCGGTGGCTCGCGGCGACGACGCTGGCGATCGCCGGGTGCGCCGTGCTCGTCACCGGGGGCCGTGCGATCGAGGTCGACGCGCCCGGCGTCGCGCTCGCGACGGGCGCGGGCGCGTCGTACGCCGCCTACGCGGTCGCGACCAAGCGTCTGCTCGAGACGACGCGACCGCTCGCCGCCGCCGCGGTGACGTTCGGCGTCGCCGCCGTCGTGTTGTTGCCGGCGTTGATCGCGTCCGGCGCGGGATGGCTCGCGAGCGAGCGCGGCGCGTTGGTCGCGCTGCACCTCGGGGCCGTCGCGACGGCGGCTGCGTACGTGTTGTTCGGACGCGGCCTCACGACGACGCCGGTCGCGACCGCGGCGACGCTGTCGCTCGCCGAGCCCGTCACGGCCGCGATCCTCGGCGTCGCGGTGCTCGGCGAGCGTCCCACCGCGCTCGCGGCGACGGGCGTCGCGCTCGTCCTCGGAGGCCTGGCGGTCGCGTCGCTGCCCGCGCGCCGGGGAGCCGTGCTCCGCTGACCCGTCAGGGAGCGTGTGCCGCGGCGAGCTCGCGGACGACGTCGACGAGGAGGTCGACGTCGTGCTCGGTCGTGCGCCAGTTCACTATCGCGGGACGGAAGGCGACCCGGCCCGCGTAGCGCGTCGTCCCCGCGTACACGCGTCCGTCCTCGAGCAACGCCTCGCCCGCGCTGCGGTTGATCTCGTCGAGGTCGTCGTCGGACACGCCCGGCAGACGGATGCGGAAGCACACGATGTTGAGCGGAACGGGTGCGAGGCGCTCGAGCTCCGGCGCCTCGTCGACGCGCGCCGCGACGCGCTGCGCGAGGTCGAGATGGCGCTCGACCATGAGCCGGTAGCCGTTGCGGCCGTAGGCGCGCAGCGTCGCCCACACCGCCAGCGCGCGCGTCCGGCGCGAGCTCTCCGGGCCGAGGAGCGCCCAGCTCGGCCGGTCGGCGCGCCCGCCGACGTAGTAGTCCGCGGTCGCGCCGAACGCGCCGCTCAGCAACGACTCGTCGCGCACGAACACGAAGCCGCAGTCGTACGGCACGTTGAGCCACTTGTGCGCGTCGGAGACGACCGAGTCGGCGCGCTCGATGCCGTCCGTGAGCGCCGCGGTGCGAGGCGTGAGTCGCGAGAAGAGGCCGAACGCGCCGTCGACGTGGAGCCACGCTCCGTGCTCGTCGGCGAGCTCGGCGACGTCCGGCAGCGGGTCGAACGCGCCCGCGTTGACCTCACCCGTGTTCGCCACGACGACGGCCGGCGCGCCGTCGAGCGCGCGCAGGCGGTCGCGCAGCGCCGAGAGGTCGATCCGTCCGGTCGCGTCGGCCGTCACGCGCTGCAGGGAGTCGCGCCCGATCCCGAGCATGCCGAGGGCCTTGACGGAGCTGGCGTGCACGTAGCCGCTCGAGAACACCGGCACGGGCGGGCGTCCGGACAGCCCGTCGACGTCGGCGTCGAAGCCGTGCTGCGCGGCCCACCAGCGGCGCGCCGCGGCGAGGCCGGTGTAGTTGGCCATCGTGGCGCCCGTGGTCAGCACGCCCCCCCACTCGCGCGGCAGCGCGAATAGGTCGCGCAGCCACTCGAGCGCGATGCGTTCGAGGTCGGCGCCGAACGGAGATCCGGCCCACATGCCGGGGTTCTGGTCGAGCGCCGCGGTGAGCCAGTCCGCCGCAAGCGCGGCGGGCGTCGCGCCTCCGGTGACGAAGTGGAAGAAGCGGGGGCCGGCCGATCGCAGCGCGGCGTCGTCGGCGGCGGCGGCGAGCGCGCGCAGCGCGGCGATCGATCCGTGACCGTCGTCGGGCAACGCGCCGTCGAGCGCCGCCGCGGCGCGGCCGGCGCCGCGGGGGCGCACCGGCGCGTCGTCGATCGAGGCGAGGAACGCGCGCGCGGCGTCGTGCGCGTAGTCGAGCGCGCCGTCGAGCGCGGCGCGCTCGCCGAGGGGGTCGGACATGCGCGGCATGCTACCCGCGGCGGCTAACGCTTGGCGTGGTCGCTGTGGCTGCCGCGCCCCCGGTCGCCGATCTGACGGATCAGTTGCTCGCGCGCGATGCGCACGGCGCGGTGGACGTCATGGTCCTCGGCGTTGGCTATCAAGCGGTTGCGACCGTACTCGAGCTCCATCGTCACCTTCTGAACGGTCGCGCCGGCGGGGTCGTTGAGACGGACCTCGAGGTACACCTGGTCGAAGTCCTTGAGCCGGCGATCGATCTTCTCGAGGTCGCGCTGGATCGCGTCGACGTCCTGCTGCGAGAGGTCCTGGTTCGGCGACGACACGTTGATCAGCATCGTTCTCCTCTGGCTCGGCGTCGGGCCGGGCAGCGCGGGCTGCCGTACGCGCTGGGATACCCACGCCGGCGAGCGCGGTCACATGGCGTCCGCGGCGCGTTTCGACGCGTCGGGCCGCGGGTAGGCGCGCGGCGACCAGCCCAACCACCTACGGGGAGGTCCGCATGCCCTGGGACGAGCTCAAACCGCGCGAGTTCCCTGCCTTCGACAAGGAGCTCGACGGCATCTCGAAGCAGACGATGGACGACCACTACAAGCTCTACGCGGGCTACGCCAAGAAGGCGAACGAGTGTCGCAGGCTCCTCAACGAGATCGACTACTCGGAGGCCGAGGGTAACCAGGTCTACTCGCACCTGCGCGCGGTGTCGGTCGACTACACGTTCGCGCTGCTCGGCTTCAAGAACCACGAGCTCTACTTCGGCCACCTCGGGGGCTCCGGGGGCTCGCCCGAGGGCCGCTTCGCCGAGCTCGTCGACAAGGAGTTCAACGGCGTCGACAAGTGGGAGCAGTCGGTGCGCAAGGCTGCGCTCGCGGCGCGCGGGTGGGTCATGGTCGGCTACGACCTCAACGACGGCTCGATCTTCAACTACATCATGGACACGCAGAACCTGTGGGCCGTCTACAACATGGTGCCGGTGCTCGCGATCGACGTCTACGAGCACGCCTACGTGCGCGACTACGGCGCGACGCCGGACGGTCGCAAGGGATACGTCGAGGCGTTCTTCCGCAACCTCGACTGGGACCACGTCAACCGCCAGCTGATCCAGGCCGAGGCCGCCCGGCGAGGCGCGACGGAGAGCGGCGCGACCGAGGACTGACGCGCCGCGCGCGCCCGCGCCCATTCGACGAGGGCGCGGGCGCCCGCGCGCGGCTAGGGTGGGCGCGCCTACCCGACGAGGGACGAGGAGGGAGCCGTGGAGCGAGGCCGCGAGGATCGCGACCCGACCGCCCCCGAAGCCGACGTGGACGAGCAGCAGCGCGCGTGGGACGACGACGAGCAGACGCCGGCCGTGCCCGACGTCGAGCCCGGCGTGCCCGAGGCGGACGCGTGGGAGCAGGCCCAGGACGCGGCCCTCGACGACGACTTCGACCGCCGCTGACGCCGGGCCGCGGCGCGCGGCGCGCGGGACAGGGGTCGCCTAGCGTCTGACGCGCGCCACGCAGCGGCTGCGGGGGCGGCACTTACTCGCGCGACGGTCCGGAGAGGAACGCGCACGATCTCGCCCTCGCTGCGGGGGAGCCGCGCGGAGCAATGTCAGAGAAGTTGAGTGCGGCGCGCGCAGGGACCGGGAATGGACCGCGGGGGCCGGGCGTTGTGGACGTCGACCGGACGTCTATCAGGAGGCATGTCGTGCCCGAGGTCCAGCTGCGGACGCTGCCCGTGCTGCCGCTCGAGCGCGGCGTCGTCCTGCCCCACATGGTCATCACCGTGGCCGTCGAGAGCGACGACGCCAAGGCCGCGTTCGCGGCCGCGCCCGACGCCGGCGACCACGTTCTGCTCGTTCCCCGCGACCGCGGCCGCTACGCGTCGATCGGGACCGTGGCGAAGGTCGAGACCTTCGGCGACTCACCCGACGGCACGGTTGCGGCGGTCGTGCGCGGCCTCCACCGGGGCGTCGTGCGCGGGGGCGTGCCCGGCTCGCGCGGCGCGACCTGGGTCGAGGTCGAGCTCGCGCCCGACCCGGCGCCGACGCCGCGCGCGCTCGAGCTCGCGCGCGAGTACCGCGCCACGGTCGAGGCGATCCTCGAGGCGCGCGGGCGGCGCGAGGTCGCCGACTTCCTGCGCTCGATCGACGAGCCGGGCGCGATCGCCGACACGTCGGGGTACTCGCCCGACCTCTCGTTCGAGCAGAAGCTCGAGGTCCTCGTGACGCTCGACGTCGAGCAGCGTCTCGAGAAGGTCACGCGCTGGGCGCGCGGGGTGCTCGCGGAGGTGGAGCTCAAGGAGAGGATCCGCAACGAGGTCGCCGAGGGCATGGACAAGCACCAGCGCGAGTTCATCCTGCGCCAGCAGCTCGACGCGATCCGCAAGGAGCTCGGCGATGACGACGACGACGTCGTCGCGGAGTACCGCCGCAAGATCGACGCCGCCGGCATGCCGGAGGCCGCGCGCGCCGAGGCCGAGCGCGAGCTCGGGCGCCTCGAGCGCATGCCGCCGCAGAATCCCGAGCACGGCTGGATCAGGACCTACCTCGACTGGATGGTGGAGCTGCCGTGGTCGGCGCGCACCGACGACCGTCTCGACGTCGCCGAGGCGCGCCGCATCCTCGACGAGGACCACACCGGTCTTGACGACGTCAAGGAGCGCATCGTCGAGCACCTCGCCGTCCGCAAGCTGCGCGCGGAGCGCGGCATGGGCGACGCGACGGGGCGCGGCTCCGGCGCGATCCTCACGCTCGTCGGACCCCCGGGCGTCGGCAAGACGTCGCTCGGAGAGTCGGTCGCGCGCGCCCTCGGGCGCGAGTTCGTGAGGATGTCGCTCGGCGGCGTGCGCGACGAGGCCGAGATCCGCGGCCACCGGCGCACCTACGTCGGCGCGCTGCCGGGCCGGATCGTCCGGGCCGTGAAGGAGGCCGGGTCGATGAACCCGGTGATCCTGCTGGACGAGGTCGACAAGGTCGGCTCCGACTTCCGGGGCGACCCGGCCGCGGCGCTGCTGGAGGTGCTCGACCCGGCGCAGAACCACACGTTCCGCGACCACTACCTGGAGCTCGACCTCGACCTGTCCGACGTGCTGTTCCTGGCCACCGCGAACGTCGCCGAGGTCATCCCCGGCCCGCTCGCGGACCGGATGGAGACGGTCAGGCTCGACGGCTACACCGAGGCGGAGAAGGTCGCCATCGCCCGCGACCACCTGCTGCCCCGGCAGATCGAGAAGGCCGGGCTGGAGCCGTCGGACGTCGAGTTCTCCGACGTCGCGCTGGGCATGATCGCCGCCGAGTACACCCGGGAGGCGGGCGTGCGGCAGCTCGAGCGGGGCCTCGCGAAGGTCCTGCGCAAGGTCGCCGTCCAGCTCGACTCGGGGGCGGAGGCGCCGGTGCATATCGACGCCGACGCGCTCGTCGGTTTCCTCGGCCGGCCCCGGTTCACCCCGGAGTCGGCGGAGCGCACGTCGGTGCCGGGCGTCGCGACCGGACTCGCGGTCACCGGGACCGGCGGCGACGTGCTGTTCATCGAGGCCACGGCGATGGACGGCGAGCCGGGCCTGACGCTGACCGGGCAGCTCGGCGACGTCATGAAGGAGTCGGTGTCGATCGCGCTGTCCTACCTGCGCTCGCGCGGGCTCGCCGGCGACCTGGCGTCGAAGAAGCTGCACGTGCACGTCCCGGCGGGTGCGGTGCCCAAGGACGGGCCGAGCGCGGGCATCACGATGACCACGGCGCTCGCGTCGCTCGCCTCCGGGCGGCCGGTCCGGTCGACGGTCGGCATGACCGGCGAGGTCACGCTGCAGGGCAAAGTGCTCCCGATCGGCGGGGTCAAGCAGAAGCTGCTGGCCGCGCACCGGGCCGGGCTCACCGACGTGATCATCCCGAAGCGCAACGAGCCCGACCTCGACGACCTGCCGGAGTCGGTCCGGGCGCAGCTGCGGGTGCACCCGGTGGCCGACGTGGCCGAGGCGCTCGAGCTGGCGCTGGAGCCGGCGCCGACGGCGCACGCCGCGGCGGCCTGACCGGCGCCGCTCCCTCCACAATGAGTGGGACGTTCGTCGGATCCTTTCCGACGATCGTCCCACTCGTCGCATGATGGGGCGTGACCTCGCCGCTGCCGGACCCCTCGTCCGGGTTCGGCGCCCGGGTCGCCCGCCGCCTGCGCGAGGAGCGCCTCGCATGGCTCACGGTCGTCGACCGGGCCGGCACGCCCCAACCCGCGCCCGTCTGGTTCCTTTGGGACGACGCGAGTGCCTCGGCGCTCGTCGACAGCCGCGGTGACGCGAAACGCCTCGGGCACATGCGCGCCAACCCGCGGGTGGCCCTGCACCTGGACGGGAACGGCACCGGCGGCGACATCGTCGTCCTGACCGGCGCCGCGGTGGAGGCCCCGGATGAGCCGCCCGCCTCCGCCAACCCGGACTAGCTCGCGAAGTACGGCGAATGAATCACCCGAGGCTGGCAGACGGCGGAGAACTTCTCCTCGATCTACTCGGTGCCGGTGCGGATCCGGGTGGAGCGGGTGCGGGGGCACTGACGGTTGACCGGCCGGCCGCACCGCTTTACGACGAGCGGGACGCTCGTCGGATCCTTTCGGCCGAGCGTCCCACTCGTCGTCTGGGCGGG
>DASZZZ010000106.1:0-10099 GCA_036260375.1 Actinomycetota bacterium
GCGCACGACGCGCCCGCGGCCGAGCCCGAGCCGGACGCGCACGGCTCGCCCGCGCGCGCTCCGGACGCGGGCGGCGGCCCGATGCGACGACCCGAATCGACGGACGCAGCGCGCGTCGACGCGCGCGGCGGGCTGTTCGCCGACGTCGAGGCCGCGCTCGACGAGATCGTTCGTCGCGACGCGGTCGCGCACGGCCTCGAGGACGGCGTGACGTGACGATCGCGCGCCCGACGGGCGTCGTGCGCCGGGAGGCGGCGCAGGGCCTCACGCTGCCGGAAGCCGGCGTCGCCGAGGTCGTCGTCGACCTGTCGGTGTCGAGCGCGCACGACCGCGTCGAGTTGGTGCTGTGGCACGACTCCGCGCTCGCCGGCGCCGAGCCGGGCGAGAAGGTCACCGTCGCGCTCGGCGACGCGGGCGACGACGACGACGTCCTGACGGCCGAGGTCGCCGGCGTCGCGCGCGCGGGCGCCGGCGCGCTGCTCACCGCGTACGCGCCGAGCCGGCGGCTGTCGTCGACGCGCGTCGCGCGCTCGTACCTGCGCCAGACCGTCGCCGACGTCGTCGGCGACCTGCTCGACGCAGGCGGCGTCGACGCCGGCACGCTCGAGGCGCCGCAGGACCTGCCCGCCGTCCACGTCGACGGCGCGCGGCCCGCGTGGCAGCACGTCCACCACCTCGCCGCGCTCGTCGGCGCGCAGGTGACGTCCGATCCCGACGGCGCGGTGTCGGTCGCGCCGGCCCCCGGCGCGAGCCCGTCCGGGGGCCTCGGCGGCGCGCTCGGCGCGGCGGCCGGCGCGCTCGGGGGCGGCGGCGGGGCCGAGCTGCGGCTCGCCGCCAACGTGCTGGAGTGGCGCGTCGGACCGCGCCGCGCGGAGCCGGAGCCGACGCGCGCCGTCGTGGCGCTCGGCGCCGCGAGCCGCCTCGGCGCCGAGCAGTGGTACCACCTCGAGGCCGAGCCCGAGGGCACGTCCGATCCCGTCACCGTCGCGGCGCTCGCGCGCGACCGCGACCTCGCCGGCGTCGCGACTACCGCGCGCGCCGACGCGGCGCGCCGGCGCGCGGTGTCCGGGCGCGTGCGCGTGCCCGGCGACCCGTCGCTGCGCGCGGGCGGCACCGTGACGCTCGACTCGACGTCGTACCGCGTCCTGTCGGTGCGCCACCGTCTGTCGCGCGACGCGGGCTACGTGTGCGACGTCGTGGTGGAGGGGACGTAGTGACGACGATCGTCCCGTTGATGGAGGCCGTCGCGCGACGTGAGCTCGAGGGCCACCGCACGCTGTCGCTCGGCGTCGTCACCGAGGTGTTCACGAACTCGGGCGGCGACGGCGCGCACCACGTCGACGCGCACGTGCGTCTGCACGGCGGCGAGCTCGTGCTCCAGAACGTCCCCGTGCTCGTCGGCCGCGCCGGCGTCTCGGCCGCGCCGCGCGCGGACGACCTCGTCGTCGTGGGCTTCCTCGACGGCGACGTGAACGGGCCCGTGGTCCTCGGCGTCGTGCACGCGGCCGGCGTCGCGCCGCCGCAGGCCGAGCCGGAGGAGGTCGTCTACGAGGTGCCCGACCCCGAGGCCGACGTGCGCCGCCTCGAGCTGCGCCTGCCCAACGGGAACCTCGTCACGGTCAAGGACACCGAGGTGCGCATCACGATGGGCGGCACGACCGTGCTCGTCGAGGCGGACGGGAACATAGCGCTGGAGTCGGCGGCCGACATCACGCTCAAGGCCAGCGGGAACCTCCAGCTCGAGGCAACCGGCAAGCTGGAGCTGAAGGCGCAGGGCAACGCGTCCATGAAGGGCTCCGCGGTCGACCTCGAGGCGCAGGGGGCGGCGAAGCTCAAGGGCTCGACGACGACGATCGCGGGCATGTGCTCGTTCAGCGCGGGATGAGGCGATGTCGGGACCTCCGGTGACCGTCGGCTGCTCCGTCGTCGTCTCCCCCGGGGCGGCGGGCCCGCCCGACTCCGGCGTGATCACCGTGATAACGCAGGCGATCGCCACCTCGGGCGGGATGCCGTTCGCGACCGCGGGATCGATCTGCATGATGGTCAACTCCGTATCCGGCGCGCCGTACCCGTTGACGATCGGGTCCACGGGCGCGTCGACCGGCGTGAAGATCTCGGGGTCCGCGCTCGTCCGTGTCGGCGACAACATCCCCTCGGGCTCGGGCGTCCTCACCGTCATAGGCCCGCCCGCGGCGCCGTTCGTGAGCGACGGGCACGCGCCGTGACCGCGGCCCGGCGCACCGCCGCACAGCTCGACGAGCTCGAGCGCCGTCTCGGACGCGACGTCGAGCTCGCGTTCGCCGGGCCCGTCGGCGCGTGGCAGGACGCCGACCTCGCGCGCGCGACGACCGTCCAGGGCGCGCGTCGGCTCGTCGACGTCGCGCGCACGACCGGCATCGAGAGCGCGGCGACGCAGTTGCTCGTCAACCGGCTGCAGACGCAGCGCGGCGAGCTCGCGCCGCTCGGACATCCGGAGTACGGGTCGCGCCACCACGAGCTCGTCGGCGAGCCCAACACCGAGCGCACTCGCAACCTCGTCAAGCTCCACGTCCTCGAGTGCCTGCGGCACGAGCCGCGCGTCGCACGCGTCCTGCGCTGCGACGTGACGAGCGCGCCGCGACCGCGCGACGTCGTGCGCATCGACATGACCGTGCGTCTCGTCGACCGCGCCGAGCCGTTCAACCTCGTCGTCCCGTTCGAGCTTGGAGGAGGCGCGTGAGCTTCGCTGCCGAGCCGTACGCGATCTTCGCCGAGGACCTCGTTGCGAACCTCACCGGCGGCGTCACGCGGGTGCAGTTTCGCTTCCTGCCGGAGGACGCGCCGTTCTCGCTCGGCGAGGACGAGCGCGTGCAGCCGGCGACCGTGCGCGTGCACGGCATCTCGGACGGCGTGTTCACGCTGTTCGCGCGCGAGCGCGACTACACGGTCGACGACGCCGGCACGCTGGCGTGGCGCGAGGGCGACCCCGGCGTGCCCGCGGCCGACGCGGCGTGGCCCGACGACGGCTCGATCTTCTGGGTCGCGTACGAGCGCGCGCCGGGGGCCGGGCCTGCTCCGGTACTCACCGACCGCAACCCCGGCAGCGTCACGCGCACGCTCGCCGAGAGCTTCGCGCGCGAGTACGCGGTGTTCTCGCGCCAGCTCGACCTCGTCTACCAGGCGGGCCACCTCGCGACGTCGTCGGGGCGCGATCTCGAGCACCTGGCCGCGCTCGTCGGCGTCGCGCGCCGGACGCAGACGCACGCGCGCGGCGAGATCGTGTTCATGCGCGCGACGCCGGCGTCGGCCGACGTCAACGTCCCGGCCGGGACGCAGGTGTCGACCTCGGAGCCGCCGCTCGTGACGTGCGAGGTGACCGCGCCGGTGACGCTGCGGCGCGGGTCGCAGTCGGTCAACGCGCCGGTGCGCGCGCTCGTCGAGGGCCCCGCCGGCGTCGCGCCGGCGCGGTCGCTCGTGGTGCTGCACCGTCCGATCCTCGGCGTCGAGGAGGTCGTCAACCCGATCGCGCTCGCGTTCGGCGGCGCCGCCGAGAGCGACGACGAGCTGCGCGCGCGCGTGGCCCGCGCGCTCGAGAACGCGGGCCGTGCGACGGTCGCGTCGGTGCGCGGCGCGCTCGCCGCGCTCGAGGGCATCCGCGAGCAGGACGTGCTCGTGGAGGAGGACCACCTCGCGCACCCGGGCGTCGTGCGCGTGACGGTCGCGGCCGACCTCGACGCCGCGACCGCGCTCGCGGCGTCGCTCGCGCTCGAGGACGCGCGTCCGGCGGGCGTACGCATCGACCACAACCTGCCGGCCCCCACGGTGCCGGAGCCGACGGTCGGCGGGGAGCCGGGCGGCGGCGGCAACGGGCCCATGCCCGACGGCGCGGTCGTGGACGCGACGTGGTACCCGGTGGCGGTCGACGCGGTCGTCACGCCGTCGAGCACGCAGCTCACGCAGGAGCAGCGCGACCGGCTCGCGGCCGACGTCGCCGCCGCGGTGCGCGCCGCGGTCGAGGAGTTCGGCGTCGGCGCGCCGCTGATCTACAACCGTCTCGTCGCCGCGGTCATGGGGGTCGAGGGAGTGCTCGACGCGGTCCTCGACGTCGCTCCGGCCGACGGGCCGGTGCCCGTGTCGACGCGCGTCAACCTGCGTCCGCCGACGACGACGCGCGTCCGCCTCGAGGACGCGGATCTCACCGTGACGCTGCGCGGCGCGCTCGTCGCGCTCGACGTCTCGGTGACGATCGAGCGCAAGGGCATCGCGGCGCAGCAGCCCGCCGCGAGCGCGGTCGAGGCCGCGCGCGTCGACGTCGCGCGCCGGCTGACCGAGGCGCTCGTCGTCGCGCCCGACCGCGTCACGCCCGAGAACCTGCTGGGCCTGCTGCCCGAGACCGACGACTACCGCGTCGAGACGCTCGGCTACCGCGCCGAGCTCCTCGAGGAGGGCCTGCGCGTCGTGCAGAGCGACGTCGCGATCGACCTCGGGGCCGACCAGCAGCCGTGGATCCGCACCGTCACCGCGACCGAGGGCAGCGCATGACCGCGGGCCGCACGAGCGCGATCCTCGAGCGCTTTCCGAACCACCTCGGCGCGACCGATCCCGGCAAGCGCATGCGCGCGGTCGTCGACGCGCTCGCCGCCGAACTCGACGTCCTCGGCCGCCAGGTCGGCGACGTGCGGCGCGCGCGGCGGCTCGGAGAGGCGCCGACCATGCTCGACCTCCTGCGCGTCGCCGCGCTGCACCGCGTCGGCGAGGCGTCGCTCGCACCCGCCGCGACGCGAGTCGCGCACCTCGCGTCGCTCGCCGGCGACGAGCTCGACCTCGACGCGCTCTCGAACGCGACCGGCATCGCGCGCGACGACCTCGCGGACGCCGATCCCGACGCGCTCGCCGCCGCGCTCGCGGTCGCGACGTCGTTCGAGGGGCGCCTCGATCGCGCGCGCGCGGTCGTCGCCGGTGTCGTGGGCGCGCACGCGCGCGGCAACGCGACCGTCGACGCACTGCTGCGTGCGACCTCCGCGTACGTGGGCTTGCCGCTGACGTCGGTGTGGCACTCGGAGGACCGCTGGTGGCACGTCGGCCGCTGCCGCGACGTCACCGGGCCACAACTCCCCGGTGTCGAGCCGATCGAAGACGTGGTCGCGCTCGAGGAGAACCCGTTCCAGCCCGGCGACGTCGCGCCCGCGCGGCGCCGTCACGGCGACCGCTTCGTGATCCTGCGCGGCGGTCTCGAGCCGGTCGACGTGACCGTCCACGTGCACGGCGTCGGCGACCGCACGGTCGCGCCGATGGTCGTCGACCTCGACTCCGGGCGCGGCGTCGCGTTCACGCGCCCGGTCCCCGACGGCCACGAGCTCGCGTTCGAGTCGTCGGGACGCGTGACGCTCGCCGGGTCCGACGTGACCGGCGGCGCGTTCGGGTTCGAGGGCGGCGTGTTCGCGTCGAGCGCGGAGCTTCACCCGCGCGACTTCGTCTTCGACGACGCCGCGGCGCCCGGCGAGCGGGAGCGCGCGGCGACGTTCGCCGTCACGCAACCGCTCGCCGACGCGTTCCAGACGGGGGCCGCGTTCCCGCACGCCGGCGCGACGGTGCGTCCGCTGCGCATGTCGCTGGGACAGTCGCGCTGGGCGTTCTTCGTGCGCGTCGCGCACTACGCCGCGGACGTCGCGTCGGAGGCGCTCCCGACGACGCTCGCCGGGCGCTTCGACGGCTCCGTGTTCGCGAACGCATTCGGCGGCCTCGAGCCGTCCGCCGAGGTCGGCTTCTCGTGGGAGGAGCGCGAGCCGTTCGCGCTGCGAGTGCTGCTCCCGCGTCGCATGTCCGATGCCGACGACGACGACGGCGCGCGCCTGCGCGAGCCGCTGCGCGTGCTGCTCGACCGCCACCGCGCCGCGGGCGTGCGCGTGATCGTCGAGTACGCCGACGAGCGCTGGTCGCTGGGCAGCGGCGTGCTGCGCGACGCCGACGCGTCGGATCCCATCGGCACCGTGGTCGCCGGCACCACGCTGTGGTCGGATGGAACGCCCCAACCGGAGAACGTCTGAGCCGTGTCCCCACTCCAAGGAGAGCCGCGATGCCGCTGAGCAAACCCGCGCTTCCGGAGGTGTCCCCGGGTCAGCCCGTGACCGCCCAGGGATGGAACGACGTCGTCACCGGCGTGTCGGACCTGTTCGACGCGGTCCTCGCGCTGGGCGGCGCGACGCTCGACGTCTCGGTGACGTCGGGCGGCAACGCGGTGCGCGGGGCGACCGTCGTGGCGGAGTCACTCGGGCAGGCGCCCGCGGTCGCCGCGGTGCCGCCGTTCGGCGCGCGCACGGCGTACCTGCTCGCCGGGCTGACCGCGGGGACGTGGCGCGTGCACGTCTCCGCGCAGGGCTTCACGACCGAGACGCGCGACGTCGAGCTCCCGCGCACCGACCCGCTCGTCGTCGAGATGACGCGCGCCGGCGTCGTCGTGCCCGACCTCTACGGCTCCGGTTTCCGCAGCGCGGTGACGACGTTGCAGGGCGGGGGCCTGGACGTCGACGTCGCGTTCGACACGAACGGGCGCGAGATACCGAAGACGTCGATCCCGCCGGAGTACGACGGTGCGCCGGTGCTCGTGCAGCAGCCCGACGCCGGCGCGGTCGTCGCGGCCGCCACGCGCGTCCGGCTCGTCGTCGCCTCCCCACTGCGACGCGACCCCGTCGTGACCATGCCGAGCCTCGTCGGACTGACGCTGACCGAGACGCGCGAGGTGCTCGAGCGCCTCGGCCTTCAGGTCGGGACGACGACCGTCCGGAGCACCTGAGAGGAGATCGAGATGGCAGAGCGGTTCTCTCGTTTCCCGGGCGGCATCGAGCCGGTCTCGGAGGGCCCGGGCCGCATCCCGACCGCGGGTGGCTTCCAGCCGATCGCGGCGCGCGTTCCGCGCGAGGACGCGGTGTTCGTCGACGTCGGGTCGCGCAAGATCGACGCCAACGTGTCGCGCGACGGCGTGCCCATCGGCGCGCTGCCGATCGATCGGGACCGATTCCAGGACTTCTTCGGCGGCAAGCCGGCGGTCACGCACAAGGTCGTGAGCCAGAGCGTCGCGCCCGGCACGCCGATCCCCGTCGGCAGCAAGGTCGACCTCGTGCTCGCGGAGCCGCGCCAGATCCCCATCGGTGTCGTCGCCGGTGTGCACCTCGAGCTGCAGGACCTGACGATCGGCGAGGTGTTCGAGGACTTCGTCGCCGACAACGTCGACGTGCGGCGCGTCCTCGCCCGGGTCGAGGACCCGGACCACCTCACGCCTCAGGACGAGAACATCATCAAGGCCGCGTTCGCCCAGCAGGACGTCGACGTCGGAGACGAGGCCGGACGCGACGCCGCGGCGGCGTTCCAGACGCTGAAGGCCGCGTTCGTGTTCGGCCAGTGAACGAGATCGTCGCCGTCGAGGCGCCGACGCAGTACCTGATGACGGGCGGTGGGTACGTCGCCGTCAACGTCTACGTCGGCTACCCGATCATCTACGACATCTACGTCGAGCACCCCGAGTTCGCCGCTCTCGCGGTGTCGTCGGAGGTGACGTTGCCGGCCGACGCGGAGGTCGACCGGGCGACGTTCTCGGTCACCGCGGAGGCGGCCGGGCTCACCGTCGCGTCGAGCGTCGCCGACGTGCGCGCTGCCGAGCCGCCGTCGGACGGCGACGCCGCGATCACGCTCGACTTCGGGCGCCTCGTCACGATCTCCGGCGTCGGGACCGGTGCGATCGACGCCGAGGTCGTCGGCGTCTACCGGTGGGACGGCACGCGCTTCACCGGCGTCGCGTCGGCCGACGGCCCGTTCGTCGAGACCGCCACCGACCGCCTGCTGATCGAGTTCGACGCCTCGGTCGACGTCGACGACGCGCGCGATGCGCTCAGCGTGACGCTCCCCGCGCAGCCGGCCGGGCTCGAGCTCGCCGTGGACGGGACGACGGTGTGGTACGAGCGCCAGGGCGCGAGCGCGGGTCTCGCGCCCCCGGAGACGACCGGCGTCGGCTACGCGATCGAGCGCACGGCCGAGCTGCGCGACGCGCTCGCGCGCGCCGCGGGCGGGCCCGTGCGCGTCGAGCTGCGCGCGAGCGCGCCGGCGCGGCTCGCCCTCGCGCGCTCGATCGAGCACCACCGCGTCCACGCGGTCGCGTTCCCCGAGGGGCCCGATCGCTCCGTCGACGTCGCCGAGGAGGGACCGTTTGACGTCGAGCTGCCGCTGCCGCCGGAGGCCACCGGGTGGCGCGTCGACGAGGTCAGGCTCACGGTGCGCGGGACGCCGGGCGACGACCGCGTCGTGCCGGCCGAGGGCCCGGACACGGTCGACGACGTCCACGTCGTCCTCGCCGCCGGCCGCACCGTCCTCGCGCGCGTCCCGGCGTCGCTGGTGTCGCAGCTCGACGAAGTCGTCGCGGTGCGCGTGCCGCTGCGCGCGCCGGGCGACGGCGGCGAGGTCACCGGCAGGCTGCTGCCCGACGACGGGGGCCGGCCGGGCGAGCCGGCGCCGGGCGGCGAGCTCGCGCCGCTGGCTGTGGACGCCGGCGCCGCCGCGGCCTACCGCACGCTCGTGGCCGCCGAGCCGGTGGCGGCCGGTCCGCTGTGGCTCGAGCTCACGATGACCTACGGCGAGACCGAGTGGCTGGTGACCGCGAACGCCGAGAACCACGCGACCGCGCCCGGCGCGACGCTCCACCGGCGTCTGCCCGGCGGCGGGCTGCGGCCGTTCCCGACGCTCGAGGGGCTCGGCCCGCGCTTCGGCGCTCTGCGCCTCGTCGGCCGCGCGCCGGCGAACCGTCCGATCGCGGCGCTCGCACTCGACGTCGACACGGGCGCGCCGGCGGAGGTGACACCGTCGCGCACCGGCGTGGCCGCGATCGTCGGGCTCGAGACGCCGCTGCGGCCCGCGACGCCGTCGCTCCCGTTGCGCGGCGTCGCGCGCGCCCTCGGCGGGTTGACCTTCGCCGACGTGCGCGTGATCTACCGGGAGACCGAGTGAGGACACCGAGCGGGAGGCGACGATGATGGAGGCGCCCGGGACGCGCTTCGTGGACGGACTGCGCGTCACGCCCGCGCACCTCAACCACCTGCAGTCGGTCGCCGCCGACGCGGTCGCCGACCTCCGGCGCGTCGTCGGGCACGGACGCATCGCGGCCGGCTTCGTCGTGGCGGCCGAGGACGGCTCGCTGACGGTCGCGCCCGGCGTCGCGTTCACGCCCGGAGGCGCCGCGCTGCGGCGCGACGAGGCCGCGGTGCTGACGGTCCCGGAGGGCGACGGGCCGTTCGTCGTGGTGGCGCGGGCGACGAGCGTCGCGGACGAGGCGACGATGGTCGGCGACGAGCCGACGATCGTGGTCGCGCACACCGAGGTCGAGGTCGTCGACGACCCGCCCGACGACGCCGACGCCCTCGCGCTCGCGACCGTGACGCGGTCGGGCGACGACGTCGTCGTCGAGCAGGACACCGCGCTGTTCGTCGCCGGGCCCGGGCATCGTCACGGCGGGACGTTCGCGCAGGACGACGACGGCCTGTGGCGCTACGACGGCGACCCGGTGGATGCCGCCGGCGTCTCCGGTCCGCCCGGGCCTCCCGGTCCGCCGGGCCCGGCGGGCGAGCCCGGACCGCAGGGCGAGCCCGGCCCCCAGGGCGGGCCGGGCCCCCAGGGCGAGCCCGGCCCGGCCGGGGACCCGGGCCCACAGGGCGAGCCGGGGCCGGCGGGCGAGCCGGGCCCGGCCGGGGAGGCCGGTCCGCAGGGAGAGCCCGGTCCGCAAGGAGAACCCGGGCCGGCTGGAGAGCCGGGCCCACAGGGCGAGCCGGGCCCGGCCGGGGAGGCCGGTCCGCAGGGAGAGCCGGGCCCGCAGGGCGAGCCGGGCCCACAGGGCGAGCCGGGCCCGGCTGGAGAGCCGGGGTCCCCGGGCGAGCGCGGGCCGCGCGGCCCGGCGGGCGACGTCGGGCCGCCGGGGCCGCCCGGAGAGCAGGGCGCGCCCGGCGCTCCCGAAAGATCGGCTCCGCGGAATGGCGCGCGGCGCTGCTGCTGCGCGACTGGCTCCGGGCCGACGCCGACGCGCGGCGGGAGTGGACGGCGGGCCACGGTGCCGCCCTCGACCGGGCCGAGGCGTGGGCAG
>DASZZZ010000107.1:0-30270 GCA_036260375.1 Actinomycetota bacterium
GGTGGGGGCGCGGTCGCGCGCCTCGGGGGGCGCCGCGACCGGGGGCAGGTCGCGGCGCGCCCCGAGGCGCGCGACGGCGCCGCCACCGGCGGCTCGGGCGAGGCCGAGGAGTCGCGATGACGACGGGGTTCTTCACCGACACGACCGTGTGCATCGGCTGCAAGGCGTGCGAGGTCGCGTGCAAGCAGTGGAACCAGCTGCCCGACGACGGCTTCGTCTTCACCGGCATGTCGTACGACAACACCGTCCAGCTCGGCGCGTCGACGTGGCGTCACGTCGCGTTCGTCGAGCGTCCGGTTCCGCTGTCGGGACAGGAGACCGGCTTCGGCGACTTCTCGTGGCTGCTGATGTCCGACGTCTGCAAGCACTGTCGCAGCGCCGCGTGCCTCGAGGTGTGCCCCACGGGCTCGATCGTGCGCACGGAATTCGAGTCGGTCTACGTCCAGCCCGACGTGTGCAACGGCTGCGGGATGTGCGTCGTCGCGTGCCCGTTCGGCGTCATCGACCGCCGCGCCGACGACGGACGCGCGTGGAAGTGCACGCTGTGCTACGACCGTCAGAAGGCCGACTTGACGCCGGCGTGCGCGCAGGCGTGCCCGACGAAGTCGATCCAGTTCGGCGACCTCGACGAGCTGCTGGAGACCGCCCGCGCACGCGTCGACGAGCTCCACGCGCGCGGCGTCGACGAGGCCTACCTGTACGGCGCCGAGGCTGCGACGCAGCCCGGCACGGACGGGCTCAACGCGTTCTTCCTGCTGGTCGACGAGCCCGAGGTCTACAACCTGCCGCCGGACCCGGCGACCCCGACGAAGACGATCGGTCAGGGATGGCGGTCGGCGGCCGCGGCGGCGTCCGGGCTGGTGCTCGCGGCCGCGGCGGCGGTGGCGTCGAGCGTGTGGCGGCGATGAGCGGCGGCGACGGGCGCAACGTCGACGCGCGCACCGGCGAGCTGTCGGGCGAGGCGGCGCCGCAGCGCGCGCCCGAGGCGCGCGACACGGGCGGGGCGGCGCCGCACGACGTCTTCGAAGGCACGCCGTCGCGGCGCGGCGACGCGCCGACGTACTACGACCGGCCGGTGCTGAAGGAGCCGGTGTGGATCTGGGCCGTGCCCGTGTACTTCTTCCTCGGCGGCGCGGCCGGGGGCGCCAGCGTGCTGGGGGCCGCGGCGCAGGTCCTCGGGCGGGGGCGTCTCGACGGGCTCGTCGCGCGCTGCCGCGTGCTCGCCGCGGTCGGCACCGCGGCCGGCAGCGCGCTGCTCGTCTACGACCTCGGCCGGCGCGACCGCTTCCTCAACATGCTGCGCGTGTTCCGTCCGACGTCCGCGATCAGCGTCGGCTCGTGGATCCTCGCCGCGAGCGGGGGCGCGTCGGGGGCCGCGGCGGTGCTCGGCGCGCGCCGGACGCGCTGGCTCGTGCCCGACGCCGCGGGGCTCGCGGCGGGTGCGCTCGGCGGGCCGCTCGCGACGTACACCGGCGTGCTGCTCGCGGACACGTCGGTTCCGCTGTGGCGCGAGGGCCGCCGCACGCTGCCGGTGCTGTTCGCCGCGTCGGGCCTCGCGGGCGCGACGTCGTTGCTGTCGCTCGCCGACCTGGACGAGGACTCCGAGCGCGTCGTGCACCGCCTCGACCTCGCCGCGAGCGCCGCCGAGCTCGCGCTCGCGGTCGCGCTCGAGCGGGAGGTGGGCCGCGTCGAGAGCGTCGGCAAGCCGCTGAAGGAGGGCGTGTCGGGCGCGCTGTGGAAGGCGTCGACCGCGCTCGGCGTCGCGAGCATGGCGCTCTCGCTCCCGCGCGGCCCGTCGCGCGCGCGCAACGCGCTGTCCGCGCTCCTCGGCGCCGCCGGCGGGCTTGCGCTGCGCTTCGCGGTGTTCCGCGCCGGCTTCGCGTCGGCCCGGGACGCGAGCGCGACATTCGACCTGCAGCGCAGCCGATCACCGGAGTGAAGCACCTTCCTCTTCCTCCATCCATGCGGCTCGTCGCGGCCGGCCACGACGTCTCGTCGCTCGCCGGCTGAACGTCCCGGTCGTCGCAGCGCCTGGTGCGTCGGTCCGATGCGACGGCGACGCTCGACCTGAGGTCGAGGGATGGGGACCGGATCACAAAAGCGCGGTTGGGTACAACCGGTACACAAGCGGAGCGCATTCCACGCAGCAATCTCGCCGATGTCGCGTTCTCGGTGCGATGGTCCGGCGCGTCGTTCCCAGGCATCCACGACTGCGCCGTCACCGTGTACGACTCCGCCGGTCAGACGATGGGACACGCACCGTGAGGGAGACGCGTCAGATGCGCCCGGGCCCGGGCACGCTGTCGGTCGACGTCGACGTCGACGCGCCCCCGCGGCGGCCGACGTCGACTGCGGGGCGCGGCGGGACGACCCGAACGGACGCTTCTGCACCCCGTGCACGGGCTGAGCGAAACGCCCCGTCGCGGGTCTAGGTCAGGCCCCCGAGGAATCGCGCGATCCTCTCGTTGACCGCGTCCATCTCCTCGACCATGCAGCCGTGGCCCGTCTCGAACGCGGCGAGCTCGGCCCCCGGGATCGCGGCCGCGATCTCCTCCGACGCGAAGAACGGCACCATCACGTCCATGTGCGCGCCGAACACGAGCGTCGGGCACGACACGCGCCCGAGCTCGGCGAGGACGTCGTGCTTGTCGATCGCGTCGAGCTGTGCGGTCAGCACGTCGGCCCCCGGCATCGCCGGCCCCGAGTCCGTCGTGAACGACGCCACCATCCGGTCGACGGCCTCCTGGCCGAGCTCGAAGAAGCGCGGCGTGAACATGCGCACGAGCGTCGCGTCGACGAGCGCGTCGGTCCCCAGCGCGGCGAGGCGCCGACCGACCGCGTTCTGCCGGCGCATGAACTCGGTCGGGCGCGCCCACGTGATGCCGAGGATCAGCGCGGACACGCGCTCGGGATGATCGAGCACGAGGCGTTGCGCGATGGCCCCGCCCATGGACACGCCGAACAGGACTGCGCGCTCGATGTCGAGATGGTCGAGCAGTCGCACCGCGTCGTCGGCCATCTCGTCGATGCTCGTGACGGTGCCCGGCGACGACCGGCCCGTGCCGCGGTTGTCGAACGTCAGGAACGAGTGCGTCGCGGTGACCGCAGGTATCTGCGCGGCCCAGTAGCGCTGGTCGAGCGCGAACCCCATGACGCCGAGCACGGTCGGCCCGTCGCCGCGCTGCCTGTAGTGGAGCTGGACGTCCCCGAGGTCCGCGATCGGCATCGCACGACTCTACCGGCCTCGTGCGCTCGGGCGACGTGCTGCGCCGGACTGCACGCGTCGCTGACGCGGAACTCGTGGAGGACGTCGGCCGCGCGACACGAATGCGTGCCGGCGACGTAACGCGGCGCCCCCGCAGGTTCAGCCGCCCCGGGGCCGTCGTCGTACTCTTGGACGATGCGTCGCGTCGCGCTCGTCTTCGCGGTCCTGCTCGTCGTGGGGGGCGCGGCCGTCCCGGCGTCCGCTCAGACGCGCGACCCCTTCGACCCACTCGTGAATCCGGCCGAGGACGCGGCCGGCGGAGGCGGCGCGGACGACGACGGGGGCGCGGACGGCGACGGTGCGACCGACGGCGACACGGCGGCGCCCGGGGCCGAGCTGCCCAACACCGGGATGGACCCGGCGCCGTGGCTCGTGCTCGCGTACGCGCTGATCGCGCTCGGCGTCGCCGCGCTCGTGCTCGCACGTCTGTTCGCGCCCTCGGCGCGCCGCGGCCCGTAGCGCCGTTTTCCGTGCGGCGACGAGCGAGATCGGCGCGCCCCGGCTCGTAGCGCTCGGCTCGCAGCGGTCGTGGTAGGCCGACGCGCCCGGGACCGCGTCCGGCTCGCCCGCTATGCTCTACGGGTCCGGTTGCCGGAGGGGGGCTCATGCACCGTTCGACGCATGGCCGCGGTCTTCGGCGTGCGTCGCCCGACGCATCGCTGCGCCTGCACGCGCGCGTCGCCCCGCGCGCGCCGGCCCTCCCCGACGCCCCAACGTCCGCGCGGCGACCCGTCGCGCGCGCCCGTCAGGAGGTGGGCCGATGAGCAGACGTGCCGAGAACCGGGGAACGGAGGTCTACGACTACGCCCTGCCCAAGGTCATCACCGCGTCGTCGATCGGGACGATGATCGAGTGGTACGACTTCTACATCTTCGGCAGTCTGTTCGCGATCCTCACTGCGCAGTTCTTCCCGGAGTCGAGCGACGTCGCCGGAACGCTGTCGACCCTCGCGGTGTTCGGCGTCGGCTTCGCCGTGCGGCCGTTCGGCGCGGTCGTGTTCGGACGCATCGGCGACATCGTGGGGCGCAAGTACACGTTCCTGCTCACGATCTCCATCATGGGCGGCGCGACGTTCCTGATCGGGCTGTTGCCGACGTACGACTCCCTCGGGATCCTGGCGCCTCTCATCCTCGTGCTGCTGCGCATCGCGCAGGGGCTCGCGCTCGGAGGTGAGTACGGGGGGGCCGCCATCTACGTCGCCGAGCACGCGCCCGACGACCAGCGCGGCTACTACACGTCGTACATCCAGACGACCGCGACGCTCGGGCTCGTGCTGTCGCTCGTCGTCGTCGTCGGCGTGCAGACGTGGATGGGCGAGGACCGCTTCGAGTCGTGGGGATGGCGCATCCCGTTCCTGCTGTCGGGCGTGCTCGTGGCGGTCGCGCTCTACATCCGTTGGAGCCTGCGCGAGACGCCGCTGTTCGCGAAGCTCAAGAAGTCGGGTAAGTCGTCCGTGTCGCCGATCAGGGACGCGTTCGCGAACGACGCGTGGCGGCTCATCTTGCTCGCGCTGTTCGGCGCGACCGCGGGGCAGGCGGTCGTCTGGTACGCGGGTCAGTTCTACGCGTACTTCTTCCTGCAGGAGTACCTCGAGTTGACGCTCGTGCAGTCGAGCACGATCGTCGCAATCGCGCTCGTGTGCGCGACGCCGTTCTTCCTGTTCTTCGGACGGCTGTCGGACCGCGTCGGGCGCAAGCCGATCATCATGGGCGGCTGCGTCATCGCGGCACTGACGTACTTCCCGATCTACGTGCTGATGGAGAGGTTCTCGGACCCGGTCAACTATTTCGGGCTCGGCGTGCTCATCTTCATCCAGGGTCTCTACGTCACGATGGTCTACGGGCCGATCGCCGCGTACCTCGTAGAGCTGTTCCCGGCCAAGGTCCGCTACACGTCGCTGTCGGTGCCGTACCACCTCGGCAACGGCGAGTTCGGCGGCCTGTTGCCGCTGGTGTCTGCGGCGATCGTCGCGGCGACCGACAACATCTACGCGGGCTTGGTGTATCCGATCGTCGTCGCGCTGGCGACCGCGTTCATCGGCTGGCGCTACCTGCCGGAGACCAACCACGTGCGCATCTGGGACGAGGTCGCCGCGGAGCCGGCGACCGCGGATCGGCCCGCGACGATCGCGCCCGGGGGCCAGTCGAGCTAGGAGCCGGGGGAGCGGAGGCCCGCGCGCCGCCGCGGCGCGCGGGCCCTCGCACGGTCTGCCAGGCGGCGCGCGTCGCGCCGACCGCGCTGGCGTCGACGTCACGCACGCGTCGTCGTTCGGCCGGCGCGTCGTCGCCCGTGGGGGCGGGCTAGCTGGCGGCTTTGGCGGGGGCCCGGACCTCGAGCGACTGCAGCAGCCGCATCGACGCGTCCGTGACCTCGTCCACGGCGGCGTCGAACACGGCCGCGTTGGCCTTCGACGGCTTGCGGTACCCGCTGATCTTCCGCACGAACTGGAGGGCCGCGGCCCGAACCTCGTCCTCCGTCGGCTCCCCGTCCGCGCTACGCAAAGTCTTGATGCTCCTGCACATGAGCCGCAGCCTACAGGGCGCCCGGCGATGGGGAGCCCCGGCGCCGCCACGCGCGTGGGACCGGGAGCGCGGGTGCCGGACGACCGCGCGTCGCGCGTGTCGATAACCTGACGGCGTGGAGATCGAGCGGGTTCTGTTCGAGCTGTTCGTCATGTTCGCCGCGGCGAAGATCGCCGGGGAGATCTTCGAGCGCGTCGGGCAGCCCCCCGTCATCGGCGAGCTCCTCGTCGGCGTCGCGCTCGGCCCCCACGCCCTCGGGCTGATCAGCGACACCGAGGTCCACCACGTCCTCCAGGAGCTCGGGGCGATCGTGCTGCTGTTCATGGTCGGGCTCGACACGCGGCTCGGCGAGCTGCGCGCGGTCGGCGCCCGCGCGCTCGGCGTCGGCGCCGCGGGCATCGTGCTGCCGTTCGCGCTCGGCGGCGCGTACGTCTACCTCGTCGCGGGCTCCCCCGAGGAGGCCGCGTTCATGGGCGCCGCGATGGTCGCGACCTCGGTCGGCATCACGGCGCGCGTGCTGTCCGACCTCGGCGTCGTGCACGCGGTCGAGAGCCGCGTGGTCCTCGGCGCCGCCGTCGTCGACGACGTCCTCGGCCTCCTCGTGCTCGCGTTCGTCAGCGGCGCGACGCAGGGCGACCTGTCGGTCGTCGGCATCGTCGCGCTCGCGCTCGGCGCGATCCTGTTCGTCGTGCTCGTCGGCGGGCTCGGCCCCCGCGCGGTGGAAAAGGCCGCGCCCACCATCGAGAAGGCCGTCACCAAGCGCGGGCCGCTCGTCGTCGCGCTCGCGATCCTCCTCGGGCTCTCCGCGCTGGCCGGCGCGGTCGGGCTCGCGGCGATCATCGGCGCGTTCCTCGCCGGCATGGCGTTCTCGGAGATGCGGCCGCGCTGGGAGCTCGAGCGTCAGGTCGAGCCGGTCTACGAGCTGCTGGTGCCGTTCTTCTTCGTCGTGACCGGCAGCGCGGTCGAGCTCGGCACGTTCACCGAACCGTCGACTGTGCTCGCGGTCGTCGTCGTCACGCTGATCGCGATCGTCGGCAAGCTCGCCGGGTGTGGGGGCGCGGCGTGGGGGATGGGGCGGCGGAGCGCGGCGATCGTCGGGGTCGGAATGGTCCCGCGCGGCGAGGTCGGCATCATCGTCGCGAGCGTCGGCTTGAGCAGCGGTCTCATCGAAGCGGAGCTGTACGGTGTCATCGTCGCGATGAGCATCCTCACGACGCTCGTCACGCCGCCCGCCCTGAAGGCGTTGTTCCGCGCGCATCCGACGCGCCGTGCGCGCGACGAGCGCACCGACGAGATCGAGGGCATCGGGGGCTGAAGGGCCGACGCGCGGATATCCGGCTGTTCGTCGCATCGCTCGCGTAGCCTCCGACCCGTGATCACGTGCTCGAAGCCCGGTTGCGGACGCGCCGGCGCGGTCGTCCTCGCGTACGACTACGCGGCGCGGCGCGCGATGCTGTTCGACCCCGGGGACGAACGGCCTCCTCCGCACCTCTACGCGTTGTGCGGACGGTGCGCGGAGCGGCTCAGCATGCCGCGCGGATGGACGCTCGACGACCGGCGCGACCGGCCCCCGCTGTTCGCGCCGGAGTTCCCCGACGCGACCGCTGCGTCGCGCTGACGCCGTGTCCGTCGACCGGCGCCTGCTCGCGCAGCTGCGCTCGCTCGACCGTCACGAGCTGCGCCGCGTCCTGATCTTCGTGCGCGGGCTGCTGGTGGCGCACGGCGACGACGTCGTGGGCGAGGACGACGCCGGCGACGGCGTGACGTATCGGCTCGAGCGCGTCCGCTGCGGCAAGCCGGGCTGCAAGTCGTGTCCCCACGGCCCCTACTGGTACGCGTACTACCGCGACGGCGGACGCCTGCGCTCCCGCTACATCGGGCGCGAGCTGGCCGGTGACGACCCGCGGGCGCCGGGGACCGCCCCGTGAGCCCGCTGCGGCCGACAGCGATGCGCCGCGCCGGCCCCGCCGAGGGTCGAATCGACCGGTTTGGGGGGTGTAGACCGAAGCGAGCGGTGGCAATATGTCTCGCGAGGTCGCGGCGACGGCCGCGGCCGCCCGTACTCAGGCCGCAGCCCGGCGCGGCCGGAACGGAGGCACCATGCGTTGTCCTCACTGCCACGGTGAGGACTGCATCGAGATCGAGATCAACCTCCAGACGGAGGACTCGGTGCGGTTCTTCTCATGCCGGCGGTGCGAGACGAAGTGGTGGGAGCGGGGGGGCGACACGATCTCGCTCGACGAGGTCCTCGGTCTCGCGACGCGCAAGCCCACCGCGTAACCCTCGAGCGGACCTGTAGACGTTCGGCTCGGGGCGACCCCGGGCCGCGCGCAGGCGGCGCAGCCGCCGGGGTGGGGGTGAATGCGGGCGCTCGGAGCCGAAAAGCCGTCGTCCGGCAACAGGTGCCAGTTGAGGGGGTCGTGCCGGTACGTCCCCGCGCCGAGAGCTCAGCGCCGGGGCCGTCGTCGGTTTGGCTCACCGAGCGCCCGCAAGCTTGGAAGCCGTTGGGAGCACCCTCTGCGGCGCATTATCGCTCGCTCGTATCGATGGCGCCACCCACTTCCGCGACTTTCCGCGGCGCCGGCTACGGCCGCTCGGACACCAGCCCGCCGCACTCGCTCGCGAGGCGGCCGGTCGGGCGCTCGACCCACGACCGCCCCCGCCGCCGGCCGAACGCCAGCTCGCACGCGGGCTCGAACCCCGCCTTGGCGACCGCCCGCAGGGACGGCACGTTGCCGCGTTCGACGCCGACCCACACCCGGTCGACGCCGCGCGCCGCGAGCCACGTGCACGTCTGGCCGAGCGCGTGGGGATAGAGGCCCTGCCCCCGCGCCTCGGGCGCGGTGAACGACTCGTACGTGTAGGCGTCGCCGGGCGGCGCCTTGAGGTAGGCGCCGATCTCGCGCGTCCACGCCGCCCGCCGCGTGACCCACGTCGCGTGGACGATCCGGCCCCCGTGCTCGACGACGAAGCAACGCGTCGCCTGCGTCAGGCGGATGCGGAAGCCCGCCGGCGAGTCGGTCCCGACGTCGCGGGCGTAGGCGGGGCCGTCGGCCGCGGTCGCCTCACGGAAGCGGAACCCGTGCGGGGCCGGGGGCTCGGGGCCGCCCGCCGCCGGGCGCACGAGGATCACGAGCACGTCGTGCGACGACCACACCGCGCGCAGCCGCTCGACCCCCGTGCGCACGACCTCGGCCGGCCCCCGGGCGCGCACGCGCGCGGCGACCTTGAGCGTGGAGCGGTAGGGCCCCGGTCGGACGTCCGGCACGGACGCAGGCTAAACCGACGCGGGAACGCTCAGACGGCGCGGGCCCGCAGGCGTGCCTTGCGCTCTATCTCGGTCAGACCGCCCCAGATGCCGTAGGGCTCCTTGGTGGCGAGGGCGAACTCGAGGCACTCGGCGCGGACGTCGCAGGTCGCGCACACGCGCTTGGCGTCGTCCTCGCGCGCCCGGCGCTCGGCCGGCGTCTCGGAGTCGTCGAGACCGAAGAACAGGACGGAGGGGTAGGCGAGGCACGCGGCGTTCTCGCGCCACTCGGCGTCCGTCTCTAGCGCTGGGTCTTGCATTCCGCCCACGATGCTTCCAGCCCGCCCGGCGTGCGTCAACGCCTTTTTTTGGCACGTCCGTGCGCTCGGGGCGCGCCGGGTGGATCGACCCGCCCGGGCGGCCCGTCCGGCCCGCAGAGGGGGGCTTAGGATGCGCGCCATGCCCCTCGACCTGGCCCGCATCTTCAAGGCCTACGACGTGCGCGGCGTCTATCCCGACGAGCTCGACGAGGACGCCGCGCGGCGCATCGGGGCGGGCTTCGCCCGCTTCGTCGACGCGCCGCGCGTCGCCGTGGGCCGCGACATGCGCACGTCGTCGCCGGCGCTCGCGGCGGCGTTCTCGGAGGGCGTCGGCGACGCCGGCGCGACCGTCCTCGATCTCGGGCTCGTGTCGACCGACGCGTGCTACTTCGCGTCGGGGCGCCACGACGTTCCCGCGGCGATGTTCACGGCGTCGCACAACCCGGCCGGCTACAACGGCATGAAGATGTGCTGGCCCGGCGCCGTGCCGATCGGGTCGGACACCGGCCTCGACGACATCCGCAAGCTCGCGGAGGAGGCCGACGTCGGGAGGGGGACGGCGCGGGTCGAGCAGCTCGACGTCCTCGACGACTACGCCGCGCACTGCCGCTCGTTCGTCGACGCGTCGGTGCTGCGCCCGCTGAAGGTCGCCGTCGACGCGGGCAACGGCATGGCCGGCGAGACGGTGCCGCGTGTGTTCGACGGCCTTCCGTTCGACGTCGTGCCGCTCTACTTCGAGCTCGACGGCACGTTCCCGAACCATCCCGCGAACCCGATCGAGCCGGCGAACGTCGCCGATCTCCAGGACGCGGTGCGCGCCCACGGTTGCGACGTCGGAATCGCGTTCGACGGCGACGCCGACCGCATGTTCCTCGTCGACGAGCGCGGCGAGCCGATCTCGGGGTCGCTGACGACCGCGCTCGTCGCGGCGCGCATCCTGAGGAAGAATCCCGGTGACGCCGTCATCTACAACCTCATCTGCTCGTGGACGGTGCGCGAGGTGATCGAGGAGAGCGGCGGCCGCCCGATCCGCACGCGCGTCGGCCATTCGTTCATCAAGCGCGTCATGGCCGAGACCGGCGCGGTGTTCGGAGGCGAGCACTCGGGCCACTACTACTTCCGTGACAACTACCGCGCCGACTCCGGGATGATCGCCGCCCTGCTCGTGCTCGAGGCGCTGTCGGAGGCGAACGGTCCCGCGTCGGTCGTGCTCGAGCCGTACCGCCGCTACGCCGCGTCGGGGGAGGTCAACTCCGAGGTCGCGGATCAGGCGGGCACGATCGAGCGTCTCTCGGAGCTCTACTCCGACGGCCGGCAGGACCGCACCGACGGCCTCACCGTCGAGTACGACGACTGGTGGTTCAACTGCCGCGCGTCGAACACGGAGCCGCTGCTGCGCCTCAACCTCGAGGCGCGCACCGACGCGCTCATGCGCGCCAAGCTCGACGAGGTCCTCGACGCCATAAGGAGGCGTGGCGATGACGCTTGACCCGCAGCTGCTCGAAATCCTCGTGTGCCCCAACTGCCGCGGCCCGGTCGAGCACCTCGACACCGAGAGCGTCATCGTGTGCCGCGGCGAGTGCGGCTACCGCTACCCCGTGCGCGACGGCATTCCGGTGATGCTGATCGACGAGGCGGACAAGCCGGGTGGCTGACCTCGCCGACCTCGACGCGCTGAGCCGGCTCGACTCACTGGACGTGCTGGCGCGCGTCGAGGCGCTCGGCGACCAGTGCGGCGCCGGCTACGCCATCGGCGTCGGCGCGCAGGGCCTCCCGGACGCGACCGGCGTCGAGTCGATCGTCGTGCTCGGCATGGGCGGCTCCGGAGTCGCGGGCGACGTCGCGCGGGCCGTCGCCGAGCCGCGGCTGCCGCTGCCGATGCGCGTCGTCAAGGGCTACGGGCCGCTGCCCGAGTGGATCGGGCGCAACACGCTCGTCGTGGCGGTGTCGTACTCGGGCAACACGGAGGAGACGCTCGCGGCGGTCGACGAGGCGCACGCGCGCGGCGCGCGCGTCGTCGCGGTGTCGTCGGGCGGCGCGCTGGCGGAGCGCGCGCGCGAGTGGGGCGTGGCGCACGCGGCGGTGCCGCCCGGCAACCAGCCGCGCGCGTCGCTCGGCTACCTCGCGCTCGCGGTGCTCGGCATCCTCGAGGGCGTGGGCGTCGTGCCCGCGGCGGCCGACGACGTCGACGAGACCGTCGCCGTGCTCGGTGAGCTCGCCGAGCGCTGTCACCGCACGCGCGACGACGACAACCCGGCCAAGGAGCTCGCGCGCCGCCTCGACGGCAAGATCGCCGTCGTCTACGGCGGCGAGGGCATCGGCGCCGCGGCCGCGCAGCGCGTCAAGTGCGACCTCAACGAGTACGCCAAGGTCCCCGCGTTCTGGAACCAGCTCCCGGAGGCCGACCACAACGAGATCGTCGGATGGGACCGCCTCGCCGAGCTCACCGCGTCGCACTTCGTCGCGGTGCTGCTGCGCGACGACGGCGACGACGAGCGCGTCGCGGCGCGCTTCGAGCTCACGCGCGAGCTCGTGGCGGCGAGCTTCTCCGACGTCGTCGAGCTCCGCTCCGAGGGCCGCGCGCGGCTCGCGCGGCTGATGTCGCTGCTCTACGTCGGCCAGCTCGCCGCCATCCACCTCGCGTTCCTCGCCGACGTCGACCCGGGTCCCGTCGAGGCCATAGACCGGCTCAAGGCCGCGCTCGCGCAGCGCGACGCGTCGCCGGCCGCGTGACGCGCGTCAGCGCGACTGGGGCTCGGGGCCGACCCTGACCGTGTGCGGGAGCGGGATCTCGATGCCCTCGGCGTCGAACGCGACCTTGATGCGCTCGCGCAGCACGCGCGCGACGTCCCACTGGCGCGCCGGCTTCGTCTCGGCGACGACGCGCCACACGACCTCGTAGTCGCCGAGCGACTCGACGCCCCACACCTCGGGCACCGCGTAGAGCTTCGGCCCGAGCTCGTCGTCGGCCTTCGCCTCCTCGGCGACGCGCCGCAGCACCTCGCGCACCCGCGCTGGGTCGGCGTCGTACGCCACGCCGACGTCGACGACCGCCCGCGCCCAGTCCTTGGAGCGGTTGGCGACGTGGGTGATGTTGCCGTTGGCGATGTAGTGCAGCGTCCCGTCGACGTCGCGAAGGCCCGTCACGCGCAGCGTCAGCTGCTCGACGCGCCCGCTCGCGACCTGGTTGATCTCGATGACGTCGCCGACGCCGTACTGGTCCTCGAGGAGGATGAAGAACCCCGTCACGACGTCGCGCACGAGGTTCTGCGCGCCGAAGCCGACCGCGAGCCCGACGATGCCGACGCCCGCGAGCAGCGGTGCGAGGTCGAAGCCGAGCTCCTGCAACACGAGGAAGCCGGCCAGGATCCAGATCGCGACGATGCCGGCCGACGACAGCACCTTCGCGAGCGTCTGCGTGCGCTGCAGCGCGCGTATCGGCGTCGTGTGCTCCGACACGCGCCTCTCCACGCGCGCCACGACGCGCGCGAGGACGCGCGACGACACGTACGCGAGCGCGAGCGCGCCGGCGATGCGCAGCGCCGCGACCGCCTCGGCGTGCTCTCCGATCCAGGTCGTGATCGCGTTCCAGGACATGCTTGGAGTGCCTCCCGTGTCTCGCTCGTGGTGCCGCGCCGCGACCGCGGCGTGGTGTCCCGCACGGTGCGCGGCCGCTGCGGACCGGCGCGCGCCCCGGGAACGTGTCGCACCCCCAACGTAGGGTCATCTCGTGAAGCTGGCAAACGACCTGTTCGCGGTGCTCGGCGCGCCGTGCTGCGCCGGCTGCGGCCGCGCCGGTGGCGCATTGTGCGACGCGTGCCGCGGGCGCGTGCCGCGGTGCGGGAGCCGCGCGCCCGCGTCGGGAGTCCGCGTCGTGGCGCCGTGGGAGTACGACGACGCCGCCCGCGCGCTCGTCCTCGCGCTCAAGCGGCGCGGCCGCCGAGCGTGCGCCGGCCCGCTCGGCGACGCGGTCGCGGCGGAGGCGCGCCGCGCCGGCGTCGCGGCGACCGTGCTGACGTGGGTCCCGGGGGGGCGCGACGGCGTCGCGGCGCGCGGCTTCGACCACGCGCGCGAGATCGCGCTCGTCGCGGGGCGGGCGCTCGGGCTGCCGGTCGCGGGGCTGCTGGAGCGTTGCGGCCCCCGCCCGCGCCAGGCCGGCCTCCCGGCGGGCGCGCGCCGCGTCAACCCGGCCGGGGCGTTCCGGGCGCGGCCGTGCGCCGGCGTCGTCGGGCTCGTCGACGACGTCGTGACGACGGGCGCGACCGCGGCCGCGTGCGCCCGGGCCCTGCGCGCCGCCGGGGCCGCGCGCGTCGAGGTCCTGGCGGCGTGCCGGGCGTCGTAGGAGCGCCAGGCGCCCGGGGGCCGCGCAGTGGCCGTGCGGGACTAGTCCCGCGGCGCAGCGAGGCTCACGAATCACGCCCGCGACGCCGTGCCGCGGGGGCCGCGCCACCTGCTTAGGCATTATTGCTTAGTTATTTCGCGGCTCCCGGCCGCTACACTCTCCACGCACCGCCCGCTCGATCGAGACGGGCCTTGGGAAGGGACGGGAACGTGGGTGTGAGCTCCGCACAGGCCGCCGAGGGCGACCCTATCCGCGTCCTCATCGTCGACGACCACGCGCTGTTCCGGCGCGGCCTCCAGATGGTCCTCGAGGGCGAGGCCGACGTCGACGTCGTCGGCGAGGCGAGCGACGGGCACGAGGCGCTCGCGCGCGCGGTCGAGACCACGCCCGACGTCGTGCTCATGGACGTCCGCATGCCCAAGCGCACCGGCATCGAGGCGACGCGGGCGATCAAGGACGCGCTGCCCACGACGCGCATCCTCATGCTCACGATCTCCGACGAGGAGGCCGACCTCTACGAGGCGATCAAGGCCGGCGCGTCGGGCTACCTCCTCAAGGAGATCTCGATCGAGGAGGTCTCCAGCGCGGTCCGGTCGGTCCACCAGGGACAGTCGCTGATCTCGCCCGTGATGGCGTCCAAGCTGCTCAACGAGTTCGCCGCGATGGTCAAGCGCCGCGACGAGCGCACCCAGATGCCCGGCCCCCGCCTGACCGACCGCGAGCTCGAGGTGCTCAAGCTCGTCGCGCGCGGCCTCAACAACCGCGACATCGGCGAGGAGCTCTACATCTCGGAGAACACGGTCAAGAACCACGTCCGCAACATCCTCGAGAAGCTCCATCTCCACTCGCGCATGGAGGCGGTCGTGTACGCCGTGCGGGAAAAGCTGCTCGACATCAAGTAAGCGGAGGCGCGGCGGCGGGCCTTCCACGAGACGACCTGGCGGTACTCTCTTCGGAATGAGTCTCTTCAAGAAGATCCTCTCGGCGGGCGAGGGCAGGAAGCTCAGGGACCTGGAGGCCGTACCCCCCCTCGTCAACGCGCTGGAGGACGACGTGCGCCGCCTCGACGACGCCGCCCTGCGCGCCCGCACCGGCGACCTCAAGCAGCGGCTCGGCAACGGCGCCCACCTCGACGACCTCCTGCCGGAGGCGTTCGCGCTCGTGCGCGAGGCCGCGTCGCGGACGATCGGCCAGCGTCACTTCGACGTGCAGCTCATGGGCGGCGCCGCCCTGCACAAGGGCTGGGTGGCCGAGATGAGGACCGGCGAGGGCAAGACGCTGACGGGGACGCTCGCCGCGTACCTCAACGCGCTGTGGGAGGACGGCGTGCACGTCGTCACCGTCAACGACTACCTCGCCAAGCGCGACTCGGAGTGGATGGGGCAGATCTACCGCTTCCTCGGGCTCGAGGTCGGGCTCATCCAGGCGCAGATGTCGCCGGAGCAGCGCAAGCCCGCCTACGACGCCGACATCACCTACGGCACGAACAACGAGTTCGGCTTCGACTACCTGCGCGACAACATGGCGACGGACCTCCAGCGGGTCGTGCAGCGCGGGCACTACTACGCGATCGTCGACGAGGTCGACTCGATCCTGATCGACGAGGCCCGCACCCCGCTGATCATATCGGGCGCGCTGCAGGAGTCGACGAAGCTGTACCAGCAGTTCGCGCGCATCGCCCCGCGCATGCAGCGCGACACGCACTACGAGGTCGACGAGAAGAAGCGAACCGTCGCGGTCACCGAGGAGGGCGTCGCGCGCGTCGAGGAGATCCTCGGCCTCGACAACCTCTACGACCACGTCAACGTCGACCTCGTGCACCAGCTCGAGATCGCGCTCAAGGCCAAGGAGCTCTACAAGCGCGACGTCGAGTACGTCATCGAGCACGGCGAGGTCAAGATCGTCGACGAGTTCACCGGGCGCATCCTGCCCGGGCGCCGCTACTCCGAGGGCCTGCACCAGGCGATCGAGGCCAAGGAGAACGTGCGGATCAAGGAGGAGAACCAGACCCTCGCGACGATCACGCTCCAGAACTACTTCCGGCTCTACGACAAGCTCGCCGGCATGACCGGCACGGCCCGCACCGAGGCCGCGGAGCTCGGCCACGTCTACAAGCTCGAGGTCGCGGAGATCCCCACCAACCGGCCGATGATCCGCATGGACGAGCAGGACCTCATCTACAAGACCGCCGACGCGAAGTGGGACGCGCTCGCGACCGACATCGCGGAGCGCCACGCCAAGGGGCAGCCCGTCCTCATTGGCACGATCTCGATCGAGAAGTCGGAGCACCTGTCGCGCGTGCTGTCGAAGCGCGGCGTGCCGCACACCGTCCTCAACGCCAAGCACCACGAGAAGGAGGCGGCGATCGTCGCCCAGGCCGGCCGTCTCGGCGCCGTGACCGTGGCCACGAACATGGCCGGGCGCGGCGTCGACATCATCCTCGGCGGCAACCCCGAGGGCATGGCGCGCCAGGAGATGCAGGCGCGCGGCTGGGACAACGACGCCTACCTGCTCGGGCTCTACCCGGCCGACGAGGCGGCGCAGTACGAGTCGGAGTTCCGGCCGCTCTACGACAAGTTCAAGAAGCAGTGCGCAGCGGAGCACGAGGACGTCGTGGCGCGCGGGGGCCTGTACGTCCTCGGCACCGAGCGGCACGAGTCTCGCCGCATCGACAACCAGCTGCGCGGCCGCAGCGGGCGCCAGGGCGACCCCGGCGAGAGCCGGTTCTACCTGTCGCTCGAGGACCACCTCATGCGCCTGTTCGCGTCGGACCGCATCTCGGCGATCATGGAGCGCCTCAAGATCCCCGAGGACGTCCCCATCGAGGCCAAGATCGTGTCGCGCGCCATCGAGCGCGCGCAGACGCAAGTCGAGTCGATGAACTTCGAGGCTCGCAAGAACGTCCTCAAGTACGACGAGGTCATGGACAAGCAGCGCCACGTGATCTACGCCGAGCGGCGCAAGATCCTCGAGGGCGAGGACTTCCGCGACGAGAGTCTCGAGCTCATCACCGACGTCATCGAGACCGCGGTTGCACAGAACGCGAACGCCGAGTTCCCCCCCGAGGAGTGGGACTGGGAGCAGCTGTTCGCGCGCGTGCGCGAGATCTACCCGACGTCGCTGACGCAGGCGGCGTTCGACGTCGAGACCGTCACGTACGACGAGGTCCTCGAGGCGTTCCTGAACGACGCGGTCGCCGTCTACGAACGTCGCGAGAAGGAGCTCGGCGAGGACACGATGAGGCGCATCGAGCGCCTCGTGCTCCTCAACGTCATCGACCACCGCTGGCGCGAGCACCTCTACGAGATGGACTACCTCCAGGAGGGCATCGGCCTCCGTGCGATGGGCCAGAAGGACCCGCTGGTGGAGTACCAGCGTGAGGGGTTCGACATGTTCCTCCAGATGCAGGCGACGATCAAGGAGGACTTCGCGCGCTACGTCTTCCACGTCGAGGCAGTGCGCGACGACACACGCAGGAGCGCCGAGCCGGCGCGCATGCGCCAGGAGCGCAGGCAGGTACCGATAGCGGCAGCAGCCGCGAGCCAGGCCGTGGCGGGCGACGGTCTGGAAGGCGGCGCGGACATGGACGACATGGCGGCGGGAGCCCAACAGGCGAAGTCCGACAAGATCCCCCGCAATGCGCCGTGTCCGTGTGGGAGCGGCAAGAAGTACAAACTCTGTCACGGGCGTCCCGGGGCCGTGCAGATGTCCTGATCGTGGACGGCCTGGCGGCCCTTCGAGCGTCGTGGCAGTTCGCGGAGGCCGACCCCGCGACGCTCGAGCGGCTCGCCGCCGCCATGATGCGCCGCGAGTTCTCCGCGGGAACGCTGCTCTACTCCGCGGGCGACTCGCCGAACTCCGCGTACCTCGTCGAGTCCGGCAACGTGTGGCTGACGTTGACGCGTGCCACCGGCTCGACGTTCTTCGTCGTCGACATCCCGCCGGGTGAGATCGTGGGCCACTTCGGCGCGCTGCTGGAGCGTCCCCAGGTCGGGTCCGCGGTCGCGCACAACGACGTCGTCGCGTGGCACATCCCGCAGCCGCAGCTGCGCGACGCGGTGCGCTCCGACGCCGGCATCGCCTATCCCATGCTCATGCGCGTGCTCGACTACGCGGTCGACCGCACCGTGTGGGCGGGGCAGACGCAGGGGCAGTCGACGCGCGGCCGCATCGCGTGGGAGCTGTTGTGGCTCGTCAAGTCGCGCGGCACCCATGTCATCGAGCTCAGCCACGCCGACCTCGCCATGCGTGTCGGAGCGACGCGCGAGAGCGTGACGCGCACGCTGACGTCGTTCAAGCGGGAGAACCTCATCGCGACGCGCCGGCGCAGCATCATCGTGCTCGACGTCGCCGGCCTCGAGCGCATCGCGCAGGGCGAGTGAGAGCGCGCTAGGCTGGCGGCCATGGAGGACATGACGCCGCGCCTCGACGCGCTCGACGCGAAGCTGATGCAAGTAAAGGACTATCTTTGACGTCGACTCCAAGCGGGCCCGCGCCGACGAGCTGAGGGCCCAGTCGGCGGAGCCCGGATTCTGGGACGACCAATCCAACGCGCGCAAGGTCATGGCGGCGCTGGCGCGCGCGAGCGACGACGTCGAGACCTACGACCGCAGCGCCAGGCGCGCCGCGGACGCGCGCGTCCTGTGGGAGCTCGCGCAGGCCGAGGACGACGACGACGCGGCGCGCGAGGTCGTCACGGAGCTCGACGCCCTCGAGCGCGAGCTCGAGGCGCTCGAGGTCGTCGCGGTGCTCGGTGGCGAGTTCGACGACTCGCCGGCGATCCTCGAGGTCCACGCCGGCGAGGGTGGCACCGATTCGCAGGACTGGGCCGAGATGCTGCTGCGGATGTATCTGCGGTGGGCGGAGCGCCGGGGCTTCGGCGTCGAGCTCGTCGAGACGACTCCCGGCGAGGAGGCGGGCGTGAAGAGCGCGACCGTGACCGTCGCGGGCCGTCACGCCTACGGCCTGCTCGCGACCGAGCGCGGCGTGCACCGCCTCGTGCGAATCTCGCCGTTCGACGCCGCCAAGCGCCGCCACACGTCGTTCGCGTCGGTCGACGTCACGCCCGAGGTCGAGGACGACGTCGCGGTCGACGTGTCTCCGGACGACCTCCGCATCGACACCTACCGCTCGTCGGGAGCGGGGGGCCAGCACGTCAACGTCACCGACTCCGCGGTTCGCATCACGCACCTGCCGACGGGGATCGTCGTGTCGTGCCAGAACGAGCGGTCGCAGATGCAGAACCGCGCCGTGGCGATGCGAATCCTCAAGTCGCGCCTGCTCGCACGCGCCCGCGAAGAGCGCCTCGCGGAGCTCGCCGCGCTCAAGGGGGAGCAGCGCGAGATCGGGTTCGGGTCGCAGATCCGCTCCTACGTCCTGCATCCGTACCAGATGGTGAAGGACCACCGCACGTCGCTCGAGGTCGGCAACGTCAACGCCGTCCTCGACGGCGACCTCGACGCGTTCGTCGAGGCGGAGCTGCGCCGGCGGGCGGCGGTCGGCTCGGGGGCGCCTTGACGGCGGGGGGCCGCACGGACCAAGCTCGAGGCCGCCGCGCGCCCGCAGGCGGCGCTCGGGATGGAGGTGACATGAGCGAGGGGACGCCGGAGGTCGTCGAGCGCGTCGAGGGAGCGACGCTGCGCGACCTGCACTCCGTCGACATCGACGACGTCTACGAGCAGATGGACTGGTTGCTGGAGCGCCGCCCGACGCCGATGGACCTCTACGGCCGGTGGGAGCGGCAGGCGTGGTCGGCACACGAGCTCGACTTCACGACCGACGCGCAGCAGTGGCGCGACATGACCGGCGTCTTGGAGGGCTTCAGGGTCGAGCTGCAGCGCACGTTCACGCTGTTCTTCCTCGGGGAGCAGGCCGTCACCGACACGCTGTCGCCGCTCGTGCACGCGGCCCCCGACGAGCCGTCGCGCATCTTCCTGTCGACGCAGCTCGCCGACGAGGCGCGTCACACGGTCTTCTTCTCGCGCTTCTTCGACGAAGTCGTCGGCATCTCCGGCGGCGTGTCGGCCGCGCTCGCGGCGCTGCGCGACGAGGCCGTCGACGGCTACCGCAAGGTGTTCGACGACGAGCTCGCGCAGGCGACCGACGCGGTGCGGCGCAACCCGCACGACTACGGTGCATGGGTCGAGGCCGTCACGATCTACCACCTCGTCGTCGAGGGCATGCTCGCGCTGACGGGACAGAAGTACCTGCTCCAGATCGTGCGCACGCTCGGCATCCTGCCCGCGTTCTACGCGGGTTTCACGGCGGTGGCGCGCGACGAGTCGCGTCACGTGAACTACGGCGTGCGCGCGCTCATGGAGGCGGGCGCGCGCGACCGCGCGCTGCTCGAGCGCGTGCACGAAGTCGTGTTGCGCCTGCTGCAGCCGGCGTGCCGCACGATCGCGGCGCCGGAGCGCAGGTTCGCCGTCACGCCCGACCAGACGCCTCCCGAGCTCCAGCTCAACCCGTTCGAGGTCAGGGCGTTCTCGCTCAACTCACTCGTCAAGCGGCTCCGTGTTGCGGGTCTGGGCGCGCGGGTGTGCGAGGATGTACGTCTGCGGGGGATCGCCTACTACGACGACGCCTGGGCCGAGTACGAGCAGCTTCACGGCGAGGAGCACCCCTCCCGCTACTTCGAGCGTACGGCGGCCCCGACCGGCTAGCGCGCGGGACATGAGGCCATGATCAAGACCGTAGAAGTCGACAAGGTCTACAAGGGCGGCGTGCAGGCACTGCGCGACGTCTCGATCGACATCGAGAAGGGCGAGTTCGTCTTCGTCGTCGGACCGTCGGGCTCGGGCAAGTCGACGTTCCTCAAGCTGCTCACGAAGGAGGAGGAGCCGACGGACGGCGAGGTCTACGTCGCCGGCAAGCGGCTGTCGAACCTGCCGCGCTGGCGCGTGCCGTACCTGCGGCGCAACGTCGGCTGCGTGTTCCAGGACTACAAGCTGCTGCCCAACAAGACGGTGTTCGAGAACGTCGCGTTCGGGCTCGAGGTAATCGGGCGCCCGCGTTCCGTCGTACAGCGGCAGGTTCCGCAGATACTCGAGCTCGTCGGTCTCGGCGAGAAGCTCGACCGCTTCCCCGACGAGCTGTCGGGCGGCGAGCAGCAGCGTGTGTCGATCGCGCGCGCGTTCGTCAACCGTCCCCTCATCCTCATCGCCGACGAGCCGACGGGCAACCTCGACCCGGCGACGTCGGTCGGCATCATGCGGCTGCTCGACCGCATCAACCGCACGGGCACGACCGTCATCATGGCGACGCACGACCACGCCATCGTCGACTCGATGCGGCGGCGCGTCATCGAGCTCGAGCAGGGCGTCGTCGTACGTGACCAGTCGCGCGGGATCTACGGAGTCGGCACCTGATGCGAGTCGGCTACTTCTTCTCGGAGACCGTCACCAACCTCAAGCGCAACGTGCTGATGACCGTCGCCGCGACGTCGACGGTCGCGATCTCGCTGCTGCTGCTCGGCGGCGTGCAGATCCTCGGGCTCGTCGTCAACAACCTGACCTTGAGCTGGGAGTCGAAGGTCGAGGTCTCGGTGTTCCTGCGGAGCGACGCGTCGTCCGGAGAGATCAACGCGCTGCAGGAGCAGCTCGTCGGCATGGACGAGGTCGAGGACGTCACGTTCGTGTCCGAGGAGCAGGCGCTCGAGGAGTTCAAGCAGATCTACAAGAGCCCGGTCTACTGGGAGTCGCTGCAGCCCGGCGACCTGCCCGCGTCGCTGCGCGTCAAGCTCACCGACGCCAAGTACACCGAGGCGGTCGCCGCCAACGTCGCCGGAGCGCCCGGCGTCGACGACGTCCGCTCCGGAGGCGAGTTCGTCAAGCGCCTGCTGCAGGTCAACTCGCTGCTGCGGACGGTGACGTTCATGATGTCGATCATTCTGCTCGTGGCCGCCGCCGCCCTCATCGCCAACTCCATCCGTCTGGCGATCTACGCGCGGCGCGAGGAGATCGGCATCATGAAGCTGGTCGGCGCCACGAACTGGTTCATCCGCATCCCGTTCATGCTCGAGGGCCTGCTCGCGGCGCTCGTCGGGGCGATCGTCGCGGCCCTCGTCGTGTGGGTCGCGCACCGCTTCATGTTCTCGCAGCTGTCGGAGGCGCTGCCGTTCTTCCGTCAGGTGTTCACGTTCTCGGCCGCCGAGATCCGTCAGATCGTCCTGTTGCTGTCGGGCGTCGGCGCGATCGTCGGGCTCGCCGGCTCGGGGCTCGCGCTGCGCCGCTTCCTCGAGGTCTAGGGCGGCCCGACGCGCGCCGCCGACGGAGTTCGAGGCCGTCGTACGGCCGAAGCGGCGCCGCCCGGCTAAAGCGGTCGCGCACGCCCGCCGACGTCATGACGATGGAGTCGATGCCTGGTAGCAGTGTTGTTCCTGTGAGGTCGGTCAACTAGGATGCGCGACATGCGCCCAGACCGAGCGCCGCGCACCCGCGCCCTGGCCGCCGTGGCGCTGCTCCTTTGCCTCGCGGCGGGCACCGTCCCCGCCCTCGCCGATCCCCGCGACCGCCTCGACCGCATCGAGGAGCGCCAGCGCAACCTGCGCGGCAAGATCGAGCACGCCGAGCGGCGCCAGGGCGAGCTGCTCGGCCGGATCGAGAGCGTCGACGCGGACCGGGCACGCGTCGAGTCGACCGTCTCGGAGCTCGACGACCAGCTCGCTGGCCTCAATGCCCGCATCGCCGACGTCGAGGGCCGTCTCGAGCGCACGCAGCAGGAGCTCGCGCTGCTCGGCGCCAAGCTGACCTCGGTCGAGCGCCGGCTCGAGCGCCGCGAGGGCATCTTCGAGCAGCGCGCCGTCGAGGTCTACAAGGCCGGCCCGACCGCCTACCTCGACACGCTCGTGACGTCGGAGAGCGTCGCCGACCTCGTGTCGCGCTACTCGTACTACGAGTCGGCGCTCGACGCCGAGCGGCGCCTGCTCGACGAGATCGACCTGCTCCGCTCCGAGACGGCGCAGCACCGGTCCGACGTCGAGTCGAAGGAAGACCTGATCGCGGCCGACAAGCGCCGCCTCGAGGCGGACCGCGCCGCGGTCGCCGAGGTCCGGGCCGAGAAGGCCGCCGCGCTGTCCGAGCTCGAGGACGTCCTCGCCGAGAAGGAGTCGCTGCTCGCCGCGGTCAAGTCGAAGAGGAGCCGCTACGAGAGCGTCCAGGACCAGCTCGAGCGCGAGTCCGACCAGATCGAGGCCCTGCTCGCGGCGCGCGCCGAGGCGGCGCGCGAGGAGGCCGCCCGGAACGCCGCCACCCCGGCCCCCGATCCGGGCGGCGGTGGCGGTGGCGGCGGTGGCGGGGGACCGGCCCCCGTCGACAGCGGCGGGCGCTTCACGATGCCGGCCGCGGGCCCGATCACGTCCCCGTTCGGCTACCGCACGCACCCGATCTTCGGCGACACGCGGCTCCACACCGGCATCGACATCGCGGCGCCGTACGGCTCGACGGTCGTGGCGGCCGGGCCGGGGACGGTCGCGTACGTCGGTGTGATGAGCGGCTACGGCAACGTCGTCGTCGTCGACCACGGCGGCGGCATCGCGACGACCTACAACCACCTGTCCGGGTTCTCCGTCGGGACCGGCCAGCGGGTCGGCCGCGGCAGCCCGATCGCGTCGGTCGGGTGCACCGGCTACTGCACCGGCCCCCACCTTCACTTCGAGGTCCGGGTCAACGGGACGCCGGTCGACCCGATGCCGTACCTGTAGCCCCTACACGGGGCCACGAACTACCCTAGGTCGATGCAGAGATGGCAAGGTGGCCTCGTCGCGCTCGTCGTCGCCGCGGTGTTCGGCGCCGCGACGTTCGCGCTCGGCTACGCGGCCGGGTCCGACGACGACGCCGCCCGCAGCGCGCCCGCCGGGTCCGTCGGGCCGGCCGACGCGTCGACGCTGCGACAGGCGCTGGCCGAGATCCGCCGCGCCGCGGTCGACCCGCCGCCGACGCGCGAGCTGGTTCGAGGCGCGATCAGGGGCATGGTCGACGTGCTCAAGAAGTCGGGCGACGACCCGTACGCGCTGTTCTACTCGCCGCGCGGCTACCAGTCGTTCAGGCAGCTGACGACGGGAGAGTTCTCCGGCATCGGCGTGTGGCTCAAGCCGACCGAGGAGCGCCTCGAGATCGACCTCGTCCTCCCGCGCACGCCCGCGCTCGACGCCGGGCTGCAGCGCGGCGACGTCATTCGCACGATCGACGGCGAGCCGGCCGGCGGCATGACGATCGACGAGGCCGTGGCGCGCATCAAGGGCCCGGAGGGCACCGAGGTCGATCTCGGCGTCGAGCGCGACGGCGAGATGCTTCGCTTCACGATCACGCGCGCGACCATCGACCTGCCGAACCTCAAGGCCCGCGTCACCGAGCGCGACCTCGGCTACATCAGGCTGTTCGGCTTCGCGCGCGGCGCCGGCGACCAGGTGCGCAAGGAGGTCGCACGCCTCGTCGACGAGGGGATGCGCGGCATCGTCCTCGACCTGCGCGACAACGGGGGCGGATTGTTCACGGAGGCGATCGAGGTCGCGAGCGTGTTCATCGAGAAGGGCGAGGTGGTCACGTACCGCGAGCGCGCGGCCGACGACGTCGAGTACGAGGCGGAGGGCGACGCGTACCACGACATCCCGCTCGTCGTGCTGGTCAACGAAGGGACCGCGAGCGCGTCGGAGATCGTCGCCGGCGCGCTGCAGGACCGCGACCGCGGCATCGTCGTCGGGACGACGACGTACGGCAAGGGCTCGGTGCAGGAGGTCGTCGAGCTGCCCGATCGCTCCGCGCTCAAGCTGACGACCGCGGCGTACCTGACGCCCGACGGCCACGACATCGACGGCAAGGGCATCGAGCCCGACGTCGAGGTCGAAGGCGACGCGTCGGTGCAGCGCGAGCGAGCGGTCGAGATCCTGCGCGGCATCGTCGTGTCCAGCAACGGCGCGCAGGAGGGCTAGCGCGTGGCGCGCACGTCGTCCGCGCCCGGCGTCAAGATCGTCACGGACAACCGGCGCGCGCGCTACGAGTACGCGATCGAGGACACCGTCGAGGCCGGGGTCGCGTTGACGGGGACCGAGGTGAAGTCGTGCCGCGCCGGCAAGGCGAACCTCGGCGATGCGTACGCAACCGTCGCAGACGGCGAGGTGTGGCTGCGCCAGTGCCACATCAGCCCGTACTCGCACGGCAACCGCGCGAACCACGACCCGACGCGCGCGCGCAAGCTGCTGCTGCACCGCGCCGAGATCGAGGACCTCGCCGCCAAGGTCGCGCAGGAGGGACGCACGCTCGTCCCGCTGCGGATGTACTTCAAGCACGGGCTCGTCAAGGTGGAGATCGCGGTCGCGCGGGGCAAGAAGCTGTACGACAAGAGAGCCGACAAGGCGCGCCGCGCGGTCGAGCGCGACATGAGGCGGGAGCTCGGCCGCCGCCGCTGACGGCGCGCGACGCGCCGACCCGGCGGGGGACAATGGAACCACGGACACCGATGGAGGTGAGAGGCGTGACGCAGAAGGTAGTCAAGAGCGAGCAGGAGTGGCGCGAGGAGCTGTCGCCGGAGCAGTACGCGGTGTTGCGCGAGGGCGCCACGGAGCGGCCGTTCACCGGCAAGTACGTCGACGCCAAGGACGACGGCACGTACAAGTGCGCCGCGTGCGGTACGGAGCTGTTCGAGTCCGGCACGAAGTTCGAGTCGGGCAGCGGCTGGCCCAGCTTCTACGAGGCCAAGAACCGCGCCAACGTGAAGCTGCTCGACGACTACAGCCACGGGATGCATCGCATCGAGGTCCGCTGCGCGGCGTGCGACTCGCACCTCGGCCACGTGTTCGACGACGGTCCGGCGCCGACCGGCAAGCGCTACTGCATCAACTCCTGCGCGCTGGAGCTCGAGCCGAACGGGGGCTGATCGCCCCGCGTGTTCGACTCATCCCGCTTTACTCGCGTGCCGGGGCGCGTGAGCATCGAGGCAACCGTCACGGAAGGAGGCACGATGTTCGCGCAGGTGATCCAGGGACGAGCCACGGACGCCGACGCCGTCATGCGGCAGATGGAGGCGTGGGACCGCGACCTCAAGCCGGGGGCCGAGGGCTTCCTCGGGAGCACGGCGGGCGTCTCCGACGACGGGCGCTTCTTCGCGATCGCGCGCTTCGAGTCGGACGACGCCGCCCGGCGCAACAGCGACCGGCCCGAGCAGGGCCGGTGGTGGTCGGAGACGGAGCGTCATCTCGAGGACGTCACGTTCCACGACTGCGCGCAGGTCGACGAGTGGTCCGGAGGCGGGTCGGACGACGCCGGCTTCGTCCAGGTGATCCTGGGCCGGGTCAGCGACGTCGAAGCGGTGCGCGCGCTGATGCGGGAGATGGAGACCGAGCTGGCCGGCATGCGCCCCGACCTCATCGGGGGCGTGACGGCGTGGTTCTCGGACGACCCGGGCGCGTCGTGCGACGTCCTCTACTTCACGTCCGAGGAGGAGGCGCGTCGCGGCGAGAAGGAGATGGGCGAGTCGGCCGACGCGGCCGAGGCGATGCAGCGCATGGAGGGGCTCGTCGTCGGCGAGCCGACGTTCGTCGACCTGCGCAACCCGCGCTTCTCGAGCCCCTAGGGCCGCGGCTCGCCGCCCGCGCGGGCGAGGGCGGGTCAAGCAAGGTACGTATTGAGCCGCTTCGGGCGATTCGTCACCCTGTGGTCAACGGGCAACACGACACAGGGGAGGCGGACGAATTGTCGATCGTAGGGAAGGCCGCGCTCGGGATCGCGACGGCTGCGGTCGCGGTCAGCGGCTACGTCGTCGTGCCGGCGTCGGGGAGCCCCGGAGGGCTCGACAGCCACGGCGGACACCACTGCTGGACGAGCTGCGCCAGCTACGGCCTCAAGAAGGGCGACTACCACTGCCACCAGGCGACCAAGGAGTGCCGGCGGGCGAATCGTCGCCACGGCAACCACGGCCACTAGGTCACGCGTCGTTCGGCCACCCCGTAGCGCCCCGGCGCGCGGGGTGGCCGCACATCCTCGCCGCCGCGCGATAGCCGCCCGGCGGCCGCGGCGCGTCGACGCTGCCTGACGCGGGCGCCGGCGGAACGATGCGCGGCCGCCGGCCGTTAGGGTGGATGGGCACGTTGACAAGCACGTCCGACATTGGGGCTGAACTGGTATCGACCTCGATCGGACCGAGACAGGGGAAGCGAGCCGAGGACTCCGAGTGACCTCGTGAATCATCTCGGAAACCATCAACTGCCGCTGCGTAAGCACGGTTGCCGTCCACTCTAGCGACGGCCGTCGGCCCGGGGTACGCCTGCGACCTCGGGATCCGGCGTCGCTCAGCAGGCTCACCGCCCGGAACGCGCTCGGGGTGAAGGGCGGGACAACGCTCCCGAGCTAGGCGCCGGCCGTTGCGGTTCGCGGGCCGGCGGGCGCCGAAGCCAAACCGCGGACTACGCTCGTAGAAGCCCTGTCACGGGATCGGGGGACCCGGGTTCGATTCCCGGCAGCTCCACCACGTGTCGTTGCACGCCCGTCCGCTGCCGCCGAAGCGCGCTTGCACGATGCGCGCGCCGACGCGGCGGCGCCGTTCGAAGGAGGCTCGCATGGTCGATCCCATTCCCGAGGGGTACCCGCGCGTCACGCCGTATCTGTGCGTCGACGGTGCCGCGGCCGCGATCGAGTTCTACACGAAGGTGCTCGGCGCGACCGAGCGCTTCCGCATGCCCGGCCCCACGGAGGACAAGCTCGGGCACGCCGAGCTGTCGCTCGGCAACGGCGTCATCATGCTCGCCGACGAGTACCCGGAGATGGGGTTCCTGTCGCCGAAGTCGGTCGGCGGCTCGCCCGTGACGCTGCACGTCTACGTCGACGACGTCGACGCCACGTTCCAACGCGCGCTCGACAACGGCGCGACGCAGCTCAGCGCGGTCGAGAACCAGTTCTACGGCGACCGCTCGGGTCAGTTCGAGGACCCGTTCGGGCATCGCTGGAGCGTCGCGACCCACGTCGAGGACGTCTCGCCCGAGGAGATGGAGCGGCGCATGGCCGAGGGCGGAGCCGCCGGCTAGGCGAGCGCGCGCCGCGGCGCGTTCACCCTCGCCGCGAGGCGCCGTGGCTCAGGCCCGGCCCGCGATCGCGATGACGCCCTCGCGGTAGGTCTCGCGCGCCGCGTCGAGCTCGCCGCGCGCCGACAGGAGGTCGCCGAGCGCGGCATAGGTCGCGGCGGCCTGCTGCGGCTCGTCGGCGCGCCCATACAGCTCGATCGCGGTGCGGAAGTGCTTCTCCGCCACGGTCGCGTCCTGCTCGACGAGGCACAACCCGAGCTCGCGGTGCGCGAGCGCCAGCTCCGTCACGTCGCCGTCGCCGAGGATCGACAGCGACCGCTGCAACAGCGACGCGGCGACGTCGCGGTGACCGGCGCGCCGTTCGACCTTGGCGAGCTCGTTGAGGGCGCGCGCCTGGTTGAGGCGATCCGAGGTGCCCTCGATCATGTCGACGGCCGTGCGCAGCTCGCGCCGCGCGTCGTCGACGCTGCCGTGCTTCGACAGCACGATCCCGCGCGCGAGATGCGCCCGCGCCACCTCTATGCGCCGCTCGAGCAACCGGTAGATGCGCTCCGCGCTCCGCAACGACTCGAGGGCGTCGTCGGGGCGCCCCTGCCGCAGCAACACGCGCGCGACGTTGAGGTGCATGCCTGCGACCTTCTCCGCGTCGTCGACGCGCGACTGCAGCTTGAGCGCCTCGTCGGCGGCCTCGGCGGCCTTGTGGTGGAGCCCGGCCTCCGAGTACGGCCACACGAGCGACGAGTACGTCCGCATCATCGCGGCCGGATCCTCGAGCTGCTCCTCGCGCAGCGTCAGCTGGAACGTCTCGAGGACGTGGATGGCGTAGCGGATGTCGCCCATCATCTGCAGGCAGCGGGCGATGCCGCAGATCGCCTCGACGCGCACCGGCGGCGGCTCCGACTCGAGCACCCGGTCGGCCCTCTCGAAGTGCTCGAGCGCCTCGGCGGCGCGCCCGCTGCGCTCCGCCGCGAGGCCGAGGCCCTCGTGGGCGCGCGCCTCGATGCGGGCGAGCCCGTACTGGCGCGCGTCCTCGGCGATGGCGCGAAAGCGCGTCTCGGCGTCGTCGTGGCGGCCGGCGGCGAGGGCGGCTCCCGCCTCCTGGATCCGCAGCATCAAGCGCGCCGCCAGGTCAGGCGGGCGGCCGCTGACGATCTCCTCGATCTCGACGCCGAGCACGGTCGCGAAGTGACGCGCCGCGGCCGGCGACGGCGTGCGGCGGCCCGCTTCGATCGTGCTGACGTAGGCCGGCGAGTACTTCGATCCGGCCAGCTCGCGCTGGGTCAGTCCACGCGCAAGGCGGAGGCGTCGCAGGCGCTCCCCGACGCCCTCGTTCCGCGTCGCCCATTGGCTCATTTGGGTCAATCGTAACCGCGATGAGTTACGAGTAGTCAATAATGCTTGCCAAAACCGCTTTCCGGCGCTGCGAGCGCACGTCACACTGACCCCGGCGGACGGACCTCTGTTGCGAAAGGGGGAGTGGGGCGTGCTTTCGTACTCCCGTGCTCTTATTGCCTTTTGCGTTTCCGTGGGCCTATGGCTCATGGACACGTCGGGGTGGCCTCACGGCTAGCTCCTAGCGCGCGACGCGCGTGACTCGGGAACACCTCGCCGGACGGTCGACGTCCAACGGGGCGTGTCGGCGCCGACGGGGCGCCCGGACGGCGAGGTGTTTCCATGAGGCGATTCCTGCGAAGCTCGACGGTGGCGGTCGCGCTGGCGCTCGCCGCCGCCGCGCCGGCCCTGGCGTGCGGCGGGCTCATCGGGCCGAACGGCACCGTCAACCTGCTGCGGACGACGACCCTCGCCGCCTACGTCGACGGCGTCGAGCACTACGTGACGTCGTTCTCCTTCGCGGGCGAGCCCGGGGCGCGTTTCGGCTCGATCGTCCCGCTGCCCGGCATCCCGACCGACGTGCGCAAGGGCGGCGCGTGGACGCTGCAGCGGCTGCAGCAGGAGACCGCGGCGCGCGTCGCGTTCGCGGCGCTGACCGACGCCGACGCCGCCACCGCGCGCGAGGCGCGCGTCGTGCTCGAGACGACCGTCGACGCGCTCGACGTGACCGTGCTCGAGGGCGGCGCCCGCGCGGTCGGGCGTTGGGCGCTCGACGAGGGGTTCCGGCTTCCGCCCGACGCCCCCGAGGTCCTCGAGTTCTACGCGCGCCGCAGTCCGGTGTTCATGGCGGTGCGCTTCAACGCCGCGCGCACCGAGGAGCGCGGCCTGCAGACGGGCGACGGCATCCCGGTGCACGTCACGATCCCGGTCGACGACCCGTGGGTGCCGCTGCGCATCCTGGCGCTCGGCAAGCAGCCCTCGGAGACGGTCGGCGCGGACGTCTACCTGCTGACCGAGCGGCGCCCGGCGCTGCTCCCGAATCCCGGGCGCGCGCGCACGCTGGACCTCGCGACGAGCGAGACGGCGTCGCGCACGCTCCTGCGCGACCTCCGCTCCGACCGCGGCATGGGATGGCTGCCGCCCGCCGGCATGTGGCTCAGCCACGTCGTCGTCGACGCGCGCGCCGGCCGCCTCACGCACGACCTCGCGATCGACGCGGGCGGTGGGCGGC
>DASZZZ010000108.1:0-16653 GCA_036260375.1 Actinomycetota bacterium
CTCCGCTGGTCGAGAAGCGCGGCCGCTTCGGGCCGTTCGTGGGGTGCTCGAACTACCCGGAGTGCAAGTACATCAAGAAGGAGGCGCCCAAGGAGACCGGCGAGGAGTGCCCCGAGTGCGGCTCTCCGCTGGTCGAGAAGCGCGGCCGCTTCGGGCCGTTCGTCGGGTGCTCGAACTACCCGGAGTGCAAGTACATCAAGAAGGACCCGGCCAAGAAGAAGACGAGCCGCAAGAAGACGACCGCGCGCAAGGCCTCCGGCGCCCGGGCGACCCGGCGCGCCACGGGGGCGGACGAGGGCGCCGGAACTCTCGGATAGGGGATCGCGCCGCCGCGCCCAACTAGGATCGTGGGCGCAACCCAGTCCTCGGGAGGACCCATCCAGCAGGCACCGCAGCACCGGCCGGACCTACGCGCCGTCGGCTCGGAGCCCGACGCGGGCTACCGCGCGCTGTTCCGCAACCGGAACTTCAGGCGCCTGTTCGCGGCCCAGAGCGTCTCGAGCCTCGGCGACTGGATCGGCGTGATCGCGATCGCGCTCATCGCCGACGACCTGGCGCAGGACGTCGGCGTCGGTGCGGTGATGATGGCGCGTGTCATCCCCGGCTTCATCGCCGGTCCCGTCGCCGGCGTGATCGCCGACCGCTACGACCGCAAGCGCGTCATGGTGCTCGCCGACGCCGCGCGCGCGGTCATCATCTTCTCGCTGCCGTTCTTCGAGAGCTTCGTATACCTGCTGTTCGCGTCGATGCTGCTCGAGAGCCTGACGCTGCTGTGGGGGCCGGCGAAGGACGCGTCGCTCCCGAACGTCGTGCCGGTGTCGCACATCACGCACGCGAACTCGCTGAACCTCATCGCGGTCTACGGCCCGTGGCCGGTCGCCGGCATCGTGTTCGCGTCGCTCGCGTCGCTCGGCGGCTTCCTCGGCGACACCGTGCCGGTGCTGAGCGGGCTCGAAGGCGACCCCGCGGCGCTCGCGCTGTGGCTCGACTCGGTCACGTTCGGTCTCTCGGCGCTGCTGATCTGGTCCCTCGCGCTGCCCAAGCGCGAGGCCCGCGCCGGACGGCTCGACCTGGGGGCGGCCAAGGACGACCTCGTCGAGGGCGTGCGGTTCGTCGCGCGCGACAAGCAGGTCCGGCCGTGGCTGCTCGGCATCGCGTTCACGTTCACGGCGGCCGGCGGCGTGTTCTCGCTCGGTCCCGGATTCGTCGAGACGGTCCTCGGTGGAGGCGCGCGCGGGTTCGGCTTCCTCATCAGCTTCCTCGGCGCCGGGATGATCGTGGGCCTCATCGCGATCGGCGTGATCGCGCGCCGCGTCCAGAAAGACGTGCTGTTCTCGTCGTCGATCCTGCTCCTCGGCGTCGGTCTCTTCGCGTTCGCGAGCGTCGGGAGCCTCAACGCCGCGATACCGCTGGCGTCGACCCTCGGGTTCTTCGGCGGCGCCGCCTATTCGATGGGCTACTCGCTGATTCACGAGACGACCGAGGACCAGCTGCGGGGCAGGACGTTCAGCGCCGCGTACACGGTCATCCGCATCGGGACGCTCGTCGGCCTCGGACTGTTCCCGCTCGTCGCCAGCGCGCTCGGACGTCTCGACCTCACGCTCGGAGCGATCGAGGTGCCGGGCAGCCGCGCCACGCTGTGGCTCGCCGGCATCGTCGCCGGGGGCGGCGGCGTCCTCTCGATGCGCGCGATCCGCCACCGCGGCGACCTTCGCCGCACCCATCGCGGCTACCTCGTGGCGTTCGAGGGCGGCGACGGCTCCGGCAAGACGACGCAGGTGGACGCCCTCGCGCGGTGGCTCGAGGCGCGCGGCGAGGACGTCGTGATCACCAAGGAGCCGGGCGGCACCGCGGTCGGGGAACGCGTGCGCGCGCTGCTGCTCGACCCCGACGTCGAGCGCCTCGACGCGCGCGCCGAGGCGCTGCTGTACGCGGCCGACCGCGCGCAGCACGTCGCCGACGTCGTGCGGCCCGCGCTCGAGAGCGGCAAGGTCGTGCTGACCGACCGCTTCGTCGACTCCTCGCTCGCGTACCAGGGCGTCGCGCGCGAGCTCGGCGTCGAGCACGTCCTGCGCGTGAACGAGTGGGCCACGGGAGGCCTGATGCCCGACCTCGTCGTGTTGCTCAAGGTCGACGCCCGCACGGCCCTCGGCCGCGCCGGCGACGACGCCGACCGCATGGAGCGAGAGGGCGGCGAGTTCCACGACCGCGTCGGCGACGCGTACCTCGAGCTCGCGCGGCGCTGGCCCGACCGCTTCGTCGTGGTCGACGCCGGGCGTCCCGAGTCCGAGGTCCACGACGACGTCGTGAGGGCGTTTCGCGACCACGCCCCGGACGACCTGCCCCCGACGCCCTCGACGCGCGGGCTCGGCCCCCCCGGCCCCCCGGGGCCGCGATGAGCGTGTGGGACCGCGTCGCCGGGTCGCGCGCCGCCGCCGCGCTCGCGCGCCAGGTCGCCGCCGGCGGGGTCGCGCACGCGTGGCTGCTCCTCGGCGCGCCCGGGTCCGGCAAGCAGGCGACGGCCGTGTGCATGGCCGCGGCGCTCGAGTGTCCGGTGCGTCCCGCCGCCGGGTGCGGCGAGTGCTCCTCGTGCCTGCGGGTCGTGCGGCAGCGGCATCCCGACGTCCATCACGTCGTGCCGGAGGGACCGCTGATCCCCGTCGACACCGTGCGCGAGGCGATCATCCCCGAGGCGGCGCGCTCCCCGTTCGAGGGTGCCTACAAGGTCTTCGTCGTCGAGGAGGCCGACCGCATGAACGACGCGGCCCAGAACGCGCTGCTCAAGACGCTCGAGGAGCCGCAGCCGGACACCGTGTTCGTCCTCGTGTCGGACCACGAGGACGACCTGCTCGAGACGATCCGCTCGCGCTGTCGCGTCGTGCGCCTCGACCCCGTTCCCGAGGAGCGCATTGTCGAGCTCCTGCGCGCCGAGGGCGCCGCGGACGACGTCGCGCTGCTCGCGGCGCGTGCTGCGGACGGCGACGGAGACCGCGCGCGGGCGCTCGCGTTCGACGACCACGTCGCCGCGCGCCGCAGGTTCTGGGCGGGCGTCCCGGCGCGGCTGACGTCGCCCGTAGACGCCCTCGACGCCGCGACCGAGGTCGTCGAAGCGGCGCGCGCCGAGGTCAAGGCCCGCGAGCGTGCGCAGCGCGACGCGGTGGCGGAGCTCGCCGACGCGATGGGCGAGGGCCGCGGCACCGCCACGGCGCGCAACGCGCTCGCGAAGCGGCATCGGCGCGAGCTGCGGCGCGTGGAGGAGCTCGTGCTCGGCGAGGCGCTCGCGGCGCTCGGGTCGTTCTACCGCGACGTCGTCGCGTTGCGGCGCGGGGCGTCCGACGCGGTCGTGAACCTCGACCGGCTCGACGAGCTCGACGCGTGGGCCGCGGCCGACGTGGGCGACGCCGCCCTGCTGGCCGCCGCCGAGCGCTGCGTGACCGCGCGCGCGTCGCTGACGCGCAACGCGAACGTCCCGCTGCAGCTCGAGGCGACGCTGCTCGAGCTCGCGCGCCTCGCGCCTCCGCCGGCGCGCCTCGCCGCGCGCTAGAGCGCGCGCCGCTCGTGCTGCATGCGCGCCGCCCGGGCCTTGCGCCGGCCCCGCCGCACGCCGCCAGCGCGTCCGCGTGTTTAGCGCGCCGCGAAGCCGGGAAGCACTGTACGCACCGGCGCGATCGGCGCCAGATCCGCTCTCGCCCCGCTCGGATGCGGGGCCGTCCCCGCGTGTCGCGTTAGTAACAGCGGGTTAAATTTCCTGGCAACTTTCCTGCTTGCCCCGAGAGGAACGCCGCAACCGGACGCCGAACTCTCGTCCATCCCGCATGGTGCGAGAGAAGGGGGTCCACACATGAAGGCTTTGAAGCTTGCGCTGGCCGTAGCGTTGGTCGCGGCGCTGCCCGCGGTCGCAGCGGCGGGGCCGGCGCGCTCCGAGCGCACCGGCTACATCGTCGTGCTGAAGGACTCGGCCTCGCCCAGGGCCGTGTCGTCCGACCACGCGCAGCGCTTCGGCGCCGACGTGTCGCACGTCTACCGTCACGCGCTCAAGGGCTACGCGGCGCAGATGAGCGCGACCGCGGCGGCGCGCATCGCCGACGACGCGCGCGTCGACTTCGTGCAGAAGGACGGCGTCGCGACGACGATGGCGCAGTCGACGCCGACCGGCATCGACCGCGTCGACGCCGAGCTCAGCCCGACGGCTCGCATCAACGGGGTCGACGAGCGCGTCAACGTCGACGTCGCCATCATCGACACCGGTATCGACCTCGACCACCCGGACCTCAACGTCTACACGGCGGGCGCGCGCAACTGCTCGACCGGCACGTCGGCCGAGGACGGCAACGGACACGGCACGCACGTCGCCGGCACCGTCGCCGCGCTCGACAACTCGATCGGAGTCGTCGGCGTCGCGCCCGGCGCGCGCGTGTGGCCCGTGCGGGTGCTCAGCAACTCCGGCAGCGGCTCGTGGGCCGACGTCATCTGCGGCGTCGACTTCGTCACCGCCAACGCGTCGAGCATCGAGGTCGCGAACATGAGCCTCGGCGGCACCGGTTCCGACGACGGCAACTGCGGCAACACCAACGGCGACGCGCTGCACCGTGCGATCTGCCGCTCGGTCGCCGCGGGCGTGACGTACGCGGTCGCGGCCGGCAACTCGAGCGCCGACTCGCGCGGCCACGTCCCGGCGTCCTACGACGAGGTCATCACCGTCAGCGCTCTGGCCGACTTCAACGGCCTGCCCGGCGGCGGCGCCGCGGCGACGTGTCGCGCCGACGTCGACGACACGTTCGCCGACTTCTCGAACTACGGCGCCGACGTCGACCTGATCGCCCCTGGCGTGTGCATCAACTCCACGTGGAAGGGCGGCGCCTACAACACCATCTCCGGCACCTCGATGGCGAGCCCGCACGTCGCGGGTGGCGCGGCCCTCTACAAGGCGAACAACCCGTCGGCCAGCCCGGCGACGGTGAAGAGCGCCCTGCAGGCCGCCGGCACGCTCGACTGGAACAACGTCGACGACCGCGACGGCACCAAGGAGCGCCTCCTGCGAGTGGCGACCTTCTAACCCGTTCCACGGATTCGTTCGCGGCCCCGGCCCCCGCGCCGGGGCCGCGGCGCGCCCGGCCGCGGCGCCCTGTTAGCCATGTCTGTTAGCGGATCGCTAACCCCCTTGTTGCCGCCCACTCGACGTGTCAGCGTGTGCCGTGCTGGGATGCGGGCGGCGCGTCGGCGCCCTCCACGTCACGATCGCCCGCCGCGCGGCGGGCACTAGCCGGGGGTGGCCATGCCGAGGATGCGCTTGAGGGTCGGGGTCGTGGCGGTCGTCGGCGTGCTCTCGCTCGTGTCGAGCGCCCACGCCGCGGTCACGCAGACGACGATCATGACCGACCCGTTCACGAACACGTCGAGCCAGCACCGAACCGCGGTCGAGCCGGACTCGTTCTCGTGGGGCAACACCATCGTCGCCGCGTCGCAGGTCGGCCGCTTCACCAACGGCGGCGGCTCGGGGACCGGATGGGCGACGTCGACCGACGGCGGCACGACGTGGACGCAGGGTGTGCTGCCGGGGATCACGACGCACAACGGCAACGGCGGCACGTTCGACCGCGTCAGCGACCCCGTCGTGGCCTACAGCGCCCGTCACAACGTGTGGCTCATCAACACGATCCCGATCACGAGCAGCGTGACGGTGCCGCGCGTGTTCGTGAGCCGTTCGACCAACGGCGGACTCACGTGGGGCAACCCGGTGACGGTCGCGACGTCGGCGACGGCGAACCTCGACAAGAACTGGATCGTGTGCGACAACACCGCGACGAGCCCGTTCTACGGGCGCTGCTACGTGACGTGGGACGACCACGCCGACGGCAACCGCCTCTACAACAGCGTCTCGACCGACGGCGGCCTCACGTGGAGCACGCCGCGGCGGACCGCCAACAACGCCACCGGGCTCGGGGCGCAGCCGGTAGTGCAGCCGAACGGGACCGTCGTGGTCCCGGTCGCGAACGCGAACGCGACCGCGCTGCTCTCCTACCGCTCGACCGACGGCGGCGCGACGTGGAGCAGCACGCAGACCATCACGTCGATCCCGAGCCACGACCCGGCGAGCAACCTGCGCTCGATCCCGCTGCCGTCGGCCGAGATCGACGCGGCCGGCAGGGTCTACGTCGTGTGGCAGGACTGCCGCTTCCGGACGTCGTGCCGCGTCAACGACATCGTGATGACGACGTCGACGAACGGCACGACGTGGACGACCGTGCAGCGCATCCCGATCGACTCGACGACGAGCGGCGTCGACCACTTCATCCCGGGGATCGGCGTCGACCGCACGACGTCGGGCTCGACGGCGAGGCTCGGCTTGACGTACTACTTCTACCGGAACGGCGCGTGCGGGACGTCGTGCTCGCTCGAGGTCGGCTACATCCAGTCCAACAACGGCGGCTCCACGTGGAGCAACCACGTCGACGTCGCGGGGCCGTTCCCGGTGTCGTGGACCGCCAACACGACCCAGGGCCGCATGGTCGGCGACTACATCTCGACGTCGTGGGTCAACGGGCGCGCGTACGGCGTGTTCTCGGTCGCGCTCGCGGCGCCGAGCAACTCGCAGACGTTCAACCAGCCGATCCGCGTGCCGACCGGCGGGCTCAGCGGCGCCGTGTCGGGCTTCGTGAACACGTCGGAGGGCGAGCAACCCGTCAACGGCGCGGCGTCGGACCACGCGTCGCCGCGCTCCGCCATCCGTATGCACTAGGAGCACCTCGAACCGACCCGGACCGAGGGGGGACGGTGGAGGCCCGGTCGCCGAGAGCGGCCGGGCCTCGCCGCGTCGGGCGCACGACGACGCCGCGCCGCGCTCGGAGGGCGCGACGGCGCGGTGGTAGCGTGCCGCGGTGCACGCGACCCCGCGCGGAGGTTGAGCCCCGCCGGCCGCGCCGTGCGGACGACCGCGATCGTCCTGCTGAGCGCGTCGTTCCTCGCCCCCGTGGTCGTCATGGTCCTGGGCTCGCTGCGCGATCCGACCCTCGCACCGCCGCGCGGGCTGGAACTCGTTCCGGCGCGCCTTCGCTGGGCCAACTACCGCGACGTGTTCGCGTTCGCCCCGCTGTGGACGTACATGCGCAACTCCGTCGCCGTGGCCGTCGTGGCCGTGCCCGTCACGGTGCTCGTCGCGTCGTGGGCCGGGTTCGCGATCGTGCGCGCTCGTCCGCGCGTGCGGCGCCGGCTGATCGCCGCCTCCGTCGTGGCGCTCATGGTTCCGACGAGCGCGCTGCTCGTGCCGCGCTTCGTCGTGTTCCGGTGGCTGGGGCTGCTCGACTCGCCGTGGCCGCTGATCGCGCCCGCGCTCATGGCCACGACTCCGTTCTACGTCTTGCTGTTCGCGCTCGTCTACGCCCGCATTCCGCGCTCGCTGTTCGAGGCCGCCGAGGTCGACGGGCTGTCGCCGTTGCAGACGTGGAAGCGCGTCGCCTTCCCGCTCGGGAGACCGGCGACGTTCGCGGTCGCCGTGCTCGCGTTCGTGTGGCACTGGTCGAACTTCTTCGACCCGCTGCTCTACCTGTCGACGCCCGAGCGGTTCACGCTCCCGCTCGGGCTGCGCATGCTCGGGACGCTCGAGCCGCAGCTCTACCCGATCATGCTGGCCGGCGCGGTCGTCGCGACCGGGCCCGCGGTGATCGCGTTCCTGCTCGCGCAGCGCGCGTTCTTCGCGCGCACGCTGGACGTCTGACGTGGTCGTGCGCGCCGTCGTCGCGCTCGTCGGGGCCGCGCTCGTCGCGTGCGCCGGCGGCCCGTCGGGGAGCGGTGCGGACGAGGTCGTGTTCCAGGCGTCGGGCGACCCGGAGGAGACCGCGGTGTACGAGCGCCTCGTCGCGGCGTTCGAGCGCGCGCACCCCGACGTGGACGTGCGCTTCGTGCCGGTCGCGGACAAGGACGACCATCTCGCCCGGCTCACGACGTCGTTCACCGGCGGCAACGCCCCCGACGTCTTCCTTGTGAACTTCCGCGAGTACTCGCAGTTCGTGGCGCGCGGCGCGCTCGAGCCGGTGGAGCCGCACCTCGACGACGCGGGCGTCTCGATCGGCGACTACTACCCGCAGCCGGTCGAGGCGTTCACCTACGACGGCGCGTTGCAGTGCATGCCGCAGAACGTCTCGTCGCTCGTCGTCTACTACAACGTCGCGCTGTTCGAGGACGCCGGCGTGAGCCCCCCGCTGCACGGCTGGACGTGGGAGGACTTCCGGCGCACCGCGCTCGCGCTGACGAGCGACGGCGTCTGGGGCGTCGGGATCGAGCCGAGCGTGGTGCGGCTCGCGCCGTTCGTGTGGTCGAACGGCGGCGAGCTCGTCGACGACCTCCGGAGGCCGACGCGCTTCACGCTCGGCGAGCCGGCGGCGCGCGCCGCGCTCGAGTTCGTCGTCGGGCTCGCGCGCGACGACGGCGTCGTCCCGGCGGAGGAGGACGTCGCCGCCTCGGAGGATCTCGAGAACATGTTCGCGACCGGACGGCTCGCGATGTACCTGTCGTCGCGGCGCGACACGCCGGTGTTCCGCGAGATCCCCGGGCTGCGATGGGACGTCGGTCCGCTGCCGCAGGCGCGCGAGCCCGCCGGCATCCTGCACTCGGACGGGTACTGCCTCGCCGACGGCGGCGATGTCGAGGCGGCGATGCGGTTCGTCGCGTTCGCGACGGGACGGCGGGGGCAGACGATCACCGCGCGCGGGGGCCGGACGGTGCCGTCGCTGCGGTCCGTCGCGCAGTCGCCGGCGTTCCTCGACGCGGGCGAGCCGCCGGCGAACTCGCAGGCGTTCCTCGCCGGCATCCCGTACGTCCGGCGCACCCCGGTGATTCCGACGTGGCCCGAGATCGAGGACGTCGCCGAGGAGATCCTCACGCGCGCGTTCTACGACCCCGGCTACACGATCGACCGAGCCCTCGGCGAGCTCGACGCGCAGACGACTCCGCTGTTCACGGACGCGCTGCCGTGAGCGCGTCGCTCGTCGGCGTGCGGAAGGCGTACGGGAGCGTCGTCGCGCTCGACGGCGTCGACGTCGACGCCGCCCCCGGGGAGCTGCTCGTCGTCCTGGGACCGTCGGGTTCCGGGAAGTCGACGATGCTGCGGTGCGTCGCGGGCCTCGAGATCCCGGACGAGGGCCGCGTCGAGGTCGGGGGCCGGGACGTCACGCGTCTGCCGCCCGGGCGACGCGACGTCGCGATGGTGTTCCAGGACTACGCCCTGTACCCGCACGTCAGCGTCGCGGGCAACGTCGCGTTCGGGCTGCGCGCGCGCGGCGTAGCGCGCGCCGACGTCGAGGGCCGCGTCCGCGCGACCGCGGACATGCTCGGCATCGGAGCCCTGCTCGACCGCCGTCCCGACGAGCTGTCGGGCGGCGAACGCCAGCGCGTCGCCCTCGCGCGCGCCGTCGTGCGCGAGCCGTCGGTGTTCCTGCTCGACGAGCCGATGTCGAACCTCGACGCGGAGCTACGGACGAGCACGCGCGCCGAGATCAAGGCGCTGCAGCGGCGGCTCGGCACGACGACGCTCTACGTCACGCACGACCAGGTCGAGGCGATGACGATGGGCGACCGCGTCGTCGTCGTGCGCGCCGGGCGCGTGGAGCAGACCGGCACGACCGCCGACGTCTACGACCGGCCCGCGACCGCGTTCGTCGCGCGCTTCCTCGGCAGTCCGCCGATGAACCTCCTCGACGCCGACGCGCTCGGCCGGGCCGCGCGCGGCTCCGTCGTCGGGATCCGGCCGGAGGACGTCGAGCTCGTCGCCGCGGACGGCCGTCTCGAGGGCGTCGTCGAGGCGGTCGAGACGCTCGGGGACGTCGCCGTCGTGCGCGTCGACGTGCGCGGACGGAGCGTGCTCGCCAAGGTTCGCAGGGGTCGCGAGCCGGCGCCGTCGGCGCGCGTCGGGCTGCGCTTCGCCGACGACGCGGTGCACGAGTTCGACGGCTTCGACGGACGCGCGCTGCGATGACGCGCGACCGGCTCGCATGGCCGTACCTCGCGGGTCTGGCCGCGCTCGTCGCGATCCCGGCCCTCGCCGCGCTCGCACTCGCCTTCACGGACTTCGGCGGAATCGGCGCGCCTCGCTTCGTCGGCGCCGACAACTTCGCGCGCATGGTCGGCGACGAGGCGTTCTGGCGCTCGCTCGCCAACTCGCTCCTGTACGTCGCGATGGCGGTGCCGGTCAGGCTCAGCCTGGCGCTCGCGTTCGCGCTGCTGCTCGCGAGGCGGGCGCGCGGCGCCGGCGCGGCGCGCGCGAGCGCGTACCTTCCGACCGTCGTCCCCGACGCGGCGCTCGCGCTCGTGTGGCTGTGGCTGCTCAACCCGCTCTACGGACCGCTTCCCGTCGCGTTCGAGGCGGCCGGGATCGACTCGCCCGGCTGGTTGACGGAGCCGTGGGCCGCGCGCGTGGCGATCGCGGCGATGGGCGCACTGCAGATCGGCGAGGCGTTCGTCGTCGCGCTGGCGGCGCGGCGCGCCATCCCCGCGCGCCTCTACGAGGCCGCCGCGGTCGACGGCGCGAGCGCGTGGTACGCGCTGCGCCGCCTCACGCTGCCCATGATGGCGCCGGTGCTCGGGCTCCTCGCGCTGCGCGACGTCCTGCTGTCGTTCCAAGTGGGCTTCGTCCCCGCCCTGCTCGTGACCGACGGGGGGCCGCGCTACGCGACGACGTACCTCCCGCTGTACGCGTACCGCATGGCGTTCCGCTACTTCCGCCTCGGCTACGCGTCGGCGATCACGACGACGCTGTTCGTGCTGACTGCGCTGGTCGTCGTCGTGCAGTATCGCCTCGCGCGCCGCTGGCGCCCGTGACCGACGACCTACCGTCGATTCGGTTACGTTAGTCCGCCGTGGTCCTGTTCGACGGGTTCGAGGTGCGCATGATCGACGCGGGCGACGCGGTCATCCGCGCGCGCGTCGGAGGTTCCGGCCCCCCGGTCCTCTTGCTGCACGGCCATCCGCAGACGCACGTCATGTGGCACCGCGTCGCGCCGGTCCTCGCGCGCGACTTCACGGTCGTCGCGGCCGACCTGCGCGGGTACGGCGACAGCTCGAAGCCTCCGACGACACCGGACCACGAGCCGTACTCCAAGCGCGCGATGGCGCGCGACCAGGTCGCGGTCATGGCGTCGCTCGGGTTCGACCGCTTCTCGGTCGCGGGTCACGACCGCGGCGCGTACTGCGCCTACCGTCTCGCGCTCGACCACCCCGCGCGCGTCGAGCGGCTCGCGATCCTCGACGCGGTCCCGAACGCGGAGGTGTGGCGCCGCGTCGACCGCACGTTCATGCTGGCGTGGTGGCACTGGGCGTTCCTGGCGCAGCCCGCGCCGCTGCCCGAGCGTCTGATCGGCGCAGACCCCGAGTGGTACCTGACCCGCAACGCGGAACGCATCGCGCCGTGGGCACCCGAGGCGCTCGACGACTACCTCCGCTGCTATCGCAACCCCGACACCCTCCACGCGATCTGCGAGGACTACCGCGCTGGCGCGACGATCGACTTCGCGCACGACGAGGCCGACCGCGGCGCGCGCCGCGTCGAGTGCCCGCTGCTCGTGCTGTGGGGCCGCCGCGAGGACCTCGAGCAGCTCTACGGAGACCCGCTCGAGTTGTGGCGCACGTGGGCGGACGACGTGCGCGGCCACGGGCTCGACTGCGCGCACTACCTCGCGGAAGAGGCGCCGGACGACACCGCCGCGGCGCTGCGTGCGTTCTTCGCCGGCGAGTCGTAGACGCCGCGACGCGGCGGCGACGCGCGCGCAACGCGGCCGCGACGCGCCCCTCCTAGCGTCGCCCCGTGGCGAACTGCGGTGCGGCGTGATCATCCGGCCGATGATCGGCGACTGGGAAGTGCCCTCGATCGAGCGCATCGAGCTCAGCGAGGGCCGCCGGCTGGCGCGCCTCGGCGTCCCCGGCCTCGCCGGCGACCTCCACCAGGACCTCGGGGCAGAGAGCCTCACCGTGTCGATCACCGGCAGCCTCCAGGGCGACGATCTGCGCAGCGGCTTCCTGACGACGTTGCGCGAGGCCTACAACGAGGGCACGCCGCTGACGTTCGTGTCGGACATCACGGAGGCCAGCGACGTCGAGGAGGTGCTCGTCGTCGGCTTCGACGTCGCCGAGTGCAACGACTGGGGCGACGAGTTCCGCTACCGCATCCTGCTGCGCCAGTACGTCGAGCCGCCCGAGCCGCCGGGACTTCTCGACGACCTCGGCGCCGACCTCATCCCCGACCTCGACGACCTCGCCGGCGCGCTGCTCGACGCGCTCGACCTTCCCGCGCTGCTCGGGACGGTTCCCGACGTCGCCGATCCGACCGTGCCGTTGCAGCCGGCGCTCGACGCGGTGCGCGACGCGACCGCCGCCGTGCCGGCTTTGCTGGGCGGGCTCAGCGAGGCGCTGGAGCTGTGAGCCTCGCCGCGGTCGTCGACGCGCTCGCGCTGCGCCTTCGCTCCGAGCTCGGCGCGGGCCCGAAGATCGGCGACGCGCTGCCGCTCGGCCCCACGGACCTGCCCGCGGTGACGCTGACGGTCGCGGCCGCGGCCGGCCGGCTCTCCGGCGTCGGCAAGATGCCGCGCGGCCCCCGGCGCGGCGCGCTCGAGGTCTCGACGACCGTCGACCTCGCCGATCCCGTCCTGCGCCACGGCGGCGACGAGGTCCGGTTGTTGAGCGACGACCGGCGCGAGCTGGTCCTGCCGCACGGCCAGCTCGTGCGCGCCGACGGCACCGACGACACGCCGTTCGACGACGACGACCTCTCCGCGACCGCTCCCGGCGGCGCGTTCGACGTCGTCGCCGGCGAGCCCGCCGGCCGCCAGGTCCGCCCGGACCCGGCGCGCGGCGTGCTGCGCTTCGGCCAGGCGTTGCCGGCGAGCGGCACGTTGAGCCTGACGTACCACCTCGGGCAGTGGGACGTCACGACGGTGCGCTTCACCGGCGACCTCGCGGTAGAGGTGACCGCCGAGGACCTCGCGTCGGTGACGTCGCTGACTCGCCGTACGGCCGCGGCGCTCGACGAGCCGGCGGCGGACTTCCGCGTGCTGTCGCCGTCGGCGTGGGGCGCGGCGCGGCGCGCGTCCATCAGCCCCGCCGCGGCGCGCGCGCAGACGCTCGCGTACCGCTTCGAGTTCGAGACCGAGCAGCCGTCGTTGGTCAGCGGCGGGGGCGTCGTACGCACGGTCGCCGTATCCGGGCACGTCGACGCGACGACCGAGCGCTTCGACGTCACGCACGAAGGGAGCACTGAATGAGCGAATCCATCGCCGAGATGGTCATTCCCGGCACCTACATCGAGGTACGGGCCGAGGGCCTCATCGGCGTCGGCGCCATCGCGACGGGCAACATCGGGATCGTCGGGACGTCGTCGCGCGGTCCCGTGGAGGAGGTCGTCGCACTCGGCTCGTACGCCGAGGCGGTCGACGCGTTCGGCCCCTACGACGCGTTCTCGGCGCCGACGGTGGAGAACCGTCCGTTGACGCTCGTGCGCGCGCTGGAGCAGGCGTTCGCCGGCGGCGCGCGCAACGTGTTCGCGGTGCGCGTCGCGAACGGCGCGCCGACGCCCGCGACGCTCGACGTGAGGGCCGCCGGTGCACAGCCGGCGTTCACGCTGACCGCGCGCGGCGCGGGGACGTGGGGGCGCCACGTGCGGGTCGTCGTGAAGTCGGAGACGGTGTCGGGCGTGACGACGTGGACGCTGACGCTCACGTATCGCAACGTCAAGGAGACGTTCAGCGGCGCGAACGTCGGCGACGTCCGCGGCGCGCTCGCCGGCTCGACGCTCGTCACGGTCGGCACCGCGCAGAACGCGTCGTCGGGGTTCGACCCGATCGACACGACGCTGCAGGGCGGATCCGACGGCGCCGCGGCGACCGCGGTGGACATCGGGCGCGGGCTCGCCGCGCTCGAGCAGCAGCCGGTCAACATCCTGCTCGTCGCGGGCGAGGCCTCGAACGTCGTCGGCAACGCGGTGCTCGGCCACCTCGAGCGCACGGAGAACGACGGCCGCGAGCGCATCGCCGTGCTCGGTGCGCGCGGTTCGGGCACGCCGACCGCGGCAGCCGACGTCGAGGCCGACGCCGACGCCGTGTCCGACGACCGCGTCGTGCTGTGCGCGCCGGGGATCATCTCGACGGACGCGGCGTCCGGCGCCGACGTGACGCTGCCGCCCGCCTACCTCGCCGCGGTCATCGCGGGCAAGCTCGCGACCCTCGCACCCCACGTCAGCCTCACGAACAAGTCGGTGCCGGTGACGCCCGCGGTGCGCTACTCGTCCGCGCTCACGCAGCGTCTGCTCGGCAAGCGCGTGCTGATCGTGCGTCAGAAGTTCGGCGCTCAGGTGCTCAAGGGCATCACGACGTCCGAGAAGCCGTTCGACCAGATCAGCATCCGGCGCATCGTCGACTACGCCAAGGCGGGCGTGCGCGCCGGCTCTGACCCGTACATCGGCCGGCTCAACAATGCGCGCGTGCGCGCCGCGCTGAAGGCGACGCTCGACGGCTTCCTGTCGCAGATGATCCTCGACGAGATGCTCGTGTCGTACGAGCTCGACGTCACCGCGACGCGCAGCCAGGAGATCAACGGGATCGCGGCGGTGACGATGACGCTGCGGCCGACGTTCTCCATCGACTACATCCGCGTGACCATGAACCTCGAGTAGCGGAGGACGATCGTGCCCAACACCAACGTATTCACGGGAATGGACGGCGCCATCACGGTCGCCGTCGACGACGCCGAGTCGGTCGAGGGGGCCGCGGCATCCGCGGTGGCGGACGCGTTCGCGCTCGCGCCGATCGGACGCGCGACCGACGTCACCGTCAAGGTCACGTCGGAGATGCGGCCGTTCCACGAGGTCGGACAGCGCTACGCGACCGAGCTGCGGCCGGGCAACGTCAACGTCTACGGCACCATCGGCCGCGCCCACGTCAACGGTGCGCTGCTCCGGCTGATGCTCGGCGACGCGGCCGCCGGGACGCGTCCGGGCGGCGCGTTCGTCAGCCCGACGTTCAACCTCAGCCTCGTCCTCGAGAACCCGGCCCGGCCCGGGACGCGCGCCAGCCTCACGGTCCACGGCGTCAAGCTCGACGGCTGGAGCTACTCCATGCCGGAGGACGACTTCGTGCTCGAGTCGGTGTCGTTCAAGGCGATGTGGATCGCGGTCGACGACGTCGAGGCCGACGCGTGACCGCGTTGACCGCGCAGGAGCTGCTCGCGGGGGCCGGGGCGACGTTTCGCGTCGCTCTGCCCGAGCATCTCCACGCGGGCGGCGAGGTCGTGCTGCGTCCGCTCGTGCTCGCCGACGTCGTGCGGCTGCACAAGGCGGCGCGCGACGACGACCAGCTCGCGAGCGCGTTGATGGTGCAGCGCGCGCTGGTCGAGCCCGCGCTCACGGTCGAGGAGGTGCACCGGCTCCCCGCGGGGCTCGCCGAGTTCCTGCTCGCGGAGGTCAACCGCGTGAGCGGGCTGAGCCTCACGGGCGACGAGCTCGGCGAGCTCGTGCACCAGCCGCTCGCGCGCGCGTGCGTGGTGCTCGGACGCGAGTTCGGGTGGACGCCGGACGAATGCGCCGCGTTGACCGTCGGCCAGGTGCTCCTCTACATCGAGATGCTGGCGCGCGGGGAGCGCCCGTGACGCCGTCGCTGCGCCGGACCCTCGCGGTCACCGCGCGCAACCGCGCGCTCGCGGCGGGACGGCGGCTCGCGACCGCGCCCGGCCCGTTGCGCGTGCTCGACGCGCCGAGCGGCGCGTTGCGGCCCGCCGCGATGCCGGCGCGCGTCGACGCCACCGCGCTCGACGACGTGCTCGCGGCGGCGCTGGCGCGCTTGGACGCGGCGCGCGCCGAGGTCGTGCGCGACGCGCGCGCAGCGAGCTGGGACGCGCGCGAGCGCCGCGCCGCACGACCGGTGCCTAGCGGCGGAGAGGGCCCCCGTCGCGCACCGCTCCGCGTGTCGGGGCCGGCAGGTCGCCCCGGCGACGCGGGGTGGCCGCACGAGGGCGACGGCGCGCACGATCGGCGCGCCGCGGCCCGTGCGGCGGAGGGCCGTGACGGGACCGCGCCGGCGATGCACGAGACCGAGCGTCACCGCGGGGACCGTGACGCGCCGACGACGGGGGGCCGCGCCGCGACGGGAGTCGGAGTCGGCGGCCGCGCGCCCGCGCGCGCCGGAGACGACGAGCCGCGGCGCGAGGCGATGCGCGCGCCGCACGACTCGGGAGACGCGCGCGCCATGGCGTCGGCGACGCGCGCGGACGCCGCCGGGCGCGGCGCGTACGGCGGCGTCATGACGCGCGCATCGGACGTCGAGCGCGCCCGGACCGCGCCGCGCGACGCGCCGAGCGCACCGGACGCGACGCGCCGTGCCGACGCGCTGCGCGCCGCGACGCGCGTCCCGGACGCGATGAGCGCCGCGGCGAGTGCTCCGGACGAGCGGCGCGCGCCGAGCGCGGCGCCGGATCTAGCCGCGTCCGGCGCGCGCGGCGACCGCGACGTGTCGCCCGCCGGCGGCGGACAGCTGGCGCGCCTCGTCGCGCTATGGGACGGCGGCGCGGCGCACGACGCGCCCGCGGCCGGGCCCGAGCCGGACGCGCACGACACGCCCGCGCGCGCTCCGAACGCGGGCGGCGGCCCGATGCGACCACCCGAGGCGGCGGACGCCGCGC
>DASZZZ010000109.1:0-84409 GCA_036260375.1 Actinomycetota bacterium
CCGGTGCCGCGCTCGGGACGCTCGGCGTCACCGCCGGGGGCGCCTGGGCCGCGAGGATCTTGCGGCGCAGGTCCTCGGCCCTCCGCTCGAGGTCCCCCTCCCGCCTGCGGGCGCTGACGATGTCGCCCTCGAGCTCTGCGAGGTCGGCGGCGAGGCTCTCCTCGCGCTCCTCGAGCGCCACCATCACCTGCGCCTGCTGCGACCGGATGGAATCGAGCTCCTCCTGCTTGGCGAATAGCTCGCGCGACTCGCGCTCGAGCTGCGCCCGCAGCCTGCCGAACTCGACCAGCGCGCCGACGTTCTCCTGCGCCGCGACGTCGAGCATCTCCACGCGCGCGTCGAGCTCCGCTATCGAGTCGGCGTCGAGCAGCGTGTCGAGCACGTCCGCGGTCCCCGCCTTGTAGAGGGAGATCGCCTGCTGCTTGGCCCGGCCCTCGACCGCGTCGATCCGGCTCTGCGTGCGGTCGATACGCGCCTCGGCGCTGCGAACCTCGGACTCCACGCGCGCGAGCTGACCGTCGAGGCGCGCGATCTCGCGGCGCAGCTCGGCGATCTGCGAGCTCAGGAGGTCGATGCGGTCCTTGACGTTCGCGGCGGCGGCCTCGTCGGACTCGAGCTCTTCGCGCAGCTGCTCGAGCTTGCGCTCGGTGGCGTCGAGCTCGTCCTCGGGACCGGCGACGGATGCGACGGAAGGGATGAGAAGGGTGCCGAAGAGGATGGCGGCGAGCGACGCGCGGCCAAACCGTCCAGGCAAAGCTCGTCTCCTTCGTTCGGCGACCAGGTCGTGGCGGAGCCCGCGAAGACCGACCTCGTGCCCCCCGGCTTCCGCCGGACGGCCGCCCGCGTGGGGCCGTCGGGGAAGCAACCGTCGGCATCCTGCCACAGCGGTTCCCGGCGGGCAAATACATCCAGTCGTTGGACGGAGAGCGGGGACGATCCTGCTGAAGCCGGAACAAATACGATCGGTGCAGTTCTGTGTCGGGAGGCCCACGGCGGTGGAGCGCGAAGAAATCCGAGCGGACGCCCTTGCGTCCGCCCGCTCGTGTCGCTACCTTTCACCTCGCACCCGTTGAGTCGTAAACCGGCTTCGGCCGGGAAGAAGGCTCGGCGGGTGCTTTTTGCGCGCGCCCCTCGTGGCGCGCCATCCCGCGGAGTGGCGCGGTCCCGGGGCGGCTGGTATGGTCGGAGTGTCATAGGAGTGCGCCCGGATGCTTCCGAGAGCGCCCCTGCCCTGCTCGAACGGCCCAGGCCACTGCGGGAGGAGAACCATGCCCAGCACCGTCAAGGACGTCCCCGGCTACCCACCTCACGGCGGAGCGCTCGAGCTGCGCGCCGCATCCGGCGAAGAGACCGAGGAGCTGCGCGCGCAGGCGGCGCGGCTTCCGGCGATCGAGGCGAAGTCGCGGCGCGTCCTGTCGGACCTGGAGCTGCTCGCCGTGGGCGCGGTGTCGCCCAACCGCGGCTTCATGACCCGTGCCGACTACGAGCCGGTGGTCGCCGAGATGCGGCTGTCCAGCGGCCTGCCGTGGAGCCTTCCGATCACCCTGTCGGCGACCGCGGACGAGGTCGCTGCGCTCTCGACCGGCGAGCGCGCCGCCATCGTGCACGAGGGCCGGCCCGTGGCGGTCATCGACGTCGAGGACGTCTACGAGCCCGACGTGCGGCGCGAGGCCGAGCTCACGTACCGCACGACCGACGACGCGCACCCCGGCGTGTCGTACCTCTACTCGCAGGCGCCGCACTACGTCGGGGGCGAGGTGACCGTCCTCGAGAACGTCTTCGCGCACGAGTTCGAGCAGTACCGGCTCACGCCCGCGCAGCTGCGCGCGCGCATCGCCGAGCGGGGCTGGAGGACCGTCGTCGCGTTCCAGACGCGCAACCCGATCCACCGCGCGCACGAGTACCTCACGAAGTGCGCGCTGGAGATCGTCGACGGGCTCGTCATCCACCCGCTCGTCGGCGGGACCAAGGGCGACGACATCCCCGCCGAGACGCGCATGAAGTGCTACGAGGCGCTGATGGACGGCTACTACCCGCACGACCGGGTCATCCTGTCGGTGTTCCCGGCGGCGATGCGCTACGCCGGCCCCCGCGAGGCGATCTGGCATTCGTTGCTGCGCAAGAACTACGGCATGACCCACTTCATCGTGGGCCGCGACCACGCCGGCGTCGGCAGCTACTACGGCACCTACGACGCGCAGGCGATCTTCGACGAGTTCGAGCCCGGCGAGCTGGGCATCTGGCCGCTCAAGTTCGAGCACTCGTTCTTCTGCAAGGCGTGCGAGGGCATGGCGTCGGCCAAGACGTGCCCGCACGACAAGGACCAGCACGTGCACCTGTCCGGCACGCAGGTCCGCCAGATGCTGACGGAGGGCCGCGAGCCGCCGCGCGAGTTCTCGCGCCCCGAGGTGGCGCGCATCCTGATCGACGCCGCGCGCGCCAACGCCTAGGAGGAACCATGGGCCTGCTCGACAAGCTGAGGAAGAAGGGCGACCCGACGGCGGCGACGGCCGCGGGGACGACGCCCGCGGAGCGGTCGCGGCGACGCAAGGTCATGGTCATCGGCCTCGACTGCGCGCCGCCGGAGCACGTTTTCGACGAGTACGCGGACGACGTCCCGCACCTCACGAAGCTGCGCGAGAACGCGGTGTGGGGCCCGCTCGAGTCGATCACGCCGCCGATCACCGTCCCCGCGTGGATGTGCATGATGACGTCGAAGGACCCGGGCACGCTCGGGATCTACGGGTTCCGCAACCGCAAGGACCACACCTACGACGGCCTCGCGTTCGCGACGTCGTGGGCCGTCAAGGAGCCGACGGTGTGGGACGTCCTGTCGGAGGCCGGCAAGGACTGCATCGTGATGTCGGTGCCGCCGTCGTACCCGCCGAAGCCGTTGCGCGGCGTGCAGATCGGCTGCTTCCTGACGCCCAACGAGCAGGCGGAGTACACGTATCCGAAGGAGCTCAAGGCCGAGCTGCAGTCCAACGTCGGGGAGTACGTGTTCGACATCCGCAACTTCCGGACCGACGACACGCAGTACATCCTCGACGAGGCGTACCGCATGACGGAGCAGCGCTTCAAGGCCGCCGACTACCTGCTCACCAACAAGCCGTGGGACTTCTTCGTGATGGTCGAGATGGGTCCCGACCGCCTCAACCACGGCATCTGGAGCTACGTCGACCCGAACCACCCGCGCTACGAGCCGGACAACCCGTACCAGAGCTCGCTGCGCGACTACTACCGCTACCTCGACGGGAGGATCGGCGAGCTGCTGGAGCGCCACGCCGACGACGACACCACCGTGCTCGTCGTGTCGGACCACGGCGCGAAGGCGATGGTTGGCGGCGTGTGCTTCAACGAGTGGCTCGTGCGCGAGGGCTACCTCACGTTCGCCGACGAGCTGCCGACGACGGTCACGCCGAGCCACAAGCTGTCGATCGACTGGTCGAAGACCAAGGCGTGGGGCGACGGCGGCTACTACGGGCGCCTGTTCCTCAACGTCGAGGGCCGCGAGCCCGACGGGATCATCCCGCAGTCGCAGTACGACGCCGTGCGCGACGAGATCGCCGCGAAGATCGAGGCGATGGTCGACCACGAGGGCGCGCCGATGGGCAACAAGGCCCTCAAGCCGGAGGAGATCTACACCACGAACAACGGCGTCGCCCCGGACCTGATCGTCATCTTCGGCGGTCTGCGGTGGCGCTCGGTCGGCTCGTTGGGTCACGGATCGATCTACACGTTCGAGAACGACACCGGCCCCGACGAGGCCAACCACGCGGAGCACGGCATCTTCATGATGAGCAACGCGCCGGGCCAGCAGCCCGGGCGCCGGGAGGGGCTCCACCTGTGGGACGTGCACTGCACGGTGCTCGACCTCTTCGGGCTCCCGCCGGCCCCCGGGGCGCGCGGCAAGAGCGCGTTGAGCTGACGGTCACCACCGAGAGAGGGAGGGCGCGTTGAAGCAGGCGAACCGAGACAGAGGCTGCGTCATCTGGTTCACGGGGCTGTCGGGCTCCGGCAAGACGACGATCGCGCACGAGGTCGAGAACAAGCTCGTCGAGGCCGGCATCCCGGTCGAGACGCTCGACGGCGACGTCGTGCGCGAGAACCTGTCCAAGGGTCTCGGGTTCTCGAAGGAGGACCGCGACACGAACATCCGGCGCATCGCATTCGTCGCGCACCTGCTGCAGCGCAACGGCACGTTCGTGATCACCGCGGCGATCTCGCCGTACCGTGCCATCCGCGAGGAGGCGCGGGCGATGATCAAGGACTTCGTCGAGGTGTTCGCCGACGCGCCGCTCGAGGTCTGCGAGCAGCGCGACGTAAAGGGCCTGTACGCGAAGGCGCGCGCCGGCGAGATCAAGGGCTTCACCGGCATCGACGACCCGTACGAGCCGCCCGCCGGCCCCGAGGTCGTGTGCCACACGGACAAGGAGACGGTCGAGGAGTCGGCGCAGAAGGTCATCGACAAGCTCGTCGAGCTCAAGTACGTCGAGCCGTAGGTCCCGTGATCGACCTGCACGCCCACACGACGGTGTCCGACGGCGGCGACTCGCCGTCGGAGCTCGTCGCCAAGGCGGCCGCGGCGGGGCTGTCGGCGATCGCGGTCACCGATCACGACAACGACGCCGGCTGTGCCGAGGCGGTGGCCGCCGGCGAGAGCGTGGGCGTCGAGGTCGTGCGTGGCGTCGAGATCTCGTGCGACGTCGAGGACCTCGCGGCGCGTGGCTACTCGCCGCGCGCGCGGCCGACCATGCATCTGCTCGGCTACTTCATCCCCGCCGGCGACAACGAGCTCTCGACCGCGCTCGCCGAGCTCCAGTACCACCGCGCCAACCGCAACCGCGTCATCGTGGAGCGGCTCAACGAGCTCGGCATCGCGACGACGTTCGAGGAGGTCGAGAACGAAGCCGGGGGGCCGGGATCGCAGATCGGGCGCCCGCACTTCGCCGCGGTCCTCGTGCGCCACGGCGCCGTCCCGGACTACCAGAGCGCGTTCGACGAGTACCTCGCCAAGGGCGCGAAGGCATACGTCGGGCGCAAGCTCTACGAGCCGGTCGAGGCGACCGAGCTGATGGTGCGCGCCGGCGTCGTGCCGGTCCTCGCGCATCCGCTGACGCTCAACGTCGGCATGGAAGACCTCGAGCGCTTCGTCGACGGGCTGGTCGACGCCGGCCTGCGCGGCATCGAGGGCTATCACGGCGACTGGACCGCGGACGAGCAGGCGCCGTTGCGCGAGCTCGGAGAGCGCAAGGGTCTCGTCGTGTCGGGCGGGAGCGACTACCACGGCGACATGCGGCCGGACCGGTCGCTGCCCGGCGGCAAGACCGGCGTCACGGTGCCCGACGACGCCCTCGACGAGCTGCGCGCGGTCTCGTCGGAGCTGGCGGCGCGCGCCTAGGATCCCGGCCATGCTCGTAACCCGTGCGACGAGGCACGACGCCGACGACGTCAAGGCGCTGCTCGAGGCCGAGGGCTTCTCCGACGTCAACGTGCGCTCCGGCGTGGCGTTCATCGCCCGCGACGGTCTCGTCGTCGGTTGCGTGCGCCTCGTCGAGGTCGCACCCGGTGTGCTCGTGCTCGACGACGTCGTCGTGCGCTCCGACCGCCGCAACGAGGGCATCGGCACGCGCCTGCTCCAGACGGCGATGAACAGTCGCGGCGGCACGATCTACGTCACGTCGAACGAGCGCGCCCGGTCGCTGTACGAGAGAGCGGGTTTCGCCGAGATCGCGTTCGACGAGCTGCCCGACGCGGTCGTGGAGCACTACCGCAGCATCGGCGACTCCCCGGGTCCCGACGCCGCCGACCACGTGTACCTCAGGGCGCGCTAGACACGTACGGCGCGCCGCGTGCGCGCCGTACGCATCTGCGTCAGCGGGTCCCCGTCTGAGCGCCCGTGAGCGACAGCGCGAGGTCGACGAGCCGTTCGGCGAAACCCGGCGGATAACGGTCGGCGTCGCGCGCCAGCGCTCGCATGATCAGCGCGCCGACGACCATGTCGATCAACAGGTCCGCGTCGAGTGCCTCGGGCAGTTGGCCGCGCTCCTTGGCCCGCTCGACGACGGCGACCGCGAGGCGCCGTCGCGGCTGCATGACGTTGCGCTTGTAGATCGCCCCGAGCTGCGGACTGAACGTCATCTCGCTCGCCATGCGGGCAAACACGCGATGGCTCTCCGGCGATGCCAACAGCTGTGCGAACTGCTCCACGAAGCGAACGAGGTCGTCGCGGACGTTGCCGGTGTCGGGAGCGTAGATCTCCTCCGAGATCGTGCCGACGGCCTCGGAGACGAGCTCCTCCTTCGACGGCCAGCGCCGGTAGATCGTCGCCTTGCTGACGCCGGCGCGCGCGGCGACGCCCTCGATCGTCATGCCGTTGAAGCCCTCCTCGACGAAGAGCTCGAGCGTGGCCTCGAGGATGGCCAGGTGGGCGGCCGCGCTGCGCGGCCGCCCCGGTCCCCTGACCTCTACCGGCTGGGCGCTCAACCCGCCCGAGCCCCCAGCGCGAGGTCGTCGTCGCCGTAGTGCGACTCCTGCGCGACCTCACTCTCGTGCGCCGGCAGGAACACCAGCGCGACGATCGCGCCGAACAGCGCGACCCCGGCGGCGACGAGCACGCTCGTGCCCATGCCGTCGACGAACGCCGCGTGCGCCGCGTCGCGCAAACGTTCACCGATGGCGGGGTCGACCTGCGCGCTGATGCGGCGTGCGACCGCGGTCGCGGCACCGACCGAGTCCTGGATGACCTCGCTCGCCTGCGGGGGCAGGTTCGCGAGGACCTTCTCCGGGATCACGCGCGAGATGCCGTCGAGCGACGCGCTGTACGCCGACGTCAGCACGCTGCCGATCGCCGCCACGCCGAGCGCGCCGCCGACCATGCGGGTCGTGTCGTTCATCGCGGACCCGACGCCCGCCTTGGCGAGGGGGAGCGAGCCCATGATGGCGTCGGTCGCCGGCGCCATCGTGGCGCCCATGCCGAGACCCAGGATCACGAGGGCCGTCGCTATCGAGCCGTACTCGGTCGTCGTCGTGAACGTCGACATCATGTACAGCCCGATCGACACGAGGGTCAGCCCGACGGCCACGACCTTCTTCGTACCCACCTTCATGGAGAGCTTCGCGCTCGCGGGGGCCGAGAAGATGAGCGCCGCGACCGGCGTCATCCTCACGCCCGCCTCGAACGGGCTGTAGCCGAGCACGAACTGAAGGTACTGCGTCAGGACGAAGACCGAGCCGAAGAGCGCGAAGAACACCAGCGTGATCGCGGCGGACGACGCGCTGAAGCGGGCGTTGCGGAAGAACGCCATGTCGAGCATCGGCGTCGCGGTCCGCATCTCCCACACGATGAACAGCACGATGAGCACCGCGGCGGCGCCGAAGATCGACAGGATCGTGCCGTCGGTCCAGCCCTCGGCCGGAGCTTCGATGATGGCGTAGACGAGGGCGCCGAGCGCCGCGATCGACAGGACCGCGCCGACCGGGTCGAGGCGCGCGATGCTCGGGTCCTTCGACTCCGGGATGAGGAACGCGCCGAACGTCAGCGCGACGACGATGATCGGGACGTTGATCAGGAAGACCGAGCCCCACCAGTAGTCCTCGAGCAGCCAGCCGCCGACGACCGGGCCCGCCACGACGCCGAGGCCGGCGAACGCCGCCCAGATGCCGATCGCCTTCGCCCGCTCGGAGGCGGGGAACACGTTCGTGATGATCGACAGCGTCGCCGGCATGATGAACGCCCCGCCGATGCCCATGACGGCCCGGCCCGCGATCAGCGTCTCCGGCGAGTCGGCGAACGTCGCCCACAGCGAGCCGCCGGCGAAGATCAACAGGCCGACGTCGAGCGCGAGCTTGCGCCCGAAGCGGTCGCCGAGCGCCCCGGCGGTCAGGAGCAGGCCGGCGAAGACGAGGACGTAGGAGTCGACGATCCACTGCAGCTCGCTGGCGCTCGCCCTGAGGTCCCGGACGAGCGTCGGCAGCGCCACGTTCACGATCGTGTTGTCGATGCCGATGATCGTGAGGCTCAGGCACAGCACGGCGAGCGCCCACCAGCGCGCGCGGTACGGAGTGCTGCGGTCCGCGTGTTCCACCTCTCTCCCCCTTCTCGTAGACGTAACGAAACGATACGTCTCCGTATTGTAATGACCGACCGAGACGCTGGCAAGGGCGCCCCATGCACACCGGGCGCTCAACCGCCTGTTGACTTCCAGATCAACTCCTGGCAACATTTCGCCGGGGGTTGAATTCGAGGCGTCCACCGACACTGTGAGGGGGGGTCATTGGACGTCGGCGCTTGCCGCCATTGGCTTGACTCGGTTCGCGCGGTGCGTCGCGCCCGTACGGGGGGGCGGTCGCGACAGCGCCGGCGGGCCGCGCCGCTGCGAGCCGGGACGCGCCCGCGCGACCGCGCGCGGGACGCCGTACGGGCGTCCGCGGCGTGGCGCTGCGGCGATCTCCTGACCTGAGGAGGCACATTGACCGTCACCGACACGAACACGCGCGACGTCATGCGCAACCGTCTAGTAGACGCCCTGCGCACGATCGAGCGGCTCCAGGGCCGCGTCGAGGAGCTCGAGTCGCGGCGCGACGAGCCCCCCGCGGCGGAGCCGATCGCGGTCGTCGGACTCGGTTGCAGGATGCCGCGCGCCGGCGACCCGACTGCGTTCTGGAAGCTGTTGCGCGACGGCGTCGACGCCACGCGCGAGTTCCCGTCCGAGCGCGGCGACGCACGAGCGCTGTACGACGAGGACCCCGACACGCCGGGCAAGGCGTACGTCATCCGGGGCGCGTTCATCGACGACATCGACCTGTTCGAGCCGACGATGTTCGGCATCTCGCCGCGCGAGGCGGTGGGGATGGACCCACAGCAGCGCGTCGGGCTCGAGGTGTCGTGGGAGGCGCTCGAGAACGCCGGCTACGCGCCCGACTCGCTCGAGGACACGCGCACCGGCGTCTACGTCGGCGTCAGCACGACCGACTACGTCCGCATGCGCCAGGAAATCGGCGACATCCGCGACGTCGACGCGTACCAGCTCATCGGCGAGCCCAGCTTCGTCGCCGGACGCATCGCGTACACGCTCGGTCTCCAGGGGCCGACGAAGGTCGTCGACACGACGTGCTCGTCGTCGCTCGTCGCGGTGCACGAGGCGTGTCAGGCGTTGCGCCTCGGCGAGTGCGACATGGCGATCGCCGGCGGCGTCAACGCGATGCTGTCGCCCTACGGCTTCGTCCTGATGAGCAAGTTCCGCGCTCTCTCGCCCGACGGCCGCTGCAAGACGTTCGACGCGCGCGCCGACGGGTACGCGCGCGGCGAGGGCGTCGGCTTCGTCGTCCTCAAGCGTCTCTCCGACGCGCGCGCGGACCGCGACAACGTCGTCGCCCTCGTGCGCGGGTCCGCGGTCAACCACGACGGCCGCAGCAGCGGCATGACGGTGCCGAACCCGCTGTCCCAGCAGGCCGTCATCCGCGCCGCACTGGCGCAGGCGCGCATCGACCCGGGCGACGTCGACTACGTCGAGGCGCACGGCACCGGCACGGCGCTCGGCGATCCCATCGAGCTGCGCTCGCTCGAGGCCGTCCTCGGTCGCCATCACGCCGGCCGCGGCCCGCTGCTCGTCGGGTCGGTGAAGACGAACATCGGCCACCTCGAGTCCGCCGCGGGCATCGCCGGCCTCCTCAAGCTCGTCCTCGCGCTGCAGCACCGCTACATCCCGCCGCACCTTCACTTCGAGCGTCCCAACCCGAACGTGGAGTGGGACCGGCTCCACATCGAGGTCGCCGCCGAGGGCCGCCCATGGCCCGAGCCCGACGGCCGGCCGCGCGTCGGCGCGGTGAGCAGCTTCGGCGCCAGCGGCACCAACGCGCACGCGGTCGTCAGCGAGGCGCCTGCTCCCGCGGAGCGCCGCGGCTCCCGTCGGTCGCGCGACGTGCTCGTGCTGTCGGCCAAGACCGAGAGCGCGCTGCGCGGGCTCGCCGACCGCTACGCCCGCCACTTGCGCGACGAGCCCGCCGAGCTCGCCGACGTGTGCTTCACGGCGCGCGCCGGCCGGGCCGGGCTCGCGCACGGCCTCGCCGTGGCGGGGGAGTCGACGGACGAGATCGCCGCCGCGCTGGCCGCGTTCGCCCGCGGCGAGCGCGACGAGCGCGTGACGACCGGCGCGCGCGCCAAGCACAAGCACCGCAAGACCGCGTGGCTGTTCACCGGACAGGGGTCGCAGTACGCGGGCATGGGCTGCGCCCTGTACGAGGCGGAGCCCGCGTTCCGCGCCGCGTTCGACCGCTGCGTCGAGCTCTTCGACCCGCTGCTCGACCGGCCGCTGCGCGACGTGACGTGGCGCGACCGCGACGGTCTCGTGGACCTCACCCGCTACACGCAGCCCGCCCTCTTCGCGCTCGAGTACTCGCTCGCGCAGCTGTGGTCGTCGTGGGGGCTTCGTCCCGCCGCGGTGATGGGCCACAGCATCGGCGAGATCGTCGCCGCGACCGTCGCGGGCGTCATGGAGCTCGACGACGCCGTGCGTCTGGTCGCGGCGCGCGCCCGTCTCATGTCCGAGCTGCCGCCGGGCGGCGTCATGCTCGCCGTGCGGTGCGACGAGGACACCGCGCGCGCCGCCATCGGCGAGCGCGACGACGTCTCGATCGCGGCCGTCAACGGTCCCGCCGACGTCGTCGTCTCGGGGGCCGGCGACGGCGTCGAGGACGTCGCGCGGAGGCTATCGGCCGACGGCGTCAGAAGCGTGCGTCTCACGGTGTCGCACGCGTTCCACTCGCCGCTGATGCGTCCGATGCTCGATCGCTTCCGGGCCGAGATCGAGGGCATCTCGTTCCGGCCCCCGAAGGTGCCGCTCGTCTCGAACGTCAGTGGTCGCATGTGGTCCGACGGCGACGGCGACGCCGACTACTGGGTCCGGCACGTCGCCGAGGCGGTGCGGTTCCACGACGGCCTCACGACGCTGCACTCCGAGGGCGTCAGGACGTTCCTCGAGATCGGGCCGACGCCGGTCCTGACCGGTCTCGGCGCGCGCAACGTCGACGACCCCGACTGCGCGTGGATCGCGTCGCTGCGGCGCGGCGCCGACGAGCCGACGACCGTGCTCCGGGCCGCGGGCGCGCTGCGCGTGCGCGGCGTCCCGCTGGCGTGGGAGCGCTTCGAGGGCGACGGCGCGCGCCGGGTGCCGCTGCCGACGTACCCGTGGGAGCGCGAGCGCTACTGGTTCCCCGAAGCCGCGGGCGGCGCGACGACGGCGCCGGCCGTCGTCGCCGGCGAGGCGGTCGCGGGCGTCGGCCGCCGCCTCGAGTGCGCGACGCCGACGTACGAGCTCGCGGCCACCGACGACGCGCTCGCGGCGCGCGCCGGCGCCGACGGCGACGTCCCCGCGGGCGCGCTGCTCGACGTCGCGTTCGCCGCGGCCGAGCACGCTCTCGACGGTGCGTGGACCCACGTGACCGCCCTCGAGACCGGCGAGTCGCTGCGCGTCGAGGACGGTCGTCGCGTCCAGGTCACGGTCACGGGGCGCGGGGGCCGCGCCGAGGTGTCGTGCTCCAGTGCGACCGACGCCGAGGACGCCGCCGGCGCGCCGTGGCGCGAGCACCTGCGCGCGACGCTCGCGCGGGTCGCGCCCGCGCTCGGCGACGAGCGCGTCGACCCCGACGCCTACGACGCCGGCGCCGACGGCGACGTCCGCCGCGGCGACGACGGCGTCCTCGTCGCGCTGCGCGCGGGTCGCGCCGCGACGCGCGGCGACGCGCTCGACGCGGTCGTGACCGCGGTCGCCGCCGCGGGCGGCGTCCCCGGCACGGCCGTGCGCGCCCACGTCGACGGGCTCTCGTGCGCGTCGCCGGAGCGCGTCCGCTACGTACGCGCCGCCGCCCGCGCCGACGGCGACGCCGTCGCGGGCGACGCGGACCTCGTCGCCGAGGACGGCTGCGTCGTCGGACGCGCCACCGGCGTGCGACTGACGCCCGCGGGGCGTCCGCGCGCCCCGTGGCGCCGGCCGGACGAGCTTCTCTACGCCCTCGAGTGGCACGACGACGGTCCGTTGCCGTCCGCCACGTCGCTCGACGGGCGGCGCTTCCTGTTGCTGCGCGACGACGGCGGCGTCGCGGACGACGTCGCGCGCGCGCTCGAGGCGCGCGGCGCGTCGTGCACGGTCGCGGCCCCCGACCCCGACCCGGCCGCCGTCGGCGACGTCGTCGACGGGTGGCGCGACGAGTCCGCGCCCGGCGGCCACGTCGTCGTGCTCGCCGGACTCGACGCGCCCGCGGCCGACGCGACCGACGCGTCCTCGCTCCGCACGTTCGAGCAGCGCTGCGAGCACCTCGTCATCGCGGTCGTCAAGGCGCTGCACGAGCGCGGTCTCGACGGCGTCGACGTGTCGCTCGTGACGCGCGGCGCGGTCCCCGCGGGACCCGGTGCGGCCGTCGACAACGTCGCCGCCACGACGCTGTGGGGCCTCGCGCGCGTGATCGTCCTGGAGCACCCGGAGCACTGGGGCGTCGCGGTCGACCTCGACCCCGGCGCCGCCGTCGAGCCAGCGACGCTCGCGACGCTTCTCGCGGCGCGCGACGGCGAGGACCAGCAGGCGGTGCGCGCCGGGCGCCGCTACGTCGCGCGCCTCGTCCCGCGCCGTCCCGACGCGGCCGCGCTGCACCGGCGCGCGCCGGTGCGCGCCGACGGCACGTATCTCGTCACTGGCGGCCTCGGGGGCATCGGCCTCGAGCTGTCCCGCTGGCTGGCGCGTCACGGTGCCGGCCGTCTCGTGCTGACGAGCCGCAAGGGCCTGCCCCCGCGCGAGCGATGGGACGACGCCGACGTGCCGGCGGCGACGCGCGCCGCGATCGAGGCGGTGCGCGACGTCGAGGCGCTCGGGACCGAGGTGGAGGTCGTGGCCGCCGACGCAGCCGACGACGACGCCATGACGGCGCTCGTCGCGCGGCTCGCCGACGGACCGCGGCCGCTGCGCGGCGTCGTGCACGCGGCCGGCGTGTCGATCCCGCAGTTCGTACGCGACGTGAGCGCCGACGAGTACCACTCGGTGTGGCGTCCAAAGGTTCTCGGTGGGTGGCTGCTGCACCGGCTCACCGCCGGTCTCGAACTCGACTTCTTCCTCACGTTCTCGTCGATCGCGTCGGTGTGGGGGTCGCAGCACCTCGCGAGCTACGCCGCCGCCAACGCGTTCCTCGACGGGCTCGCGTTCCACCGCCGGAGCCGCGGCCTGCCTGCGCTGACCGTGGCGTGGGGGCCGTGGGAGCTCGCCTCCGCGCTGTTCGGCGACGACGTCATGGCGTTCCTCGAGTCGGTCGGGCTGCGCCAGCTGTCGGCGCCGCAGTGCCTGCGCCTGCTCGGCGCGCTGCTCGCTGGCGACGACGCGCAGCAGGTCGTGTGCGCGGCCGACTGGTCGGTGTTCAAGCCGGTGATGGAGGCGCGCGTCGAGCGCCCGATGCTGCGCACGATCGAGGTCGACGACGACGCGGGGGCCGCCGACGGCGATTCGTCGGAGGTGCTCGACCGGCTGCGCGCCGCATCCGATGACGGGGGCCGCGCCGGCGTCCTCGTCGACTACCTGCGCAGCGCGCTCGCCGAGACGCTCGCGCTGACGGCCGAGCAGATCGAGCCGGACTCCGACGTGATGTCGCACGGCCTCGACTCGTTGATGGTCATGGAGATCGTCAACCGCTGCAAGCGCGACCTGCACGTGCGCATCCGTCCCAACGCGCTGTTCGAGCGCACCACGGTGACGGAGTGGGCGACGTTCCTCGCCGGCGAGGTCGAGGGCGTCCTGGAGGACGCGGCGCCCGCCGACGCGGACGCGGCCCCCGCCGACGCCGCCAGCGACGCGGACGCGGCCCCCGCCGACGCCGCCCGCGACGCGGACGCGGCCCCCGCGGCCCGGGTCCCCGCGCGCCGGGCCGAGCCGCCCAACACGCCCGACCGCATCCGCCCCGACGTCGTGCTCGCTCCCGACGTGCGGCCCGCCGCGCCGCTCGTGGAGCGCACCGGGCCGCCGTCGCACGTCCTGCTCACCGGCGGAACCGGCTTCGTCGGCGCGTTCCTGCTGCACGAGCTGCTCGCGCAGACCGACGCTCGCATCTCGTGTCTCGTTCGGTGCCGGGACGAGGACGAGGGCATGACGCGCCTGCGCGGCGCGCTCGAGCGCTACCTGCTGCCGTGGCGCGACGACGCCGTCGATCGCATCGTGGTCGTGCGTGGGGACCTCGCGCAGCCGCTCCTCGGCGTCGGCGCCGAGCGTTTCGAGGGCCTCGCCCGCGAGCTCGACGCGATCTACCACAACGGCGCGTGGGTCAACTTCTCGCACACGTACCACCAGCTGTGGCCGGCGAACGTGACCGGCACCGAGGAGATCTTCAGACTCGCGTGCACCGGGCCGCTCACGCCCGTGCACTACGTCTCGACGTACGGCATCTGGGGCATCCCGACGAGCGACCACCTCGTCATCCGCGAGGACGACGACATCGATCGCGCCGGCAAGCTCGTGACGGGCTACGTCCAGACGAAGTGGGCCGCCGAGCGCCTCACGCTCCTGGCGCGCGAGCGCGGCATCCCCGTCGACCTCTACCGTCCCGGCCGGGTCCTGGGCGACGCGCGCACCGGCGCATGCCTCACGACGCACTTCACGTGCCGCGTCATCAAGGGCTGCGTCCAGCTCGGGCTCGCGCCGATCATCGACATCGAGGTCGAGATGACGCCGGCCGACTACGTCGCACGCGCGCTCGTCCACATCTCCGCCGACAAGCGCTCGTTCGGCGACAACTACCACCTCGTGAACACGCAGCGCATGACGTTCCACGACCTCATGTGCTTCGTCCAGAAGCGTGGCTGGAACGTGGAGTTCGTCGACCGGCATGCGTGGTGGGACGCGCTCCAGGAGACGCTCGGCGAGCGCGAGAACGAGCTGCACTACGTCATGGACACGGTCGAGGAGTTCGTCGTGCGCGGCGAGGAGGCCGTCGACTACGACACGTCCAACGCGACGGCCGCGCTCGAGGGCAGCGGCATCACGTGCCCGCCGCTCGACGAGGCGCTCCTCGACACGTACTTCGACTTCTTCATCCGCAGCGGCTACCTCGAAGCACCCGGCGAGTGACGCCGGGTCCGCAGTGACGAGAGCGAACGGTCCCCAAGGGAAGGAGAGACGGATGGGAGTGAGGAGCAACGGAGCGGCGACGAGCCCGCAGTACGACGTCGCGATCCTGGGGTCCGGTCTCGCCGGTTCGATGCTCGGCGCGGTCCTCGCGCGCAACGGCGCGAGCGTCCTGATCATCGACGCCGGGCAGCACCCGCGCTTCGCGATCGGCGAGTCCACGATCCCGTACACGTCGATGATGATGCGTCTCGTCAGCGAGCGCTACGGCGTGCCCGAGATCAAGCAGCTGACGACGTTCGAGAGCGTCCAGTCGCACGTCAGCACCGCGTGCGGCGTCAAGCGGAACTTCGGCTTCCTGTACCACCGTGAGGGACAGAAGCAGAACCCGCTCGAGTCGAACGAGTTCCCGATCCCGAAGATCACCCACACCGAGAACCACTTCTTCCGTCAGCACGTCGACGCGTGGATGCTCAACGTCGCGTCGAAGTACGGCGCGCACGTCCGGCAGCAGACGCGCATCGACGACGTCGACATCGACGACCACGGCGTGACCCTGAAGGCCGCGTCGGGCGACCAGATCCGCGTCCGCTACGTCGTCGACGCGAGTGGCCACAAGTCCGTGCTCGCCCAGAAGTTCGGCCTGCGTGAGGAGCCGACGCGCCTCCGCCACCACGCGCGCGCCGTGTTCACGCACATGGTCGACGTCAAGCCGTACGAGGACACCGTGTACCCGCGCGGCGTCCACAAGAACCCGAGCCCGTGGAGCGAGGGCACGCTGCACCACCTCTTCAAGGGCGGTTGGATGTGGGTCATCCCGTTCGACAACCACCCGCGCGCGACGAACCCGCTGTGCAGCGTCGGCATCAACCTCGACCCGCGCATCCACCCGAAGCCGGACTGCTCTCCGGAGGAGGAGTTCTGGGAGTTCATCTCCCGCTTCCCCGACATCGAGAAGCAGTTCGTCGGTGCGCGCTCCACGCGCGAGTGGGTGTCGACCGGCCGTCTGCAGTACTCGTCGAAGCAGACGATCGGCTACCGCTGGTGCCTGACGTCGCACGCCGCCGGATTCATCGACGCACTGTTCTCGCGCGGGCTATCGAACACGATGGACATCATCAACGCGCTCAGCTGGCGGCTGCTCGACGCGCTTCGTGACGACGACTTCTCGGTCGAGCGCTTCGAGTACATCCAGCGCCTCGAGCAGGGTCTGCTGGACTTCAACGACGACCTCGTGGCCAACGCGTACACGTCGTTCCAGGACTGGTACCTGTGGGACGCGTGGTTCCGGGTGTGGTCGCTCGGCCAGATCCTCGCGACGTTCGAGATCAACCGCGCCTACGCTCGCTTCACCGAGGCGCACGACCCGTCCACGCTGGCGCGACTCGAGCGCCTTGCCCCCGAGGGCGCCATCACGGACTACGAGCCGGCGCGCCGTCTGCTGCGCGAGGTCAGCCTCGACGTCCAGGAGGTCCAGGCGGGCCGCGCCGCGCCGCAGGACGCGGCGGAGCGCATCTGGAAGCGCTTCAAGGCGGCCGACTTCGTCCCGCCGGCGTTCGGCCTCACCGACCCGAACAACCGCTGGTACAACGCGACCTCGGGCAAGGTGATGGGGACGCTGAGATGGGCGCGCACGCAGGCGCCGCCGGAGATCGGCAAGCTCGTCTACGAGGGGCTGACGCTGTTCATGAAGAAGCGTCTGTCCCCCGACGAGTTCAACCTGAAGGGCGAGCTCGTCCACGGCCTCGCGCGCGTGCCGGTCGTCGGCAAGCCGCTGAGGGTCCCCGTTCCCCAGTGATCCGATCCCCGGCCGCCGGGCGGACGCGCCGGACAGCCTTCGAGGAGGAGAGATGAACGACCAGCACAACGCCGAGAAGACGACGTACGACGTCGCGATCCTCGGGACGGGAATCGCCGGCTCGATGCTGGGCGCCATCCTGGCCCGCAACGGGGTCAAGACGCTGCTGATCGACTCGCACCAGCATCCGAAGTTCGCGATCGGCGAGTCGACGATCCCGTACACGCTCGTCGCGCTGCGCACCGTCGCGGAGCGCTACGGCGTGCCGGAGATCAAGACCCTGGCGACGTACACGAACTGCACGCGCGTGATCGGCCCCCATTTCGGGATCAAGAAGCATTTCGGCTTCCTGCTGCATCACGAGGGCCGGCCGCAGGACCCGCGCGAGACCAACCAGTTCGACACGCCGAAGCTCCTGCACGAGGCGAGCCACATGTACCGTCAGGAGACCGACGCGTACCTGTTCCACGCGGCGATCGCCTACGGCTGCGACGCGCGGCAGAACTTCAAGGTCGCCGAGGTCGACATCGACGGCTCCGGCGTCACGATCGTCGGCGAGAACGGCGAGACGTACCGCGCCCGCTACGTCGTCGACGGCAGCGGCTACCGCTCGCCGCTGGCGGAGAAGTTCGGCCTGCGCGAGGACCCGTGCCGCTTCAAGCACCACTCGCGCTCGCTGTGGAACCACTCGCTGAACGTCCCGCGCACCGACGACCTGTGGAACCACCCGCCGGGCGCCCGGCCCCCGGTCAAGTGGTACGAGGGCACCGTCCACCACATGTTCGAGCGCGGCTGGTTCTGGGTCATCGGGTTCGACAACCACGAGTGGTCGCTGAACCCGCTGTGCAGCGTCGGGCTCACGCTCGACCCGCGCACGTACCCGACCAACGAGGACCTCTCCCCCGAGGAGGAGTTCTTCGAGGTCGCGTCCCGCTACCCGGACATCCTGCGTCAGTTCGAGGGCATGAAGCCGATGCGCGAGTGGGTGCGCACCGGCCGCCTGCAGTACTCGTCGAGCAAGACCGTCGGCGACCGGTGGGCGCTGCTGTCGCACGCCGCCGGCTTCATCGACCCGCTCTTCTCGCGCGGTCTCTCCAACACCACCGAGACGATCAACGCGCTCGCGTGGCGCCTGCTGCGCGCGGTCAAGGACGACGACTTCTCGGCCGAGCGGTTCGAGTACGTCGACCGTCTGCAGCAGGGCCTGCTCGACTTCAACGACGAGCTCGTCAACGCGGCGTTCATCTCGTGGTGCGACTACGACCTGTGGACGGCGGTGTTCCGAATCTGGGCGTGGGGCTCCAACGCCGGCACCTTCCGCCTCCAGGAGGCGCTCACGAAGTTCATGAGGGACGGCGACGAGCGTCACTTCGTCGCCCACGAGGACGCGCCGTACCCGGGCTTCTACTGGCCCGACCACGACGGCTACAAGAAGCTGTTCGACTCGATGGTGGCGCAGGTGGAGGCCGTCGAGAAGGGCGTCGTGTCGCCGAAGCACGCGGCCGACGACCTCTACGCGCAGCTCGTCGGGGCCGACTTCGTGCCGAAGCACTTCGGCTTCTCGGACCGCGACAAGCGCTTCCTGCACCCGACGCCGAAGGTGCTCGCCAAGACGGCGCGCTGGGCGGTCAAGGAGGCCGATCCCGAGGTCAAGCGCCTGATGCTCGGCAACGGCAAGGAGGCCCTCAAGCACAAGCTGCGGGGCAAGCGGATCTTCTGACGGTCGCGCCGGGCGCGGGCGACAAGAGGCCCGCGTTCCGGCGTCCGTCGCAGCACGCCGTCGGGCGCGGTCTCGAAGGGGGCCGCGCCGCGACGGATCGGTTCTCACGAGGAGGGAGGGACATGACGGAAGCCAGGCGGGTCACCGCCAGCCCCGACGAGCGCTACGACGTCGCGATCCTTGGCACGCATCTCGCGGGCAGCCTGCTCGCCACGATCCTCGCGCGTCACGGCGTGAACGTCCTGCTCGTCGACTCGGGCTCGGGCGAGCAGGAGCTCGCGGGGGAGACGACCGTGCCGTACACGGCCGAGGTCTTCTTCCTCATGGCCGAGAAGTTCGGCATCCCCGAGCTCAACCACTTCGCCAAGTTCAACGACCTTCCGGAGCACGTCCGCAAGACGAGCGGCGTGCGGCGCAGCCTCGGGTTCCTGCACCACTACGAGGACCGCGAGCACGATCCGGTGCACGCGCAGCAGTTCAACGTCCCGGAGGAGCACGCCGAGTCGCACTTCTTCCGGCGCGACGTCGACCGCTACGCACGCGACCTCGCGGTGCGCTACGGCGCCGCGGTCATCCCGCACCGGCCGCACCTCGTCGACGTCAACCTCAAGGACGACGAGGTCCACGTCGTGACGAGCGACGGCGAGACGTACCGCGCGAGCTTCGTCGCCGACGCGAGCGGGGCGGAGTCGCCGCTGGTGCAGCAGCTCGGCGGCGCCGACCCGGAGCCGCGCCTGCGCCACCGCTCGCGCGTGCTCGCGACGCACATGGCCGGCGTCAAGCCGTTCGAGTCGCTGATCGAGTTCGAGAAGTACGCGCCCGCGTCGCCGTGGAGCGAGGGCACCACGCATCACGTGTTCGACGGGGGCTGGATCCAGCTCGCTGCGTTCGGGAACCACGACGACGGCGCCAACGACGTCACGGCCGTCGTCATGAGCCTCGACCCCGACCGGTTTCCGGCGACCACGCAGCGCCCGGCGGAGGAGTTCCGGCGCGTCGTCGCCCGCTTCCCGGCGCTCAACCGGCAGTTCGAGGACGCGATCGCGACGACGCCGTGGATCGCCGACGACACGTGGCAGCGGTCGGTGTCGACGACCCACGCGCCGCGCGCGTTCGTGTTCGACCGTGCCGCGAGCCGTCAGGACATGTTCTTCTCGCGCGACGTCACGATGACCGCCGAGATCGTCCACGCGCTCGCGACCGCGCTGCTCGCGGCCGCGAAGACCGGCGACTGGACCGGCGACTGGATCGAGCGCGTCGCGCGCTTCCAGGACGGCCTCGTCGACTTCAACGACCGCATCCTCGAGGGCGCGCGCATCGCGACGCGCGACGCGTCGCTGTGGCAGGCGTACTCGAAGCTGTGGCTGTTGTGGTCGATCCTCGAGGCGCTGTCGCTCGCGCGCGTGCGCATGGACGCGCTCGAGGCCGACGAGGGCCCCGATCGGTGGGCCGCGGCGGAGCGCTTCGACCGCGGCGCGTTCTGGTTCCGCATGCACATGGGGATCCGCGACCTGTGGGAGAGGGCGTTCGAGCGCCTCTACGAGGTGCGCGACGGCCGCGTGTCGGCGAGCGAGGCCGCGCGGTGGCTCTTCGACGAGCTGCGCGAGGCGCCGTTCGCGCCGCCGCTGTTCGGCTTCGGCGACCCCGACGACCGCTACTACTACTTCACGGAGCCCAAGCGCGAGCGTGTGTTCCAGTGGAGCCGCAACGAGGCTCCCGGAGAGCTGCGCGGCGTCATCTGATCGCCTGCGAGCGACGCCCGCACGGCGCAGTTCGGGCGTCCCGGCGACGATCTGCCGGGGCGCCCGTGCGCGTGCGACGTCCTAAGCGCAGTTCGGCCACCGGCTCGACTGGCCGGCGGCGATGAGGCGCGCCGCGGTGCGCGCCTGGGCGACGGGGTCGTAGATCGAGCCGTAGCCGTACGCGGCCCACGTCTGCTGGTCGAACTGGAACAGGCCGTGGTAGCCGGCCGGGTTGTACGCGTTCGGATCGAGCCCCGACTCGCACGACGCGACCGAGACGAGGTAGTCGCCCGACAGTCCGAACTCCGCCGCCGCGGCGTAGATGATCTGGGTGATCGACCCGCCCGTGGCGGGCGCCGCGACCGCGGTCTCCGTCGGAGTCGGAGTCGGCGTCGGTGTGGGCGTCGGAGTGGGCGTCGGCGTCGGCGTGGGCGTCGGACGCGTCTCGAACACCTTGGTGCGGAACCTCATCGAGCTCGTCGCGCTCTCGGTCGTCTCGACGCCGGGGCGGCTCTCCATGAGCGCCGCCCGGGCGGCGAGCTCGTTGCCGAGGTCGTCGACGATCCTGATCCCGGCGTCGGAGCCGGGGAGCCCCGCGAAGAACGCGAGGGCGGACACGACGGCGGCGAACCCGCCGAGTCGTTTGAGGCGCGCGCGACGGCGCGCCCGGCGAGAGAAGTGCAGTCGATCCATGCGCGCAGAACCTCCACGTGCGTGTGCAAGAGGAGCCATTACCGGCGGGCCGCCACCCCCTGTCGGCGGCACGAGCGGGGCTCCGTTACCCCTCGATCGACGCACCGTAACACCGTTTCGTCAGTGGGGTGGTTCACACGACCCACGACAGCGGTCGTATGTCGCGCTGGGTGGGGCGTTTACGCTGGTAGAGACCCGAAAACGGCGCTGCGGTGGGGATCGGCGCCTGCCGTATGCTGAGCCCCGTGAAGCGCGCATTGATCACCGGCGTCAGCGGCCAGGACGGCTCCTACCTCGCCGAGCTGCTGCTGTCGAAGGGCTACGAGGTCCACGGCCTCATCCGGCGCGCGTCGTCGTTCAACACGCATCGCCTCGACGACATCTACCGCGACCCGCACGAGTCCGGCGTGCGCTTCTTCATGCACTACGGCGACCTGTCGGACTCCGGCGCGCTCGTCAACCTCATCCGCGCGCTCGAGCCCGACGAGATCTACCACCTCGGCGCGCAGAGCCACGTGAAGGTGAGCTTCGAGATCCCCGAGTACACGTCCGACGCGACCGCGATGGGGACGATCCGCATCCTCGAGGCGATCCGCGCCTCGGGCGTCGACACGCGCTTCTACCAGGCGTCGTCGTCGGAGATGTTCGGGACGTCGCCGCCACCGCAGAGCGAGGACACGCCGTTCCATCCCCGCAGCCCGTACGGAGTCGCCAAGGTGTTCGCCTATTGGGCGACGGTCAACTACCGCGAGGCGTACGGCATGTTCGCCGCCAACGGCATCCTGTTCAACCACGAGAGCGTGCGGCGCGGCGAGACGTTCGTGACGCGCAAGATCACGCGCGCCGTCGCCCGCATCGCGGCGGGCATCCAGGACAAGCTCTACGTCGGCAACCTGGACGCGAAGCGTGACTGGGGCTACGCGCCCGAGTACGTCGAGGCGATGTGGGCGATGCTGCAGCACGACGAGCCGCTCGACCTCGTCATCGCGACCGGCGAGTCGCACACCGTGCGCGAGTTCTGCCAGCGCGCGTTCGCGTGCGTCGACCTCGACTGGGAGCGCTACGTCGAGGTCGACCCCCGCTACTACCGTCCCGCCGAGGTGTTCGACCTGCGCGGCGACGCGTCCCGGGCCGCCCAGGTGATCGGCTGGAAGCCCCGCACGGGCTTCGACGAGCTCGTCCGGCTCATGGTCGAGGGGGACGTCAAGCTCCTCGACGACGAGCTCGCGGGGCGGCTCGTGCGGCAGGATCGCGACCACTAGGCCGTCTCCGGCTCTCGTTCTCGTCCGCTGCGCCGTCGGGGTGGTTCCGGGAGCCGGGTCCTCGGAGCAGCGCAGGCGTTCCGCCTGCGATGCTCCTGCGGAGGCTCCCTCCACCACCCCGCCGGCTCGCTTTCGCTCCGGCCACCGCCGTTATTGCTCATCAGTCACAGGAGTCACAAAGGCGGTCTGGGTTGAGGGTCGCCCTATAGGCTCGGTGGAGGTTCGGCGAGCGCGCGAGGGGAGTCTCTGTGGAAGTCGACATCGGGATCGGGAAGTCCGGCCGGCGGGCGTACGGGTTCGACGACATCGCCATCGTCCCGTCGCGGCGGACGCGCGATCCCGACGACGTCGACGTCTCGTGGGAGTTCGACGCCTTCCGGCTCGACCTCCCGCTCATGGCGTCGGCCATGGACGGCGTCGTCTCGCCGGCGACCGCTATCGCCATCGGCCGCCTCGGCGGGCTGGCGGTGCTCAACCTCGAGGGCGTCCAGACGCGCTACGAGGACCCCGACTCCGTCCTCGCCGAGATCGCCGAGCTGCCCGACGACCGCGCCACGGCGCGCATGCAGGAGATCTACCGGGAGCCGATCAAGGAGGAGCTGATCGCGGCCCGCATCCGTCAGGTCAAGGAGGCCGGCGTCGTCGCGGCCGCGTCGCTCACGCCGCAGCGCGTCGAGCGCTACCACAAGATCGCCCTCGAAGCCGAGCTCGACGTCCTCGTCATCCAGGGCACGGTCGTGTCGGCCGAGCACGTGTCGACGCGCACCGAGCCGCTCAACCTCAAGCGCTTCATCTCGACCTACGAGCTCCCCGTGATCGTCGGCGGCTGCGCGTCGTACTCGACCGCGCTGCACCTCATGCGCACGGGCGCCGTCGGCGTGCTCGTCGGCGTCGGGCCGGGGGCCGCGTGCACGACGCGCGGCGTGCTCGGGATCGGCGTGCCACAGGCGACCGCGATCGCCGACGCGGCCGGCGCCCGCATCCGCCACCTCGACGAGACCGGTCGCTACTGCCACGTCATCGCCGACGGCGGCATGCGGACCGGCGGCGACATCGCGAAGGCGATCGCGTGCGGCGCCGACGCGGTGATGATCGGCTCGCCGCTCGCGGCGGCGGCCGAGGCCCCGGGGCGCGGCTACCACTGGGGCATGGCGACGTTCCACCCGACGCTGCCGCGCGGCGCGCGCGTCAAGACGTCGACGATCGGGACGCTCGAGGAGATCCTCGTCGGCCCGGCGACGGAGAACGACGGCCGCCTGAACCTCTTCGGCGCGCTGCGCACGAGCCTGGCGACGTGCGGCTACGCCAACATCAAGGAGTTCCAGAAGGCCGAGGTCATGGTCGCACCCGCGCTCAAGACCGAGGGCAAGTCGCTGCAACACGCACAGCGGTTGGGCATGGGGGCCTGACGCGCTATTGACGGCGCTGGGAGCCCGGAGCAGACTTAGCGCGCCACGCGGACGCGGTGATGCAAGGGGGTGGGCGCATGTCCCGGACGGACGATGCCGGTCGGTCCAGTCGCCGGCGGTTCCTTGGGCAGATCGGCAAGACGATCGCGTTGGGGGCGGGCCTCGCAGTCGTGTCGGCAAAGCCTGCGCTGGCGGTCGGCACGACGTGCTGCCGTAATACGGGATGCGATCCGCAGTGCGGAGGAGCCCCCGGCTACTGGTGCTCGTCGCCGTGTGACCCGGGCTACTGCGACTGCTTCTGGAGCAAGCCGAACTGCTTCACGCTCCCGTACTGCTGACGGGGCGGGCTGACACACCGATGCACTACAGGGCGATCTCGTTGCCGTCGTACTCGCCTCCGTAGCGCGTCGCCAGCGCGGTCAGCTGCGTCTCCGTGCGGTCGGCGCTCTCGGGCGAGTACGACGCGCGGTCGGTGACGAGCACGAGCCAGTCGTCGCCGAGGGCGGCGGGACGCGTCTCGACCGCGTGGCCCAGCCCCCGGACGTCGCGCGCCAGCGCCTCGGCGCGCGCGCGGTCCGGGACGTAGAGGTAGTGCCGCAGCGTCCCGCGCGCGTCGCCAGCGCCCGCGTCGGGGCCCGTGGCGGATGTGACGTCGGACGGCCGCGCGTCGAGCGATGCGCCCTCGAGCGCGGCGATCGCCTTGCGCACCGCCGACTCCGCGATCCCCGCGCCGTGAAGGCCCTCCGGCGGGCGCCGCCCGCGTTCGGAGAGCGGCACCCTGCGCGCGCTCTGCTGCTCGTTGAGGTTGTCCTCCGCGTAGAGCACTGCGTACACCGCCGGCTCCCGCCCGCTCGGCGCGAGCACGCGCTCGAGCTCGACCACCGGCCACTCGTCACGGTGGAAGTCGTCGTGGCCCAACACCGGCCACCGTCCGTCGACCATGCGCTGGTCGGAGATGCGCAGCTGGAGGAACGAGTCGGCGGCGGTCAGATGTGAGATCTCCTTCAGCTCCGGGACGCGCTCGCGTGCCGGGGTGAAGAAGTAGGCGAGAACGGTTTGCCGCGTCTTGCGAGCGATGCGCCCGACCACCCACCGGTCGTCGCCGACGGGGACGAGAAACCAGTCGCCCTCGCGCACCTTGGTCTTGCTCGCCACGTTCACAAGCATAGGTCCATGAACAGCTGTGCCAGATCGAGCCGATCCGTGTACGACCTGTGGTTCGGGTCCATAGGCCGCTGCTTGTTCAGGCTTCCCTGCGCGCGCGCGTCCGCGATCGGCACGTCGCCCCACTGGTCGTTGTACGCGCGCTGCTCGAGACCGCGCTGCACCTGGTAGTTGTCGGTGCGGTACTGCGGGTCGAACCGCAGCCCCTCGAACTCGGGGTTGCGCAGGTGCTCGGACTCACGGCGGGCGAAGTCGTCCGTGCGTCCCACGTAGCGGACCTTGCCGGCGTCGTCGACGAGGTGGTACACGCCGCCCTTGCCGTTGGGTCCGCCGCACAGATCCACCGGACGGTAGCCGCCCGGGATGTTGAGGATCACCTCGGCGATCCAGTCGTCGAGCTGCGACGTGTCGTTGATCTCGTCTGGCAGCTGCTTGAGGTTCTCGGCGTCGACGCATGCCTGGTTGTTGCCCGTCGTCGCGAGGCACTCGGCGACCGCGGCCCTGCCCGCGTAGTCGCCTCGCAGCGCGCCCGACTCGGTGAAGATGCCCTGCTGCTCGACGACGTTCTCGATCAGCTCCGCGACCTGCTGCTCGTCCGACTTGCAGTTGCTGAAGATCCACCAGCACCAGTCGCCCTCGGGCTTCGCCTGCGCCCACGCGTTGATGGCATCGCAGTTGCTCTCGCAGCTGTTGTCGCTCGGGTCGTAGACGACGGGATTGTCGTTGAACACCTCGCGGCTCCAGATCCCGTTGGAGTCGCGGACCCAGCGCTCCTGGACGACGGGGATCTGGCTCCAGTTGTTGGGATGGAACAGCGTGTGCGGCGCGAGGCCCGGGATGTCGAACTCGTTGCTGTCGGGATTGCGGCAGTCGGACCCGTTCAGGAACTCGAAGCGGTCGTCGAGACCGTCCATGTCGGTGTCCCGCAGGTCCGGGCGGCACGTGATCGTGCGCCCGTCCACTTCGATGCCCCTCGTCTCCCCGAAGTCGCCGACCCCTTCGCCGTCGGTGTCCTCGAGGTTCGGGTTCGAGCGCATCGTGAAGTACTTCGTGATGCCGGCCTCGATGAGGAAGTCGTACTGATCCCGCGACGCCTCGAAGTCACGCAGGTCGAGGGGCGTGCCGAGGTCGCCGTTCGGCTGACGCCCGAGCATCTCCTCGCCGTCGGTGAGCCCGTCGTCGTCGGTGTCGCGGTCGTTCGGGTCCGACGTCACACGCCTGTCGTTGTTGAACGGATCGGGCGCGATGCCGAAGATGCCCGACGACGCGAGCATCCCGTTGGTCTCCTCGCAGTCGGTCAGCCCGTCGCCGTCGGTGTCGGTCCCGTCGTCGATGAGCGTCTGCGCGATCTCGGCGTACGCGTTCGGCAGATCCTGCGGCGTGGTGAGGTGCCGGTACGTGCCGCCGGTGCCGGTTGCGATCGACCGCAGCAGCGTCGCGTCGTCGGAGCCGAAGCCGACGGTGTGGATCGTGACGCGCGCGTTGCGCGCCGCGCTGGTCGTCGACTCGTTGTACGAGCTGCCGCCGTCGGTCAGCAGCAACGCGACGCGCGCGCGGCCGCTGCCGTTGTTGCCGAGGATCGAGATCGCGTCCTGCACCGCCGACTCGATGTTCGTGCCGCCGCTCGCGAACTTCGTCCGGTCTACGGCCGCGTGCACCGCCGCCCGGTTCGCCGCGGTGTCGAGCTTCGTGAGGCCGATGTAGCGCGTCGCGCTGCTCGAGAAGCCCGTGACGGCGGCGCCGTCCTTGTCCGACATCTTGTCGACGAACAGATGCGCCGCCTCGACGCGCTGGTTCGAGGGATCGTTGGACGACATGCTCCCCGACGTGTCGATCAGGAGCGAGACGTCGACGCCGTTGCGGTCGTTGCCGTCCTGGACGCAGAACACCTCGCGCGTCGGCCAGAACTGCTCGAGGCCGTCGTCGCCGAGCATGAACACGGCGTACATCGAGAAGTGACCGACGCGCGCAGACACCGTGTTGGCGTCGGTGTCGACGAGCTGGTCGCTGCTCGCGAGGACCCACAGCCCCCGGTCCTCGTCGAAGTAGTACATGCGCAGAGCGCCCTCGGGCCAGCCCTTCAGCAGCGACGGGCGGTAGGGGATCGTCAGCACCGCGTCGGTGAACTGCGCGCTGTCCGGCACGCGCACGTCGTACGCGGGCGACGCCATGACGCTCGCCGTGCGCGGCGTCATCTCGGCGCTGCGGCTGACCGTGACGTCCCACGGGTTGATGGGGGCCGCGGAGTCGATGCGGACGTTGACGCCGTCGGTGGTCGTGCCGGAGAAGTCGTCGGGCTGCTCGGCCGGGATCGTCCCGATCGACGGGTCGACGTCGACGCCGCCCCGGATGCGGAGCACGCCGGTCGGCCCCCAGTTGCCCGCCTTGTCCTTGCCGCGCACGAGCAGGTGCCACTCGTGGCCGTAGGGCAGCTCGCCGGCGACCGCGGCGTCGGTCTGGTCGACGACGTCGTCGACGGCCGCGGTGTCCGAGCGGTCGAGCACGACCGAGTAGCCGACCGCGCCGCTCGCGTCGGACGCGCTCCACGTCGCGTCGTACGGCAGGTCCGGGTACCACTGGTTCGGATCGGGGTGCGTCGAGCTCGTCAGCTGCGTGATCGTCGGCCCGATCGTGTCGACGTTGACCTTGAAGTGCGCGGTGCCGCCACCGCCGCCGCTCGCGTCGATCGAGCGCACGTGCAGCCACCACGTTCCGTCCGCGAGACCCGCCCGCGTGAACGTCGTCCCGGCCTGCGTGACGCCGGCGCCCGGGATCGTCTTGCGGCTCCGGTCGAGCACGACCGCGTAGCCCGACAACGTCGTGCCGGACGGCGGCGTCCACGACGCGTCGAGCTGCGACTTCGAGTACCACTCGGTCTGCGTCGGGTGCGACGAGCTGCGGATCGTGGGCGGGTCGACGCCGGCGTAGAGGTCGACCTCGGCGTGTCCGATCGCGGCCCCCGTGGGGTCGATCGTCACGACGTGCGTGCCGCTCTTGGTGATGCTCAGCGTGAACGTGCGACCGCTCGTGTAGACGTTCGTCGCCGCCAGGAGCGACGTCCCGTCGGGGTGTGCGACCGAGACCCTCGACGTGCTGAGGGTGACGTCGGCGAGCCGCAGCTTGACCGCTTGGCCCGCGGTCGCGTCGAAGCGGAGCTGCGCGTTCTGGCCCGGCACGGCGACGTCGACGGTGGCCGCCTCGCCTCCGACCGCGGCGGTGCCCTGGAAGTCGGGCGGCACGTCGTGCAGCTCCAGCGTTACCGTGCCGGTGTTGGACGAGTCGGGGTCGACGACGACGACGTACGAGCCCGTCGCCGGCAGCTCCTTCGTGTCGACGTAGGTCCCCGCGGTCCCGAACGACGTCGGGCCGACGAGGTTCGTGCCGTCCGGCTTGACGATCGAGACCTTGGCGCCGGCGAACGTCGAGCCGGTGAGCTCGAGGCTGACGCGGCGGCTCTGCGTGCCGTCGAACGTCACGCGCGCGTTCTGGCCCGGCACCGTCGTCGTCACCGCCTGCGCGTCGCCGCCCGGCGCGACCGACGCGGCCGCGTCGGCCGGGACGTCGTACAGCGCCACGGTGGCGTCGCCGGTGTTCGAGGAGTCGGGGTCGACCACGATCGTGTACGTCCCCGCGACCGGCAGGACCTTCGTGTCGATGTAGACGCCGCTCGAGTAGAAGTTCGTCGCGCCGACGAGCGCAGTGCCGTCGGGCCGAAGGATCGAGACGCGGCCCTGCGTCATCGTCACGCCGGAGATCTTGAGGCTCACGCGCTGGTCCTGCGCGCCGTCGAACGTCAGCTTCGCGTTCTGGCCGGGGACGGTCGCGGTCACCGTCTCCGGGCTGCCGCCCGCGACGATCGAGCGCGTCGTGTCGGCCGGGACGTCGTAGAGCGTCACGGTCGCAGCGCCGGTGTACGAGTTCGTCGGGTCGACGACGACGCTGTAGGTGCCCGTGGACGGCAGGGTCTTGACGTCGAGGTAGACGCCGCTCGTGCCGAACGTCGTCGCGCCGACGAGCGCGGTGCCGTCGGGCTTGAGGATCGACACGCGCCCCTGCGTCATGGTCACGTTCGACACTCGGAGGCTGACGCGCCGGTCCTGCACGCCGTCGAACGTGAGCTTCGCGTTCTGGCCCGGCACCGTCGTCGTGACCGTCTGCGGGTCGCCCCCGGGCGCGATCGTCCCCGCGGCGTCGGCCGGCACGTCGTATAGCGCGACGGTGGCGCTGCCGACGTAGGAGTTGCTCGGGTCGACGAGGATCGAGTAGACGCCGGTCGCGGGCAGCGTCTTGACGTCGATGAACGTCCCCGACGTCCCGAACGGCGCGTTGGCGAGCTCGACGCCGTCGGGCCGGTAGATCCGGACGTAGGCCTGCGAGAGGGTCGAGCTCGTGACCTTGAGGCTGATGCGGCGCCCCTGCACGCCGTCGAACCTGAGCTTGGCGTTCTGCCCGGGGGTCGTCGTGGTCACGGTCTGCGGATCGCCGCCGGGCGCGATCGCGCCGCTGGCGTCGGGCGGGACGTCGTGGAGCGTGAGCGTCGCGTTGCCGACGTAGGAGCTGCTCGGGTCGACGAGGATCGAGTAGACGCCGGTCGCGGGCAGCGTCTTGACGTCGACGAAGGTCCCCGACGTCCCGAACGGCGCGTTGGCGAGCTCGACGCCGTCGGGCCGGTAGATCCGGACGTAGGCCTGCGAGAGGGTCGAGCTCGTGACCTTGAGGCTGATGCGGCGCCCCTGCACGCCGTCGAACGTGAGCTTCGCGTTCTGGCCCGGCACCGTCGTCGTGACGGTCTGCGGGTCGCCGCCGGGCGCGATCGCGCCGGTGGCGTCGGGCGGCACGTCGTAGAGCGTCACCGTGGCGCTGCCGACGTAGCTGTTGCTCGGGTCGACCAGGATCGAATACGTGCCGGTCGCGGGCAGCGTCTTGACGTCGATGAACGTGCCCGACGTGCCGAACGGCGCGTTGGCGAGCTCGACGCCGTCGGGCCGGTAGACGCGCACGTACGCCTGCGACAGCGTCGACCCGGTGACCTTGAGGCTGATGCGGCGCCCCTGCACGCCGTCGAACGTGAGCTTGGCGTTCTGGCCCGGCACCGTCGTCGTGACCGTCTGCGGGTCGCCTCCGGGCGCGATCGCGCCGCTGGCATCGGGCGGCACGTCGTGGAGCGTGAGCGTCGCGTTGCCGGTGTAGGAGCTGTTCGGGTCGACGAGGATCGTGTACGTCCCCGTCGCCGGCAGCGTCCTGACGTCTACGAACCCGCCCGAGGTTCCGAACGACGTGTTGGCGAGCTCGACGCCGTCGGGCCGGTAGATGCGCACGTACGCGGACGGGATCGTCGAGCCGGAGACCTTGAGGCTCACGCGCCGGCCCTGGACGCCGTCGAACGCGACGAGACCGATCTTGGCCGCGGTGCCGACCGACGACTGCACCGCCGCGCCGCCCGGCGTCACCGCGCCGGTCGACACGACGTCGGCGGCCTTGTACGCCCCCGGCGGCTTGAACAGGTAGCCGGTGCTCGTGCCGGTCCCTCCCGGAGTCGTCACCGACACGTGGCCCGACGTCCCCGCGGGCGCGACGAACGTCAGCGTCGTCGCGGTCGCCGACGACACCGTCGCGCGAACGCCGTTGACGGCGACGACGTTGTCGGCGACGACCGGCGCGAAGTTGGACCCGGTGACGGTGACCGTCGCGCCGGAGTCGACGACCTTCGGCGTGACGTCGGCGACGACCGGCGTGCTCTCGGCCGACACGGTCTGGACGCCGCTCGAGCGAGCGCCGGTCTCGGTCGTCACGACGCCGGTGCGCGGGCCTACGTCGCGCGCGACCGCGTCGCGCCGCGTGGTCGGGGCGGCGGCCGCGTTCGCCGCCGGCAACGTCGACGACAGGAAGACGAGGACGAGCGCGAAGCAAGCGGAGACGGAACGGAGGCGTCGAGCCGGCGCGTGCGCATGACGTGGGTTCAAGAGGCGCTCCCGCGGTCGTCGAGGAGGGACGGCCTCAGTCAAGGAGCGCAAGCGAAGCGGGTCAACGGGCATGACTCTCTTTCACCGTGTCGCACGGCCCCCCCGATCGGGGATGCGTCTAGTCCGCAGTGACTACGGTGTCGTAGTTCGCGCGCGGCCCGCGCGCGTCTGAACGTCCTGCTAGGGGACGTCCGGCGCGGGGGTCGCGCGCACGGGCCCGCGCGCAACGGGCGCGCGCGAGTCGGCGGTTGCGTCGGCGTTGGGTTCCGCGCGGCCGCGCGCGGGTAAGAGAGCGAAGCGAGCCGTCCTCGCGGCGTGCTCCGTCCGTCGAACCGACCGTAGGAGGGACCCATGAGCCCGATGGTCAAGAAGCTCATCGCCGCAGCGGGCGTCGCCAAGGTGATCGACGCGGTCAACGACCGCCGCAAGCCCAAGCGCTCGACGCTGTCGCGCGTCGCGCCCGGGGGCCTGCTCGCCGCCGTCGCCGCGGCCGGCTTTCTCTACTTCCTGAAGTTCCGCGGCTCGAACCAGACGCTGCCCGCGGGGGACACGGGATCGCCGGCGCAAGGCGCGACCGCGTCGGGCACCAACCCCGCCGAGGTCGGGACCTGATGCCGGACGAGAAGTGCCCCGAATGCGGGGCGCCGGTCGTCGAGGGACGCATCAACTGCGCCGAGTGCGGCGCGACGTATCCGGACCCGGGTGAGCGCTCGCTCGACCTCGACCCCCGCCGGCAGGGCGACTGACGCGACGCGCTCGCGTCGCGCGCCGCGCCGGCGCCGCGACGCTCGTCGCGGTGACTGCCGCGATCGTGAGCGCGTGCGCGGCCGGGCCCGACGACGCGCGGCCGGCGCTGCGGCGGCACGATCTCTTCGTGATGTTCTCGGCGCGCGCGCCGGTCGACGCGCCGGAGGTCTTCCGCGACCACTTCACGACGCGCGACTACGCGCGCGTCGACACGCTGCCGCGCGACGTCGACGTCGCGCGCGCCCGTCGCTATGCGCTGCCGACGAGCCTGCGCGAGCGGTGGGCCGGGTGGCCGGGGGTGCGCCACTGGGTCGGGCGCGGATGCGGGCGCGGAACCCCGGGGCTCGTCGTCTACGACCCCGAGCGCCGCGACCTGACGCCGCCGGACGAGCAGCGTCGGATCGTGGGGTCGATTCGCCGCGCCGCCCGGCTCGTCCACGGCACCGGGTGCCACTCGTTCGGGCTCGCGCCGGGCGCGACGCCGTTGTTCGGGCTCGATCCCGGGAGCTGCGACTTCGACCTTGCACGCGGCTCGTATCGCCGCGTGCCGTGGCGCCGCGTCGACCTCGTCGACGTCCAGGCGCAGCGCCTCGCGGGCGACGACTGCGCGACGCGTGACGGGATCGCGCGCTACGACGACTTCGTCTCGTCGGTGGCGGCCCACGTCCGCGCGCGCAACCCGCGCATCCTCGTGGTCACGCAGGTCTCGTTTCGCGACTCGCCGCCCGCGCGGATGATCGAGGCGCTCGCGCGCGTCGCCCCCGTCGTGGACGGCGTCTACTTCTCGTATCCCACTACGAACGACGACATACCGTGCCGCTACTGCACGCCGTCGAACATGGCCGCGCTCCTGGACGGTCTTCGCTGACGCCCCCTTAGGCGTCGTCGAGGAACCACTCGACCGCGGCGCGCGCGATGCGCGGCGGGACCGCGTGGCGCCCGTCGAACTCCTCGTAGCGCACGTCGTACCCGCCGGACTCGAGCCGCGGGACGAGGCGCCGGCTCGTGCGATCGATCGGGAGCACGTTGTCGTCGGTGCCGTGCGACACGAACACGCGCGGCGACCCGACGCTCTCGCCGGGGACTGCGAAGCCGGGCGAGAAGGCGATCACGTGCGTGAAGAGGTCGCCGTTGGTCAGCCCGAGCGAGAGGGCGTACGACGCGCCGTCGGAGAAGCCCTCGACCGCCACGCGGCGCGGATCGATCGCGGTGCGCGCGAAGACGCGCTCCAGCGCGCGGTCGACGAACTCGACGTCGGGACCGAACCCGCCCAGGATCACGTCCCACGTCCGCCCGCGCGCCTTGGGCGCGAGCACGACGAGACCCCGGTCCTCGGCGTGCTCCAACAGCGGTCCGATGCCGCGCTCCGGGGTTCCTCCCGCACCGTGCAGCGCGACGGCGAAGGGCTTGGGCTCGTCCGGCCCCGGCGCGCGCGGGACGTACAGGAGCGCGTCGCGCCGGCCGCGCGGGCCGAAGCCGTGGAGGCCGGGCTCGAGGCGGCCGGCGCGCGGCGCACCGGGCCGCGCGCGCAGGCGTCCGGGGCCCCGCGACGGCGCGCCGGAGTGGTCGTCGCAGCGCGGGAGCATGCCGGCCACCGCGCCCGCCCCGAACAGCCTCACGACGTCGCGGCGCGGGAGCCGTCGCCGGTCACCGGACACGGGTTCGCCGGCGGGGCGGCGCCGCACCCGGGCGCAGGGGGACGGGCGTAGACATGGGGCCGGGACATACCCTCAGTCCTCGACCGTAACCGCGCGTCGGCTCCCGGAGGCATGCCGTGCCGAAGATTCGTAGGCCGTGCACCTCGAATGCCTTCCCCGATGCGGGTGATCCTCCGGTTTACGCCTGTGATCGCCTCCCTTGCGCCCTTCGAGCCGAAATGACACGTTTGACAGACGACGACCCGCCGTCTATCATCCTTATGCAAGCAACGGATTCGACCTAGGAAGCTGGTGGTACGAATGCTTCTCGACCTCGTAATCTTCGCAGCGGGCTTCGTGGGCCTCGACCTCGTCGCCCGACGCTACGGCGTCGACACCCGCGACGGCAACGACTGGTCGAACCACCGGTCGCTCTGAGGCACAAGGAGACGCAATGACGAGTTGGGTTCTGCAACGAATCGACCCGGCGCTGTCGCCCGTCCGGGGGATCCCCGTCACCCCCGGTCGCAGGCCCGCCAGGTCCGTGCGGCGAGGCCGGTAGCCATGGCTGCCGGCCTCGACCGCATAGATCGCCACATCCTCCGCCTGCTGCGAGAGGACGGGCGCATGCCGCACTCCGCCATCGCCAAGGCCGTCGGGCTGTCCGGCCCCGCGGTCCACGAGCGCGTGCGCAAGCTCGAGCAGCGGGGCGTCATCGCGGGCTACGCCGCGATCCTCGACGCCGAGGCGCTCGACCGCTCGCACGTCGCGTTCGTCCTCGTGTCGCTGTCCGAGGGCAGCGAGTTCGCCATGGACGAGCCGATCGTGGCGCGCATCTGCGAGGAGCCCGACGTGCTCGAGTTCCATCGCGTCGCGGGCCAGGACTGCTACCTCATCAAGGTGCGGACGGCGACGAACAAGGACCTGGAGCGGCTGCTGCGGCGAATTCGCATGATCCGCGGCGTCGCCCGGACGCGGACGACGATCGTGCTGTCGACCGAGCTCGAGCGGCCGACGATCGACGTCCCCGCCGAAGAGGAGCGACTGGCGCCGCTGCCGGGCTGACGCGTCGTCGCGGCGCGCGCGGTGCGCGTTCCGACCGATACCATCCCGGTTCCATGAGCGAGCCCCGTACCGTCGCGCGCCTGATCGACGTCGGCGAGCGCGTGTTGGACGACTCGACGCACCTGTTCGAAGACCACGACAGCCGCTCCGACGCGCAGGAGCTGCTGGCGATGTGCATGGGCGTCGACGTCGACGACCTCGACGACGACGACGAGCCGTCCCGGCGCGTGCGCGAGCGCTTCCTGTCGCTCATCGCCCGCCGCGCCGCGGGCGAGCCGTTCCCGTTCCTCACCGGCTACATCGAGTTCTGGGGGCTCGAGCTGCGCGTCCGGCCCGGCGCGTTCGTGCCGCGCCCGTCGTCGGAGCTCACCGTCGCGCGCGCCCTCAAGCGCATCCGCCGGCGGCGCGCGCCGGTCGTCGTCGACCTCGCGACGGGGGCCGGCCCGATCGCCATGGCCATCGCCAGCGAGCTGCCGAACGCCGACGTGTGGGGCGCCGACATACAGGACGAGGGCCTGCAGCTGGCGCGCTACAACGCGCGCCGTCTCGGCATCCGCAACGTCCACTTCCGGCGCGGCGACCTGTGGGACGCCCTTCCGGCGCGTCTGCGCGGAACCGTCGACCTCATGACGGGCCACATCCCGTACGTGCCGAAGGACGAGCTCGACGACCTGCCGTCGGAGGTGCGCGACTTCGAGCCGGTCGACACGCTGACGGACTGGACGAAGGGCGGGCTGTCGCTGATCGAGCGGGCGCTGAACGAGGCCCCGCAGTGGCTCCGGCCCGGCGGTTGGGTCCTGCTCGAGCTGTCCGACGACCTCGGCACGAAGGTGCGCCGGCTCGCGCGCAAGGCGGGCCTCGCCGACCACGGCGTCGCGATGGACGACGACCGCCTCAGCATCGTCGTCGAATCCCGCCTCGAGGACGCTGACGGCGCCGCCGCGGGGCGCCGTCGAAGCCCCCGCGACTAGGCCCCCCGCGCCGGGCTGTCGCCCGGGGGCCGCGGTAGGGTGAGTCATGCAGACCGTCCTCGTCGTCGACTTCGGCGCCCAGTACGCCCAGCTCATCGCCCGCCGGATCCGCGAGTGCCACGTCTACTCCGAGATCGTGCCGCACGACGCGCCGGTGTCCGAGATCGCCGCCCGCCGTCCCGCCGGCATCGTCCTGTCCGGCGGACCGAAGTCGGTGTACGCGCCCGGCGCGCCGAAGGCCGACCCGGCGTTGTTCGAGCTCGGCGTGCCGGTGCTCGGGATCTGCTACGGACAGCAGGCGATGGCGATCGCGCTCGGGGGCGAGGTCGCCCACACCGGCGTCGCCGAGTTCGGCAGGACGACGCTGTCGGTCGGCGAGCCGTCGTTGCTGCTCGACGAGCTGCCGCCCGAGCAGACCGTGTGGATGAGCCACAACGACGCAGTCGTGCGTCCGCCGGACGGCTTCACGGCGGTCGCGTCGACGCCGTCGTCGCCCGTCGCCGCGTTCGAAGACCCCGAGCGCGACCTCTACGGCGTCCAGTTCCATCCCGAGGTCGCGCACACGCCGCACGGGCTCGACGTCCTCAAGAACTTCCTCTACGACGCGTGCGACCTGCTCCCGTCGTGGACGATGACGTCGATCATCGACAGCGCGGTCGCCGACGTGCGGCGAGCCGTCGGCGGCGACCGCATCGTGTGCGCGCTGTCCGGCGGCGTCGACTCCTCGGTCGCCGCGGCCCTCGTCCACCGCGCCGTAGGCGAGCGTCTCACGTGCGTGTTCGTCGACCACGGCCTCCTGCGCGCCGGCGAGTCCGAGCAGGTCGAGGACACCTTCAGGCGTCACATGGGCATCGACCTCGTCCACGTCAAGGCGGCCGACCGCTTCCTCGAGCAGCTCGCCGGCGTGACCGATCCGGAGCGCAAGCGCAAGATCATCGGCGAGACGTTCATCCGCGTGTTCGAGGAGGTCGCGCGCGACGAGCTCGAGGACGCCCGCTGGCTCGTGCAGGGGACGCTGTACCCCGACGTCATCGAGTCGGGCACGCGCGACGCAGCGAGGATCAAGAGCCACCACAACGTCGGGGGGTTGCCCGAGGACATGACGTTCACGCTCGTCGAGCCGCTGCGCAACCTGTTCAAGGACGAGGTGCGGCGCGTCGGCGAGGAGCTCGGGCTGCCCGAGGAAATCGTGTGGCGCCAGCCGTTCCCGGGCCCGGGGCTCGCCGTGCGGATCGTCGGCGAGGTCACGCGCGAACGCCTCGAGGCGCTGCGCGCCGCCGACGCGATCGTCCACGCGGAGATCAAGAGGGCGGGCCTGTTGCGCGCGATTTGGCAGTCGTTCGCGGTCTTGCCCGCGGTGCGCTCGGTCGGCGTCATGGGGGACGAGCGCACGTACGGCTACCCGATCGTGCTGCGCGCCGTCACGAGCGAGGACGCGATGACCGCCGACTGGGCGCGGCTCCCGTACGACCTCCTCGAGCGCATCTCGAACCGCGTCGTCAACGAGGTTCCCGGCGTCAACCGCGTCGTCTACGACATCACGTCGAAGCCGCCGGGCACCATCGAATGGGAGTGACGGCGCGCTCCGCCCCCGCGCGCGCGGCATGGGGGTAGACCCACCCAGCGAACGCGCGGGGACGCGCGACTTCGTCACGATCCTGTCGGGCACGTCGCAGAACGTCGTCGGGATCGTCGTCGCGGCGGTCGCGACGTTCGTCGCGCAGATCCTCATGACGCGCACCCTCGGCGCGGAGGGGTTCGGCGTCGTCACGATCCTGACCCAGGGCGCGTTCGTGCTGTCGTTCGCGACGCGCGCCGGCATGGACATGGCCGTGCTGCGCGATGTCGCGATCGAGACCGGTGTCGACCGACACGACCGCATCCGGGCGCCGGTCGCACGCGCCACGCTCGTCGCGCTCGGTGTCTCCGGGCTCGCGGCACTCGCCGTCCTCGCGTCCGGAGACGCGGTGCTGCGCGCGCTGTCGATCGACCCCGAGCGCGGCCGTTACGTCGTGCCGGCCGCGGCGCTCGGCCTCCCGTTCCTCGCTCTCGCCAACGTGTGGCTGTCGGCGACGCGCGGGCTCAAGATCATGCGCTACACGCTCTATTGGTTCTGGGCGGGGCAGCCGGTCGCGTGGATAGCGCTGATGCTCGTCGGGTGGCGGCTGGCCGAGACGCCGTGGATGAGCGTGCTCGCGTACTCGCTGTCGTGGGCGGTCGCGGCCGCCGGCGGGTGGTGGTCGTGGCGGCGGGAGAGCCGCGGCTGGGGGCGGACGCCGATGGCGCCGGGCGACATGCGCCGTCTCGTGCGCTACGCCGGCCCTCGTGCCCCCGCGGCGCTGTTCTCCCAGCTGCTGTTCTGGACCGACCTCTTCGTCGTCACGCGCTACGTCGCCGACGCCGAGGTCGGCGTCTACTCGGCGGCGCTGCGCTCGGGACAGATCCTCGTCCTGTTCATCACGTCGGTGAGCCTGATGTTCTCGCCGTTCGTGGCCGACCTCCACAACCGGGGCGAGACCGAGCGGCTCGACAAGCTGTTCAAGGCGCTGACGCGCTGGACGCTCGCGGCGACGCTGCCGGCGTTCCTGCTGCTCGTCGTGGCGCCGTCGGAGGTGCTGCGCCTGTTCGGCGCCGAGTTCTCCGGGGGCCGCGCCGCGCTGCTCATCCTGCTCGCGGGCCAGCTCGTCAACGTCGCGACGGGAAGCGTCGGCTTCGTGTTGATCATGGTCGGGCGCACCGGGTGGGACCTCGCCGTGTACGCAGTCTCCGTGGTGCTCGACGTCGGCCTCGCGCTGTGGCTGTGCCCGCGCTACGGGATCGAGGGGGCCGCGATCGCGAACGCGGTGACGTTCGCCGTGTCGAAGTGGGCGCGCCTCGTGCTCGTACGGAGGTTCGTCCGCATCCAGCCCTACGACCGCCACTACGCGCGCCTCCTCGCGCCGACGGCGGCGTGCGGGGCGGCGATGTGGGCGGTGCACGCGGCCGTGGGGGCCGGGTGGCTCGTCGACCTCGCCGCGACCGGCGCCGCGGGCTTGCTCGCGTTCGTGCTCGCGTACCTCGCGTTCGGGCTGACGCCGGCCGAGCGCCGGGGCGCGTCGTCCGTGCTGGCGCGGCTTCCGGGCGTGAGGGGCCGCCCAGCGTCCTGACGCCTCCTGCTCCCTACGGTTCCCTCTGCGTGAGGCGTTCTATCGCCGCGCGCAGAGGCGGGATGTCACGCTCGACGGTATTCGCGACGACGTCTCGGTCGGTGGCGAAATAGTGGTGGACGAGGAAATCGCGCATGCGTGCGGCGGCGCGCCAGTCGACTTCAGGCGCACGCGTCAGGGTCTCCGAAGAGAGTCCCTTAATCGCTTCGCCGATAACTGCGAGGTTGTAGAGGACGGCATCCCACACGACGTCGTCGGACGTATCGCATCTTGGCTGCTGGTGTACCGCAGTATCCGTTCGATGGCCTCATTGACGTCGGTGAGGCGATCGAGATCGCTACGAGACATTCAACGCCGTTGCTTCTCGCATGACCGACTCTCTGAACGGCGGACGTAGGCTTCCCTCGGACACTACTTGGACGTCAATCCCGAGCAGCTCCTCGAGCTCGAGCTCCATTCGGATCAGGTCCAGGATCGACGTCCTGGGAGAGACCGCTACGAGGAGGTCGAGGTCGCTCTCCGGCGATGCGTCGCCGCGAGCGCGAGAGCCGAATACCCACATCGCCCTCGCTCCGTGGCGGAGGCCTATGCGCACGATGTCGGCGACTGGGAGCTGTTCGATCTCCCTCGGCACGCAGGGTTCCCCCACGCTCGCGTTCAAATGGATCGGCAACTCTTGCCGAACAGGGTACCCGATGTGCTGTTCGTTCTGAGGCTGGCGGGGCTGCTGATACATTCCGATGTCGGCCTGCCCGTCGGCACGTCAATATGACGGCTCCGTGATGCCCCCAGGCCCGATAATCGGTCCATGGGCGACCCCTCCTACGACCTCAACCCCGTCCAGCGCGAGGCCGTCGAGCACGGCGAGGGCCCGGTGCTCGTCGTGGCGGGGGCCGGCTCGGGCAAGACGCGGGTGCTCACCCACCGCATCGCGCACCTGATCGCGAACGGCACGTCGCCGTTCGCGATCATCGCCATCACGTTCACCAACAAGGCGGCCGGCGAGATGAAGCGCCGCGTCGCGGAGCTCGTCGGTCCCGTGGCGCACAACATGTGGGTCTCGACGTTCCACTCGGCGTGCGTGCGCATCCTGAGGCGCGAGGCCAAGCGCCTCGGCTACACGAGCTCGTTCTCGATCTACGACACCGCCGACGGCGAGCGCCTCGTAAAGGCGTGCCTCGACGAGCTCAACCTCGACGCGAAGAAGACGCCGCCGCGCGCCGTGCTCGCGACGATCTCGGACGCCAAGAACCGCCTCGTCGACGCCGGCATCTTCTCGGACTTCGCGTCGAACCCGTGGGAGAAGACGGTGGCGAAGGTCTACGTCGAGTACCAGCGGCGTCTCGAGGAGGCGGGCGCGTTCGACTTCGACGACCTCATCATGCGCGTGGTCGAGATCTTCGACCGCCATCCCGACGTGCTGGCGCACTACCAGAACCGCTTCCGGCACGTCCTCGTCGACGAGTACCAGGACACGAACCACGCGCAGGCGCGCCTCGCGACGCTGCTGGCCGGCAAGTGGCGCAACATCTTCGTCGTCGGCGACGCGGACCAGGGCATCTACGCGTTCCGCGGCGCGACGATCCGCAACCTGCTCGACTTCGAGCGCGACTGGCCCGACGGTCGTCTCATCACCCTCGAGCAGAACTACCGCTCGACACAGACGATCCTCGACGCCGCCAACGCGGTCATCGAGAACAACGTCATGCGCAAGCCCAAGGAGCTGTGGACGCAGTCGGTCGCCGGCGAACCGATCACGCGTTACCACGCGCAGAACGCCGACGACGAGGCCGAGTGGGTCGCCGACGAGATCGTCCGCCTGCGCGAGCGCGGCTGTCCGCTGTCGGACATGGCGATCTTCTATCGGACCAACGCACAGTCGCGCGTGCTCGAGGAGGTCCTCGCCGGCCGCAACGTCCCGTACCGCGTCATCGGGGGCGTTCGCTTCTACGAGCGCAAGGAGGTCAAGGACATCCTGGCGTGGCTGCGCGCCGCCGCCAACCCGCTCGACGCCGTGTCGGTCGAGCGCGCCGCGCAGTCGCCCAAGCGCGGCATCGGCGACACGTCGCTCGCGCGGCTGGCGACGTTCGCGCGCGACGAAGGCATCGGCCTCGGCGACGCGTTGGCGCGCGCCGAGGAGGCGCCCGGCGTGTCGAAGCGCGCGCTCGGAGGCATGCTCGAGATGAGCCGGCTGCTCGGCGACATCCGCGTCGCCGGCGCGCGGGGCGGCGTGCGCGTGGCCGACGTCGTCGAGCTCGCGTGGACGGTGAGCGGCTACATGGACGCGCTCGCGAAGGAGGGCACGTTCGAGGCGTTGTCGCGCCAGGAGAACCTGCGCGAGCTGCGCGGCGTCGCGGCCGAGTACGACGAGGCTGCGACCGAGCCGAGCCTGACGGGTTTCCTCGAGGAGATCGCGCTCGTGACCGACACCGACCTGGTCGACGGCGAGGAGACGGGCGTGTCGTTGATGACGTTGCACAACGCGAAGGGCCTCGAGTTCCCCGTCGTCTTCATGATCGGCATGGAGGAGGGCGTGTTCCCGCACATCCGCGCTCTCGCCGAGCAGGAGGAGCTCGAGGAGGAACGGCGATTGTGCTACGTCGGCATCACACGCGCGAAGCGCCGCCTGTACCTGCTCAACGCGTGGTCGCGGATGTTGTTCGGCCAGCTCAACTACAACCCGCCGTCGCGCTTCCTCAAGGAGGTCCCGGAGCAGCTCGTGCGCATGGCGGAACGCTCCGAGCCGGCCCCCTCGGCGACGCGCGGCCCCCGGGGGCGGACGCGGGCGGCGCGCGCGGTCGCGGATCCCGAGTCGTGGCGCGTCGGGCAGGAGGTCGTGCACGAACGCTGGGGCCGCGGCACGATCCTCGACATCTCGCGCTCGCGCATCGGCATCGAGGCGACCGTGAACTTCCCGGACGCCGGCGGCGAGAAGCGCCTCGACCTCACGCTGGCGCCGCTCCAGCCCGGCTAGCCGGATCGCCGTCGTCGCTAGCGGCGTTCCTCGATCTCGACGCGCTCGATCCACACCGGCACCGCCGGCTCGACCGACGTCACCGGTTCGTCGCCGCCCGTCACGGGTTGGCGCGAGATCCACACGATCGTCTCGTAGCTCGACTCGTCGACGGTCCCGAAGATCGAGTACAGCTTCTGGAGACCCGCGGGCTCGGGGCGCGGTGGCGTCGCCCCGGGCGTCGCCTCGACGATCTCGTCGCACGAGTGCACGACGACGAAGAACGCGCCCGAGCGCACGACGCCGGGCTCGCCCGACGCGGTCGTCGCGACCGTGCCGCACACGTAGTCCTGCGGCCGGTCGGGCAGCTCCGCGGGCAGCTCGTAGCCGGCGTCCTCGGGCGGGTCGAGGAGGCGGTCGTTGGGGTCGCCCGTCTGGATCAGGAAGCGGCGCTCGACGCGCGCCCACCGGCGGCCGTCGTAGTACCCGGCGCGCGCGAGGAACACGAAGCTGTTGACCGCCTCCGGCGCGGCGTCCTCGAGGAGGTCGAGCGCGATGTCGCCGCACGACGTCACGATCGTGGCGCGGTAGTCGACGCCCGGCTCGAGCATTCGCTCCGGCTGCGCGTAGCGCCGTCGGGCCGGCGCGTCGGGGGGAGGGCCGGGGCGGCACGTCCCCACGGGCGACGGCTCGGCCGCCTCCGGAGGCGGCGGCGGCGCGACGTCGTCCTCGGCGGCGGCGTACACCGCGAGCGCGACGACGGCCCCGAGGACGGCGACGACGGCGACCGCGCGGGCCGCGGCACGGCGCGCGCGGGCGCCGTGCGTCACACGCGCCGCCACCGGTCGAGGCGCGCGTCGGGCAGCGGCCCCCGGTCGCGCGCGCGGTCGAGCTCCGCCGCGATCACGTGGCGCAACGACGGCGCTCCCAGCGGGTGCTCCACGATCGCGTCGGCGACGCCCAGCGCCACGAGGTCGCTCGCCGCGGGCCTCAGCAGGCGCGCCGCGTCGGCCTCCCGGCCCCCGTCGCGCCACAGGATCTCCGCGGCGAGGTCCGGCGAGATGACCGAGAAGACGGCGTCGGCGTAGACGACGACGCGGTCCGCGACGGCGAACGCGAGCGCGCCTCCGCTCCCGCCCTCGCCGGTCACGATCGCGATCACCGGGACCGGCGCGCGCAGCAGCGCGTCGAGCAGCTCCGCGACCGCCCACGCGATGCCCTCGCTCTCCGACGCGGGCGACGGGTCGGCGCCCTTCGTGTCGACGAGCGCGACGACGGGGACGCCGAGGCGCGCGGCCGTCTCGACGCAGCGGCGGGCCTTGCGGTACGCGCCCGGACCGGGGGCGCGGTTGCGATCGAGCGCGAGCACGAGCGCGCGCCGTCCTGCGACGCGCGCGAACGCGGCGAGGAGAGCGTCGTCGTCGCGGCCCGCGCGGTCGCCGCGCAGCTCGACGAGGACGTCGGCCGCGGCGCGCGCGAGCTGCGGCGCGCGCGGCCGCCCCGGCGCGCGCGCCGCGCGCAGCGCGTCCCACGCGTCGTCCGGCACGGCGACGCGCTCACCGGGCGCCGGCGGGACGTCGGCGTCGTCGTCGGGCGCTAGCGCGTCGAGCACGCGCGCGACCGCAGCGCGCGCGTCGGCGGGATGGACGACGTCGTCGACGAGCCCGTGCGCTAGCGCGCTCGCGGCCGTGTGCGACGCCTCGGGCAACGGCGTGCCCGTGAAGCGACGCACGACGCGGGGGCCGGCGAACCCGACCGTCGCGCCGGTCTCGGCCAGCGTCACGTCGGCGAGCGCGCCGAGGCTCACGAGGACGCCGCCGGTCGACGGGTTGGCGAGCACGGCCACTAGCGGCGCGCGCGCGTCGGCGAGCCGGGCGCGCGCCGCGGCGATGCGCCCCATCTGCACGAGCGACCGCATGCCCTCCTGCATGCGCGCGCCGCCGGTCGCGACGTGCGCGACGAACGGCACGCGACGGCGCGCGGCGCGCTCGAGCGCCGCGGCCAGACGGCGCCCCACGACCTCGCCCATGCTCCCCGCCAGGTAGTCGAACGCGAACAGCGCGAGCTCGACGTCGCGGCCCCCGATTCTGCCCCGCCCGGTCGACACCGCCTCGTCGGCGCCCGACGCCGACCGCGCGCGGTCGAGCGCGTCGCGATAGCCGGGGTACTGCAGCGGATCGCCGTGCGTCGCGGGGTCGTCGTCGGCGACGAACGAACCCGGGTCGGCGAGCGGCGGCGCCTCCGTGGCGGAGCGTTCGTCCAAGCCTCGTCTCCCTCGTGACCTGCTAGTCTCGCAGTGGCTCTTCCGGCCGGGGGCGCGCCGCCGGCGGCGCCTCTCGGCGTGCCGGAACCGTAGCAACAACCTTCGGAAAGTGGTTTCGACGTGCCTTCTGAACGACCTCGGATACTGGTGGCGAAGATCGGTCTCGACGGCCACGACCGCGGCATAAAGGTCGTGGCGCGCGCACTGCGCGACGCTGGCATGGAGGTCGTCTACACCGGCCTGCACCAGACTCCGGAGCAGATCGTGTCGGCCGCGATCCAGGAGGACGTCGACGCCGTGGGGCTGTCGTGCCTGTCGGGCGCACACATGACGCTGTTCCCGCGCGTGACCGAGTTGCTGCGCGAGCAGGGCGCGGACGACATCGTGGTGTTCGGCGGCGGCATCATCCCGGACCACGACATCCCGAAGCTGCGCGACGCCGGCATCGTCGAGATCTTCACGCCGGGCACCACGACGTCGGCGATCATCGACTGGGTTCGGGACAACGTCGGCGAGGCGACGAGCCACACGGCGCCGGCCGAGTAGCGCGTCGCCCCCGCCGGGGGCCGGACGCGTGCACGAGGGGAGGCTACGTGGACCTGTTCGAGTACCAGGGCAAGGAGCTCCTGCGCAAGTTCGAGGTGCCCGTGCCCGAGGGGCGCGTCGCGCGCACGCCCGATGAGGCGTCGGACGCGGCGCGCCGTCTCGGCGGACGCGTCGTCGTCAAGGCGCAGGTACAGGTCGGGGGCCGCGGGAAGGCGGGCGGCATCAAGCTCGCGGAGTCGCCCGACGAGGCCGCCGAGGTCGCGTCGCGGATCCTCGGCATGGACATCAAGGGCCACGTCGTCAAGCGCGTGCTCGTCGAGCGCGCCGGCGACATCCGCGCCGAGTACTACTGCGCGTTCCTGCTCGACCGCTCCGAGCGCAAGTTCCTCGGCATGATGAGCGCGAAGGGCGGCGTCGACATCGAGGAGGTCGCGGCGACCGACCCGGGCGCCATCGCGCGCGTGCACGTCGACCCGCTCGTCGGCATCTCCGACTTCCACGCGCGCAAGCTCGTGTTCGGAGCCGGCATCGACGCCGAGGCGCGCAAGGAGGCGATCGCGCTCATACCGAAGCTCTATCGCGCGTTCGTCGAGCTCGACGCGTCGCTCGTCGAGATCAACCCGATGATCCTGACCGGCGACGGGCGCGTCGTCGCGCTCGACGCCAAGGTGTCGCTCGACGAGTCCGCGGCGTACCGGCATCCGATCTTCGACGAGCTCAAGGCGGCGCACGAGATCCCCGAGCAGGAGCGCCTCGCGAAGGAGAAGGGGCTCAACTTCATCAAGCTCGACGGCGACGTCGGCATCATCGGCAACGGCGCCGGCCTCGTCATGTCGACGCTCGACGTCGTCAAGGCCGCCGGCGGCGCGCCGGCCAACTTCCTCGACGTGGGCGGGGGGGCCGGAGCGGACCTGCTGTCGTCGAGCCTCGAGGTCATCATGTCGAACGCGGAGGTCAAGAGCATCCTCGTCAACATCTTCGGCGGCATCACGCGCTGCGACCTCGTCGCGGAGGGCATCCTCGACGCGCTCGGCCGTCTCGACGTACGCGTCCCGATCGTCGTGCGCCTCGACGGGACGAACGCCGAGGAGGGGCGCAAGATGCTCGCCGACGCGCCGCACGAGAAGCTCGTCACCGCAGACACGATGCTCGGCGCCGCCCGGAAGGCCGTCGAGCTCGCGCACGAGGGGAGCTGATGCAGTGGCCATCCTCGTAGACGAAGGCACCAAGCTCGTCGTGCAGGGCCTCACCGGGCGGGAGGGATCGTTCCACGCGCGCCGCAACCGCGACTACGGCACCGACGTCGTCGCCGGCGTGACGCCGGGCAAGGGCGGCACCGACGTCGACGGCGTGCCCGTCTTCGACACCGTCGCCGAGGCGGTCGAGCGCGCCGGGGCCAACGCGTCGATGGTGTTCGTTCCCGCGCGTTTCGCCGCCGACGCGGTCATGGAGTCCTACGACGCCGGTATCGACGTCATCGTCTGCATCACCGAGGGCATCCCGGCGATGGACATGGCGCGCACGGTTCCGTACCTGCGCGCGTCGAGCCGCGACGTCACGTTGATCGGACCCAACTGCCCCGGCGTCATCTCGCCGGGCAAGGCCAACGTCGGGATCATCCCGGGCGAGATCTGCACTCCGGGCCCCGTCGGGCTCGTGTCGCGCTCCGGCACGCTGACGTACCAGATCGTCCACGAGCTGAGCCAGCGCGGCATCGGGCAGTCGACGTGCGTGGGCATCGGCGGCGACCCCATCCCCGGCTCCGACTTCGTCGACGTCCTGGCGCGCTTCGAGGCCGATCCGCAGACGGAGCTCGCGGTGCTCGTGGGCGAGATCGGCGGCGATGCCGAGGAGCGCGCCGCGGCGTGGGCGCGCGACAACATGACGAAGCCCGTCGTCGCCTACATCGCCGGGTTCACCGCTCCGCCGGGCAAGCGCATGGGCCACGCCGGCGCGATCGTCTCGGGCTCCAAGGGCACCGCGCAGGCCAAGGCCGACGCGCTCGAGGCCGCCGGCATCCGCGTCGGGCGCAACCCGACCGAGGTCGCCGAGATCGTCGCGGAGGTGATGGGCGCGTGACGCTGCGCCCCGTCGACGGCTCGCCCGGCCCCCCGTGGGACCGCGGCCTGCCCGGACGCCTCGAGCGTCTCGTCGTCGAGTCCGAGGTCCTCGCCGGCAACCCGCTCGGAGACCCGACGCGCCGCCCGCTGTACGTGTTCGTGCCCGACGGCATCGCGGACGGCGAGCGCGTCCCGGCGATCTACGTCATCCAGGGCATGACGGGCCAGCTCGACATGTTCTTCAACCGTCCCGCGTTCGAGCCGACGACGTTCGAGTGGATGTGCGGCGCGTTCGCCGACGCCTCGGTGCCGCGCGCGCTGCTGGTGTTCGTCGACGCGTGGACGCGTTTCGGCGGCTCGCAGTTCGTCAACTCCGCGGGCACCGGTCGCTACATGGACTACCTGTGCGACGAAGTCGTCCCGTTCGTGGACTCGCGCTACCCGACGGTCGCGCAGCCGGGCGCGCGCGGCCTGACCGGGAAGTCGAGCGGCGGCTACGGCGCGATGGTGGTGCCAATGATGCGCCCCGACGTCTTCGGCGCGCTCGCGACGCACTCCGGCGACGCGCTGTTCGAGGTCTGCTACCTGCCGGACTTCCGCGAGTCGGCGCGCGTGCTGCGCGACCGCTACGACGGCTCCGTCGAGCGTTTCGTCGAGGACTTCGAGACGTCGGAGCGCTTCACCGTCTCCGACGAGCTCCTCAACAGCTACACGATGGCACTGTGCTACTCGCCGGACGAGGCCCGGCCGGGTACGGCGGTGCTCCCGTTCGACACCGCGACCGGCGCGCTGCGCGACGACGTGTGGGAGCGCTGGCTCGCGTGGGACCCGGTGCGCATGGTGCCGAAGCACGCCGACGCGCTCGCGGGCATGCGGCTCGTCTACGTCGATGCCGGGACGTCGGACGAGTACTACCTCGACCTCGGCGCGCAGGCGTTCTCGAACGCGCTCACGGAGCACGGCATCGAGCACACCCTCGAGCTGTTCGAGGGCAAGCACGGACGCATCACGTGGCGCTACCCGCTCGCAGTGAAGGCGCTGGCGGGCGCGCTCGACCGCTGACCAGCTAGACCGCTGGGGGGAACCGCCGACGACGGCTCGCCGGTCGGCCTGCCAGCGCTAGTCGAGGGAGCGTGTGTCGTCCTGCCTCCGGTATCCGCCGCTCGCGAGCGAGCGCGTCATCGCCGCGACGTTGTCGGCCATGGTCGCGAACACCAGCAGCGCGGCCCACGCGAGGATCGCCTGCAGCGCGACGACGACTCCGGCCGCGACGAACCCCGGCCGCACAGCCTGCTCGACCTCGGTCTCGAACGTCACCTCGTTGATCGCGAGCTGCTCCTGCACGCTCTGCAGCGCGATGAACAGCCCCATGACGACGCCGACCACGAGCACCAGCCACGCGATGACCTTCAGCGCGCCGGTGGGTCCCGCCTTGCCCATGTCGTCCCCCTAGCCTCCGACTCCCCGGACGTCCCCATCAAAGCAGGAACCGCGGCCGACGACACGGGCTACGTGCCGCGCAGCTCGTGATCGAGGAACTGCGTCGTCGCCCGCCACGCGCGTCGCGCCGCGCCGGCGTCGTAGAGCGCCTCGGACTCGTGGTTGTCGAACGCGTGCCCGGCGTCCTCCTCCACGAGCACCTCGACGTGCTCGTGCCCCTCGGCCTCCTGCTGGACGCGGGCGACGCGCTCGCGCGCGATGAACGGGTCGCTGCCCCCGAAGTGCATCAGCAGCGGGCACGACACGCGGCCCATCAGGTCGACCTGGTCGGGGACGCGCGAGCCGTAGTAGGCGACGACCGCGTCGGGCTCGAAGTCGGTCGCCATGCGGTACGCGAGCGAGCCGCCGAAGCAGAACCCGAGGACGCCGCAGCTCTCGGAGATCTCGGGGAGCCCCTGCAGGTGCATGTACGCGGCGCCGCAGTCGAGCACGCCGGTGTCCCAGTCGAACCGCTGCGAGAACGAGCGCGCCCGGTCGAGGTCGGAGGCGTCGAACACGACCCCGGGCTCGATGCGCCAGTAGAGGTCGGGCGCGAGCACGACGTAGCCGTCGTCGGCGAGGCGCTCGGCGACGTCGCGGATGTAGCGGCTGATTCCGAAGATCTCCTGCAGGAGGAGCACGCCGGCGCCCCCGCCCCCGTCGGGCACCCACACGTGGCCGTCGAAGGTGCCGCCGTCGGCGGCGGTGATCGTCTCGATCCTCGTCTCGCTCATGGCGCAGAGCATAGCCATCGCACGCGGCCGGTCGTGCCGGACGCCGGGAATCATCGAACGGACGTGCGTGTTATCGTGACAGAACGGTGACGACGGTCACCCGTGAGATTCGCAGTCCGCTTCCTCCTTCCGGTGGTTCGGGGGCCGTTCGAATCTCTCCCGATGGGGCGGCGCGTGCCGCCTGTGAGAAGGAGTCGAGAGCATGTCGACGTTTGCCGAGTTGGGCGTGTCCGCGCCCGTCAGCCGGGCGCTCGAGCGCCGCGGCATCGCAGCACCCTTCGAGATCCAGACCCTCGTGATGGCCGACGCCCTCGCCGGGCGCGACGTGCTCGCGAAGTCGCGTACGGGCTCGGGCAAGACGCTCGCGTTCGCGCTGCCGATCGTCGAGCGCCTCGACCCCGCGGCTCGCCGCCCCGCGGCCCTGATCCTCGTGCCGACGCGCGAGCTCGCGGTGCAGGTGACCGAGGAGTTCGAGGACGTGGCGCGTGCTCGCAACCTGCGTGTCGCGGCCGTGTACGGAGGCGTGAGCCTGGGGGACCAGGCGCAGCGCGCGTCGAAGGCGCACGTCGTCGTCGCCACGCCAGGCCGCCTCGACGACCTCGTCGCCCGCCGGATGCTCTCGCTCGACGGCGTGACTGTCCTCGTGCTCGACGAGGCCGACCGCATGCTCGACATGGGGTTCCAGCCGCAGGTCGACCACATCGTGCGCCGCCTGTCCAAGGACCGCCAGACGATGTTCTTCTCGGCCACGCTCGACGGCTGGGTCGGCGCCATGGCGCGGGCGTACACGCGCGACGCGATCACGCACTCGATCGAGGACAGGCGCCAGACGGTCGACGAGGCCGAGCACAGGTTCATCCCGGTCGAGGAGCACGCAAAGGTCGACAAGCTCGTGGAGCTGCTATCGGAGGAGCGCGGTCTCGCGCTCGTGTTCGTGCGGACGAAGCGCGGCGCCGACCGCCTCACCGAGCGCCTGCAGGCGCGCGGCGTGCACGCGTCGGCGCTCCACGGCGACCTCACGCAGCCGGCGCGCAAGCGCGCCCTCGAGCGCTTCGAGTCGGGCAAGGTCGGCGTGCTCGTGGCGACCGACGTCGCGGCCCGCGGCCTCGACCTCGACGACATCACGCTCGTCGTCAACTACGACCCGCCCGAGGACCACAAGGGCTACGTGCACCGCGTCGGACGCACCGCGCGCGCAGGGCGCAGCGGTACCGGCGTCACGTTCGTGATGCCGCAACAGCGCGCCGACGTCAGCAACGTCGCGCGGGCGCTGGAGCTCAAGCAGGAGTTCGAGGCCGAGGGTCTGAAGGTCACCAAGCCGCGCGTCGTCTACTCGTCGCGCGGGAACCGTTCGTCGCTGCGTTCGCGGCCCCGGCGGAGGTTCTAGCGCGTCATTCGCCGACCACCGCCCAGAAGAACCGGTGGTCCGAGTAGAAGACGCTCGCGTCGCGCTCGAGCTCGTCCTTGTACGTGATGTCGGAGCCCGCGTCGACGGGCGCGCCGTCGGCGAAGACGTAGTCCGAGTGGCCGGTGCGCTTCTCGACGACGTCGTCGTCGCGCACCGCCACCGTGTAGACGACGTCGTCGTAGCGGAACGGGTCCGTGGTCATCGTCTTCCAGAACGGCGACAGCACGCAGCCGTCGGCGCGCGCGTCGCGACAGCGCGACGCGTTCAGGTCGCCTCCCCACACGTGCACGCTCGACGGGTACTCGCGCTCCAGCAACCGCGTTATCTCGACCGACCACCGCTCCTTGTAGCGCGCCGCGATCGTCTTGGTGCGGAGCAGGTTGTCGAGGTGGAAGTGCGCGCTCGCGACCGCGACGCGCATGCCGGTGGCGCGCTCCTCGAGCGGGACGTACGCCGTCTTCTTGACCGTCCTCGTCTCGCCCGGGGCGCCGTCGCCGGGGTCGTGCGTCTGCCGCAGCCATCCGCCGCGCCCGGCGCGAGCCATCGTGTCGGCGTCGATCAGCACCGCGGTCTCGCTCTTGACGACGACGTTGCCGCGTCGCGCCCACGGCTCCGGCCCGGGGTCCCTGACGACTGCGAAGTCGTGCTCCGTGCGCGCCTCGAGCAGCTCGGCGACGTACGCCGCGCTCGCCCCGCGTACCTCCTGCAGCAGCACGACGTCGGGGGCGGGCGCCCGCTCCAGCAGCCGTGACACGAACACGCGCATCTCGCGCATGTCGCGCAGGTCGCGCTCGTCGAACGCCTCCTGGAGATTCGCGGTCACCACGACGACCTCGGGAGAGGGGGCGGCGGCGCGCGCCGTACGGGGGCCGGGCCCCGGCGTCACGCCGAGCGCGAGCGCGCCGGCCAGCGTCGCGGCCGCGACGCGCGCAGTCGTCCGGGTGAGCCCTCGCATGCCCCCATCTTCGGCGTGCCCGCGTCCGTCCTGAAGGCGGTCGGGCCCGCTTAGGGTGGGTCGATGCCCGGCCGCATCGTGGTGCTCGTGTCCGGCTCCGGCTCGAACATGGAGGCGCTCGTCGAGGCGTGCGAGCGCGACGAGATCCCCGGCGAGGTCGTCGCCGTGCTCGCCGACCGGGCGTGCCGCGGCCTCGACGTCGCCGCGGCCCGCGGCATCCCGGTCGAGGCCGTCGAGCCGTCGTCGTTCGCCACGCGCGACGAGTGGAACGAGGCCCTGCGCAGGCGCGTGGCCGACCATCGCCCGGACCTCGTCGTCTCCGCCGGGTTCATGCGGATCCTGTCGCCCGCGTTCGTCGACGCGTTCGCCGGACGCATCGTCAACCTGCATCCGTCGCTGCTCCCGGCGTTCCCCGGCGCGCACGCGGTGCGCGACGCGCTCGCGTGGGGCGTCAAGGTCACCGGCACCACCGTCCACTTCGTCGACCACGAGGTCGACCACGGTCCCATCCTGCTCCAGGAGGCGGTCACGGTGAGCCCCGGCGACACGGAGGCGTCGCTGCACGAGCGCATCAAGCGCGTCGAGCGCAGGCTGCTGCCGGATGCGTGCAGGCTCGTGCTCGAGGGCCGCGTGCGCGTCGAGGGCGGGCGCGTGCGCATCGAGGGCGAGCTTGGCGTCGAGTGACGCGCCCGGCTTTTCGGGCCCGGCGCGTGGTTAGGATGCCGCCGTGACGAACCAGCGGGCGGCGATCCGGCGGGCGTTGGTCAGCGTGTCGGACAAGACGCGGATCGTCGAGCTCGCGGCCGGGCTCGTCGACGCGGGGGTCGAGATCCTGTCCTCGGGAGGCACCGCGCGCGCGCTCGCCGACGCGGGCGTTCCGGTCACGCCCGTCCACGAGGTCACCGGCGCGCCGGAGATGCTCGACGGGCGCGTCAAGACGTTGCACCCGACGATCCACGGAGCGATCCTGGCGGACCGCCGCAATCCCAGTCACGTCGCGCAGCTGCGCGACCGCTCGATCGTGCCGATCGACCTCGTCGTGTGCAACCTGTACCCGTTCGAGCGCACCATCGCGGCCCCCGGCGTGACGCTCGACGAGGCGGTCGAGCAGATCGACGTCGGCGGTCCCGCGATGGTGCGCGCCGCGGCCAAGAACTTTCACTCGGTGGCGGTGGTCGTCGACCCAGGGCGCTATCCGCTCGTGCTCGACGAGCTCCGCGCGCACGGCGGACTGTCCGACGAGACGCGCCGCACCCTCGCGCTCGACGCGTTCCGTCACACGGCCGCGTACGACGCCGCGATCGCCGCCTACCTCGCCGGCGCCGACGGGCTGCCCGACCGTCTCGTGCTCGCCGGCACGAAGGCGCTCGACCTCCGCTACGGCGAGAACCCCCACCAGACCGCCGCGTTCTATCGCACCGGCGGCGGCGGCATCGGCGGAGCGGAGCAGCTGCACGGCAAGGAGCTCAGCTACAACAACCTGCTCGACGCCGACGCCGCGTGGCGGCTCGCGCTCGAGCTCGGCGCGCCGGGGGCCGTGATCGTCAAGCACCTCAACCCGTGCGGCGCGGCGGTCGCCGGCTCGCTCGCAGACGCGTACGCGCGCGCCCTCGAGTGCGACAGGACGTCCGCGTTCGGGGGCATCGTGGCGCTCAACCAGCCGTGCGACCGCGCCACCGCGGAGGCGATCGCCGCGATCTTCACGGAGGTCGTCGTCGCTCCGCAGTTCGCGGACGACGCCCTCGACGCGCTGCGCGCGAAGAAGAACGTCCGCATCCTGCGCGCCGGCCCCCCGTCGCCCGGCGAGCGCGACGTGCGCCGGGTCTCGGGCGGGCTGCTCGTGCAGACGCCCGACGAGCGTGACGACGCGTCGGGCGCGCGCGTCGTGACGCGCATGCAGCCGACGCCCGAGCAGTGGGACGACCTACGGTTCGCGTGGGTCGTGGCGAAGCACGTCAAGTCGAACGCGATCGTGCTCGCGTCGCGGCGCACCGCGGTCGGCATCGGTGCGGGCCAGATGAATCGCCTCGAGGCGGCCGAGCTCGCGGCGCGCCGCGCCGGGGGCCGGGCCGCGGGATCGGTGTGCGCGTCCGACGCGTTCTTCCCGTTCCGCGACGGGCTCGACGCCGCGGTCGCCGCAGGCGCGACGGCCGTCATCCAGCCGGGCGGCTCGGTCCGCGACGACGAGGTGATAGACGCCGCCGACGAGCACGGCGTCCCGATGGTCTTTACAGGGCGGCGTCACTTTCGGCATTGAGCAGCGTTCTCTCCGCCCCTCGTATCGCGAGCCAGAATCCGAACAACACGATCGACCCGAGCACGCCCGCGCCGATGAGCGTGTCCTCGGCCCCCCACGTCTTCGTCGCCGGCGACGCGAGCAGCTGCGACAGCGGAATGAGGCTCGTCGTCACGAACCAGTCGACGCTCGACACGCGCCCGAGCAGGTGACGCGGGACGTGCGTGTGCATGAGCGTGTTCCAGATGATCGTGCCGACCGTGAAGAAGCCCGACATGAGCAAGCCGACGATGACGGTCTGCCACAGGTCGTGGAAGATGCCGAAGCCCGACAGCATCAGGACGCCGATGGCGAGCGTCGCGTACATCATGGTGACGTGTCGCCGCGGCAGGCTGAACTGGGTCAGCAACACCGCGCCGACGATCGCGCCGACGCCGGTCGCGGCCATGACGAGCGACAGCTCCTCGTTTCCGCCGCGATTCTTGAGGACGTACGGCACGATCGCCTGGAACGGTCCGTAGAAGCACAGCAACCCGGCCGCCATCGCGACGAGCGACGCCCACAGCCATCGCTGCGTTACCACGAACGCGAGGCCCTCCTTGATCTCCTCGAGCATCGACGGCGTCGCCCGTTCGCGGCGGGCCGCGGGCAGCGATCGCATCATCGTGAGCGCGATCGCCGAGAAGACGAACGTCCCGGCGTTGACGAGGAACGCACCCCCCTGCCCGGTGAACGCAAAGATGATCGGATACAGCAGCGGACCTACGACGCGCATCGCGAACGGACGCGTGAAGTTGTCGAGTGAGTTCGCTTCGACCAGCAGCTCGCGCGGCACGACGTCGGGAACGATCGAGCCGAACGCGGGCCCGAACAGCGCGTCGCCGAGCCCGTAGACCGCGACGAGAACGTACATGTGCCACAGCTCCAGCGAGCCGGACAGGCTCAGGAGCCCGAGCAGCAGCATCGGGACGACGCGCACGATGTCGGCGAGTATGAGGATGCGGCGGCGATCCAGGCGGTCGCTGAGGATGCCGCCGACGAGCAGGAACGCGACCTGCGGCGCGGTCCACGCGGCGCCGACGGACGCGGTCGCGCCCGGGCTGTTCGACAATTCCAGGACCTGGAGTGGCATCGCGACGAAGAAGATGCCGTCGCCGACGAGCGACACGGACAGCCCGAGCCACAGCAGCGAGAAGTCGCGGTGCTGCAGGGGTCGGAGAATCTTCAGGCGCAGGCGGGACGGACGGGCGGGATAGGGCGGCGGTGCCACCGGAGGGGGCGGCGCGACCACCGGCGGTGAGGCTGGGGAGGTCGGAGCCGGGCCCTCCGAGGACTTTGCTATCCCTTCGTCCACGCGCCCACTCCGCCTGTTGACATGGTGGCAATCATCCTAAACACAAAAGGGACACGCTCGGCCCGCATGGGGCTAGGATGCCGGTCCCCCCCGACTCCAGTGGAGACACATGATGGCGGCGAAGATCATCGACGGCAAGGCCCTCGCGGCGGAGGTGCGTGCCGAGGTCGCCCGCGACGCGCGCGCTCTCGGCGCGCGTGACGTCCAGCCGGGCCTCGCCACCGTTCTCGTCGGCGACGACCCCGCGTCGAGGACGTACGTGTCATCGAAGCAGAAGGCGTGCGCCGAGGTCGGCATCGCGGTGTGGGACCACCATCTCGACGCGAGCACGTCGCAGGACGACCTGCTGTCGCTCGTCGCGCGGCTCAACGACGACGAGCGCGTGCACGGCATCCTCGTGCAGCTGCCGCTGCCGTCGCAGATCGAGGAGCAGGCGGTGCTCGAGGCCGTGCGTCCCGACAAGGACGCCGACGGTTTCCATCCGTGCAACCTCGGACGCCTCCTCGCGGGCGATGCGGTCGTCGCGCCGGCGACGCCCGCGGGCATCCAGCAGATGCTCGTTCGCAGCGGGATCGAGACGTTCGGCGCGCACGTCGTCGTCGTCGGTCGCTCGAACATCGTCGGCAAGCCGCTCGCCGCCATGATGATGCAGAAAGGGCCGGGCGCGAACGCGACCGTCACCGTGTGTCACACGGGTACGCGCGACCTCGCGCGTCACACGTCGGCCGCCGACGTCGTGGTCGCGGCGGTGGGGCGCGCGAAGACGATCACGGCGCCGATGATCGCCCCGGGCGCCGTCGTCGTCGACGTCGGCATGAACCGCACCGACGAAGGTCTCGTCGGCGACGTCGACTTCGCCGCGGTGCGCGACGTCGCGTCGGCGATCACGCCGGTTCCCGGAGGCGTCGGGCCGATGACGATCGCGATGCTGCTTCGCAACACGGTGACGCTCGCGGAGCGCGCCGCGCACGGCCACGTCCCGTCGTCCTAGTCGTCGTCCGAGCCGCCGCCCGAGTCGTCGGAGTCGTCGCCGCCCGAGCCGCGCCCCGACGAGTCGTCGTCGTCCGAGCCCGAATCGTCGGAGTCGTCGTCGTCCGAACCGCGCCTCGACGAGTCGTCGTCGGAATCGTCGTCGTCGTCCGAGCCGCGCCCCGACGAGTCGTCGTCCGAGTCATCGGAGTCGTCGTCCGACCCGCGCCCCGACGAGTCGTCGTCGGAGTCGTCGTCATCCGACCCGGATCCGGACGAGTCGTCGTCGGAGTCGTCGTCAGCCTCCTCGCCGGACAGCCGCAGCAGCGTCACGGCGCGGCGCTCGAGCTGCTCGATGCGCGTCTCCCACTGCGCCCGCATCGGCCCCCGCTCCTCGTCGAGCAGGTCCTGGGCGCGGGCGAGCTCGCCGAGCGCGTCGAGCGACAGTCGCTCGGCCCGCTGCGGCGCGAACGGAAGCTGGGCCGCCGCGTCCTCGAGCAGCGTCCCGGCCGCGCGCACGCGGTCCTCGAAGTCGGCGGACACGCTCGGCGCGAGCCCGATCGTGCGCAGCGCCTCCTTGACCGGGTAGAGGCGCTGGCCGGGGGCCGCGTTCTGGGCGACCCACGCGACCGCGATCAGCAGGACGCCGGCGGCCGCGGTGCGAAGCGCGATGGCGACCAGCGGCGGGCGCCGGCGGCGCCGTCCGGCGACGCCTTGCACGAACATCGCTCGCTCGCGCCGCGCCCCGGGCGCGTCGACGGCGAGCTCGTCGCCGAGGCGGCGCGCCACGTCGACCATCTCGGCGACGTCGGGGTCGGCCGGTGGGCGCTCGGAGGTGAGCGCGACGTCGAGGTCGCGTTCGATGTCGCCGGTCACGTGCTCACCCCCTGTTGCATCCGGCGCCGCAGGTTGGCGAGCGCGCGGAACTGCAGCTGTCGCACCGCGTTGGCGTTGCGGCCCATCACCGCGCCGACCTCGGCGGGCTCGAGCCCGCCCGCGAAGCGCAGCAGCAGGACCTCCCGCTGGTCCGGCGCAAGCTCGTCCAGCATCGCACTCAGCTCCGTGGTCGTCTCGGCGGCGAGCGCCGCGACCTCCGGCGTTCGCTCCTCGGTGGCGTCGAGGCGGCCCGCGACGTCGTCGCTCGCCTGCTCGCGCCCGGTCTTGCGGAAGTGGTCCACGACGAGGTTCGACGCAATCCGGAACAGCCACGCCTCGAAGCCGGCGCCCCGCCACTTGAAGCGGCCGAGCTCGCCGAGCACCTTGGCGAACGTCTCCGCGGCGACGTCCTCCGCCGCGGCGCGGTCCCGCACCCGCCCGAGGGCGTAGCGGAACACGCGCGGGTGGAAGTGGTCGAAGAGCAGCGCCGCGGCGCGCTCGTCGCCGGCGGCGGCCCTGCGAACCTCCCGTTTGAGCGTCGTGGTGTCCACATCCGTCCTCTACAACGAGGGCGACCCGGGTCCGTTACGGCGGACGCCGGCGTAACGGCGGCGCGCCGCACTCGTTATACGGGCAACCGACGAGAGGTGGGGCATGGGAGCGAGCGCAGTCGTGGACGCCAAAGCGAGCTGGACCCTGGCCGAGGGCGACGAGATCGCGCCCGGACGGCATGTGCTCGGCGCGCTCGGCGGGGGCCGCGCCACCGAGGCGTACCTCGCGTGGGACGACCGCCTGTCGTCGATCATCGTCGCCAAGGCGCTGCGCCCCGACGCCGCCGGCGACGAGCGCGCCCGGGCGCGGCTGGAGCGCGAGGGCGCGTTGCTGCAGCGGCTCGCCCACCCGGTCGTCGTGCGGTGCTTCGCGGCCGCGCTCGGCGAGGCGGTGCCACACCTCGTGCTGGAGCACGTCGAGGGGCCGTCGCTGCGGACGTTGGTCCGCAAGCACGGCCCGCTGCCGCTCGAGCAGGTGCTGCCGGTCGCGTTGCGCGTCTCCGGCGCGCTGCACTACCTCGCGTCGGAGGGCGTCGTCCACCTCGACGTCAAGCCCGCCAACGTCGTGATGGACGCGATGCCGCGCCTCGTCGACTTCGGCATCGCGCGTTCTCTCGAGCGCGCCGGTCGCATGACGGCGCCCGCCGGGACGTCGGCGTACATGGCGCCCGAGCAGCACGATCCGCGCGCCCACGGCGGCGTCGGACCGCCCGCCGACGTATGGGGGCTCGGCGCGACGCTCTACGTCGCGCTCACGCGCCGGCTGCCGTTCGGACGGGCCGGCGCGCTCGACGCCTCGGCGCGCGCGCCGGAGCTTCCGTCCGACGTCCCGCGTCCCGTCGCGGAGCTCGTCCACGCGTGCCTCGCGCCCGACCCGTCGGACCGCCCGCCGGCGCGCGCGATCGCCGACGCGCTCGAGCCGCTCGTCGCGATGTTGCCGCGCCGGCGTTCGTTCGGACGCGCGCGGCCGCGGCTGCGATGACGTCAGCCCGTACGTAACGCGGCGGACGCGGCGTCGTTGGACCGGCGACAACGTCGAGACAGGAGGACGAACATGAACCGAGCGGTAAGTGCAGCGGTGCTGGTGTTCTCGCTGTTCGTCGCCGCCGGCGCCGGCCTGATCGCGATCGAGGCCGCGCAGAACACCGTCGCGCCGGCGCACGCGAGCGACGACCGGCGCGACGACGACGGCGCGGTGCTCACGCGCAAGGGCGACGGTGACGACGACGTCGTCGCGATGTCGGACGACGACGACGACGATGACGACACGCTCGGCGACGACACCGGCACGCGCGGCGCGGGCGACACGCTGGGCGACGACACCGCGACGGACGGCGCCGGCGACACGTTCGACGACGACACGGGCACGCACGACGACACGTTCGACGACGACACCGACGCGACCAACACGATGGACGGCGACACCGACACCGACGGCGGCGACGACACGGACGGCGACAACTCGGGGCCGAGCGACAACCCGGGTCCGAGCGACAACTCGGGTCCGAGCGACAACTCGGGGCCGAGCGACAACTCGGGTCCGAGCGACGACTCGGGTCCGAGCGACGACTCGGGGCCGAGCGCCAACTCGGGTCCGAGCGACGACACCGGCGACGACTCCGGCTCGAGCGGCAGCTCCGGCTCGGGCGGATCGGGCTCGGACGACGACGACACCGGTTCGGACGACGACGACTCCGGATCGGGCTGAGCGGCCGTCACGGGCCGGTCGAGGGGGCGCTTCGGCGCCCCCTCGGCGCGTCGGCGCCCCATAGCGTGCCGAGCGGATAGGTTTGGGCTCCTCCACGGCCGACGACAGGGGAGACCCGATGGCAGACAGGACGTACCGCGTCACGCTGATTCCCGGTGACGGCACCGGGCCCGAGATCGCCGAGGCGACGCGTCGCGTTCTCGAGGGAACGGGCGTGAAGTTCGACTGGGACGTGCAGCACGCCGGCACCGACGTCATGGACGAGTTCGGCACGCCGCTGCCCGACCAGGTCCTCGATTCCATACGCGCCAACAAGATCGCCATCAAAGGGCCGATCACGACGCCGGTGGGCACGGGCTTTCGCAGCGTCAACGTCGCGCTGCGCAAGGAGCTCGACCTCTACATGTGCCTTCGTCCGTGCAAGTCGTATCCCGGCGTCCGGTCCCGTTACGAGGGCATCGACGTCGTCGTCGTGCGCGAGAACCACGAGGATCTGTATGCGGGCATCGAGTTCGAGCAGGGGTCGCCCGAGGCGCGCAAGCTCATCGACTTCATCGACGAGCTCGGCGCGCGCCGCATCCGCGAGGACTCGGGCATCTCCATCAAGCCGATCTCCGTGACGGGCACGCGGCGCATCGTGCGCGCCGCGTTCGACTACGCGATCAAGAACGACCGCAAGAAGGTCACGGCCGTGCACAAGGCGAACATCATGAAGTTCTCCGACGGGCTGTTCCTGCGCACCGCGCGCGAGGTCGCCGAGGAGTACGCCGGCTCGGGCATCGAGTTCGAGGACCGCATCGTCGACAACATGTGCATGCAGCTCGTGCAGAAGCCGGAGCTGTACGACGTCCTGGTGCTGCCCAACCTCTACGGCGACATCGTCTCGGACCTCGGCGCAGGGCTGATCGGCGGCCTCGGCGTGGCGCCGGGCGGCAACATCGGCGACGAAGTCGCGGTGTTCGAGCCGACGCACGGGTCGGCCCCCAAGTACGCGGGCCAGAACAAGGTCAACCCGATGGCCATGATGCTGTCGGGCGTCCTCATGCTGCGCCACCTCGAGGAGTTCGGCGCCGCCGACCGGCTCGAGGCCGCGCTCGCGGCGGTGATCGCGGAGGGGAGGTCGGTGACGTACGACATGAAGCCGACGCGCGACGACCCGACCGCCGTCGGCACGTCGGAGGTCGCCGACGCGGTCATCGAGAAGCTCAACGCGGGCGCGGTCTAGGAGGCGACGATGGGAGAGACGGGCACGAAGGCGACCGTGGTCGGCGCGGGCAACGTCGGGTCGAACACCGCGCGCCGGATCGCCGAGAAGGACCTCGCCGACGAGGTCGTGATGATCGACATCGTCGAGGGGCTGCCGCAGGGCCTCGCGCTCGACGTGAACCAGTCCGCGCCGGTGGAGGGCTTTCGCACACGCGTCGTCGGCACGAACGACTACGCCGACACGGCCGGGTCCGACGTCGTCGTGATCACCGCGGGGCTGCCGCGCAAGCCGGGCATGAGTCGCATGGACCTCCTCGACAAGAACGCCGAGATCGTCGGGGGCGTGACCGAGCAGATCGCCGCCCATTCCCCCGACGCGATCATCGTCGTCGTGTCCAACCCGCTCGACGAGATGACGTACCTCGCCTCGGTCGTGTCGGGGTTTCCCAAGGAGCGCGTGTTCGGCATGGCCGGCGTGCTCGACTCGTCGCGCCTGCGCTTCTTCATCGCCGAGAAGCTCGGCGTGGTGCCGTCCGAGGTCGACGCCATGACGCTCGGGTCGCACGGCGACCAGATGGTCGCGCTGCCGCGCCACGCGACCGTCAACGGCAAGCCCCTTCCCGAGCTCGTCGACGACCAGACGCTCGAGGAGCTGTTCCAGCGGACGCGCGACGGCGGCGCCGAGATCGTCGGCTACCTCAAGAAGGGCAGCGCGTACTACGCCCCGTCGTCGTCGTCGGCCGCGATGGTCGCGGCGGTGCTCGCCGACACGGGCGACGTGCTCCCCACGTGCGCGTGGACGACGGGCCAGTACGGCGTGTCGGACGTCTACCTCGGCGTGCCGGCGCGGCTCGGGCGCGGCGGCGTCACCGAGATCGTGGAGTTCGACCTCAACGACGACGAGCGCGCCAAGCTCCACGACGCGGCCGAGGCGATCCGGAGCAAGTGCGCCGAGCTCGCGGCGCGCCGCCCCGCGTGACGGCGCGGGAATCGATCCGGCGGGCGCGCGCGTTGACCTCGGTATGAGCAACGTCGTCGACGTAAGCGACGCGACGTTCGAGCGCGACGTCCTCGAGCGTTCCTTCGACCTCCCCGTCGTGGTCGATTTCTGGGCCGCGTGGTGCGGGCCGTGCCGCGCCCTCGGGCCGGTGCTGGAGCGCCTCGCGGCCGAGGCCGACGGCAGCTGGACCCTCGCCAAGGTCGACGTCGACGCCAACCCGCACGTCGCGACCGCCCTCGGGATCCAGGGCATCCCCGCGGTCAAGGCGTTCGTCGACGGCCGTCAGGTGTCGGAGTTCACCGGTGCGCTGCCCGAGCCCGACGTGAGGCGCTGGCTCGAGCAGTTCGGGCCGAGCCCGGCCGACGAGGCCGCGGCCGAGGGCGCCGCCGCCGAGGAGCGCGGCGACGCCGACGCCGCCGCGACCGCGTACCAGCGGGCGCTCGACCTCCATCCCGGCCACCCCGAGGCGACCGCGGGGCTCGCGCGCGTGGAGCTCGCGGCGCGGACGTCGGGGGCCGACGAGACCGACCTGCGGGCGCGCGTCGCTCGCGATCCGTCCGACGTCGGCGCCGTCTGTGCGCTCGCCGACCTCGAGTTCGCGCGCGGCGACGTGGAGACCGCGCTGACGCGTCTCGTGGACGTCGTGCGCGCGACCGGCGGGGACGACCGCGAACGGGCGCGCGTGCGCCTGCTCGCGCTGCTCGACACCCTGCCCCCGGCCGACGCGCGCGCGGTCGAGGCGCGCCGCGCCCTGTCGCTCGCCCTGTTCTAGGAGGGCGGCCCCCGCCGGACCTTGCCGGTCGGCGTGCGCGGCAGCTCGTCGACGACGTCGACGCGGCGCGGGCACTTGAAGCCCGCGAGGCGCGTCCGGGCCCACGACCGCACGTCGTCGCCGTCGAGCCCGGCCCCCGGCGACGCGACGACGAGCGCACGGACCTCGTGGCCCCACTCGTCGTGCGGCGCTCCGTACACGACCGCCTCGGCGACGCCGGGATGGGCTTCGAGCACGGCCTCGACCTCACGCGGGTACACGTTGACGCCGCCGGTGATGATCGTGTCGTTCTTGCGTCCGGTGAGGTAGAGGTAACCGTCGTCGTCGACGTAGCCGACGTCGCCCGCCGTCCACGCGTCGCCGCGCCACGCGGCGCGCGTCTCGTCCGCGTCGTTCCAGTACGAGAAGCGCTCCGCGCCCGCGTCGTCGACCCACACGTCGCCGACGTCGCCCGGCGGCAGCCGCACGCCGTCGTCGTCTGCGATCACGAGCTGCGCTCCCGGCAGCGCGGTGCCGACGCTGCCGGGCTTGCGCAGCCACTCGTCGGCCGAGATGCGCGTCGCCTGGTTCTCGGTCGCGCCGTAGAACTCCCATACGGAGCCGGGCGGGAACGCCGCGATCGCGCGGCGCTTGGTCGCGTCGCGGATCGGTGCGCCGGCGTGCGCCAGCAGGCGCAGCGACGACAGGTCGTGGCGGCGCAGCGTCTTCTCACTGAGCGCGAAGAAGCGCTCGAGGTGCGTCGGGACCACGAACGTCGACGTGGCGCCGAAAAGCTCGATCGCCGCGAGCGTCTCGGCGGCCTCGAAGCGCGTCTGTACGACGACGGCGCCGCCGGCCTCCAGGGTCCGCAGCGCGAAGCGGTGCGGCGCCGAGTGTGCGAGCGGCGAGCACACGAGGTGGACGTCGTCGGGCGCCAGACCCCACAGCGTGCGGAACTCCTCGGAGCGCATGGCGGCGGCGTCCTCGGACGCGGGCGGCACCCACACCCCCTTGGGGACCCCCGTCGTCCCCGACGTGTAGTGCATAGGGCGTCCGAGCGCGACGTCGGCGAGCGGCGCCGGGTCGGACTCGAACAAGAGGCGTTCGTACGCGTCGCCGAACGTGACGACGCGCTCGAGGCCCGGCGCGACGTCGTAGGCGCGGTCCGCGAACAGCCAGCGTGCTCCGGAGTCCTCGACGACGTAGGCGGCCTCGCGCGGCGTCAGCAGAGCGTTGACGGGGACCGGCACGATGCCGGCACGCAACGCTCCGATCGTCACCTCGAGGTATTCGAGCCGGTTGGCCGACAGCACCGCGACGCGGTCGCCGGTGGCGAGGCCGCCGGCGTGCAGCGCGCCCGCCACGCGCCCATGGCGGTCGTCGAGCTCCGCGAACGTGACCGTGCGGGCCAGCGTCACGATCGCGGCGGCGTCGGGGGCGGCGCGAGCGTGGCTGCCGATCCCGCTCACGCGGCCGCCGCCTCGGCGAAGGGCTCCCGGGGAGCGTTCATCGCCCGAGCGTAGAATGCCGGGCCGCGGGCAATCCGGGCGCGCCGTCGCGGACGAACCGGGCGCGACGACGTTCGTGTACGGGATGGCATGCACGGGATGAAACCGACGAACGGAAGTTTCCCGTTCGGACGCGTGGCTACGATGGCTCGGCGATGGACCGCACCCACGACGCCGCCCTCGCCGACCGGCTGATGGCGCGCGACGAGGAGGCGTTGGGAGAGGTGATCGCGGTGCACGGTGGCGTGATCTACGGCGTCGCACGGCGGGTCGTCGCCGACCCGACGCTCGCCGAAGAGGTCGCGCAGGACACGTTCCTTGCCCTGTGGCGGCGTCCGGGCGCGTTCGACCCCCAGCGCGGGAGCCTGCAGGCGTGGCTCGCCGGCATCGCCCGCAACAAGTCGGTCGACCTCGTCCGCAGGGAGCAGTCGCTGCGCCGCACCGCCGACGTGCTCGCATCCGAGGCAGAGGCGTTCGGCGCTCCGGTCGAGCGTCCGGAGAGGCGCGTCGACGAGCGCGACGAGGTGCGCGCCGCGCTCGTCCAGCTGACGCCGGTGCAGCGTGAGGCGGTCGTGCTCGCGTATTTCGGGGGCCGGACGTACCGGGAGGTCGCGACTGAGCTCGGCATCCCAGAGGGCACCGCCAAGACACGCCTGCGCGACGGACTCGTCAAGCTGCGCGACCTGATATCGAGTGCACGGGGCGACGGTCGATGACCCGCTCGCACGACGAGCTCAGGTCGCTCATCCCGGCGTACGTCCTCGGCGCCGTCCCCGACGACGAGATGGCGGAGGTGCGTGCGCACATCGTCTCGTGCGACGAGTGCATGGCGGAGGCCGACGGCTACGCCGAGGCCGCCGAGTCACTCGCGCTCGCGACGCCGGCCGAGGAGCCACCCGCGGGCTTCACGGCTCGCGTCATGGAGCGTGCCGTCGGCGCGCGGCCTCGGGCACAGGCGCGGCGCGGGGTCGCGGCGTCGTGGCCGCGTCTGGCAGCCAGCCTCGCGGCGGCCGCGCTGGTCGTGGTGGGCGCGCTGTGGATCGTCGCGCGCGACGACCTCGCCGAGCAGCGCGAGCTCGTGGCCGCGCTGGTGCGCTCGGACGACGGCATGCGCCTGCGCGGCGCCGGGGCGGTCGCGATGGTGGTCCCGGGCGACGACGGCGCCGTGTTCGTGGTCGACGGGCTCGACGCCGCCCCCGAGGGGCGCGACTACCAGCTGTGGTTCCTCGACGACGGCACACCCGCGAGCGCCGGCGTGTTCGACGTGTCCGGCGACGTCGCGGTGGTCGAGACGGATCAGTCGCTCGAGGGCGTGGACGGGGCCGCGGTCACGGTCGAGCCCGACGGCGGCTCGCCCGAGCCGACGACCGATCCCGTCGTCGTCTCCGGCTGACCCGCTCGCGCCACGGCCGCCACGTTCCCCGCACTACGAGCGGCGCGCGCGCGGCGCGACGAACAGCGACTGCACGCCGCGGCCGAGGGAGCCGCGCTCGTCGCGGATGACGCTCGTCGCGATGCCGACTCCGTCGCGCCCGACGGTCGTCGCCGCGTCGAGGCAGATCCACTCGCCGTGCGCGGCGCGATGCGCGTACACCGACAGATCGGGGTTGACGAACAGCCACGCTCGGAAGTCGAGCACGGACGAGACGCCGCTCGCGGAGTCGGCCGCGACGAGCACGCGCGCGAGCGGCGACACGGGCTCGCCCGCGACGAGCGCGTGGCGCATGCGAACCCACGCGGTCGCGGGGCCCGGCTCGAGGAACGCGCCCGAGGTGAAGCGCCACTCCATCGCGCGCAGGTAGTCGACGCGCGTTCCGGTGTCGAAGAGCTCGACGCGCGCGCCGTCCCGGGGGCCGGGCGGTGGGTCGTCGTGGGTCGGCGGTGCGTCGACGGTTTCCCTGCGCACGAACCACGCGCGCGCGTGCATCACGTCTGTGTCACGCGCGCTGGCGCGCGCCTCTACGAGCTCGACGTTGCGTCCGCCGCGCACGGTGCGCACGTCGATCGACAGCGGCGCGAGCGGAATCGGCTTGAGGATGTCGAACGTCACGCGCGCCGCGAGCACGTCGTCGCGTCCCACGGCACGCTCGAGCGCGCGTCCTAGCAGGGCCGCGGGCGGGCCCCCGTGCTGCGCGTCGCGCGACCACGGCCCGCGCGTCCACTCCGTGGGGACGAACACGTCGCCGTCCGCGACGTAGAAGGCGTCGACCATCGGCGCAGGCTAGCAGCGCGGCGCGCGGGGGAGGGGACCGCGGCGCGGGCGGCGAATAGGACCGGCGAGGGGTGTCGTCGACGACTGGAGGCTTCGTCATGGCCACGTTCGTCCCGGCCCGGCGCGCGCTGGCGTGGACGCTGGGGATCGCCGCGCTCGTCGCCGGGTTCTCGTACCCCGTGCCGGAGGCCGAGGCGGCGCCGAACCGCTACGTCACGCTGAGCGACGGGACGTCTATCGCGATCAACGTGCGCATGCCGGAGGGCTACGTCGAGGGCCGCCGCTACCCGACGATCTTCGAGATGTCGGGCTACGACGGCGGGTCGTCGGACGGCACGACGCCGGGCAACCTTTCGGGCGAGGGGAGCCGCGGACTCACCAAGCACTACGAACGCAACTACGTCACCGTGCACGCGTCGGTCCGCGGCACGGGGTGCTCGGCGGGCGAGTTCGACCTCTTCTCATGGCGCAGCGCGCTCGACGGCCGCGAGCTCGTCGAGTGGATCGCGCGCCAGCCGTGGTCGAACGGCGACGTCGGCATCTACGGCCACTCGTACGGCGGCATCACCGGCTTCATGGTCGCCGCGACGCAGCCCCCGCACTTGCGCGCAGTGACGGTCTCCGGTCTCATCGACGACCTCTACCGCGGCATCGTCTACCCCGGCGGCGTCGCGAACTACGGCTTCCCGCTGCTGTGGACCGGCGCGATCCGGCCGTTCTACGACGTCGGCGGCGGCACGTTCCCCGGCATCGCGAACGGCGACGAGCAGTGCGCGCGCAACGTCGCGACGCACCGTCGCACGGTCCTCGACGACCCGATCCTCGAGGGCCTCACCGACACCGACACGAACTGGTATCGCTCGCGCTCGCTCATCACGTACGCGGAGCGCATCCGCGTGCCGATCCACGTCACCGGCGCGTACCAGGACGAGCAGACCGGGCCGCGGGGGCCGTACCACCTGTTCGAGGCGGTCGACGGCGCGCCCGCGCGCCGTCTCGTCATGACCAACGGAGTCCACGGCACGCAGACGAGCCCCGAGGAGGTGTGGCGCGATCGCGTCGCGTGGATGGACTACTGGCTGCGCGGCGCGAGCGACGCGCCGGCGCGCTCGTCGGTCACGACGTTGCTCGAGATGACGAGCGACGGCTCGAACGGACGCATCGAGTCGCGCACGTTCCCGCTCGAGCAGTCGCGCTGGCGCGACCTGTACCTGCGCTCGGACGGCCGCCTGCGGTTCGCCTCGCCCGGGCGCGATGAGGGCTCCGACTCGTACTTCTCCAGCGGCCGCCAGTCGTGGAGCTACCAGGGCGGCGAGGACACCGGTCCGCCGCTGACGACCGAGGAGGGGCCGGACGAGCTCACGTACCGCTCGAAGAGGTTCGGGCGCGCGACCGCGATCGTCGGTCCCGCGACCGCGACGCTGTACGCGTCGTCGACCGCGCCCGAGACCGAGCTGTTCGTGCAGGTGATCGACGAGGCGCCCGACGGGAGCCGCTACTACGTCCAGCGCGGGATGCTTAGGGCGAGTCACCGGGCGATCGACCGGGGCCTGTCCGACAAGCTCGACGACGGCACGATCTACCGTCCGTGGCGTCCGCACACGAACCCGACGCTCATCGAGCCGGGCCGCGTGTACCGGTACCTGGTGGAGATCTTCCCGTTCGGCCACGTGTTCCGGCCGGGCCACCGGCTCGTGGTGAAGATCCACGCGCCTCCGGCCGTGGACAGCTACTACGCCTACATCCCCAAGCGCCCGCCGAGCGTGAACACGATCCTGCACGACGCCAAGCACCCGTCGAGCCTGATGCTGCCCTTCGTGCCGCTGACGGGCTCGGGCCTCGGGCCTGCGCCGGACTCGTGCGCGCTGACGGGCGTGAGGTGCGTCGGGGGCTGAGCCTCTAGGCGATCGCGGCGCCTTCCACCGCACCTCTCTCGATGTGGAGATCACCTCTCTGGCATGATGTGCGCGTCACCGGGCGGGCGAGGGAGATGGGGTGCGTAGGACCACGGCGAGGTTGGTGGCCGGCGTGCTGGTCGCCGTCGTCGCTGCCGTGTCGGCTCCGGTCCACGCGTCCTCGGCGACCCCGGCGCTCGTGCCGCGCGGCCGAGCTCTGCCCCTGGCGACGTTCTACGACCAGGTCGTCGACGCCGAGCGCGGGCGCATCTTCGTGTCCGGTGGGGCCGGGAGCGACGCGGTCGTCGTCACGAACTACGACGGCCACGTCCTCGCCACCATTCCCGGGCTGCCCGACGCGGCCGGCATGGCGCTCGACGACGACACGCTCTACGTCGCGCGCGAGCATGCCGCGGGCGTCTACGTCGTCGACACCGGCGCGCTCGTCAAGACGCGCACGCTCCCTCTGCCCCATCCCTCGACCGGTGACGTCGCGTTCGTCCACCACCGTCTGTGGGTCGTCCTCGGCACCTGTGATCGCTACGGCGTCCTCTACTTCGTCGATCCGCGCAGCGGCGAGCAGGGCTATACGCCGCATAGCTACCACTGCCCGGACCTCGAGCCGTCGCCGTTCAACCCGCACCTGCTCTACGTCGCCGAGCGCGACTTGAGCCCCGCTCCCGTCGTCAAGATCGACGTCTCGCGCGCGCCGGCGACGCTGGTCGGTGCGACGCCGTGGGGCGAGGGCAGCGACCTCGCCGACATGGCGATCTCGGCCGACGGCGAGACGCTGCTGACGGCGCACGGCCACCCCTACACGGTGCAGGAGCACCGTACGAGCGACATGGCCCTCACCGGCTTCACCTATGGGACGGCGACCTACCCCCACACGGTGGCGACGACGGACGCCGGCGGCGGCTTCGTCGCGGTCTCGCCCGCGCCTCCGCCCGGAAGCGACGTCGCTGTCTATCCGTGGAGGAGCGGGACGGCGACCGTGATCTACGACGGCGTCGTGCCCGCGCCCGACGGGCTCGAGTTCGTGCCGCAGGCAGCGCGCCTGGTCTCCATCGGCGGCTACGACCCGGTGCGCTTCCACGCTCTTGACGGGTCGTCCGGTCTCGACGCGCATCTCTCGCTCACAGCGAGCGAGGAGCAGGTCGTCCACGGACGAACCGTGTCGCTAACGGCGCAACTGTCGCCGACGCCGGGAAGCTCGCATCGGACGGTGTCGATCTACGCCATTCCGTTCGGTGGGACGGAGCGCGAGATCGCGCGCGCGCCGGTCGGCGCGGACGGCGCACTGACGGTCGACGCGACCCCGTCGCGCAACACGACGTACGTCGCGCGTTGGGCCGGCGACGACACGTACCTGTCCGTGAACAGCGACGGCGTCGACGTCTTCGTGAAGGTGTTCGTGCGAACGAGGCTGTACGGGTGGTACGGCACGTCGGGCGTGTGGAAGCTGTATCGCGTCGGCGACTCCGGCAAGCAAGTCGGCGTCGTCGTGCCGAACCAGTCCGGTCGCGATCTGGTGTTCGAGGCTCAACAGCGCGTCGACGGACAGTGGGTGCCGGCCGCCCGGGCGGCGTTCCCGATCGGCGCCGACGGGCGCGCCGTCGCCTACCTCGTCTCGGATCGCCCGGGCTACTTCCGGACGCGCAACGTGTTCGCCGACCACTGGGACTACCGCGGCGCCGCGTCCAACTGGCAGTACCTGCGCTACACGCGCGCGACCGCGACCGCGGCGCGCGCCGCTCCGAACGGCGAGCCCGGCGTCCGCTTCGAACGGTCCGCGTCGCGCTAGCTGGGCGGGCTGGCCGAGCGCGATCTCCGGGTCTTTGCTCGCTCCGTGGGGGACTCGTCTGCGCCCCTCGACCGACGTCTGCGGCCGGCGCGACGGCTACGCTCCTTCGATGAGCGACGCTCCGCAGCTGCCGGCCATGTATCACGGGCTTGCGAGCTGGTTCCATCTCGTGACGAGCCCGGACGAGTACGCGGTCGAGGCCGGCTTCTACGCCGGCGTGATGACCGAGAGCGCGCGGATACCCGTGCGCGAGGTGCTCGAGCTCGGCAGCGGCGGCGGCAACAACGCGTCGCACCTCAAGGCGCGCTTCGAGTTGACGCTCGCCGACGTGTCGGAGGAGATGCTGTCCGTCAGCAGAGCGTTGAATCCCGAGTGCACGCACGTCCAGGGCGACATGCGGACGATCCGGCTCGGTAGGAGCTTCGACGCCGTGTTCGTCCACGACGCGGTGATGTACCTGACGACGGAGGACGATCTCGCCGCTGCGATGCGCACCGCGTTCGAGCACTGCCGTCCGGGCGGAGCGGCCGTCTTCGCGCCCGACGTCGTGCGCGAGACGCTGGTGGCTCGCACGGACCACGGTGGTCACGACGGACCGGACCGCTGCCTTCGCTACCTCGAGTGGATCTGGGACCCGGACCCCGCCGACGACACCTTCGTCGCCGACTACGCGTACCTCCTCAAGGACGCGGACGGGCGCGTGCACGTCGATCACGATCGCCACGTCTGCGGCGTCTTTCGACGTTCGACGTGGCTCCGGCTCCTGACGGAGACCGGCTTCCACGCGCACCGACGCGACGGCATCGAGGACGAGACGGGACCAGACGTCTTCGTCGGCATCAGGCCGCTCCGAGCGACCTGAGGATGCTGCCCTTCCCGCCGTTTTAGGGGCGCCGACCTGGGCGCGAAGCCCGAGCCGTGCGCACTAACGAGCGTGAGGTGCACCCAGGACTGATCAAGGTCGCAGTGGCCGTCGCAGGGCATTGCACCAGGCCTCAGAGCCTCGCGGGGGCGAGTGTCAGACGGTTAGCGCAGCGGATGTTTGGCGTCTGCGAATTCGTCTAATGCGCGACCCTCTTGTTGGGCTCCATAGGGGACTAGTCGGTTTGGCTCATTTGTCGAGCTAGCCCCTTCCATTCGCCGACTCGACGCTGCGACGATGTGCCGGCGTCGATATCGGCTTGGGGAGGCTAGGCGTGGGAGAAGAAGCGAACTCTGTCGTGCACATGGTTCACGGTGCAGCCACGGAAGCGGCGCTTTCAATACTCGATCGGATCGACTTGGAAGGCCGCCCCGCGCGATACCTCCCCGTGCCGCAGGATCTGCACCCGCTGGCTCAAGAGGTTCTTGAGAGAAGCGTGCCTAGAGGTCTTTACCGTCATCAGGCGATCGCCGTCGCGGCGCTGTTGCGTGGTGACGATGTGGCATTAGCGACACCGACGGCGTCTGGGAAGAGTCTTGCATTCATGGCCGGTGCCGCCCACCACCTCCTAAGTCTTCATCACTCTAGAGTGCTCGCGCTGTATCCCGCGAAAGCTTTGATTCAAGACCAGCTGAACAAGTGGCAATCCTTTTTGGGGCAACTCGACCTCTCTCTCGGATTCATCGACGGAAGTGTCGAAATGGAGGAGCGACTCGAGAGGCTCAAGCTGTCTCGTGTGATTCTCATGACGCCTGATGTTGCACATGCGTGGCTCTTGAGACGCCAGGATCTCGCCGAAATCAGAGAGTTCCTGTCGCTTCTCCGGCTTCTCGTTCTCGATGAGGCGCACGAGTATGACGGTGTCTTCGGAACGAACATGGCCTTTTTCTTGCGGCGCCTTCAGGTCGCTGCTCGCCCACACCAAATCATCTGCAGCACAGCAACGATCGCAGATCCGGAGAGCTTTCTCTGGAAACTGACCGGGAGGAAGGTGCATATCCTGGGTCCTCGCGAGGATGGGTCGCCGAGCCCGCGCAAATCAATCATGTTGGCGCGCTCTGAGGGCGGGCATCGCTTCACAAACATTCTCGCCTTGCTCCGGGAGATCGCGAGTTCGGGAACCGGACGCTTCCTCGCGTTCGCCGACTCAAGAAAGATGGTCGAGCGAGTCGTGGCAGGAGTTCATCGTTTCGGCGTCGATGAGGAGGATGAGCGCCCCACACCCAATGATGTTGCCGACGAAGTAAGGCGTCGGGACGAGGTTATCAAAGTCGATGTCGACGGACGGCGTCAGCGTGTGCTTCCGTACCGAGCGGGATATGAGGAAGAGGATCGGCGGTCGATTCAGAGTGCCCTAGAGAAAGGAGAATTGGCAGGTGTTGTTTCTACGAGTGCGTTAGAGCTAGGGCTCGACATTGGTGAGATTGACCTTGTCGTGTTGCTCAGTCAGCCTCCGTCAATCAAGTCCTTCTGGCAACGCCTTGGACGAGCTGGTCGCCGGAATGCGGGTGTGTGCCTCTTTCTCGACGATCGCGGCGTTATCTCAGAGCAAAAGGAAGGCTTAGAGAAGTATCTAGCTCGATCGTTGGAACCCAGCTGGTTGTACCTCGATAATCGAGTGATTCAATACGCGAATGCCCTTTGTGCTGCATACGAGATCGGGCAGCTGAAGAACCCTTCGCTCTCACCGTTCGATACGCTTCCGAGCGGGTTTCGAAAGATGGTCGACAACGAACTCAACCCGACTGAGGCTGTACCGCCCGATCTCTATGCGCTAAAGCAGAGAGGTCAGGACACTCCGCATCTCGAATTCCCCTTGCGCTCCGCTGCCGAGCAAGACTTTAGGATCATTGATCTCAGAGGCAATGCTCTTGGTAGGGTGACTCTGGCTCAAGCGCTTCGCGAAGCTTATCCTGGTGCGGTCTACTACTACATGGCGAGACCGCACAGAGTCGTCCGTCTTGATCGTTCGCGAGGCGAGATCGTGTGCAGACGGGCGAGGGCAACAACAACAGAGCCCATTGCCCAGGTTATGGTGTTCCCACAGTTTGCGGGGGGAACGTTGCAACTGTGGCGAAGTGTAGAGAGCGCGTCGTTTGTGGCGGAAGTCGACGTGCAGGTGAGCGAGCGGGTACGCGGATTTCGAGAGATTCGCGGCTCCTCCGCGATCGAGCACAGGTATGGTGTCGGATCGGAGTACTCCCAACGTGAACTGACCCGTTTCTTTCCCACGAGCGGCGTATGTTGGCACTACCCAGGCATGGCGCTGCGGACAGGCGTCGCCGAAATTGTCGTCGACGCCTTTTGCTCCGAGTTCGGCATCCAGGCGCGTGACCTAGGCGTCGGTTTGTTCCTCTCTAAATCGGGCTCTCCCTTCGACGAGAGCGAATGCAGGGGATTCTGCGTGTACGACGCAGCGCAAGGGAGTCTCCGTCTAACTGAGATGCTTGCGTCACACTTCAGAGAGGTTGTTGCCGCAGCACTCGAACTCACCCGCGCGGTGGGGAGTGACGTAGCAGCCGACGAGTTGCTAATCGCGGCGGACAAATTCTCCGACATTTCGGAGAGTCGAACATCGCTGGCCAGCGACTTCGGTAGACAACAGCCGGATTGGGTGCCAGTTGTTGCGCGTGGTGAGCGCGCCATGTACGTGAGCGCCAACAGATCGGAGGAGGTGGTCGTTTCCGGTTATCGATACACCCCCGCGGGACTGATGTATGAACTTGAGTCAGCGAATGACGTAACACGCATGATCAAGTGGGAAACACTCCAACCTCTCCACGGTGAGACGCGCATGATTCGATATAACGTCATGACTGGCGAGATCGATGACACCTAGCATCGTTGGGTGATGCGGTTGCTAGTTGTCCGAACGGTATCAAACCTTCCGATGACGTCCTTTGGCCGGCTCTCTCTCTCAGCACCGCTGCCAGGTATACCCCGTTTGAATGTGAGTCGAGACGAAAGACCCTCTAGGCACGATCCCGTCCCTTAGGTAAACTCCGCGCCGTCGGGTCGCGGGCCTCGGTCGGAACGACGAGACTTGCGGCGCTTGTATTGCGCACTCGGGGCGACGCCGGCCCCCGTTCGCGGCTCCCGTCGTCTGGGCGCGACGCGACGTGCCGCTGATCGAAGGCGAGGTGGGGCGGCGATGAAGTACGAGGTGGTCGACAACTGTCCCGTCCCCCGGCTGCTTGCCCGGCGCCTTCGAGATCTCAAGGGCAAGGTCCCCGGCGCGACGCTCAACTCGTGCTATCGCGGCGCGGACGCCGAGGACCTGCTCCACCGTCTCGGCAAGAAGAGCCAGCGTGAGCTCTACGACGGCTACAAGGCCGGCTTGCCCGGCTACAACCCCGCGAACCCGCCGGGACGGTCCACGCACGAGTTGCGCTCCGACGGCGCCGCGTACCTCGGCCCGGTCGGCCGCCGCCTGTTCTGGTGGCAGTGCGGCATGGACTGGGACACCGAGGACGTCGACCGCCTCATCGCCGCGGGCCGGGGGTTCGTGTGGGAGCTGTGGCGTCCGTACGCGAGCGGCTCCGAGGCGCACCACCTCAACTTCCGCGTCAAGCCCGTCTGGAAGCGCAAGAAGAGCCGCGATCCGCACCCGATCCTCCACGCGGGCGACGAGGGACGCGCGGTCAGGCGCGTCCAGCACTCGCTCAACCGGCTCGGCGCCGACATCGACGTCGACGGCATCTTCGGCTCCGAGACGATCGCGGCGGTCAAGGCGTTCCAGCGTGAGCGCGGCATCACCGTCGACGGGGTGGTCGGCCCGGAGACGTGGCGCGAGATGCTGAAGCCGGTCAAGAAGAAGAAGGAGACGTAGCGCGCGCTGCCGCGTGCGCGCGGTCGCGAGCCACGCCGCCGCCTTCGCCTGATCGAACGCGGAACCGCGAAGTCGCCGACCTTGGCGAGCTCGGCGCACTCGACGTCGACCGTCGATCCGTCGGCCATCGGAAGGTGTCCGCGGCGGCGACGTCCTATGCTCCGCGGATGAAGGACGCTCCCGGGATCGAGCTGTCCGCGGTCGTGCTCGACTGTCCCGACGCGCACGCACTCGCCGACTTCTACGTGCGCCTGCTGGGGTGGGAGGTGGAGTGGCGCGACGACGACTTCGTGCTGATTCGCCCCCCGGGAGCGCGCGCCATGGGTCTGTCGTTCCAGTCCGAGCCGTGGTACCGCCCGCCGGTGTGGCCGGAGCGCGACGGCGAGCCGCACAAGATGACGCACCTCGACTTCCGCGTCGACGACCTCGACGCCGCCGAAGCCCACGCGCTCGCGACCGGAGCGCGCGTGGCCGAGCACCAGCCGGGGGAGAGCTTCCGCGTGTTCCTCGATCCCGCCGGTCATCCGTTCTGCCTGTTCCTGGACTGACCCGTGCGATGAGGCGCGCTTCGAGCTCACCCTCGTCGACCTGTCCGACGGGATGCTGCCGCTGAGCATGACGCTGAATCCGGAGTGCGAGCACGTGCACGGCGACATGCGCACGATCCGTCTCGGACGGCGCTTCGACGCCGCCTAGCCGTTCTCGCAGCCGGCGACGTCGCCGCTCTCGACGTGACCTACGGCGGCCCTCGCCGAAGGCGACGAGACGCCGAGCCTCCGGCTACGAGACGGGTCCCGCCTTCGCGCCGTCGAACGCGGACACGAAGTCGCCGACCTTCTCGAGCTTGGCGCACTCGACGTCGACCGCCGACCCGTCGTTGAACGCGAAGCGAACCTTGTTCGTGACGCCCTTGTCCACTTCGACTGCCGCGACCTGGTCGAGGGGGACCTCGCCGACGAGATCCTTCGGCTTGCCCATGAACGTGTAGTCGTAGATCAGCAGACGGCGGTTGGTGAGACCGACGGCGGACCTCACCGCCGGCCAGCTCCCCGCGATCGACCCTTCGGTCTGTTGGGCGGTCGCCTTCTTGGCCTGTCGGCCGGCGACCGTCGCGCCGACGACGCCGCCGATCGCCGTCCCCATCGTCGTGCCGCGCGGCATCGTGCGTATGGCCGCCAGCAACTGCTCCGACGCGTCCATGACTTCGCCGGCCTTGGGCCGAAGCTTGTCTGCGTAACCCCCCACGACCTCTCCTTCCTCCGAACGACACGACGGCTGCTCCTCGTGACTAGTGGAACGCCGCGCCGCCGTCAAGGCGGAAGGGACGTCCATGTCGCGCAGCCTGGTACGTCCGCGATGCCGCGTCGAGACGCACGCGCGCTCGCGTGAACGTTGTTCGGCTTCGGAAGCCGAGCCGCCGTCTGTCCCGACCGCGCCATGACCTGGCAGGGAGCGAACATGATAGGAACGCGAGCGGACGGAGGACGAAATGTTGGGGATACGGGCGTCTCGCCTCACAGGCATCCGCGCGTGCGGAACGGCTCTCGCCGTCGCGGCTCTGGTGCTCCTCGGAGCTCCACGGTCGGACGCGGGCGCGCTGTGCTTCGGGGCCGCTCCAACGGAGGTCGGGACCGCGGGCCGCGATCGGATCTCCGGCACGCCGGGCCGTGACGTCATCATGGGCTTCGGCGGCGACGACGTCATCACGGGTCTGCGGGGTGACGACCGACTGTGTGGCGGCGCGGGCGCCGACGTGTTGTCGGGGGGTGCCGGCCGCGACCGCCTCGGCGGCGCCGCCGGCGACGACGGCCTCGAGGGTGGCCGCGGCGACGACGTCCTGCACGGATCGTCGCGTGTCCCGTTGCAGAAGGCCGACCCCGACACGCTCGACGGAGGAGCCGGGGACGACGTCGTCATGGGCGGCCGCGGCGACGGAGACGAGGTCGTCCTAGGCGGCCCCGGCGACGACGTGGTCGACGGCGGCGGCGGCGACGACGTCGTGATCGGCGGCCCCGGCGACGACACGGTGTTCGGGGGACGCGGCCCGTCCGAGGACGTCGTCTCCGGCGGCGCGGGCGACGACGCGCTCCGGGGAGGGGCCGGTCTCGACGTGCTGAGCGGTGACTCGAACGGCGCCGACGGCGCGGACGTCATGTGGGGCGAGGGCGGAGAGGACGTCCTCGACGGCGGAGGCGGCCCGGACAAACTTCGTGGCGGCATGTCGGGCGACGTCCTGCGCGGCCGTGGCGGCGCCGACGCGATCGAGGGCGGAACCGGCCCGGACGTCCTGAAGGGCGACGGCGGCGACGACGACCTCGACGCGCGCGACGGAGTCCGCGACAACGATCGTCTCGACGGCGGCCGCCACACGAACGGCGACGTGTGCGACTCGGACCCGGATGCGGAGCGAAGGTGCGAGCCGTGACGCGCGCGCGGCCCGGTACGTGCGTCGTGCTGTCGCTGCTCGTGGCGTCGACGATGCACGTCGACGTGCGCCGCGCGCATGCCGGCGTCGCGTGCCACGGCAAGGCCGCGACGATCGTGGGGTCGAGCGGGAACGACACGCTGAGGGGCACGCGCGGCGCCGACGTCATCGCCGGCCGCGGAGGCGGTGACACGATCAAGGGCCTGCGCGGACGCGATCGCATATGCGGCGGCCCCGGCGACGACGTGGTCGTGGGCGGTGCGGGCAGCGACAAGTTGTTGGGACAGGGAGGCGACGACGTCCTCAACGGGTGGGCGTCGCACGCCGACCGGCGTCCCCTCGGCAGCGACGTGTTCCGCGGCGGTTCGGGAGCCGATGCGCTGCGCGGCAACCAGGGTGGCGACCGCATGTACGGAGGCGGCGGCAGCGACGTGCTGAGCGGAGGGGGCGGCGACGACCTCTGCGACGGCGGCGGTGGCTCCGACTCGATCTCGGGCGTCGCCGGAGACGACCGCGTCGTCGGCGGACGCGGGCGCGACAGCCTGTTGGGACGACCGGGCCTCGACGTCGTCGTCGGCGGCGCGGGCGACGACACGCTCTCGGGCGGCCCCGACGACGATCGGCTCGACGGCGCACGCGGCGACGACGTCATCGTCGGAGACGGGCGTTTCCGGGAGGCGCCGAAAGAGCAGTGCCCGTGGGCGTCGTGCGCGTCCGGCGCCGACGTCGTGGCCGGGGGCCCGGGCTTCGACGTCATGATGGGTCAGCGACGCGACGACAAGATGATCGGCGGGCGCGCCGCCGATCGCCTCGTCGGAGGGGGCGGCGACGACAGGTTGTGGGGCGGCGCGGCGGACGACGCGCTGCGCGGCTCGACCGGCGCCGATCGACTCGCCGGCGGGCACGGCCGCGACGACCTCGACGGCGGCAAGGGCCGCGACGTCAACGACGGGGGCCGGAACCGCGATCGTTGCAGGAGCCCCCGCCCGGGCGACCCGAGGGCGCGCCGCTGCGAGAGCTAGAGCGCCGGCCCGGTACCCGTCGCACGATGCACGGGTACCGGGCCGCGCCGATCGCGCCTAGCCGTTCTCGCAGCCGGCGCCGTCGCCGTCGTCGTCGAGCCCGTAGGGATCCGAACCCGTGACCCTCACGTAGCCCGTGTACTTTGGTCCGTCGCCGGTGCCGCTCGCGCAGTCGTAGTCCGACGCGGGCGGCAGGCACGGCTCGTAGCCGGGCGTGCACCCGGCGCCGCTCGACGACGAGTCCGCCGACGAGTCGGACGGCGGTGACGCGGGCGCGGGCGGCGGAGGCGGCGCCTTCTTGGCGATCACCAGCGTCACGGTGTCGCCCGGCATCAGGCGCGCGCCCGGCCCCGGCGACGTCGACACCACGGTCCCCGGCTTCGCGGACGCCACCTGCTCGGTGAACGCCACGGTCCAACCCGCGGCGCGTATCTCCTTGGCCGCGGCGCCCTTCGAGGTGCCAGTGACGTTCGGAACGCGCGGGATCGCCTTGGCGACGACGACGCCGAACGGCGCGCCGTAGCGCATCATCGTCCCGGCGGCGGGACTCTGCGACACGATCGTCCCGGGCCGCGCAGTGGAGAAGCGGACGTCGACGCTGAGCCGCCACCCGTACCGGTCGGCGAGGGCGTCGGCGTGGCGCTCGGCGCGCCCGATCAGCGACGGCAGACGCCGCTTCGCGTTCATGCGCGCGAGCTTCTTCTCGAGCTCCTCGACCTGCGACGACAGCTGTCCGTTGTCGGACGCGAGCTCGTCGCGCTCCGCGGTCAGCGACGACACGTCCTGCTCGGCGGAGGCACGCATGTCGGCGAGGTCGGCGCGGGCGTCCGCGAGACGGTCGCGGTACGTCTGGACGTTCGCGGCGCTCGGATCCGACGACCCCATCCCGACGCCGACCAGCAGCGCCACCAGCACGGCGGCCATCACGTTCCTGCTCAGAAAGCCGCGCACGCGTGCGTACGCCGCCCTCACCGTCCCCTTCATCGGGATCCCCTTTCGCACTCGCCCCAGCGATGTTCCGCGGGACGACGCTACGGGCGTCGGGGTCGCCGGTGAATACAGGGTCTTGCGTAGAAAGCCCGTTTCGCGCACCCGCGGCCGCTTCACCCGGCCCCCCGTCGGAGGAAGTACGTATGGCAGATGCTTGCTTTTGAACGATATGTCGGTGCAGGGCTCCTCGTTCGACGGAGCTCGCACGATCTGGCACTGGGGCGAAGGCGGGTGCGACATGGACCATCGCGAGACGACAGTTCCGCTCGAGCGAGCGGGAGACACGGGGACGTGCCCCGAGTGCGGCCGGCACGTCGCTGCGGACGACCGCTATTGCGGCTCCTGTGGCGCGGGCTTGATCGACGAGCGACCGGTGCTGTGCGCCGAGTGCGGCAACGCGCTGTCGCGGGACGACTCGTTCTGCCGTTCGTGCGGGATGCCGGTGGCGCCGTCGATGTCCAGCGCGCCGACGGTCGCGACGCCGATCGTGCCCGACGACGAGGTGGGTCCCGACGTGGAGCCGGATTCGGACCCGTCCGCCGCGAGCGACGACGTCGACCGGTCGATCGCCCGCGGGCGGACACGCCGCCGCCGGACGCGCTGGATCGTCGGAGGTGCGGTCGTCGCGATCCTGCTCGCGGCGGGCGCCGTCGCCGCGTGGGCGTTGCTTCGCGGACCCGACCTCGAGCCGTTCGACGACGCCTTGAGGAGCGCGTTGCAGCTTGCCTCGGAAGTGCAGGTGCAAACCGACGACGTCGACGGACCGTCGGAGCTCGATGCGTTCGCGACCGAGGTGCGATCCGCCCAAGCCGAGGCCGAAGAGCTGGAGCGGGTGCCGCCGGAGCTCGACTCCGAAGAGCACGTCCGAGCGCTGGAGCGCGTGATGGAGGCGCACGCCGCCTATCTCGCGGAGCTCGAGAGGCTCGCGACGCTCCCGTCGTCGGACGCCGTGCGATCGGAGTACCGGCGCGCTTCGGAGCTCGCCGACGCGCTCAACGAAGAGTTCGAGCGAGCGGCGAAGTTGCGTGAGCCCGAGGCCGCGTTCGACGTCGTGGCGATGAGCCCGACGTCGTTGACGGGCGCGCTGGACCAGCTCGCCGCGTACCGCAAGGAGATCCTCGCCGAGCGCGCTCGCATCGCGCGCGCGAACCGGCGTCGCGCCAGGACGCTGGACGACCTCCGGGCCGAGGCGGCTTCGCTCGACGGGATCGTCGCGCGCTACAGCGACGCGCGCAGCGATCTCGCCCTTTGGATCGACCAGGTCGATCGGCGCGGCGCGACGTTCGACGAGGCGTACGACGTTCTCGCGCAACACGGCGACCTGCGCAGTCAGCTACGCGACGAGCTCGCCGCACTGACGGTGTCCGAGCCGTTTGCCGCCGATCAGGCGGCGTTGCTCGGCGTGATGGACACCGCGATCAACGCGCTGGGTGATGCCGAGCGGGGCATCGCCGAGTACCAGTACGACTACAGGTATCTCTACTACGACGAGACGCCGGGCTGGCGGGCGTTCGAGGATGCGACCGATGCCATCACCGACGACTACTCGGCGGCGCTCGCGGCCTACGAAACGCACAAGGACGAGACGTTCGAGCGTCTGTCGGAGCGCAGACCTCTTCCTGCGTTGCCCGACTGAGCGGCGACGACGACGGATCCGGCCGTCGCACCCGCCCGTGTCTCCGTCGCACGAACGGTGCGTCGCCGCGCCCGGCGTATGGTCGGCGACGGCGGGCCTCGACTGCGACGAAGGAGCGACGACCTTGCAGGGACGAAACGCCGACATGGTCCGCCGGATCGAGGGCGCCGACGTGCGCCGTCCGTTCACGTTCGTGGTCGCCGGTGACTCCGGCGCGTACCCCGATCCCACCGCGGACGGGATCTTCGGCGCGCTGGTGCGCCAGGTCGGCGAGCTCGACCCGGCCCCCGCGTTCTTCGCGAACCTCGGCGACTTCGCCGGGCCCGGCACGCGGGACCGTCACGATCACTACCTCGGCCTCGTGGAGCCGTTGGACGTGCCGAACCTGTGCGTGCTCGGCAACCACGACGTCGACGACGACGCCGGACCCGAGACGTTCGAGGACGTCCACGGTCCCGCCAACTTCTCGTTCGCGTACGGAGACACGCGTTTCGTGGTCTTGCGGTCGGTGCCGGGCGTCGCGGGCGAGATAGAGGTCCCGACCGAGGGACCGCTCGCCGGCGCGGGGCCCCGGGACGACGACCTCGCGTTCCTCGCCGCCGCTCTCGAGGACGCGCGCGAGCCGCACCGCGTCGTGCTCATGCACATGCCGCCGAGCCTCGGCGGTCACCATGCGCCGCACGAGGACTGGGGCTTCACGCAACGCGAGGACGACTTCCTCGGCCTGTTGCGCGCGCAGCGCGTGACGTTGGTGTGCTGCGCCCACGGGTTGGCGTTCGACACGGTCGTGCACGACGGCATCCGCTTCGTCATGTCGGGCGGCGGCGGCACGGGCCTGTGCTCGCACTACCGTGGCGTGTGCACGCAGGGGCCGGCCCGCCCGGAGGACCGCGGGGCGATCTTCCACGCGGTCGAGATCACCGTCGCAGCCTCGGGTGACGTCTCGGGCCGCGTCCTACAGGCGTTCGCGGCCCCCGACGACCCGCCTCGCATCACGTTCTAGACGGCGACGCGCGTTTCCACCGACGCTCGGTCGAGGTCGCCGTCAACCGACGGGATGCGCGCGCAACCAGTCCACGACCGCACGCTCGTACGCGTCCGGGTCCTCGGCGACGGGCCAGTGTCCGCACTCCGGGAGCAGCACGAGGTCGGCGTCGCGTACGTGCGCCGCGATCGCGCGCGCCTGCGCGGGGCCGCAGATGAGGTCGAGCTCTCCGGTCACGACCAGAGTGGGGGCCGAGATCCGCTCCAGCAGCGGCCGCAGATCGATGCCCTGGTAGACGCCGCCCTCCCACGCCTTGATTGCCGCGAGGTCGAACGTCAACGACTCCGCGAACGCCGTGAGCCGCGCGCGCACGCTCGGCCGGTCGGGATGCGCGGCGTAGAGCGGCAGCACGACGCGCATCATGTCGTCGATCTCGGCGCCCGAGCGCGCGTTCAGGGCGCGTTCGGTCCACGAGTCCCACACCGCCCGCGCCGACTCGTACCACGGCGCGTCTGCGTGGCGCGCGAGCATCGCCTCCATCTCGGCGGCCGCCGCGCCTCCCTCGGCGGCGTCCGCCTCGGTGCCGACGGCGAAGCCTCCGACCGATATGCAGCGCTCGGTGACGTCTGGACGCAACGCGGCGTACGCGAGCGCGACGCCGCCGCCGAACGAGTGCCCCAGCACCGTGACGCGCTCCAGCCCGAGAGCCGCGCGTGCCTCGTCGTAGAACCGGGCGTGCCCTTCGGGACGGTAACCGTCGGGCGACGCCGGCGGGCTCGAGCCTCCGGATCCGTGCGGGTCGACGAGATAACAGGTGAAGACGTCGGCGAACAGCCGCGCGTCCTCGCTCATGTACGACGCTGCCGCGCCGGGGCCTCCGGGCAGCAACAACGCCGGATCGCCGCGTCCGACGACCTCGTACGTCGCCGTGCGACCGCCGGACAGCTCGAGCGTGGGCATGACGCCTCCCGTGCGACGCGTGACCGGCTCCCAGCTTCGCGCCGCGGCGTCGCGGCTGCGATGACGCGCGCGGGCCGCCCACCGCGCGACGAAGCCCGGCCCGCATTCCGGGGGCCGGGCTTCGTCGACGTGCGAGACGCTACCGGACCGTCGTCTGCTCGGTGTCGGAGTTGTTCGCCGCGTTGGGATCCGCAGGCGACTGCGCTCCCACGGACACCGAGTTGGTGACGGTGCCGTGGTCCGTCGCCTTCATCGTGATGCGCACGGTCACGGTGCCGCCCGCGGCGACGTTGCCGAGCGCGCACGTCACCGCGCCCTTCGACGGCTTGCTCGCGCACGTGCCCTGCGTCGTCGTGGCTTTGCTGAAGCCGGCGTTCTTGGGCAGCGTGTCGGTCAGCGTCACGCTCTGCGCCGTGTTCGGCCCCGCGTTCGACACCGTGATGACGTAGTCGAACAGCTGCCCGCGCCGGACCGGGTCCTGCGCGTCGGTCTTGACGACCGAGAGGTCGGCCTGGGGCGTCGGCGGCGCCACCGGGCCGAACGCCTGCAGCTCCGCGACGTGGACCTCGTTGTCGCGGTCGGCGACGACGCCGGCGCCGTTGCGGCAGTCCGTCGGGTTGACCGGGTCGAGGTCCTGCTCGCCGTGGAAGTCGGCGTCGCCGGTGCACTGGTTGTCGAGCACGACGAGCCGCAGGTGCGTCGCCTGCACCGTCGTGGGGAGCGTGAACGTGCGCAGGATCATCTCGGGCGCCACGGGCCTCGGGTTGAAGCCGGGGAACGCGTCCTCGGGGCTCGTGTAGACGCTCGCGAACGATCCCGGAGCGGTGCAGCCCGCGTTCGTCGCGCTCGCGGTGCACGCCTGGAGCTCGAACTGGCGCAGCGCCGTGAAGCGGTTCTGGTTGAACAGCATCGCGCTCACGTTGACGCTTGCGATGTCGCGCGGCGCGCTGCCGGCGAGATCGACCGTCACCTGCTTGCCGGTGACGTCGGGCGTCGCGCCGGTGACGTCCCAGTTCGTGGCCTCGGTGTCGTCGATAAGCGCGTTGTGCTCGGCGCCGTCACCCGACGCCGTCGCGCCCTTGTGTCGCGACGCCCAGTTCGTCTGCAGGTCGAGCGTGACGGTCTTCGTCTCGCCGGCCGCGAGGTCGAGGCGGAAGCGCTTCGCCCCGTAGCCATCCGCCTGGACGACGAACTCGTACGTGCCCGGCACGAACGCCGCCGTGTCGTCGAGGTTGCTCGCGCCCGGCGCGCCACCGTCCGCGGGCCCCGTCGCCGGGTTGGTGTCGGCGATCGGCGACACGCGCGCCTCGTAGTGCCCGACGAAGACGCGCGCCGGGACCGCGGCGTTGCCCTCGTCGACGGCGCGCGCCGCGAACTTCACGACCGCCTCGCCGGAGTGCGGCGACTCGAAGTTCGGCGCCGGGTCCGTGTCGGACGCGGCGGTGCCCTCCGCCGACGCGTTCGTGCTCGAGGCGAGCTGGCCGAAGCCGCGGCGAGCGAACGCGTTCCACAGCTCCGCCTGGTTCGCGCCGCCGAAGCGCATGACGTCGGCCGCGAGGTACGCGTCGCGCGCCTCGAGCATCGACGGGTCGGTCGGCATCAGCAGGTAGGCGTCGAACATGATCTGGATCCAGCGCCGGTTGCCCGGGCACTGGTCGGTGGGGAGCTTGCCGTCGGCGCAGTCCTGCTGCTGCTGCTGCGTCCCCGCGCCGTACTTGGCGACGAGCGCCTGACGGATGTCGTAGTTCGTCGCGCTCCAGATCTCGCCGTTGGCGTGCACCTGCTGGCCGACGATGTCGTAGCCCATGTCGCTGAAGTTCAGCGGGTTGACGCGCGGGTTGACGCCCGGCTCGGGGAACGCGCCCGTGCGCGGGAAGTTCATCCCGTAGTTGCGGATGGCGCGGTCGTGGTTCGCCGTCGCGTAGGCGCCGACGCCGAACGGGTTCTCGCCCGAGACCGGCGCGAAGCCGTACTCGTTGAGGTACTCGGCGGCCATGAGGTCACCGGACGACTCGCCCATGGCGCCGGCGTGGTGGCCCGAGCGCGTGCCGCCCTTGCCGATCATGCGGTTCTCGATCAGGTGGCCGTACTCGTGCCCGATCACCGCCATGTCGAAGTCACCGTCGACGCACGGCGCGTAGAACGCGCCGGCGATCGGCTGCCACAGGTACATGTTGGTGATCGGCGCGACACCGTCCGGGCCGGTGATCTGGTTGGCGTTGTCACGGACGGACAGCACGCGGGCGCCCGCCTGCGCGTTGCCCTGCTCGGGGTCGCCGCCGAGGCCGCCGCGGGCGCCGTTGTCGGCCTGCATGTTCCAGGCCGTCTCGGTGAAGCCGAGCCGGTAGGACCAGTCGTGCATGCGGTTGTGCATCGCGAAGAGGTTCACGACCGCGGCCGAGATGTCGTTGCCGACGCCGGGGACGAAGTTGCTCTGGGCGCACAGCGTCTCGAACCAGACGTTCGTCCACGGGTAGACGTAGTCACGCGTCGGGCTGCTGGGGCGGTACTGCGTCGCGGTCGGGAAGAACGGGTTGCCCCAGTTCTCGCCGGCTCGCGCGTTGTTGCCAACCGTCGTGAAGGTCGGCGCCTGCGTCCGCGCGTCCCTGTCCCACTCGACCCGCGAGGCTTTGTTCCGGATCAGGTACTGGCACAAGCGCCCGGCGCCCGCGCTCGACTCGACGTTGCCGTTCCCGAACCAGCACCAAAGATCGCGGGTGTCCGAGCTCGGGTAGTTCCACGGGAAGTAGTCGAGCG
>DASZZZ010000110.1:0-65920 GCA_036260375.1 Actinomycetota bacterium
CCCAGCGACGCGTTCTCGACGTTGCATCCCGTCACCGTGCGCCCGTCGTCGACGAGCGCGGCAGCGCCGACATGGAAGCGTGAGTACGGCGCGTAGGCCCGGTGCATGGTCTCCACCGCGCGGGCGCGCAGGGCCTCCCAGTCGACCTCGGTCACGTCGCCCCTGCGCCTTCGTAGGCACGGCCCGCCGCGGCGGGGGGTTGGACACGGCCGACGAGGCCTGCGATCGCGATGATCGTAATGACGTAGGGGATCATGCGGATGAACTCCTCCGGCAGCAGCGAGATCACCGGCGCGTCCTGCAGGCGCAGCGGGATCGCCTGCGCGATCCCGAACAGCAGCGCGCCGATCATGAGGCGCAGCGGCGACCAGTTGCCGAGGATGAGCGCGGCGAGCGCGATGAACCCGAGGCCCTGCGTCTGCCCCTCGCGGAAGAGACCGTTGATCTCGATCGCGAGGTACGCGCCGGCGAGGCCGGCGAGCGCGCCGGAGATCGCGACGCCCGCGTAGCGCAGCGGCGCGACGCGCACGCCGACGGCGCGGGCCGCGTCGGGGTTCTCCCCGGCCGACCGCAGCCGCAGCCCGAAGCGCGTCCGGTACAGCACGAAGATCGCCGGCACCGACAGCAGGAACGCGACCGGCACGACCGGCGACATGTCCTGGAACGCGCGTCCGAGGCCCTCCGGCAGCGACGACAGCAGCGGGACGTCGATCGTGGCGAGGTCCGGGATCCCGGGATCGGACTGCGTCGCCTGGCCGAAGAAGAGCTGTGACATGAAGCGTGCGAGACCGATCGCTACGACGTTGATGACTACGCCCGAGACGATGTGGTCGACCCTGAACGTGACCGTCGCGAGCGCGTGCACGAGCGAGAACACGAGCCCCGACATCGACCCGATCAGAAGACCCGCGATCGGCCCGTACTCGACCGTTCCCCACGCGCCCATGACCGTGCCGACGATCATCATGCCCTCGAGGCCGATGTTGACGATGCCCGAGCGCTCGCTGAACAGGCCGCCGAGCCCGGTCAGGTAGATGATCGTGAAGTAGCGCAGCCCGATCGCGATCGCGGCCCCGAGGTCTACGAACACCGGCTCACCTCCGCGGCGCGGGTCACGTCGACGCCCCCTCGGCGACGGGACGCGGCGCGACGTCCTCCTGCGCGCGCACCTCGCGCTGGCGCCTCCGGTTGAGCGCGCGCCGCACGAGCTCGTACGCGACGACGACGGACAGGATCAGGACGCCCTGGAGGATGATCAGGATCTCGGTCGGCAAGTCGGTCGTGATCGCTATTCCGTCCTGCCCCCGCTGCAGCATGCCGACGAGCACCGCGGCGAGCGGGATCCCAGCGGGGTGGTTGCGTCCGAGGAACGCGACGGTGATGCCGGCGAAGCCGAGGCCGGTCTCGTAGTTCGAGCCGAGGTAGCCCTTGTCGCCGAGGATGTGGTTGAGCCCGACGAAGCCCGCGAGCGCCCCGGAGATCAAGAAGATCTTGATCTGCGCGGCGCCGATCGACACGCCGCCGGCCTCGGCCGAGCCGCTGGAGGAGCCCACCGCGCGCACCTCGTAGCCGAGCCGCGTCCGGTACAGCAGCAGCCACACGATCACGCACGCGACGACCGCGAGTGGGAAGAACCACGTCAGGTGCACCGACCCGGGCAGCTGCTCCTCGAGCCCGAACGACCCCGCGATCGTCGGTATGAGCGCGGCCTCGGGGAACAGGCCCGTGCGCAGGTCGATGAGGCCGCCCTCGGGCGCGCGCAGGGGATTGAGGATCGACCACGCGACGAGACTGATCGCGATGCCGTTCATCATGATCGTCGTCACGACCTCGTGCGCGCCCGTCCTGACCTTGAGCACGGCCGGGATCGACGCCCACACCATCGCGCCGAGCATCGCCCCGAGGAGGACGAGCGGCAGCAGGATCACCGCCGGCAGGAAGTCGAGCCACAGCGCCGCGGCGGCCGCCGTCATCATGCCGACGATGTATTGGCCCTCGACCCCGATGTTGAACAACCCGGCCTTGAACGCGACCGCGACCGCGAGCCCCGAGAAGATCAACGGCGTCGCGTACACGAGCACGCGCGCGAAGTCCTCCGGCCGCGACGTCCCGAACAGCCACACCGTGCGGTAGACGTCGAGCGGGTTCTCGTCGTAGGCGACGATGATGAGACTGCCCACGATCGCCGCGAACGCGAACGCCCCGCCGAGCGCGAGCGCCTGCGCGCCGAGCGCGTCGAGCCACGGGGGCCGCGTGCGCGCGGGGGCGGCCCCGGCGCGGGCCGCCATCAGACCTTCGCCTCGCGGCGGCCGGTCATGCCGAGACCTATCTGCTCGCGCGACGCGTCGGGCGCGTACTCGCCCGTGATGTGGCCCTCGTAGATCGTCACGATGCGATCCGACAGCTCGTAGATCTCGTCGAGCTCCGCGGATATCAGGAGGACCGCGCGGCCCGCGGCCTTCTGGTCGAGGATCTGACGCCACACGAACTCGATCGCGCCGACGTCGAGGCCGCGCGTCGGCTGGCACGCGAGCAGCAGGCGCGGGTCCGCCTCCAGCTCGCGCGCGAGGATGAGCTTCTGCTGGTTGCCGCCCGACAGCGTCGACGCGTCGACGTTGATCCCGCGGGCGCGCACGTCGAACTCCTTGATCAAGCGCGTCGCGAGGTCCTTGATGCGGGCGATCGACAGCATGCCGAGCCGGCCGCCGTAGTCGCGCTCGCGATGGCGGCCGAGGACCGCGTTCTCCCACAAGCTCATGTCGAGCACGAGCCCGCGCTCGTGCCGGTCCTCCGGGACGTACGCCACGCCGCGCCGGCGGACCGCCGACACCGGCCGCCCCGCGACGTCGACGCCGTCCACGCGCACGCGTCCGGAATCGGGTGCCCGCAGGCCGATCACGACCTCGGCGAGCTCGCGCTGTCCGTTGCCCTCGACGCCCGCGACGCCGAGGACCTCGCCGGCGCGCACGGTGAGGTCGACGTCGTGCAGGCGCCCGTCGAGCGTCAGCCCTTCGATCTCCAGCACCGGCTCGCCGATCTCGACGTCGGGCTTCTGGAGCCGGAACAGCACGGAGCGGCCGACCATCATCTCGGCGAGCTTCGCCTTGGTCGTCTCCTTCGGCGCCGTCTCGCCGACCACGCGCCCGCGGCGCAGCACCGTGATGCGGTCGGCGATCTGCAGCACCTCGTCGAGCTTGTGGCTGATGAAGACGATCGTCTTGCCGTCGGCGCGCAGCCGGTCGAGATTGTGGAACAGCTCGACCGTCTCCGACGGCGTCAGCACCGCGGTGGGCTCGTCGAGGATGAGCACGTCGACACCGCGAAACAGGGCCTTGATGATCTCGACACGCTGTTCCTCGCCGACCGACAGGTCGGCGACGCGCTTGCGCGGGTCGATCGCGAAGCCGTAGCTGCGCGCCAGCTCCTCGATGCGGTTCGCCGCGGCGTCGAAGTCGACGACCGGCGCGTCCTCGCTGCCGAGGATGACGTTCTCCGTGACGGTGAAGCGATCGACGAGCACGAAGTGCTGGTGCACCATTCCGATCCCGAGCGCCAGCGCGGCGCGCGGCGACGCGATGCGAACGGGCTCGCCGCGCACGAGGATGCGTCCTTCGTCGGGCGGGTAGAGGCCGTAGAGGACGTGCATCAGCGTCGACTTGCCGGCACCGTTCTCGCCGACCAGCGCGTGGATCTCGCCGCCGCGCAGCGTCAGGTCGACCGCGTCGTTGGCGACGACCCCCGGGAAGCGCTTCGTGATCCCTTCGAGGGTGACGAGCGGGGCGCTCTCGCGCCCCGCCGAGTCACCGTTGTCCACGGTCGTCATCGTCCGGGGAGCCTACGACTGCGGCTCCTCGGGCACCTGGATCTCGCCGTCGATGATCTGCTGCTTGAACTCGTCGAGCTTCGCCTGGATGTCCTTCGACAGCAGGTCGTCGTTGTCGTTGTACTCGTTGACCGCGTAGTCGACGCCCTCCTCGGCGAGGCCGAACGTCTGCGTGCCCGCCTGGAAGTTGTCGTCGTTCATCGCCTGGATCGTGTCGTACACCGCGGTGTCGACGCGCTTGAGCATCGACGTGAGGATGTGCGCGCGCTGCTCGGGGCTCGCCGTGAGCGACTGGTCGGAGTCGACGCCGATCGCGAGACCGTCCTTCTCGACCGCGGCCTTGAACAGGCCCGCGCCCGACGCGCCGCTCGCGTGGTAGATGACGTCGGCGCCCTGGTCGTACATCTTCGCCGACAGCGCCTCGCCCCGGGTCGGGTCGTTGAACGCCTGGGTCGAGTCGCCGATGTACTCGATGAGGACCTCGATGTCGGGGTTGACCGCCTGCGCGCCGGCCACGTAGCCCGCCTCGAACTTCTCGATGAGGCCGGTGCCCTGCTGCCCGCCGAGGAAGCCGATCGTGCCCGACTCCGACTTCAGCGCCGCCGCCGCGCCCACGAGGAACGAGCCCTCGTGCTCCTTGAACGTCAGGTTGGTGACGTTGTCGCACGGCTCCTCGAGGCACGCGAAGCCGTCGACGACGGCGAACGTCGTGTCGGGGTAGTCCGCCGAGATCTCCTGGACGCCCGGCGAGAACGCGAACCCGACCGCGACGACGAGGTCGAACGCCTGGTCGGCGAGGTTGACGACGTTGTCGTCGCGGTTCGAGCCGGTCGCGTTCGGCTCGACCCTCTCGGTGTTCTCCTCGGACACGAGGCCCTCGTCGATCGCCTGCTCGAGGCCCCGGTTGGCGGCGTCGTTGAACGACTGGTCGCCGAGCCCGCCGATGTCGAACGCAAGCGCGACCTTGATGTCGCTCGCCGCGCCCTCGCCTTGCGGGGCCGAGCCATTGCCGTCGTCGTCCGCCTGGTCGGCCGGGTTGTCTCCGCCGCAGGCCGCCGCCAGCAGCGCCAGCACGAAGAACAGGGCCAACCATCTCGTGCGATGCGTGCGCAACGAATCCCTCCTTGTCGATGCCGGACCTCGCGCCGGCCGTGCACAACCAAGCTCCCCTCGAGGGGCCTCGACGAGCCAGCATATAGAGCGGTGCTGGCCCGGGATAGTGTGATCGGCGTGAAGATCTACACGAAGCGGGGCGACGACGGCACGACCGGCTTGCTGTACGGGGGCCGTGTCGCCAAGGACGATCCGCGCACCGACGCGTACGGAACGCTCGACGAGGCGGTCGCCGCGCTCGGCGTCGCGCGCGCCTATGGTCTCGACGCGCGCGTCGAGGACGTCGTCGTGCGTGTGCAGCGCGAGATGTTCGTCGTCGGCGCGCAGCTCGCGACCGCGCTCGAGAACCAGGACCGGCTCGAGCCCGGCGTGTCGAAGGTGACGCCGGACATGGCCGCCGCGGCCGAGCGCGACATCGACGCCCTCCTGGCGGAGCATCCCCTGCCGCAGGAGTTCGTCCTGCCCGGCCGCAGCGCCGGCGCCGCCGCGCTCGACGTCGCGCGCGGCGTCGTGCGCCGCGCCGAGCGCCAGGCCGTCGCCTTGCGCCGCGCCGGGCTGCTCGACGACGCAGAGGTCCTGCGCTACCTGAACCGCGTGTCCGACCTGCTGTTCGTGCTCGCGCGCCACGACGAGGCGAGCAAGGGCGTGCGCGCGGATCCGTCGCGCGTCCGGTGAAGCCGTTCCGCTTCTGTCCCGCGTGCGGAGCGGGGCTCGCCGCCCGCGACGACGGCGGAGGGCGCTGCGCGCGCTGCGGCCGGTCGTGGTACCGCAACCCAGCCCCGACGGTCGGCTGCGCCATCGTCGACGGCGACCGGGCGCTCGTCACCGTGCGGGCGCGGCCCCCGGAGCAGGGCCGCATCGACGTCCCCGGCGGCTTCCTAGAGCCCGGAGAGCACCCGCTCGACGGGCTCCGGCGCGAGGTCGCGGAGGAGATCGGCGTCGACGTCGAGGTGTCCGAGGCCGACTTCGTCCACGCCGCGCCGCACCGCTACGGCGACGAGGGCGACTGGGTCCTCGCGCTCGGGTTCGCGGCACGCTACGCGGGCGGCGAGATCCGCTGCCGCGACGACGTCGCGGACGCGCGGTGGGTCGCCGCCGCCGACCTCGACGACCTCGACTTCGCATGGCCGCACGACCGGGAGCTAGTGAGGAGGGCGCTCGATGGACGACCGTGACGTGGCGCGTCTGCTCGGACTGACGCGGATGGCGATCGGAGGGTTGTGCACGCTGCTGCCGCGGCGGGCCATCGCGGTGTGGGGCGCCGACCCGGACCCGTCGCCGTCGGCCCGGCTCGCGATGCGCGGGCTCGGCGCGCGCGACTTCGCCATCGGGCTCGGGACGGTCGTCGCGCTCGAGGGCGACGGCAACCCCGCGCGCTGGCTCGAGGCGGGCGCGCTCGCCGACGCCGGCGACGCGGTCGCGGCGCTGTCGTCGTGGGCGCACCTCCCGGGCGCCAAGCGGCTGCTGTGGCTCGCGGGAGCCATCGGGGGGGCCGCGCTCAGCATGCGTCTCGCGTCGGCCCTCGACGAGAGCGCCTGATCACGCCGCGACGAGCAGCGCGATGCCCGTGAGCGCGACCGCGGCGCCGGCCGTGCGGCGCCCCCCGAACGGCTCCGCCAGCAGCCGCCACCCGGCGATCGCAGCGACCACGACCGACGCCTCGCGCAGCGTCGCGACGTAGGCGACGGGCGCGAGGCGCACCGCCGCGAGCACGAGCGCGTAGGCACCGATGGAGCCCGCTCCTCCGCACGCGTAGGCGAGCGCGTGCGCGCGCAGGTCGGCGAGCGCGTCGCGCGCCCCCGCGCGCGCCAACGCGACCGGCGTGAGCACCACCGCCTGTCCCGCGACGACCGCGGCGGCGTAGCCGAGGCTGTGCCCGCCGGCCCGTACCGCGGTGGAGTCGACGAGCGTGTACGTCGCGATGGCGACGCCGGTGACGACCGCCCACGCGACGCCGCGCGCGCTGGCGCTCCCGCGCGCGGTCGCCGCGAGCCCGGCCGCGGTGAGCGCGATGCCGGCGAGTGCGATCGGCGGCAGGCTCTCGTCGAGGAACGCGGCGGCCCCGAGCGCGGCGCCGAGGGGCGCGACGCCGCGGGCGACCGGATACGCGACCGAGAGGTCGGCGAGCGAGTACGCACGTACGAGCCCGAGGCCGTACGCGCTGTGCAACGCCACCGACGCGCACAGTTGCGGCGCGACGCGCGCCGGGGGCGCCGACGCGAGCACGACGGGTGCGAACAGCAGCCCGCCGAAGACGTTGATCGCCCAGTACGCCAACAGAGGGTCCCGGCCGCGCTTGACGACCACGTTCCACGTGACGTGCAACGCGACCGACGCGAGCACGAGGAGCGTCGCCGCGGTCATGGCCGCAGGATGACATGCAACGCGCGCGGGCGGCTCGAGCGCGCGTCTCTAGACGGCGTCGTCCTGGGTCACGCGCACGAGGGCGGCGAGCTCGCTGCCGATCGACGTGACGCCGTCGGGCGTCTCGACCGCGGTCGGCCCCTGCACCGGCGCGACGTCCTTGACGACGACGCGCACGCCCGGTCGGATGCCGTTCTTGTCGAGGTACGGCAGCACGTCCTCCTTGAGCTCGGAGATCTGCGCGACGACGCCGGCCTCGCCCGGCGCGAGCTCGCTGAGCGCGCGCAGCACGCGCAGGTCGACGGGACAGATGGGATGGCCGTGCGGACAGTAGTCGGGATAGTCGAGAGCCGCCGCCATCGCCTCCTCGACGCGCGCCGAGATCGCGTGCTCGATGCGATGCGCCTCGCCGTGGACCTCGTACCACGCCATGCCGAGCTTCTCCACCAGCAGGCACTCCACCAGCCGGTGACGGCGCAGCATCGTGTGGGCGAGCCTGCGCCCCTCCGGCGTCAGCAGGATGGCGCCGCCCTTGACGCGGGTGAGGTAGCCCTCGGCGGCGAGCCGCTTGAGCATCTCCGACGCCGACGGCAGCGACACGTCGAGGATGCCGGCGAGCACCGTCGCGGTGATCCGCTCGCCGTCCTCCTCGAGCCTCTTGACCTCTTCGAGGTAGTCCTCGACGCCTCTCACGAAACGAGTCTACGGCCGCGGCGGGCGCGGGGCCGGCCCCGGCGCACCCAAGTGCCCTTGTGCTAGCGTCGCTGCCGGTGCCCGGACGAAGGACGTCCCGCGCCCGCCGCGTCGCCGTCGCGGCCGTCGTGACGGCGCTCGCGTGCGTCCCCGCGCTGGCGGGGGCGGCGGCGGGCCAGGAGACGTTGACCGAGCTCGAGGCGCGGATGCGGGAACTCCAGGGCGACCTGGACGCCGCGACCGCGCGCATCGAGAGATTGCGCGACGAAAAGGACCACCTCACGGCGCGGATCGGCGAGATCGAGCGTCGCAGGGCGGACCTGGAGATCGACGTCGCGCGCCTGCGCGCGCGCGTCGTGGACCGCGCCGACGCGCTGTACCGCGCCGGTGGCGCCGGCATGTTCGAGGCGCTCATGGACTCCGTCTCGCTCGCCGAGGTGTCGCAGCGGGCCGAGTACCTGGGCGTCGTCGCGCGTCTCGACGAGGCGGCCTTCACGCGCCTGGCGCGCACGCAGCGCTCGCTCGACGCGCTCGCGCGCGAGCTCGGCGAGCGACGCGTCGAGTTGACGGAGACGACGACGGATCTGATCGACGAGTCCGACGCGCTGCAGGAACGCTTCGAGGACGTCGCCGCCGAGTACGAGGACCTCGAACGGCGCATCGCGGCCGCGCGCGCGGCCGCTCGACGCGCCGCCGCGGCCCCCGCCGACGACGGCGGCGACGAAGGCGGGGACGACGACGGCGGCGACGACCCGGCTCCCGCGCCCGCGCCGGCTCCCGCGCCGCCACCCGGGCGGGGCCTCGTGTGCCCCGTCGCGGGCCCGGTGTCGTTCGTCGACTCGTGGGGCGCGCCGCGCGACGGGCACACGCACCAGGGCGTCGACATGATGGCCGCGTACGGCACGCCGCTCGTCGCGATCACGTCGGGCACGATCTCGTACGCGGCGTACGACGGCTCGGGCGGCAACATGATCTTCCTCGACGGCGACGACGGCCATTCGTACTGGTACATGCACAACCAGCGGAACCTCGTGAGCGGGGGCCGCGTCGCCCGCGGCCAGCAGATCGCAACCGTCGGCGACACCGGCAACGCCGCCGGCACCCCGCACCTGCACTTCGAGTACCACCCCGGAGGCGGCGCCCCGGTCAACCCGTATCCGCTCGTCTCGTCGATCTGCTGACGCGCTCCACGGCGGGCGCGCGAGGCGCGAGGTACGCTTGCGCGATGACGGAGCCGACCCACGAGCGACGCCTGGTCGACCGCGTCGCGGATCCGAGCTTCGTCGACGGCCTCGGATCCAAGCCGCTCGACGAGCTGCGCGCCATGCGCGACGCGTGCCGCACCGCGGACAACGAGGTGTCGTTCGAGCGCCGGCTGTGCCAGGCGCGCATCGACATCCTGTCCGCGGAGCTGTCGCGCCGGCAGGGTGGCGGCGACGAGGACCTGTTGTCGCGCTTGCCCGAGATCCTCGCGACCGAGGGCCGCGCCCCGACGGACGGCGCCCTGCCCGAGCGGGCCCCGGACTTCTCGATCCCGCGCACGGCCGACGTCCCGCGCCGGCGAGTCGAGGAGATCGCGGGCGAGACGACGCTGGCGCAGCTCCCGCAACTGTCCGGCGACGAGGTGCGCCGGATCATCGAGTCGCTCGGCGAGCACGAGCGCAGCCTGTCGGAGCGCCGCAAGAGGGTGCACGACGCCATGGATGCGATCCAGGACGAGATCGTGCGCCGCTACGTCAGCGGCGAGGCGGACCCCTCCGAGGCGCTCGGCTAGAGCTCGCCCGTCCTACTTCTTCTTGCCGGCCTTCGACGGGCTCGGCGACGCCTTCGACGGGCTCGGTGACGCCTTCGACGGGCTCGGCGACGCCTTCGACGGCTTCGGCTTGGGGGCCGGCTTCGGCTTAGGCGCCGGCTTCGGCCTGGCCGCCGGCTTCGGCGCCGGGTTCGGGCGCGGGGCGGGGTTCGGCTTCGGCGCGTGGCTCGCGGGCTGCTTCGACGGGCCGGGGTTCGGCTTCGGCGCGCGGCTCGCGGGCTGCTTCGACGGGCCGTGGTCGGGCTTCGAGGGCTTGTGGTTGGGCTTCGCGGGCTTGTGGTTGGGTTTCGCGGGCTTGTGGTTGGGCGCGCCGTGGGGGCGGCCGGGGTTGTCGGGCCTTCCCGGATGCGACTGCGGCCGTCCGGCCCACTCGGGCCTGCCGGCGCCCTCGGGCCGGCCCGGGTTCTCCGGCCGTCCGGTCCCGTGGGGCGCGCCAGGGTCGTCCGGCCTGCCGGGGTCGCCCGACGGCTCCGTGCCCGGGTCGCCGCCGGCCGGCGGCGCGGGATCGACGCCCAGCGGCTCGTCGGGGTCGGGGCCTCCGATGGGAGGCATGCCCGTCGGCGGCGGGGGCGCGACGGGCTCGTCGGGCTCCGTGTCGCCGGGAGACGGGAGCGTGCCCGCGACGAGGACGCCGACGACGATTCCGTCGTCGTCGGCGGGCGGCGAGCCGGACGCGGGTGGGGCCACGTCGCCGTCGTCGCCGGGAGCTTGCGCCGCGACGCCGGCCGACGGCGCGTCCGCGTCGGTGGTGTCGTCGCCCGAGCCGCCGAGCACACCCGCGAGGTCTCCCCCGAGGACGTCGTCGCCGGCGGGCGACGCGTCGGCGCGCGCGTCGCGCTCGTCCGGCGTCGTAGTGCGCGGCAGCGTGATGGCGCGGCCCCCCGAGCGCGGCGTCGGCGCCGCGAGGCCGGGGCCGCCGAAGCGGTCGCGGCCGATTCCCAGGGCGACGATCGAGAACACGACGAGGCTGCCGGCGGTGACCGCGGCGAGGCCCGCCTGGGCCAATGCGGCCAGCCTGGTCCTCTCGCGCGGTTCCATCGCTCTCCGTCCCCTCGGCACCGTGTGGTGCGCCCCTGCACCTTAGCGTATCTAAGCCGCTACGCAGCGTAGTTGCAATACCCTGATGCCTACTTCTCTATCGGCACGCCGGCCCCGTTCCTTGCGCGCCGTGACGACCGATTGGATGGCGGTGTCTGTCCCCTCTGCTTGCAACTGTTATACGACTGTGTGAACATGGCTAGCGAAACGGACGGGCAAGGGAGCGACGCGGATGGCCACCGGACGGATGAAGCTCACGGAGCTCGGTGCGTTCATCCGCGACCAGCGCCGCGCCGCGCACCTGTCGTTGCGCAAGCTGTCGGACCTCGCCGGCATCTCTAACCCGTACCTGTCGCAGATCGAGCGCGGGCTCCGCAAGCCGTCCGCCGAGATCCTCCAGGCGATCGCGAAGGCGCTGCGCATCTCCGCCGAGACCCTCTACGTCCGCGCCGGCATCCTCGACGCGGGCGAGGATCACGACCTCGTCTCGGAGATCCTCAAGGACGACGCGATCAGCGAGCGCCAGAAGCAACGCCTGATCGACCTCTACCGCGACTTCGTGGAGAGCAACGAGGAGCCGCACGTGCGCGCCGCCTCCGTCGACGACGTCGCGCGCGACGGCCCCTCGGCGACCGAGTCGTGACGGGATCGCGAGCGGCATGCCCCCCGGCCGCGCCGGCCGCCTCTGCGACCGGCCGGCGCGCCGCCGTTGTCCGTCACTTACACCACCGTTCGAGCGTCGAGGAGGTGACACAGGGATGCCCAAGGCTCAGGACGTGCTGTACGCGGTCGTCGGCGCGGGCGATTTCGCGGCCGGCAAGGTGCGCGCCGCACGCCGCTCCGTCGACCGTGACGCCGCCCGGCGGTACTTCGAGGACTTCGTCGTGCGCGGCCGCAAGGCGTGGGCCGACGTGCGCGGCGCGGCGGCGACGAAGCAGGCCGCCGCGCAGACGGCCGCGGCGCGCAGCCGCGTGAAGGCCGCCACGACGAGCGTCGGCAAGGCCGTGCGCGCCAACGCGCGGGCGACGCGAGCGGCCGCCGCCAAGACCGGCACGAGCGCCAAGAGCGCCCGCAAGTAGCGCTTCGCGCCCCCGGGGTCACCGGCTCCGGGGGCGCCGGGCCGCGGGGCGACCGATCGACTCGGGGAACGCGCGCCGCGCGCATCGCGTTGCGGTTTACGTGAGCGATCACCTGGTGTTGACGCGCGATCCACGCGGGCTCGACGTGCCGGAGTGGAGCGCGCTCGCACGCGCCGACGCGCGCCCGCACCCGTTCTCCACGCCGGAGTGGGCCCGCCTCTGGTGGCGTCGCTTCGGCGCCGGCGAGCTCGTGATCCTGACGGCGCGCCGGCGCGGCGAGGTGGTCGGGATCGTGCCGCTGTGTCGCACGGAGGAGGACGGCCGGCGCGTCCTGCGCTTCGTCGGAGGAGTCGACCTCACCGACTACCTCGGTCCGGTGTGCGAGCCGCGCGATCGCATGCCCATCGCGCGCGCCGTGGTGGACTGGCTCTTGTCCGAGGACGGCTCGTGGGACGAGCTCGACGCGCACGACCTGCCGGTGCCGTGGGGGTTCGCCGAAGCGCTCGTCGACTACGCCGACCGCGCCGGCCTGCGATGGATCGTCGAGCAGGAGGAGACGTCGGCGATCCTGCGCCTGCCCCCGTCGTGGGAGTCGTACGAGGCGTCGCTGTCGCCGAAGCACCGCCACGAGCTCCGCCGCAAGCGCCGGCGCCTGTGGAGCGACCATCCGGACGCGCGCGTCGTGACGCCGGACGCGGACGGGCTCGACGCCGCGCTCGAGACGTTCATGGAGCTGTACCGCTCCGCCGAAGGCCGCAAGGGCTCGTTCATGAACGACGCCGTCGCGTCGTTCTTCGACGAGGTCGCGGCGACGTTCTTCGCGCGCGGCGAGCTCGTCCTCGCGTTTCTCGAGGCCGGCGGCCGGACGCTCGCCGCCGCGTTCGGCTTTCGCATGGCGGGGACGTCGTACCTCTACAACTCCGCCTACGACGCCGCGGCGGCACGTTCGTCGCCCGGGCTCGTGCTCGTGTCCGAGCTCGTACGCGCCGCAATCGACGGCGGCGTGCACACGTTCGACTTCTTGCGCGGCCCCGAGCGCTACAAGTACCAGCTGGGGGCCGAGCCCGTCCCTCTCAACAACGTGCGTCTGCTGGGCGGGTGCCGCCGTCGCGACGACGTAGGATTCCGCCGTGCCGGTTGACCGTATGGCCGTCGTCGCCTACCACTCGTCGCCTCTGTGCGAGCCTGGGACGGGCGATGCGGGGGGGATGACGATCTACGTCCGCGAGCTTGCCGCGGCCCTCGCGGCGCGCGGCGTCCACACGGACGTCTTCACGCGCGCGACGTCGGACTTCATACGACCCGTGCAGCTGTTCGCAGGAGTGCGCGTCGTGCCGGTCGAGGCCGGTCCCCACGCGCCCGTTCCGAAGGAGCTCCTGCACGCGCACGTCGGCGAGTTCACCGCGGGCGTCCGAGCGTTCGCGACCGCGCAGCGAATCACGTACGGCGTCGTCCACTCGCACTACTGGCAGTCGGGTCTCGCGGCGCGCGACCTCGCGCGCGCGTGGAGCGTGCCGTTCGTCCACTCGAACCACACGCTGGCGCTGGTCAAGAACCGGCACCTCGCGCCCGGCGACGTGCCGGAGCCGGCGACGCGGCTCGACGGCGAGCGCGCCGTGATCGACGCCGCCGACGTCCTCGTGACGTCCACCGACGAGGAGCTGGAGCACCTCGCGTGCCTCTACGGCGCGTCGCACGACCGCCTCAAGACGATCCACCCGGGCGTCGACCACGAGCTCTTCCGGCCCGGGGACCGGGCCGCGGCCAGGCGCGCGCTCGGCGTGCGCGACGAAGCCGTGGTTCTCTACGTCGGGAGGATCCAGCGCCTCAAGGGACTCGACCTCGCGCTGTCCGCGCTCGCGCGGCTGCGCGCGACGACGCAGCCCGGCGCCGTGCTCGTCGTCGTCGGCGGCGCGAGCGGATCCAACGGCGGCGACGAGGTCGCACGTCTCAAGGCGCTCGCCCGGTCCCTCGGCGTCGCCGACGCGGTTCGGTTCGTCGGCCCCCGTCCGCACGACGAGCTGCCGTGCTTCTATCGCGCCGCCGACGTGCTCGCGGTGTGCTCGCACTCGGAGTCGTTCGGGCTCGCCGCGCTGGAGGCGCACGCGTGCGGAACGCCGGTCGTCGGGACCGCGGTCGGCGGCTTGCAGCACGTCGTGCGCGACGGCGAATCGGGCTATCTCGTCGCCACGCGCGATCCCGACGTGTTCGCGTCGAGGATCGCGGCGTCGGTCGCGCGCGCAGACTCGTTCCGAAACGCGGCCGCGGTTGCGGCGCGCGCGTTCAGCTGGCGTCGCATGGCGGACGAGTTCCTCGAGCTGTACGACTGCCTCGCGCGCGAGCGCGTCCCGGAGGCGTGCACCTGCTGATCGCGCAGAGCGCGAAGAAAATTGGCGTGCCCGTGACCTGCCCGTTTGCCGTCTCATCTGCGCCGTTTCGTTCTTGACGCGCGCGCGCGGGCGTCGCTATGGTGACGCCTTGCTCGACGCCACGATGTCTTCGGCGTCGCGACGACGGGCCCCAGAAGCTCGGACGAACGAAGCGTTTCGTGTGTGGGGAAGTGCACGAAGCGTGGAGTGAGTCGCAGGGTTTCTGGGGCCCGTCGTCGCGTCGCGCGTCGGCTACCATGGCGCTCCGGCCGGCGGCTCTCGGCCGGCGCGGCGGCGCCGGCGGCTCGGCCCCCTCCCTTCGGCGACCGGAAGGAACCTACGTGAGCACGGCGACTGCGGCGGACACAGACCGTGAGGCGCGCCTGTTCAGGTTGCGTCACTCGTGCGCGCACGTCATGGCACAGGCCGTTCTCGAGAGGTTCCCCAACGCGAAGCTCGGCATCGGTCCGCCGATCGAGGACGGCTTCTACTACGACTTCGACCTGCCGCGCGCGCTGACGCCCGACGACCTCGCCGCGATCGAGAAGCGGATGCGCGCGATCGTCAAGGGCGATCACGAGTTCACGTGCCGTCCCGTCGACGACGCCGAGGCGCGTGCGATGTTCGCGGGCCAGCCGTACAAGCTGGAGATCCTCGACGACCTCGCCGCCGGCACGGCCGACGACGTCGGCGTCGACGCGGCCGCCGGAGTCGAGCTCACCGTCTACACGCAGGACACGTTCACCGACTTGTGCCGCGGCCCCCACGTCGAGCGCACCGGCGCCATCGACCCCGACGGGGTCAAGCTCCTGCGCGTCTCCGGGGCGTATTGGCGCGGCGACGAGCACCGTCCGATGCTGCAGCGCATCTACGGCACCGCGTGGGAGTCCAAGGACGAGCTCGACGACTACCTCCGGCGCGTCGAAGAGGCCAAGCTGCGGGACCACCGCAAGATCGGTCAGGACCTCGAGCTGTTCACGTTCAGCGCGGAGGTCGGTCGCGGTCTGCCGATCTGGCTGCCGAACGGGACGACGATCCGCAACGAGCTCGAACGCTGGGCCAAGGACACCGAGACGCAGTGGGGTTACCAGCAGATCGTCACGCCGCACATCACGCGCGGCGAGCTGTACCGGATATCGGGCCATCTCCCGTACTACGAGGACGACCTGTACGCGCCGATCGACATCGAGGGCGAGGAGTACTACCTCCGGCCCATGAACTGCCCGCACCACCACATGGCGTACAAGGCGCGCCCGCGCAGCTACCGCGAGCTTCCGATCCGCTTCGCCGAGTACGGGACGGTGTACCGGTTCGAGCGCTCGGGACAGCTCCACGGCCTCATGCGCACGCGCGGGTTCACGCAGAACGACGCGCACATCTACTGCACGATGGAGCAGGCGCACGGCGAGTTCCTCGACGTCATGCGCATGCACGAGTACTACTACCGGACGCTCGGCATCACCGACTACGAGATCCTGCTCGCGCTGCGGGACCCGAACGACCGCTCCAAGTACCACGGCGACGACGCGATGTGGGACCTCGCCGAGAGCGTGACGCGCAAGGTCGTCGAGGACTCGGGCATCCCGTACCGGGAGGACGTCGGGGGGGCCGCGCACTACGGCCCGAAGCTCGACTTCATCATCCGCTCGGTGACCGGCAAGGAGTTCGCCGCGTCGACGTGCCAGCTCGATCTCTACATGCCGGCGCGCTTCGGCCTCACCTACGTCGACAGCTCGGGCCGCGAGGAGCACGTCGCGGTCCTGCACCGCGCGCCCCTCGGATCGCACGAACGGTTCGTCGCGTTCCTGACCGAGCAGTACTTCGGCGCCTTCCCGCTGTGGCTCGCCCCGATCCAGGCGCGCGTCGTGCCGATCGGCGACCGCCACCTGCCCTACGCGCACGAGGTCGCCGACCGGCTGCGCCGGACCGGCCGCCGCGTCGAGGTCGACGACTCCGACGAGCAGATGGGCAAGAAGATCCGCAACGCCGAGGCGCTCAAGGTGCCCTACATGCTCGTCGTCGGCGACCGCGAGGCCGAGTCGCAGACCGTGGCGGTGCGCACGCGCGGGCGCAAGAACCTCGGCGCGCGCCCCCTCGACGAGCACGTCGCGGTGATGCAGAGGCTCGTCGACGAGAGGTCGCTGGAGCTCGCCTAACGTCCGGCGAGCGCGCGCAGGAAGAACATGGTGTTGGCGGGGCGCTCGGCGAGCCGTCGCATGAGGTACGGGTACCACGCCGAGCCGAACGGCACGTACGTCCGCACGCGGTAGCCGAGCGCGGCGAGCTCGTACTGGAGGTCGCGCCGGATCCCGTACAGCATCTGCACCTCGAATCCCGTCATGCCGGCCCCCGCTTGTTGCGCGACGCGCTTGGCGTGCTCGATGAGGCGCCCGTCGTGGGTCGCGAGCGCGGGGTCCGCGCCCTTCTCGAACAGCCAATCGGTCAGGAACGCGTACTGCGCGTCGATCTCCTTGCGCTTCTGGAACGCGACGTGCTCGGGCTCGGCGTAGGCGCCTTTCACGAGCCTGACCTTGGGACGCAGCGACGCGATGGACTCGAGGTCGACGGGACTCCGCCGCAGGTACGCCTGGATCGCGATGCGCAGGTTGTCGAAGTCCTTGCGCAGGATGCAGTAGACGTCGAGGGTGTCGGTGACGTACTGCGACTGTTCCATGTCGATCTCGACGGTCGCGCCGAGCGCGTCGGCCTCCGCCGCGAGACGCCGCACGTAGTCGATGCACGCGCCCTTGTCGAGCGACAGCCCGAGCTGCGTGAGCTTGACGCTGACGGTCGTGTCGATGTCGGTCTCGTCGATGCGCTTGATCGACGCGAGGTAGGCGTCGAACGCCTCCGACGCGCCCGCCGGATCGGCGACGCCCTCGCCGAGGAGGTCGAGGATGCCTCCGACCTGCCGCGCGTTCAGCTGGCGGATCGCGGCGATCGCGTCGTCGAGCGTCGCTCCGGCGACGAAGCGCTCGACGACGCCGCGCGTGAGCTTGCCCTCGGAGACGAGTCGTTCGATCGCGGGCTTCTCTGCGGCCCACAGCAGCGCGCGGCCCAGCAAGCGGAGTCCTTTCGTGACGGAGCCCTTCCGGCCGGGCTCGCGGATGCCATCATAGAGACTCACATGGCCAAGCTCACGATCCTCGGCGCGGGCAAGATGGGCGAGGCGCTCGTCGCGGGGCTGCTCGCGTCGGGATGGCGCTCGCCCGGCGAGATCGTCGCGACCGCGCGCCGGCGCGAGCGCGCCGACGAGCTCGCGCGCCGCTACGGCATCGAGGCGACGCTCGACAACGCCTCCGCGGTCTCGGGCGCGGACGTCGTCGTGCTCGCGGTCAAGCCACAGGACGTCGACGCGCTGCTCGCCGACGTGTCGGCGCACGTGAGCCGCGACCAGACCGTGCTGTCGGTCGTGGCCGCCATCCCGACCGCGTTCATAGAGGCGCGTCTCGACGACGGCGTGCCGGTCGTGCGCGCGATGCCGAACACGCCGTCGATCGTGCACGAGGGCATGGCGGGGATCGCCGGCGGCCGTCACGCCGACGCCCCCCACCTCGAGGTCGCGCAGGAGGTGCTCGCGCACGTCGGTCGCGTCGTCGCGGTGTCGGAGCCGTACCTCGACGCGGTCACCGCGATCTCGGGGTCCGGGCCCGCCTACTTCGCGCTGCTCGCCGAGGCGATGATCGAGGCCGGCATCCTGTTGGGGTTGTCGCGCGAGATCTCGACCGAGCTCGTCGTCCAGACGATGCTCGGCTCGGCGAAGTTGCTGCGCGACGAGCGCATGCATCCCGTCGAGCTCCGCGAGATGGTGACGTCGCCCGGCGGCACGACGATCCGCGCCATCCGCGTGCTCGAGCAGTCGGGGGTGCGGGCGGCGTTCCTCAACGCCATCCAGGCCGCGATGGAGCGCTCGCAGGAGCTCGCCGGGGGCGCGCCGGAAGCGTAGCCGCGACGGCCGGCGTCGGTGCGCCACGCGGGCCGCGTGTCGCCGGGGGCGCGCCGTCCGTGGGGGACAATCGCCGAGATGGCGACCGTCGTGTTCGAGAACGTGTGGAAGGTCTTCCGCAACGAGACCGTCGCGCTGCGCGCACTCGACCTCGAGATCCATGACGGCGAGCTGTTCGTGTTCCTCGGTCCGTCCGGCTCCGGCAAGACGACGCTGTTGAGGACGATCGCCGGCCTCGACAAGCCGAGCGCCGGCAGGATCCTCGTCGGCGGGCGCGACGTCGTGGAGCTGACGCCCAAGGAGCGCAACGTCGCGATGGTGTTCCAGACCTACTCGCTGTACCCGCACATGAACGTGTACGACAACATCGCGTTCGGCGCCCAGGCCCGCCGCCTGAAGAAGGCGGAGCTCGACGCCCGCGTGCGGCGCACCGCGCGCCTGCTCGACATCGAGGAGCTGCTGAAGCGCAAGCCGCGCACGCTGTCCGGCGGGCAGCAGCAGCGCGTTGCGATCGCGCGCGCCATCGTGCGCGACCCGGACGCGTTCCTGATGGACGAGCCGTTGTCGAACCTCGACGCACGCACGCGCCTGCACGTCCGCGGGGAGCTCGCGCGCATACAGCGCGCCGCGGGCGTGACGACGATCTACGTGACGCACGACCAGACGGAGGCGATGACGCTCGGAGACCGCGTCGGCGTGCTGCGCGACGGGGTGCTCGAGCAGGTCGCCCCGCCGGCGCGTCTGTACCGCGATCCCGGCAACCTCTTCGTCGCCGGTTTCGTCGGGTCGCCCCCCATGAACCTCGCCGAGGCGACGGTCGAGGAGGCGGACGACGGCCTGTTCCTGCGGTTCAGCAAGCAGCGCGTGCGCGTCGACGACGCGCGCGGGCTCGACGACGTGCGCCGCTACGCGTGGCGCCAGGTCGTCGTCGGCGTCCGGCCCGAGGACCTCGACGACGCCGCGGCGCTCGGCGCCCCGCCCGACGCGCGCCTGCGCGTCGTCGTCGAGCGCCGCGAGCTGATCGGCCCGGACGTCCACCTGTACTTCACGATCGACGCGCCGCTGCTGCTTGCCGAGGATCCGCGCACGCCCGGCAACGAGGACGCCGCGGAGTGGCCCGTGGAGCGGCCGAACGTGTGGATGGCGCGCACGGCGTCCGGGGCGCAGGCGGGCGACGCCGTAGAGCTGGCGGTGCGGCCCGGGCGGCTCTACCTGTTCGACCCGCGCACCGGCGACGCCGTGCTCGGCTGACGCCGGCGCTCGGTCACCCGCGCAACGCCGGCGGTGGCTGCAAGCCGCGCTCTGCGCCCGCGCGCAAGAGCTCGTCGAGCCGCAGCGCTCCGGCGAGGGCGGTCGGCGCGCGTACGGACAGGCCGGCGTAGAGCGACGCCCACGCGAGCCGGTCGCGCACGGCCGCCCCGCGAACGTCGGCCCAGACGTACGCGGCCGCGAACAGGTCGCCGGCCCCCGTCGCGTCGACGGTCTCGACGTGCGGCGCCGGTGCCCGCGCGACGCGGCCCTCCTCGAGCGCGAGCGCCCCGTCGCGGCCCAGCGTGACGACCACCGTCGCGGCCGCGCGCGCGAGCGCGTGCGCCGCTTCCTCCGCGTCGCGCCGGCCGGTGAGCGCGATCGCCTCCGCCGCGTTCGACACGAGGGCCCGCAGCCCGCGGGCGCGCGCGAGCGCGTCGCGGACGTGCGGCAGCTCGAGGCCGCCCGTGACGGCGTACACGCGCGTCCCTTCCGGCGCGAGACCGAGCCGGCCGAGCGACGCGAGCACGCACGCGGCCCCGGCGCGCGCGACGTCGCGCGCCGCTGGCTCGCCGCCGCCGAGGGCGCTTGCCATGGCCACGCCGGCGGGCGTCGACAGCAGCGCCGTGACCGGCACGCCGGCGCCGGCCGCGTCGTCGCCGTCGTCGCCGACGACGGCCACCCCGTCGGTCGCGAGCGACGCGCGCAGCAGCGCGCCGCCCGGCCCGCCCAGCGGCGCCGCGAGCGCGGTCGACAGCCCGAGACGCGCCGCCGCGATCGCCTGCATGCCGGTGCCTCCCGGGCCCACGTGCACGGCGCGCGCGAGCAGCTCCTCGCCGGGCCGCGGCACGCGCGCGAGACCCTCGAAGGTGACGTCGAGGAACGGCGTCCCGACGACGACGAGGTCGTGCGTCATCGCAGCCGGCGGGCGAGGCCGGGGAACGCGGCGAGATACCCGAGCAGGATGCGCTCCGCGACGTCGCGCGACGGGACGACGGGATGCGACGCGAGCGCGTCGAGCGCCCGGGCGCGCGACCGTTGGGTCACCGCCGCGAGCGTGTTGCGCTCGACCTCCTTCACGCGCACGACCAACTCTTCGAGCGGCGCGGGGAGCCGCGACACGGGCCGCGGCGCGACGCCGCCCGCGCCGACGTCGCTCGGCAGCTCGACGACGTCGTCGTCGCCGAGCGCCGGTATGCGCCCCCGGTTGGCGACGTCGAGCGTCAGCGTCGCCGGCGCGCCGCCGGCGACCGCGCGCACGAACGCGGCCGCGATCGACGCGTAGCCCGCGTCGCCGGCATCCGGCGCCTCGGCGCCGTCCCCGGTCGGGTGCGGCGGGGAGGTCGTGTCGTGGTCGCGCGCCTCGGCCATGTAGGTGTCGAAGCGCTCGTCCTTCGCGCGCCGCCACGCCGCGAGCGCCGCCGCCGGGTCGTCGTCCCGCCGCTCGTAGAAGCGGCTCTGCTGGGGGAGCAGCACCTCCGCGCGCGTCGTGCCCCGCCGCCGGAGCTCGTCGACGACCTCGCCCGTGCGCTCGTAGTACACGACGTACTCGTTCGGGACCGCGCCGAGTGCGCGCACGGCGCCGAGCCCGACGAGCCGCGCCTCCTCGACCGCGCCGAGACGCCGGTCGTCCGCGACGAGCCCGGGCAGGAGGTCGGTGCCGCCGGCGCGCGCCGCGAGGAGCCATCCGAGGTGGTTGAGCCCCGCGTAGTCGAAGTCGAGCTCGCGCGCGTCGCGCCCGAGCGCGTGCGCGACGCGCGCGCACAGCGCCGCCGGCGAGTCGCATATGCCGACCGCGCGGTCGCCCACGACGCCGCGCACGGCTTCGGTGACGAGGCCCGCGGGGTTGGTGAAGTTGACGAACCACGACGACGGCGCGCGCGCGGCGACGACGCGCGCGACGTCGACGACCGCGGGAATCGTGCGCAGCGCGAAGCAGATCCCGCCGGGCCCGACCGTCTCCTGTCCCAGCACGCCGTGGTCGAGCGGGACGCGCTCGTCCACGACGCGCGCGTCGAGCTCGCCGACGCGGATCGAGCACAGAACCGCGCTCGCGCCGTCGACGGCCGCGTCGAGGCTCGTCGTCGTCACGACCGCGGGGCCGCCCCCGCGCTCGCGGCGCAGCCCCTCGACGACGGCGCCGACGCGCGCGAGGCGGTCGTCGTCGACGTCGTGCAGCGCCAGCAGCGTCACGGCCGCCGGGGGGCCGAGCTCCGCGAGCGCCTCCCACACGATCGGGGCGCGGAAGCCGCCCCCGCCCACCAGCGCGATCTTCACGACGACGCGCGCGTCACGGCGTGCATCCAGTCGCGCTCGAAGCGCGGGCCGTCCGCCTCGACGACGACGCGCAGCGCGCGCGCCCCCGGCCGCCGAGTCATCCGCAGGCGGCCGCCTCGCAGCTCGAACTCGGTCGGGACGCGCTCCGCGCGCGCGCCCGTCCATCCCGCCGCGACGGCACACGCGAGCGGGTCGTACTGGAAGTTGAGCAGGTCGTCGGGGAGGCCCGGCCATGCCCGGCCGAGCGCGGTGCGGCCGTTGTCGAGCGCGTGCATCTCGGCCTGGTCCGCGACGAGTCGTGCGAGCGGGCCCGCCGACCGGAGCGGCGGCAGATGCGCCGCGCGCAGCCACACCTCGAGCGAGACCGCGAGCGGGACGACGACCGGATCGCAGCGCTCGAACACGACCGCGGCGGCGAACCGGTCCTGCTGCACGTTGACGTCGTCGTCCACGCCCCACGGCGGCAGGCCGGCCCGCGGTGTCGTGACGTGACCGCCCATCACGACGACCTCGCACGACGACAGCAACCCCGGGCGCGCCGCCTCGAGCATCGCGACGTTGGTGTACGGGCCGACCGCGACGACGACGGCTCCCGCCTCGGCGTTCGCCTCGAGCAGCTCGAGCGCGGCCCCCGCACGCGCCGGACGCGGCGCCACGGCGTCGGGCCAGTAGTCCGGAAGCTCGAGCGGCACGAACAGTCCGGCGAGGGAGCCGGCCGCGCCCGCCCGCACGGGGACGTCGTCGCGGCGCGCGAGCGCGAGCGCGTGCTCGACCATGCCGGCGCGGACGCCGCCGGGATCGGTGCTCGTCGTCACGCCCACGACGTCGACGCCGTCCCACCCGAGCAGCATCGCCAGGGCGCACAGGTCGTCCGTGTCGGACCCGAGGTCGGTGTCGAGGTGGACGGCGCGCCGCGCCGCGCTCACGACGTCGCGCGTTCGACGAGCCGGCACGGCAGCGTCGCGGTGCGCGGCGCGCCGCGGTACGCGCCCGTCATGCGCTCGCGCAGCAGGACCCCGGCCAGGAACCCGGTCTCGTACGCGGGGTTGGACACCGTCGTCAGTGGCGGCAACACCATCGCGGCCGCCTCGATGTCGTCGTAGCCGACGATCGCCACGTCGCCGGGCACGTCCTTGTCGTGCGCGCGGCACGCGTCGAGCGCGCCGAGGGCCATGAGGTCGTTCGCGCAGAAGATCGCGGTCGGCGGGTCGGGCAGGCGCAACAGCTGCTCGGCGGCCCGCGTGCCGCCCGGGCGCGTCCAGTCGCCCGACACGACGAGCGAGCGGTCGACGGGCAGCCCGCGCTCCTCGAGCACGCGCCGGTAGCCGGCGTTGCGCGCGCCGCCCGCGCCGGGAGGACCCTGGATCATCGCGATGCGCCGGTGGCCCTTGGCGACGAGGTGACGCGTCGCGGCGCTCGCGCCGTTCTCGTCGTCGGCGTGGACGGTGTCGTGGTTGGGGTCGTCGACGACGGTCGTCCCGATCCGCACGATCGGAATGCTCGCCGGCACGGTCGCGGCGGCGTGGTGCTGCATCGTGAACGAGTCGATCACCACGCCGTCGACGCGTCTGTCGGCGACCTCCTCGAGGAACTCCCGCTCCCGCTCGGGACGGCCGTCCGTGCTGCACAGAAAGGTGCGGTAGTCGCCGTCGAGGCCGTCCTCGAGGCCGCGGTGGAGCAGCGGGTAGAAGGGGTTGGTGATGTCGGGGATGACGAGGGCGACCATGTGCGTCGTGCGCGTACGCAGGCTCCGCGCGAGGCCGTTCGGCCGGTAGCGGAGCTGGGAGATGGCGGTCTCCACGCGGGCGCGCGTCTCCGGCGCCACCGGCCGCTTGCCGGTCAGGACGTGCGACACGGTCGTCTTGCTCACCTCGGCGAGCCGCGCGACGTCGTCGATCGTCACCCGCGTCTCGTTTGCAAACCGTTTCACACGCGGAGCGTCCGACGTGGACGACAACTTGTCAACCCGGTGTCGTGTCGCGTGATAGGCGCCGATTCGGATTTCGCGCACCACCTTGACAGCGCCCCGCGGCGGGCGTAGCGTCCCGCGGCATTCAGACAAATCGGTTTGCTCATCGGGGCAGACCTCGGCGTTGAGAGGTAGACCGTGAGACATCCAGCGTTCGGCCTGCGGCGGACCGTGCTTCCCCTGGTGGCGATTGCGCTGGTCACGACGGCGTGCTTCCAGCAGGCGGCGGACGGCGACGGCGACGACTCCGCCGCCCAGGAGGTCGAGCGGCGCGTCGCCAAGGAGCCGACGGAGCCGGTGACGATCTCGTTCGCGTCGTGGGTGGGAGAGTCGCCCCAGATGAAGAAGTTCGCCGAGGACTTCCAGAAGGAGCACCCGAACATCACGATCGAGTTCCAGAACGTCCCGGCCGAGCGGGCGACCGACAAGCTGACGACGCAGGTGGCGGGCGGCAACCCGCCCGACGTCGCGTACATGGACTCGAGCGCGGTCGAGGACTTCGCGTCGCGCGAGGCGCTCGTCAACCTCGACCCGTACATCGCCGGAAGCGACGTCGTCGAGCCGGACGAGTACGTCGAGGGCTTCGCGTCGTCGGCGACGTTCGAGGACAGCATGTACGGCCTGCCCTTCGACGGTGAGACGACCGGCCTCTTCTACCGAACCGACATGTTCGAGGCGGCCGGCATCGACGGCCCTCCGGAGACGTGGGAGGAGCTCGAGGCCGCCGCGGCCGCGCTCACCGACGAGGCGAACAAGACCTACGGCTTCATCCTGTTCGCGCCGGAGGCGTACTACTACTGGTACCCGTTCCTGTGGCAGGCCGGCGGCGACCTGTTGTCGGACGACGGCGAGATCGCGTTCGACAGCCCGGAGGCCAAGGAGGCGGCCGAGTTCTACGTCGGCCTGCGCGACTACGCGCCGACGGACTACCTCAACTCGAACTCGTGGGACGGGCGCGTCGCGTTCGCCACCGGCAAGGTCGGGATGTACATGGCCGGCTCGTGGTTCGGCGGCGAGATGAGGTTGTCGTTCCCCGAGATCAACGGCAAGTGGGACGTCGCCCCGCTGCCCGAGGGGCCGGAGGGGTGCGCGACGACGATGGCCGGCGACACGCTCGCGATCTTCTCGCAGTCCGAGAACCCCGACGCCGCGTGGCTGTGGATCGAGTACCTGTCGCAAGAGGAGCAGATGAAGAAGTGGACCTTCGGCACCAAGACGTCCACGGTGCTGCCGCCGCGCCAGGACCTGCTCGACGACCCGGAGCTCGGCAAGTTCAACCCGTGGCTCCAGGGCTTCGCCGACAACATGGACTGCGCGGTGACCAACAACATCACGAACCCGAAGTGGCCCCAGATCGAGCAGAAGCTGAACGAGAGCCTCGGCGAGGCGCTCTACGGCGACATGTCCGCCACCGAGGCGCTCGACCAGGCCGCAGAGGAGGGCGAGGAGCTCCTGCAGAGCAGCGGCGGCTAGCGCCCGCCGTGACGGCCGTCGGCGAATTCGCACCGGCGGCGCGGGGGCCGGCTTCCGCCGGCCTCCGCGCGCCGGGCTCGAGGGAGGGGTAGGTGGCACAGGCAGCGCTCGCCAAGGACGGGTTCCAGCCGCGCCGCCGAGGCGTGCGCGGCGTCCTGCGAGAGATGCGGCGCGAGTGGACGGCGTACCTGTTCAACGCGCCGGGGATGCTGATCTTCGCCGTCTTCGTGGCGTACGCGGTGTACTCGTCGTTCACGCTGTCGTTCCACGAGTGGAACATCCTCGAGCCCGAGAAGCCGTTCGTCGGCTTGCAGAACTACCGTGAGGTGCTGCGCGACGAGGCGTTCTGGGACTCCATCGGCCACACCGTCTACTTCGTGCTCGGCTCCGTTCCGCTGACGATGGCGATCGGGCTCGGACTCGCGCTCCTGCTCAACGCGAAGATCCGCGCCCTCGGCCTGTTCCGGACCGCGTACTACCTCCCGGTCATCACGCCCTTGGTGATCGCGGCGATCATCTGGAAGTGGGTCTACAACGCCGACTTCGGACTCGCGAACTTCTACCTCCAGAAGCTCGGCATCATCGACCAGCCGCTGCTGTGGCTGTCGGACCCCGAGCTCGCCATGCCCGCAGTCATCATGATGAACATCTGGAAGGGCGTCGGGTTCAGCATGGTGGTGTATCTCGCCGGGCTGCAGGCGATCCCCGGCGAGTTCTACGAAGCCGCCGAGGTCGACGGAGCCGGGCCGTGGCAGCGGTTCCGTCGGATCACGTTCCCGCTCGTCGCGCCGACGACGTTCTTCCTGCTCGTGATCAACACCATCGGCGCGATGAAGTCGTTCCCGCAGATCTTCGTCATGACGAACGGAGGACCGCCCGGCCCCGGCGGCGCGACGACCACGGCGGTGTTCTACATCTACACACAGGCGTTCAAGTTCTTCCGCATGGGCTATGCGTCGGCGCTCGCATACACGTTGTTCCTGCTCATGTTCGTCGTGTCGTTCTCGCAGTTCCGCTGGTACCTCAAGCGGGTCGAGAGGGCGTAGATGAGCTCCGTCGCCCGCACCGACGTCCAGCTCGGTCAGCCCGTCCCGGTCGACTTCGCGCCGCCCCCGCGGCCGCGACGCCGGCTCCGCTTCCGGCCCCTGCGCGTCCTGCGCTATGCGGTCCTGACGGCGCTGGCGATCATCTTCGTCGCGCCGTTCGCGTACATGGTCACGTCGGCGTTCCAGCCCCTCGACCAGATGTTCAAGTACCCGCCTCAGTGGATCCCGACGAACCCGACGCTCGAGAACTTCACCGGCTTCCTGACGTCGGACCGTCCGATCGGCCGCTGGGTCTTCAACAGCCTCTTCGTCACCGTCACGGTCACGGCCGCGCAGCTGTTCTTCAGCTCGCTCGTCGCCTACACGTTCGCGAAGAGGACGTTCCCGGGGCGCGACTTCATCTTCTTCCTGGGGCTCGCGACGATGATGCTCCCCGCCGAGGTGCTGCTCATCCCGCAGTACCTCATCCTCAAGAGCATGCCGTTGTTCGGCGGCAACGACGCCTCGGGCGTCGGCGGGCACGGGATGCTCGACTCGTACTGGGGCCTGATCCTCCCGCACCTCATGAGCCCGTTCGGGATCTTCCTGTTGCGCCAGTACATGATGTCGATCCCCGACCAGCTCATCGACGCCGCCCGCATCGACGGCGCGGGCCACTTCAAGATCTACTGGAAGATCGTGCTGCCGCTGTCGAAGCCGGCCCTCGCGGCCCTCGCGATCTTCACGTTCCAGTTCTTCTGGGAGGACCTGTACGGCCCGCTGATCATCATCTCGAGCCCCGAGCTGTACACGCTGCCTCTCGGGCTCGCGTTGTTCGTCGTCCAGAACCGCACCCTGTGGCACCTCGTCATGGCCGGGTCCGTGCTGGCGACGATCCCGGTCGTGATCCTGTTCTTCGTCTTCCAGAAGCAGTTCGTGCGCGGCATCTCGTTGTCGGGGATGAAGGGCTGACGCGCGCGTGCCGCGACCGTCGCGTCGCCACGTCGCCGCCGTGCTGGTGAGCGCCGTCGTGGCGAGCGCGTGCACGGGCCAGACGGACACCGCCCCCGCGTCGCGCCCGAGCTCGCCGGCGCCGCGCCCCGACGCGGTGACGTTCGACCGCCGCGGCGGCGACGTGTGGGCGTGGACGAAGACCGTGACGGGACGGACGCGCTGCGGCGACGTGTCCCTGGAGGTCGACGGCGTCCGGTCGGCCGCGCCGGTCGAGACCAGCGGGACGACGTTTCGCGCGATGGTGAGGCTGGCGCCCGGACGCAACGAGGTCGTCGCCGTGTGCGACGGCGACGACGCCGCCCGCTCGGGGCCGCTGGTGCTCGACGCGCGCCTGCCGGTGCGGCCCACCGCGCGCGTCGACGTGACGGTCGACGGGGGCACCGTCGTGCTCGACGCGCGCCGCAGCGACGCGACCGAGCCGGACGGGTCGCCCGTGGTGGGCTACGAGTGGAGCCGCGTGCCGGACCTCCCCGCCCCCGGTCGCACCGCGCGCGGCGAACGCTTCACGACCGCCGGCGGGCGGCGGCTGAGGCTCGCCGCGCCGACGCGCGACGGGGAGTACTACGTGCGCCTCGAGGTACGCGACGACCGCGGCCGCAGCGACACGAGCACGACGTACTTCGAGGTCCGCGACGGGAAGCCGCGCCGCGTCGACACGATGGACGAGCATCCGGCGTGGATCGACCGCGCGGTGGTGTACGCGCCGATCCCCCAGCTGTGGGGTGACGGAGGGCCGCGCGCGGTCGAGCGCCGGCTGCCGTACCTGAGGAAGCTCGGCGTCGACGCGCTGTGGCTGTGGCCGCCGGCGACGGAACGCGCGACCGGCGAGGAGTACGCGATCACCGACTACTTCGCGCTCGACCCGTCGTGGGGCACGAAGGCCGAGTTCCGCAGCATGGTCGACGCCGCGCACCGTCTCGGCATGCACGTGCTGCTCGACTTCGTCCCGAACCACATGTCGAACCGGAGCCCGTACTTCCGCGACGCCGTCGAGCACGGCGAGGCGTCGGCGTACTGGGACTTCTTCGACCGGCGGCCCGACGGCCGTCCGACCCACTACTTCGACTGGACCCACCTGCCGAACCTCGAGTACGACAACGCCGAGGTGCGCAACATGGTCGTGGAGGCGTTCTCGTACTGGGTGCGCGACGTCGGAATCGACGGCTTTCGCGTCGACGCCGCGTGGGGCGTGAAGCGGCGACGTCCGGGCTTCTGGCGTACGTGGCGGCGTGAGCTCACGCGCGTCGACCCCGACCTCCTGCTCATCGCCGAAGCCCCCGCGGTCGACCCGTACTACTTCTCGAACGGGTTCGACGTCGCGTACGACTGGACGCACCACCCGGGGCAGTGGGCGTGGACGTCGGCGTTCGACTTCCCGGAGGAGACCGGCGCGCTGCTCGAGGCGCGCATCGACAACGACCCGCGGGGCTACGCGCGCGACGCCGTCGTGATGCGGTTTCTCAACAACAACGACACCGGCGCGCGCTTCGTCGACCGCTACGGGCCCGAGACGACGCGCGTCGCGGCCACGCTCCAGTTCACGCTGCCCGGCATGCCGGCGATGTTCGCCGGCGACGAGATCGGCGCGAGCTACGAGCCGTACTCGAACCTCACGCCGATCGCGTGGCGGGACCGCTTCGGGCTGCGCCCCCTCTACCGGCGCCTGATCCGCCTCAAGGCCCGCGTGCCCGCGCTCCGGTCGAGCGACGTCGCCGTCCTCGATGCCGAGCCGGGCTCCGCGCTCGCGTACGTGCGGCCGCGCGCCGACGGCAGCGGACCGGTGCTCGTCGTCCTCAACTTCGGCTCCAAGGCGCGCGTCGAGGTATCCCGATCCGGCGCGCTCGACGCGGCGCTGTCGCGCTCGGGGGGCCGGATGCGTGACCTCGTCACCGGCGCGCGCGTGCGCCTCGACGCCGGCAGGGCGGGGCTGTCGCTGCGCATGGACGCGCAGTCGTCGCTCGTGCTGGCACCGGAGCGCGGCTGATGCGCGTCGCACGGCTGACGGCGCCGGGCCGCTTCGAGGTCGTCGACGAGCCCGTCGCGCCGCTCGGGCGCGACGACGTGCTGCTGCGGGTGACCGCGTGCGGCGTGTGCGCGTCCGAGCTCGACATGTTCACGGGGCTGGAGGGTCATGCGACCTACCCCTGGTACCCGGGCCACGAGGTCGCCGGCGTCGTCGAGCGCGTCGGGGACGACGTTGCCGGGTTGGCGCCGGGTACGCCCGTGGCGGCATGGGTGACCACGCGTGGATACGCCGATTACGTGACGGTCAAAGCCGAGTACTGCTACCCGGCGCGCGGCTCGGGCGTCGGGCTCGCGCTCGCGGAGCCGCTCGCGTGTGCGGTCAACGCGGTCGAGCTCGCGCGGATCGCGCTCGGCGACGACGTCGCGATCGTCGGCGCGGGGTTCATGGGCCACCTCGTTCACAGGCTCGTCGAGCTGCGGGGGCCGCGGCGCGTGATCGTCGCCGACGCGCGCCCCGACGCCCTGAAGCGCGCGGCGGCGTTCGGAGCGACACGCACCGTCGACGTGACGCGCGAGTCGATGGTCGAGGCCGTCGCCGACGCGACCGACGGCGCCGGCGTCGACGTGTGCCTCGAGGTCACCGGCGTCCAGGCGGCGCTCGACGTCGTGGGCGACGTCACGCGCATGAGCGGGACCGTGGTCATCGTCGGATACCACCAGGGCGCGCCGCGCTCGATCCCCCTCGGGGCGTGGAACTGGAAGGCGTTCCGCATCGTCAACGCGCACTTCCGCGAGCTCGAGACGATCCTGAGGGGCATGCGCGTCGCGTTGCGCTTGATGGAGTCCGGACGGGTGTCGACGGCCGAGCTCGTGACGCACCGCTTCACGCTCGACCACGTCGACACGGCGTTCCAAACCGCGCTCGCGCGGCCCGACGGCTTCGTGAAGGCGGTGGTGGAGCCGTGAACGGCCCGCGGCCGCTCGACGCCGCCACGTTCCGCACGCCGAACCGCGACTTCGGCATCCTCCCGTTCTGGTTCCTCAACGGGGAGCTCGACCCCGACGAGATGCTGTGGCAGCTGCACGAGCTGCGCGACAAGGGGATGCAGGGCGTGATCTTCCACGGACGCTACGGGCTCGAGATGCCGTATCTCGGCGAGCGCTACCTCGACAGGATCAAGCTCGGGGTCGCGGAGGCGAACCGGCTCGGGCTCGCCGCGTGGATCTACGACGAGATGAACTGGCCCAGCGGCACGGTCGACAAGCGGCTGCCGCTCGAGCGGCCCGAGCTGGCGCAGCGCTACCTCGAGTGCGTCTCGTTCACGGTCGACGGCCCGTGGTTCATGTGCCTCACGGGCGAGGACAGCCGCTACCTCGACTTCCAGCGCTCGACGCCCGTCGCGGTGTTCGCCATCGCAGAGGACGGCCGCGTCACGGACCTCACGTCGAACCTGTCGTTCGAGAAGGTCGTCCCGTGGGAGGTGCCGCCGGGGCGGTGGCGGCTCTGCTACCTGGTGGAGAAGCGCGCCGACTACTACATCGACGCGCTCGACCCGGAGTCGACGCGCGCGTTCCTCGAGCGCGGCTACGACCCGTACGTCGACGCGCTCGGGAACGGCGGCGACGGCTCGCTCGTCGGCTTCTACTCCGACGAGCCGGCGATGCACTACTTCCTTACCGCGGTCGACAACGCGATCGTGCCGTGGACCAAGGACATGTTCCGCCGCTTCCAGGAGCGCAACGGCTACGACCTCAGGAGTCGGCTGCTCGACCTCTTCTTCGACCTCGGTCCGGACGCGGCGCGCACGCGCCACGACTTCTACGACACGACGACCGCGCTCTACGCCGACGCGTACTACCGGCAGATCCACGACTGGTGCCGCAAGCACGACGTACTGTTCACGGCGCACCTGCTGTACGAGGAGTGGCTGCGGCAGATGGTGCGCGTCGAGGGGAACCCGTTCCGCCACTACGAGCACATGGACGTCGTCGCGGTCGACCACCTGTACCCGATCATCGGCACGCGCGAGGCGCCCGATCAGCACGTCGCGATGAAGCTCGCGTCGTCGGCGGCGCACCACTTCGGAAGCGAGCGCCTCATCTGCGAGTCGTTCGGCGGGATCTTCATGGACGCCACGATGCAGCGGATGAAGTGGATCGCCGACTGGCAGTACGCGCTCGGGGTCACGGTCGTCAACCCGCACGGGTTCCACTACACGTTCGAGGGCGCGCGCAAAAGGGACTGGCCGCCGTCGATGTTCTACCAGTACCCGTGGTGGCGCTACTACGGTGAGTTCTCCGCGTACGCGAGCCGCGTCTCGGAGATGCTCAGCGGCGGCCGCCACGTCGCCAAGCTCGCGGTGCTGTGGCCGATCAACTCGATGTTCGCGAACTACCTGCCGCAGACGAGGACCGCGGACGGCGCGCTCGTCGAGGCGGGGCTCAACGTCCTCACCGACGTGCTCCTGCGTCTGCACCACGATTTCGATTACGTCGACGAGGAGGTCCTGGCGCGCGCGGACGTCTCCGGGGGCAGGCTCCGCATCGCCGGCGAGGAGTACGAGCTCGTCGTGGTCCCCCCGTCGACGCACGTGCGCGCAGCGACGGTCGACGTGCTCGAGGAGCTCGTCGCGGGCGGCGGGCGCGTGCTCGGCGTGCTGCGCGCGCCGCGCGCCGCGTTCGGGCCCGACGGCACGACCGACGTCGCAGCGCGCGTCGACGCCCTGCTCGGCTCCGGCGGCGACGCCGGGGCGTTCGAGGTCGTGACGCGCGCGCACGGAGCGGGGTCCGGCGCGTTCGTCGCCGGCGACACCGGGTTCCTCGCGCGCGGTCCGGGGACCGAGCGCGACGCGTTCGCGGCGTCCGTCGACGCCGCCGTGCGCGCGCTCGTCGACCCCGACGTCGAGCTGTCGGACGACGACCTCTTCGTCGTCCACCGCCGGCGCGACGACAGCGACGTGTACTTCGTCGTCAACACGACGTTCGAAGAGCGCGCCGCGACGATGACCCTGCCGGGAGAGCACGCGCCGGCCGTGTGGGACCCGACGTCGGGCGCGGCGACGCGGGCGCGCGCACGCACGGAGCGCGGCGCGACGACGATCGAGCTGTCGCTGCCCCCGGCCGGGTCGGCGTTCGTCGTGACGGGGGCCGCCGCCGACGACGCCCCGGCCCCCGTCGCGGACGCCGCCGACGCAGTGTCGGTTGACGTGGGCGGCCCGTGGACGTTCGAGGCCGAGGACGACAACGCGCTCGTGCTCAAGGCGTGGCGCGCCGCGCCCGAGCCGGACGGCGCGCCCGAGCACGCCTATGCGTCGCCCGACGTCGACGACGACGGCTGGCTCGCGGTCGTCGCGGGGGCGTGGGCGTACCAGCTCGCGGCGGAGCCGGACCGGCCGTGGCCGATACCGGTGTGGTATCGGATCGCGTTCGACGTCGCCGACGTGCCGCAGCGCCTCGCGCTGCTCGTCGACGGCTTCGACGGCGAAGACGCGCGCGTGTGGCTCAACGGGATCGCGCTCGGCGCCGAGCGCGTGCGCAGCCGCGTCGACGCGCAGATGAAGGAGCTCGACCTGACCGGCGCCGTGCGCGCCGGCCGCAACGTGCTCGCGGTCCGCTTGGTGCTGCGCGGGGCGACCGGTGGGATCGTCGACCACGTCAAGCTCGTCGGGTCGTTCGAGCTCGACGGCGGCGACGCCGGCTACCGGCTCGTGCGGCCCTCGGGCGTCAAGGAGCCGCGGCCGTGGACCGAGCAGGGACTGCCGTTCTTCTCGGGACGCGGCGTGTACCGCACGACGTTCGAGCTCCCCGCGCCCGACGGCCGCCGCGCGCTGCTGCGCGTCCCGATGGGCGACGACGTGCTCGACGTGACTGTCAACGGCGCGCCGGCGGGCGTGCGGCTGTGGGACCCGTACGAGCTCGACGTGACGTCGCTCGTCCGCGCCGGCGCCAACGAGCTCGAGCTCCGCGTCGCGAACACGCCCGCGAACCTGCTCAACGGCGTCGCGCGGCCCTCCGGCGTCGCGGGGCCGCCCACGGTCGTGCTCGCGCCGGTCGACTCGGAGCGCGCGCCGTGACGACGCTGCGCGCCGAGCCGCTGACCGCCGCCGCGTTCCGCCGCTACGGGCGCGTGATCGAGATGCCGCGCGACGACGCGCAGGCGCGCGGCCCGGGATGGCGGTGGTGGGCCGAGATCGCGCTGCTCGAGGGCGACGGGCGCCGCTGGGGCGTCGGCTACCTCGACCTCGAGCCGGCCGTGCCGCGCTTCGACTGGGCCGAGCGCCACCTCCGCAGCGCGGAGGCCGTGATCGCGACGTCCGCCGACGTCCTCGTGTACGTCGGCGCGCCCGGCGACGACGGGGGCCTGCCCGCGCTGCGGGACTTCCGCGTCTTCGTCGTGCCGGCCGGCGACGGCGTCGTCCTCGACCCCGGTGTATGGCACGGCGCCCCGCTCGCCGTGCGACGGCCCACGTCGGCGCTCGTGCTGCTGCTGGAACACACCGGGCGCGACGACGTCACCGTCGAGCGCTTCGACACGCCCGTCGACGTCGAGGTGCCGTCGTGAGCGCGGCACGAGCCAAGGAGTGATGTAGATGGCCGAGATCGTGTTCGAGGACATGACGAAGGTCTACGACGACGGGACCGTCGCCGTGCGCAACCTCGACCTCGAGGTCGAGGACGGCTCCTTGATGGTCTTCGTCGGGCCGTCGGGATGCGGCAAGACGACCGCGCTGCGGGCGGTCGCGGGCCTCGAGGACATCACCGCCGGCACCGTCCGCATCGGGGACCGCGTCGTGAACGACATCGCGCCGAAGGAACGCGACATCGCAATGGTGTTCCAGAACTACGCCCTGTACCCGCACCTGTCCGTGTTCGAGAACATGGCGTTCAGCCTCCGGATGCGTCACCACAAGAAGCCGGACGTCAACACGCGCGTCGAGCGCACGGCGAAGATGCTCGCGCTGTTCGACCTCCTGACCCGCAAGCCCGGTCAGCTGTCGGGCGGCCAGCGCCAGCGCGTGGCGATGGGGCGCGCGATCGTGCGGCAGCCGAAGGCGTTCCTGATGGACGAGCCTCTGTCGAACCTCGACGCCAAGCTCCGCGTGCAGATGCGGGCGGAGATCTCGCGCCTGCAACGCGAGGTGTCGGTGACGACGATCTACGTGACGCACGACCAGGTCGAGGCGATGACGATGGGTGACCGCGTCGCGGTGTTGAAGCTCGGGGTCCTCCAACAGGTGGCCCCGCCGTCGGAGTTGTATCGCCGGCCCGCCAACCTCTTCGTCGCCGGCTTCATCGGCTCTCCCGCCATGAACATGGTCGAGGCGACGTTGCGGCGCGACGACGACGGGCTCGCGCTCGAGTTCGGCGGCTACCGCCTCGCCATCGACGACTCGGTGTCGGCCAGGCGCCCCGCCCTCGCGTCGTACGTCGATCGTCCCGTGATCGTCGGCATCCGTCCGGAGGACATGGAGGACGCCGCGCTGACCCCGGGCGCGCCCGAGAACCGGCGCCTGAGCACGAAGGTGGAGCTGCGCGAGGACATGGGAGCCGAGGTGTTCGTCCACTTCGCCGTCGACTGCCCGCCCGTGCTCACGGAGGACACCAAGGAGCTCGCCGCCGACCGCGGCCTCGACGTCGAGGAGCTCGCCGGCGCCGGCGCGCGGACGACGTCGTTCGTCGCGCGCTTCGACGCCGACACGAACGCGTCGGAGGACGACCGCGTCGAGGTGCTCGTCGACACGGCGGCGCTGCACTTCTTCGACCGCGACACCGGGCTCTCGATCTGGGACGAGGTCCCGTCGCGAGAGACCTCCGCGGCGGTGTCCGCGTGACGCGCGCGCGGCGCCGCGCGTGACCGTCCGGCTGACGGGCGTGTTCGCGCACCCCGACGACGACGTCTACGCGCTCGGCGGCACGCTGCTGCGTCACCGCGGCGAGGTCGAGCTCGCGCTGGTGTTCGCGACCAGCGGCGAGGCCGGGCCGATCACCGATCCGTCGCTCGCGTCGCGCGCGACGCTCGGCGCCGTGCGCGAGCGCGAGCAGCGCGCGTGCCTGCACGCGCTCGGATACGCGGACGCGCGCGTCACGTTCCTGCGCCACCCCGACTACTACCTGCCAGACGTGCCGCGTGAGCGGCTGGCGCACGAGATCGAGGACGTCTTGCGCGCCGAGCGTCCGCACGTCGTCGTGACGTTCGGCCCCGACGGCATGACGTCGCATCACGATCACGTTCGTGTCGGCGAGGCCGCGACCGCGGCGTTCCACGCGGCTCGGGGCGCCGCCCCCGGCGACGACGGCGTGTTCGCCCGGCTGTACTACGCGGCCCTCGCGCGCTCGGACGTCGATCGCTTCTACGCGGGCGTGCGCAACGGAGGCTTCGACTACGGCGAGGAGGGCAGGCTGTTCGACGTGACGGGCGTCGCCGACGACGACGTCGCGGTGCGCGTCGACACGACGCCGGTGCGCGCGCCCAAGCTCGGGGCGATCCTCGAGCACCGCACGCAGCTCGTCGAGCACGAGCGCGTCCCCGAGCCGCTTCGCTGGATCCACCTCGACTCCGAGTGCTTCGTCCGCGCGTGGCCGCCGCGCGCGTCCGGCGACGCGCCGCGCGCCGGCCTCCTCGACGACCTCGCGCCGGCCCGTGGGTGACGCCGCCGTGACGGCCGGCGCCGTCGTGGACGACGCTTCGCCGGGCGCAAACGGCGGGAACGTCGTCGAGCGCCCCGTCTACTTCGACGCGTGGTTCCCGCGCCAGCACTGCTACCACCCGAGCCTGCCCCCGAGGCGGCTGCGGATGATTGACGACCTCGTCGACTACGAGGCGACCGTGCTCGTGTGGTCGGCTCTCGGCGGCGGCTCGATCTCGCTCCCGTACCTCGAGCAGGAGGCGTTCGGCGACGTCGACGCGCGCTTCCGCTTCTACGGTTTCGTCAACGACGCCGAGTTCATCGCCGCGTGCCGCGCGCACGGGATCAAGGTGTTCGGCATCGTCTTCGAGGTCCAGGGTTGGGAGGTGCCCGTCGAGCTGAGCCACGACGAGGACCGCGTCCTCGCGCTCAACGAGCTGCGCGGCTCCGGCCGCCGGGGGTGGCTCGGCCTGCGTGAGTTCTCGCAGAACCGCTATCCGAAGCTGTGGCCGCCGTTCGAGACGTACTTCCCCGACGGCCTCGTCAACAGCGACGGCGAGCGGGTCACGGATCTGCTCGAGGAGTGCTGCTCGCGCGACATCCACGGCAACCCGTGCCACGCACGCTGGGTCGAGTGCCCCGACCGCGAGCACTACTGCTACGCGATGGACCGCAACAACCCGGTGTGGCGCCGCTACCTCGAGGCGATCGTGCGCATACAGGTCGACGCGGGGGTCGACGGCGTGCAGCTGGACGAGGCCGAGCTCCCGCTGACGTCGCTGCAGTACGGCGGCTGCTTCTGCAAGGACTGCATGAAGGGCTTCCGCGACTACCTGCGCGCCCGGCCCGGCGAGATCGCGGGCGAGCTGGCGCCGGACGAGCTCGAGTCGTTCCACTACGGCCGGTGGCTGCTCGAGCGAGGCTTCGACTTCAAGGAGGACCAGGCGCGCGCGCCGCTGTTCCTGTCGTACCTGCGCTTCCAGCGCGCCCAGATCGCCCGCTACTTCCGCGAGCTCGCCGACTACGCCCGCGCGTATGCGCGCTCGAAGGGCCGGAGCGTCCTCGTGTCGGGCAACTTCTTCAACCTCCAGGACGACTACCTCGCGCTGGAGCCGAGCGTCGACGTGATCGTGACCGAGATGCGCAACACGACCTACAGGCAGCCGGACTGGTACCGCTACGCCGCGGGCTTCGCACGCGACAAGGCGCTCGTCGTCGTCGAGAACCCGTACGGCGGAGTCGTCCCGGAGCTCGTCGACGAGCTGAAGCGCGGGCGCGGCTACGATCTCTTCCGCATGTCGACGTACGAGGCGGCGGCGCTCGGGGCGAGCATGAGCGTGCCGTACGGCGCGTGGATGGGCAGCGTCGTCGAGGACTCGTTCTGGCCACCGCACGACCTGTGCGTCGAGGTCCAGCAGTGGCTCGCGCGTCACGAGGCGCTGTTCTCGCGCTCCAGCGCGGCGCGCACCGCGGTCGTGTACTCGGCGGCGAGCAACTTCGAGCTCGAGACCCGTGACCCTGCGCTCGCGGACAACACGCGCAATCCCGTCGCGGACGAGCGCCTGCCGTTCTGGGACGCGTGCGCGTCGTTGAGCGACGCGCTGCAGCCGTACGACGTCGTGTTCTTCCACGACGGCGAGCTCCGGCCCGACGACGCGTCGGCGGACGAGCTGGCGCGCTACGCCACGGTCGTCCTTCCCCACTGCCACGTCCAGACCGAGCGGCAGGGGCGCGCGCTGCTGGGCTTCCTCGACGCGGGGGGCCGGGTCGCCCGCATCGGCCCGGCGGGCGCGAACCTCGACCCGGCGCTGCGCGCCGCGCTGGAGGAGCACCGCGCCACGGTCGCCGTCGAGCGCGGCGTCGACGCCGTCGCCGGCGCGCGCCAGGTGCGCTCGTCGCGCCCGCTGGACGCCGCGCTGCACCTTCAGCGCGTCGCAGACGGGATCGCGCTGCATCTCGTGCGCTACGACTACGACCGCGCGCGCGACGCGCTCCCGCGGCTCGACGAGGTCACCATCGAGGTCGAGCTCGACGGGCGCTTCGGCGCCGCGACCGCGTTCGGCGCGCCGTCGCCGCCGTCGATCGGCTTCGAGTGTCGCGACGGCGTGCACGCGCTCACGCTGCGCGACGTCCCGCTGTACTCGGTGGTGCTCCTCGCGCCCGAACGTCACGCAACGGAAGGGGTCTAGATGCCGGTCGTCGACCGCAGGGACTTCGGGGGCCGCTTCTCGGTGATCGAGAACTCCGAGCGGCTCGCGAACTACCGCTATCTCGAAGAGCAGCTGATGGAGACGATCGGCGGGTGGTCGCAGACCACGCCGCAGCTCGCGTTCAAGGCGACGTTCGGATATCACGTCTTCGACCACGCCGAGGCCGCCGACGCGCTTGGCGAGCGTCTCGAGCAGCTGCGGTCGGGCGGCGCGCGCGGCCGCCCCGCGAACGACGACTTCGTGCGGCTGTGCGAGCGCGTGTGGAACCTGGACGACGTCGCCGACCGGCTCGTCGCGGTCTACCGCGTGCTCGAGCCGCACCTCGTGAGCACGTACGTGTACCACGCCGACGCGACCGACCCGTTGACCGACGCGCCGACGGTGCGGCTGCTGCGCCGTCTCGCCGGGATGGGCCAGTCGCACGTCGCGTGGGGGCACGCGGTGCTGGAGTCGCTGACGAGCGAGCGCGACGCGCGCGCCCGCGCGCTCGAGGTCCAGGCGGAGCTCGAGGGTCTGCTCGTCGAGTGCGGGGGAGTGACGGGACAGGGCATCGAGGCGCACTGGCTCAGCTTCCACAGCGCCAAGGACGAAGGCCGCGCGCCGCAGCGCAGCAAACGGGCCAAGGGCACGTACCGCTTCACCAAGCGCTGCCCGTCGCTCGACCATCCGACGGTCGAGCAGCCGTTCTGGTTCTCCGACGACCGCGAGCGGTTCCGCGTCTACGAGACCGACGACGAGTGGTCGCTCGAGGGCTTCAGGCACAAGTTCCACCAGCTGCTCTACGGCGAGGTCGAGACGACCGACCGCATGGGCAAGATGCTCGCCGAGTTCCCGGAGCTGCCGTGGGACATGCGCATGGAGCTGGCGCAGCAGATGTGGGACGAGGCGCGGCACATCGAGATCGTCGCCAAGGCGGTCGAGGAGGAGCTCGGCGGCGAGCTCGGCTACGGTCCGTGGCCGCTCGTGTGGTGGTGGATGCAGAACGAACGCGATCCTCTCCGGCGCATCGCGGTGACGAACTGCTGGGCCGAGGCGAACCTCATGAACACGCTCAAGCAGTGGCGCGCCGAGGCGTCGGCGCGCGGCCTCACGCGCATCGCCGAGCTGTGCGACTACGTCCAGGCCGACGAGCTCACGCACGTGAAGCTCGCGACGCGCTGGATCCGGCGGCTGACCGACGACGACCCCGCGACGCGCGACGAGCTCGCCGAGTGGGGGCGGGGCGCGGTCGCGCGCATCGAGGGCTTCTACGCCGACGACGACTACGTCGAGCACGAGGTCCGCTTCACGTTCAAGGGCGGCGGGCGCGGCGAGCTGGTCGCGAGCCGCAGCGACGTCGTCGGCGAGTAGCGGCCGTGCAGCCGCTGGCGTTGCCGCCGAACCAGCTGCATCGCTTCTATCGCGGCGGCGCGCGCATCGCCGCGCTGCGCGCGACCGGCAACGACGACTCGCATGCGCCCGAGGAATGGATCGCGTCGACCACGACTCCGTTCGGCGAGGACGTCGGGATCAGCGTCCTGCCCGACGGCACGCGGCTGCCGGACGCGCTCGCCGCCGATCCCGAGGGCTGGCTCGGGCCCGAGCACGCCGCGCGCTTCGGGACCCACCCGGCGCTGCTGTTCAAGCTGCTCGACGCTGGCGAGCGCCTGCCCGTGCATCTGCATCCCGACGACGCGTTCGCGCGCGCGCACCTCGGGTCGCGCTACGGCAAGACCGAGGCGTGGATCGTGCTCGACGCCGCGCCCGGCGCGGCGGTCCACGTCGGGTGGCGCGACCCGGTGAGCGAGGCGACGCTCGCGGCGTGGGTCGAGCGCCGCGACGCGGGCGTCATGCTCGACGCGCTCCATCGCGTCGACGTCGCGCCCGGCGACACCGTGTTCGTGCCGGCCGGCACCGCGCACGCGATCGGCGACGGCGTGCTGATCGCGGAGCTCCAGCAGCCGACCGACTTCTCGATCCTGCTCGAGTGGGCCGGCTTCGTCGACGACGGCCCCGCGGGTCACCTCGGCCTCGACGTCGAGCGCGCGCTCGACGCGGTCGATCGCAGCGCGTGGAGCGACGACGATCTCCGCCGCGCGCGCTCTGGGCGCGGTCCCCACGCGTCGCGCCCGGGGGCCGAGGTCCTGTTCCCCGCCGAGGCCGACGCGTTCTTCCGCGCCGAGCGGATCGTCCCGGCCCCGACGCCGTTGGATGCGTCGTTCTCGGTGCTGCTCGTCGTCGACGGAGAGGCCCGCGCCGAAGGCGACGGCTGGACGCTGTCGCTGCGGCGGGGCGACGCGGTCGTGGTCCCGTACGGGGCCGGCCCGTGCGAGGTCGCCGGAGACGCTGACGTCCTGCGCTGCCTCCCGCCGGACCCACGCGCGCCGCGATGACCACGCGCGCCGCGATCGGGCTCGACGTCGGCACGTCGAGCGTCAAGGCGGTCGCGGTCTCGGCGCGCGGAGAGGTCGTCGCGCGCGCCGAGGAGCCGTATCCGCTGTCGACGCCGCGCCCCGGCTGGTCGGAGCAGGACCCGCGCGACTGGTGGCGCGCGACCGAAGCGGTCCTCGGGAGGCTCGGCGTCGACGCCGTCGCCGGTATCGGCCTGTCGGGCCAGATGCACGGGCTCGTCGCGCTCGACCGCCGCGGCGACGTGCTGCGCCCGGCGATCCTGTGGAACGACCAGCGCACGGCTAAGGAGTGCGCCGTGATCGAGGAGCGCGTCGGACGCGCGCGGCTGGTCGAGCTGACCGGCAACCGCGCGCTGACCGGCTTCACCGCGCCGAAGCTGCTGTGGCTGCGCGCCAACGAGCCCGAGACGTACGCGCGCGTCGCGCACGTGCTGCTACCCAAGGACTACGTCAGGCTGCGGCTCACGGGCGAGCTCGCGGCCGACGTCACGGACGCGTCGGGCACGCTCCTGTTCGACGTCGCGCGCCGGCGCTGGAGCGACGAGGTCGTCGACGCGCTCGAGCTCGACGCGCGCGTGCTTCCACCCGTCCTCGAGTCGCACGAGATCTCGGGGCGCACGTCCGCCGGCGTCCCCGTCGCGGCCGGCGCCGGCGACCAGGCGGCAGGCGCGGTCGGCGTCGGCGTCGTCCGTCCCGGCGCGCTGTCGGTCGCACTCGGCACCTCGGGCGTCGTGTTCGCACCGCTGCCCGAGTTCGTCTTCGACGAGGGCGCGCGTCTGCACGTCTTCTGCCACGCGCTCCCCGGCGCGTGGCACGCGATGGGCGTGATGCTGTCGGCCGCGGGGTCGCTCGCGTGGCTGCACGCCGCGCTCGGCGGCGACGCGTCGTACGACGCGCTCTTGGCCGACGCGGCGCGCTGGGAGCCGGGCGTCGAGGGGCTCGTGTTCCTGCCGTACCTCGCGGGCGAGCGCACGCCGCACGCGGATCCCGACGCGCGCGCGTCGTTCACGGGTCTGTCGCTGCGTCACGACCGCGGCGCGTTCGTGCGCGCGGTCCTGGAGGGCGTCGCGTACGGCTTGCGCGATTCGCTTGAGCTCGTCCGCGCGCTCGGCGTCGAGACGCGCGGCGCGCGCGTGTCGGGCGGCGGCGCGCGCAGCGAGCTGTGGCTGCGGATCGTGGCGTCGGTCCTCGGCATTCCCCTGGAGGTGACCGCGGTCGAGGAGGGGGCCGCGTTCGGCGCCGCGCTGCTCGGCGCGGTCGCGGGCGGGGAGTTCGCGGGCGCCGGCGAGGCGATCGACTCGTGCGTGTCGGTGCGCCGCACGGTCGAGCCCGTCGACGCGTGGCGCGACGCGTACGACGACGGCTACGCGACGTTTCGCGCGCTGTACCCCGCGATCGAATCGGCGCGTCGCGCGGGGCCCGCGTCGTGAGCGCGACCGTCGTGGTCGTCGGCTCGGTCAACGTCGACCTCGTCACCTACGTCGACCGCCTGCCGCGTCCGGGCGAGACCGTCGTCGGCGGGACGTTCGCGCGCGCCCACGGGGGCAAGGGCGCGAACCAGGCCGTCGCCGCGGCTCGTCTAGGGGCGCGCGCCGTGCTCGTCGGGATGGTCGGCGACGACGACCTCGGCGCCGCGGCGCGCGCGGAGCTGGCGCGCGAGGGCGTCGACGTCGACGCCGTCGGGGAGTCGAGCCGCCACACCGGCGTCGCACAGATCCTCGTCGACCGCGCCGGCGAGAACCTGATCGCGGTCGCGTCGGGCGCCAACGACGATCTCACCACCGAGCGCGTCGAGGCCGCCCTCGCGCGCGTCGACGCGCCGCACGCGGTCGTCCTCTCGGTCCTGGAGGTGCCCGACGACGCGGTCGCCGCGGCCGCGCGCGCGGCCGGCGCGCGCGGGTGGCCGTTCGTGCTCAACCCGGCTCCCGCGCGCGCCGTCGCGCGCGAGGTACTCGCGTCCTGCGCCGTCGTCACGCCGAACGAGCACGAGCTCGCCGGCCTCGGTGGCGGCTCGGCCGACGAGCTGCTCGGCGCGGGGGCCGGCGCGGTCGTCGTGACGCGCGGCGCCGCGGGCGCGGAGCTGGTGCGCGTCGGCCGCGCCGTGCATCGCCAGGCCGCGTTCGAGGCGCGCCCGGTCGACACCACCGGCGCGGGCGACGCGTTCTCCGGCGCGCTCGCATGGGCGCTCGCCGAGGGGCGCGATCTCGAGCACGCGGTCGAGCTCGCGGCCGCCGCCGGCGCGCTGGCGACGCAGAAGGAGGGCGCGCGCGGCGGCATGCCCGCGCGCGCGGAGCTCGAGGCGTTCGTCGCGCGGCGAGCGCCGGCTGAGGGGGAGTGATGGCCGAACGCATCAGAGCGGGCATCGTGGGCGCCGGCTTCGCCGCGGGAGCGCACGTCGAGGCGCTGCGCCGCGTGCCCGGGGTCGAGGTCGCGGGGATCGCCGCCAGCACGCCGGAGCGCTCGCGCGCCGCGGCCGCGCGCCTCGACGTGGCGACCGCGTTCGACGGCTACGAGGAGCTCGTCGCGTCGCCCGACGTCGACGTCGTGCACGACTGTGCGCCCAACGACCTCCACGATCCCGTCAACGCGGCCGCGCTGGACGCCGGCAAGCACTTGCTGTCGGAGAAGCCGCTCGCGTTGACGAGCGAGCAGACCGCGCGCTTGACCGCGCGCGCGTCGGCCGCCGGCGTCGTCACCGGCGTGTGCCACAACTACCGGCACTACCCGCTCGTGCGTCACGCGAAGGAGCTGCTCGCGTCGGGCGAGCACGGGACGCCGCACCTGGTGCACGGCGGCTATCTGCAGGACTGGCTGCTCCTGCGCGACGACTGGAACTGGCGGCTCGTGCCCGAGCGCGCCGGCCGGTCGCGCGCGGTCGCCGACATCGGCTCCCACTGGCTCGACCTCGCGCAGTACCTGACGGGAGCGCGCGTCGCGCGCGTGTGCGCGCGGCTCTCGACGCTCCACGGGGAGCGGCTGCGCCCCCGCGGGAAGGTGCAGACGTTCGCGTCCGCGCCCGACCGGGGGGCCGAGGCCGTGCGCGTCGACACCGAGGACGCCGCGAGCGTGCTGCTCGAGCTCGACGACGGCGCGACGGGGGCGATGACCGTGTCGCAGGTGAGCCCCGGCCGCAAGAATCGGCTGCACATCACGGTCGACACGCGCGACCTCGGCATCGCGTGGGACCAGGAGGACCCGAACCGGCTGTGGCTCGGCCGCCGCGACGCGGCGAACTCCGTGCTCATGCGCGACCCGTCGCTGCTGGCCTCGGCCGCGGCGCCGCTCGCGCGCTATCCGGGCGGTCACGAGGAGGGATGGGCCGACGGGCTTCGCAACCTGATGGAGGACTTCTACGGCGCGGTCGCGGCGCGCCGTGACGGGCAGCCGTACGACGCGTCGTTCGCGACGTTCGCGGAGGCCGACCACGTCTCGCGCGTGGTCGACGCGATCCTCGAAAGCGACCGGGCCGGCGCGTGGGTCGACGTCGATGGAGGGGTGAGGGAATGAAGCTCGGAGTGCTGACGGTGCTGTACCAGGACCTGCCGCGCGCCGACGCGCTCGACCGCGTCGCCGCGCTCGGGCTCGATGCGGTCGAGCTCGGCACGGGCAACTATCCCGGCGCACACCACTGCGATCCCGACGAGCTCCTCGACGACCAGCGCGCCCGAGACGCGCTGAAGGCGGACGTCGAGAGCCGCGGCTTGACGATCAGCGCGCTGAGCTGTCACGGCAACCCGCTGCACCCCGACGACGCGGCCGCCGGCGCGTCGCACGACACGTGGCGCAAGACCGCGCGGCTCGCGAGCGAGCTCGAGGTGCCGGTCGTCAACCTCTTCTCAGGGTGCCCGGGCGACGGACCGGACGCGCGTCACCCGAACTGGGTGACGTGCGCGTGGCCCGACGACTACGTCGAGGTGCTGCGGTGGCAGTGGGACGAGAGAGTCGTTCCGTACTGGACGAGCGAGGCCGAGTTCGCGCGTCGCCTCGGCGTCCGTATCGCGTTCGAGATGCACCCCGGCTTCGTCGTCTACAACCCGGAGACGCTCCTGCGGCTGCGCGACGCGGCGGGGAACACGATCGGCGCCAACTTCGACCCGAGCCATCTCTACTGGCAGGGGATCGATCCCGTCGAGGCGATCCGCGCGCTCGGCGCGCGCGGCGCGATCTTCCACGTCCACGCCAAGGACACCTACGTCGACCGCGCGAACGTGCGCGTGAACGGAGTGCTCGACACGAAGCCATACGACCGTGTGCTCGAGCGCGCGTGGACGTTCCGGACGGTGGGCTACGGGCACGGCGAGAGCGCGTGGCGCGATCAGATCAGCGCGCTGCGCACGGTCGGCTACGACTACGTCATGAGCATCGAGCACGAGGACGCGCTCATGTCGATCGACGAGGGCCTCGCGAAGGCGGTCGATTTCCTGAGGCCGCTGATCGTGCGCGAGCCCCCGGCCGAGATGTGGTGGTCGTGACGACGGCGCGCTCGGCGCTGCTCGCCGGTCTCTAGCGCGCGCCGCCGTCATCGCGCGCGCCGCGCCGCGTCGACGCTCGCGGTCAGAGCGGCCATGAGGTCGGCGAGTCCGGACGGCGCGGGCGCGGGCTCGTCCGCAGCCGGTACCGGGCGCGCGTCGCCGGCCTTCGCGCGGAGCAGCTCGAGCAGGCGCTCGCGGTGCTCGTCGCGGTGACGGTCGGGCTCCCACTCGCCGGCGAGCGCGTCGAGGAACGCGCCCGCGACGCGCAGCTCGTCGTCTCCGGGCTCGTGCACGCCGAGGATCCCGACGTCCTTGGGGTCGCGGACTTCGTCGGCGTAGAACATCGTGTGGAGCACGAGGGCGTGCTCGCCGGGGCGCACGACGGCGAGGTGCTCCTTGGTGCGCATCACGAAGCGCCCGACCGCGGCCTTCCGAGCGCGCTCCATCGCGCGGAACAGCAGCCAGTACGCCCGCTCGCCGGGCCCGTGGCGGGGGACGACGTAGTAGCTCTTGTCGAAGTGGACCGGGTCGACGGCGCGCAGGTCGACGAACCGCTCGATCTCGAACACGCGCGACCGCTCCGGCGCGAGCGCCTCGAGCTCGTCGCGCTCGAACGTCACGACGCGCCCGGGCTCGAGCTCGACGCCCTTGACGACGTCGTTCCACGGGACCTCGTCCTCGTCGGGTTCGGATCGCGCGCGCCGTGACGCGCGGTCGCGCTCGTCGGCCACGGGGGGCGCGCTCGGCGCGGCCGGGCCGCGCTCGTCGCGGATCGCGACGTCGTCGCGCGCGCCGGCATCGACATCGGGCTCGTCGGTCCATGCCGCGTCGTCGCGCCCGGCCTCCACCGGCTCGGGTTGCTCGGGCCACGTCTCGTCGCGCGTCGCGGGCGGCTCCGGGACGGGGCCCTCGGCGACGCGCCGGTACCGGAGACGGCGACCGGTCCCCGCCTCGTACAGATGGAAACGCACGCTCTTCGGCGACGTCGCGCCGTAGAGGCGGACCGGCACGTTCACGAGCCCGAAGCTGAGGTCGCCGGTCCACACCGCCTGCGCCATGACGCGACGTTACCGCCGCGCCGCCGAAGACGCGCCGAAACCGATCGCGACGCCTGCGCGTCGTAGGGACGTGAGGCGAGTGCGCGCGAGGCGGATCGGCGACGTGCCGATCGACGGGGCGGCGGTCGTCGCGGGCGGCGACCGGATGGCCGAGCTCTACATCCGGCTGGCGCCGCGCGCCCAGCGGCTCGCGTTCCTGCTCACCGGCGACGAGCAGCTCGCGCAGGACGTCGCCCACGACGCGTTCGTCAGGCTCTACGGGCGCTGGCAGGACCTGAGGAACCCGGACGCCGTCGACGCGTACCTCCGTCGAACCGTCGTGAACCTGACCCATGGGCACTGGCGACGGAGGGGGGTCGAGCGCCGCTATCTCGACCGCCACGGGCGCGAGCGCCCCGGGGTCGAGCTCCAGCCGGACGTCGAGGGCCGCGACGAGCTGTGGCGCGCGCTGGGATCGCTCGCGGCGCGCCAGCGCGCCGCGCTCGTGCTCCGCTACTACGAGGACCTCAGCGAACGCCAGGCCGCCGAGGTGCTCGGCTGCTCGGTCCCGGCGGTCAAGGCGTTGACGAACCGGGCGCTCGACAGCCTGCGCCGCGACATGGGGAGCGAGGACCGATGACGCCGATCGAGCGAGAGCTCACGTCGCTGCTCGACGAGCGCGCGTCGTCCTACGACGCGCGCGCCGCGATACCGCGTTCGGTCGCGCGGCGAGCGCGGATATACCGCTCCGCGACGGCCGCGGCCACCGGCGCCGTCGTGGCGGCGGTCGTGGCGGCCTCGTTCGCCGTGTCCGGCGGGCTCACCTCGGCGGAGCGCGTGCGACCGGCCGCACCCACGCCTCGTCCCGAGCGCGAGCGTCTGGAGAGCTTCACCTCGAGCATGCCCGGGCCGTTCGACGCAAAGCCGCGGGACATCGTCGCCGAGGGCCGCGTGGGCGGACGGCGGTGGATGTTCTCGGTGGGCCCGGACGGCGGCGAGGATTGCATGACGCTCGAGACGGCGCGGTCCTCCGCGAGCTTTTGCGGCGGCTGGGGCGGCGCCGACCCCGTCTTCGTCGGGAGCCGCGTGCGCGTCGACGGTACGCGGCGCGTCGGCGTGTTCGGCTATGCGTCGCCCGACGTCGCGCGGATCACGGCGACGACCGCCTTCGGCGTCACGGCGACCGCGAAGCTCGAACCCGCCGGCGACCGGTTGCCTCGTCCGTTGGGAGTCTGGGTCGTCTTCGTCCCGCAGGGGCCCGGCCTGACGCTGGTCGCGGAGGACGCCGACGGGCGCACGCTGTGGCGCCACACGACGCCTCGTCGCCCGGATCCCGAGCCGCGCTAGGGAAATCTGACTCTCCGGCGCGGCGTTTGTGCCCCGTATGGAGGTCCGTCGCGCGGCGCCCGAGGACGTCGAGGCGATGATCGACGTCTATGAGGATGTCGCGGCCGAGCGCGTCCACATCGGTGCCGAGCCGCCGGTCGACCGCGACCGCGCGCGCCGCCGCCTCGGAGAGATCACGCGCGACGACGGCGCGGGGGCCGCCTTCGTGCTCGAGGACGACGGCCGCATCGTCGGGTTCGCGGGGTTGCACGGGACCGGGCTCGTCGAGCTCGGCATGTGCATCGTCGCAGCGGCGCGCGGACGCGGCGGCGGGCGCGCACTGATGGAGGCGTGCCTCGAGTGGGCGCGCGCGAACGGCGCGTACAAGATCGCGCTGCAAGTGTGGCCGCACAACGAGCGCGCCATCGCGCTCTATCGCAAGTTCGGCTTCGAGCAGGAGGGCTACCTCCGCAAGCACTGGCGCCGTCGCAACGGCGAGCTGTGGGACTCGATCGTCATGGGCCTGGTCCTCGACGAGGACGCGGCCGGCCCCCGTAGGATGCGGCGGTGAGCGACTCGGTCGCGCTCGTCGTCGTCGACGACGTCGCCAAGGCGTACGACTTCGGGCCCTCGCACCCGTTGCGGCCCGAGCGCGTGCTGCTGACCTACGAGCGCATGCGGGCCGCCGATCTCGTGTACCGGCCCAACGTCGAGGAGATCAAGGCGCGCGCCGCGACCGACGACGAGATCCTCGCGGTGCACGACGCGCGCTTCGTCGACGCGGTCAAGCGCATCGACGCCGGCGTGCTCGACCGGCGCGCCGGCATGGAGTTCGGGCTCGGCACGTCCGACAACCCGATCTTCGCCGGCATGCACCGGGCGTCGGCCGCGGTGTGCGGCGCGTCGATCACCGCGGCGGAGGCGGTCGCGTCGGGCCGGTGCGAGCACGCGTTCAACCCCGCGGGCGGCCTCCACCACGCGCGCCGCGCCGAGGCGTCGGGGTTCTGCATCTACGACGATCCGGCCGCCGCGATCGCGAAGATGCTCGCGCTCCACCCGGGCTGGCGCGTCATGTACGTCGACGTCGACGTCCATCACGGCGACGGCGTGCAGTGGATCTTCTACGACGAGCCGCGCGTGCTAACGGTGTCGCTGCACCAGTCCGGCCGCTACCTCTACCCCGGCACGGGGTTCGAGGACGAGATCGGGTCGGGGGCCGCGCGCGGCACGTCGGCCAACGTCCCGCTGCTTCCCTTCACCGGCGCCGACGACTACCTGTGGGCGCTCGAGGCCGTCGTGCCGCGCCTCGCGCAGGCGTTCCGGCCCCACGTCCTCGTCACGCAGCTCGGCGCCGACACGCACCACGACGACCCGCTCGCCAACCTCGGGCTGACGATGGACGCGTACCCGCGCATGGCGCGCATCCTGCACGACGTCGCGCACGAGCATGCCGGTGGCCGCTGGGTCGCGACCGGGGGTGGCGGCTACCAGGCCGAGACCGTCGTCCCGAAGGTCTGGACGATCCACTTCGCCGAGATGTGCGGCGCGCCCGAGCAGGTCCCCGAGAGCTGGCTCGCCGACCGTCCGCGCGCCGAGGTGTCGCGGCCGCGGCGCGACGCCGTCGAGCAGACCGTCGCGCGCGTGCTCGACGCGTGCCTCGCGCCGTGCGCCGCGCTGGCGGGGGCCGGCGACGCCTAGCCCGCGCGCGCCGTTTACCCTGCGACCGTGACCGACCTCCATCGTTACGTCGCGTACGCCGTGCCGGCCGGATTCGCGCTGCTCGCGCTGTGGACGTTGTTCGCGTTCGTGCGCAACAAGGCCCCCGGCGACGCGTTCTGGAACCTGCTCGCGGTCGTCCAGATCGTGATCGGGCTGCAGGCCGTCGTCGGCGCGATCCTGTTCGTCGGCGGTGCGCGCCCCGACTCCAACGGTCCCCAGTGGCTGCACTACGTCTACGGCGCGCTGTTCCCCGCCGCCGTCCTCGTCGTCGCACATCGCGCCGCGCGCGGGCGGTGGGAGAGCATCCCGTGGGCCGTGTTCGGCGTCGCGGCCCTCGTCTGCTTCGGGCTCACTTTCCGCGCGCTGCAGACCGGCCTCGGGATCGACTGATGCTCCCCGGCCGCGCCGCGTGAACGGCCTCGACCTCCTCGTCGTGGGTCTCGCCGGGCTCGCGGCCCTGCGCGGGTGGCGCAAGGGACTGCTCGGCCAGGCGTTCGAGCTCGGCGGCGGCTTCCTCGGGCTCGTCGCCGGCGTCGCCCTCGGCGGCCGCGTCGCGGAGGCGTTCGTCGACCGCCCCGGGCTCGGGAGCGTGCTGGTGTCGCTCGCGGTCGTGCTCGTCGCACTGACGGCGGGCCAGGCGCTCGGCTTCGTCGTCGGCCACCGCTTCGGCGCGGCAGCGCATCGCGCCAACCTCGGCGCCGTCAACGCGGGCCTGGGCTCGGTGTTCGGGATCGCGATCACGCTCGTGTCGTTCTGGCTCGTCGGATCGCTGCTCGTCGGCGGGCCGTGGCGGCCGGTCGCGCGCGCGGTGCGGTCGTCGGCGGTGCTGCACGCCGTGAACGCGGCGCTGCCGCGGCCCCCCGACGTCCTCGCGCAGCTCCGCCAGTACCTCGACACGTCGGGCTTCCCGCAGGTCTTCGCGGGCCTCCCGCGCCCTGTCGGTCCGCCCGTCGACCTCCCGTCGGGGCGCGTCGCGGCGCGCGCCGCGGCGGCCGCCGACGACTCGACCGTGCGCGTGATCGTCCCCGCGTGCGGCGGGACGCAGCTCGGGACCGGATGGGTCGCGGCCCCCGGCGTCGTCGTGACCAACGCGCACGTCGTCGCGGGCGGCGACGAGGTGACGATCAGGCCGCTCGAGGGCGGCGACGTCGCGGGGACCGTCGTGCTGTTCGACCCCGACACCGACCTCGCCGTAGTGCGCGCCGACGGGCTCGACGCCCCGCCGCTCGACCTCGTGACGCGCGCGCTCGAGCCCGGCACCGGCGGCGCGACGCTCGGCTACCCCGGCGCGCGCGGAGGGACGCTCGTGTCGCACCGGGCCGCGGTCCAGGCGCGCTACGAGCCGCTCGGGCGCGACGTCTACGGCCGCTCCGAGGTCCGGCGCGAGGTCTACGAGCTCCGTTCGCCGGTGCGGCAGGGCGACTCCGGCGGGCCGTTCGTGATCGGCGACGGCGACGTCGCCGGAGTCGTGTTCGCGGCGTCGACGACCGACGCGGGGACGGGCTACGCGCTGACGGGGGCCGAGGTGTCCGACGAGGTGCGCCGCGGTGCGCGCACCCGCGCCGAGGTGACGACCGGGCCCTGCACCCACTAGGCCGTCACGCGGTCTGCCCCCCGTCCACGACGATCGTCGTCCCGGTGACGAACGACGACGCATCGGACGCGAGGAACAGCGCCGCACCGACGATCTCCTCGGGGCGGGCGAAGCGTCCCATCGGGATGGTCGACTCGACGTAGCCGCGCGCGTCCTCGTCGGCGCGCAGCATCGCGTTGAGGTCGGTCGCGACCCACCCGGGCGCGATGACGTTCACGCGTACGTTCGACCCCGCGAGCTCCTTGGCGACGGCCTGCGTCATCAGGCGGACGCCCCCCTTGGCTGCGGAGTAGAACGACAGGCTCGGCGCGCCCTGGACGCCGGCGACCGACGAGATCTGCACGATCGACCCACCGCCGCGCTCGACCATCGTCGCGGCGGCGATCTGCGTCGCGTGGAACACCGCGTCGAGGTTGAGCCGCATGACCTTGTCCCACCCGTCGGGACGCAGCGCGAGCAGGGGGGCCTGGAAGCGCGTCCCGCCGGCGTTGTTGACGAGCACGTCGAGGCCGCCGAGCTCGTCGACGGTCGTCGCGACGAGCGCCTCGATCTGGTCGCGCTGCGTCACGTCCGTCGGCACGACGAGCGCGCGCCGGCCGTGCCCCTCGACCGCGCGCGCGACGTCGTCGAGGTCGTCGCGCCTGCGCGCCGCGAGCGCGACGTCGGCGCCGGCGGCCGCGAGCCCGAGCGCGATCGCGCGCCCGATGCCGCGCGACGCGCCGGTCACGATCGCGACCTTGCCGGCGAGCGAGAAGAGCTCGATGCTCATCGACGGCGCCTCCGTTGTTCGTCTCGGTGCGCCGGTTCCGGCGCGGGGGCCCTAGGATGGTCGCATGCCGCCCATCTCCACGTCCGAGGCGCGCGCCGCGCTCGTCGCGGCGGGCGTCACCGGCCCGCACCAGTCGCACTCGCGCCACAACGCGATCGGCAAGATCCGCACGATCCTCGCCGGCGACGACGACGACCGCTTCGGGCTCTCGGGCCTCGATCGCTACTCGGCCCACGAGGTGCTCGGGTTCGTCTCCGAGCTGACCGGCTGCACCGACGACGTCGACCTGCTCGAGGGCTACGACGCGATCGACCCCGACCGGACGACCGAGGGCATCGTCGCGGCGGCGCGGCGGCTTGCCGAGGAGGCGCGTCGCGGCGCGCTGCTGCTGGCCGTGACCGGCCATCCCACGGGTCTGCTCGAGCACCACGTCCGCGTCGTCGACGCGTACCGGCGCGCCGGCGGCAAGGTCCTGCGGTTGCGCGAGGACGAGGAGCTCGGCATCGGGCGGCGTGGGCACGCCGAGGTCCGCTACACCGGTGGCGTCGGGTGTCTCGCCGACTGGGGCTCGCTCAGGCATACCCACTCGCCGGCCCCCATGGAGGCGCTGCTCGAGGCCGAGCCGTGGCCCGACGTCGTCCTCGGCGACCACGGCTTCGCGGGCGCCGCGATCGAGCGCGGGATCCCGACGATCGCGGTCATGGACATCAACGACCCCGCGCTCGCGGTCGCCGCGGCCGAGGGCCGTGACGTAGTGATCGTGCCGATGGACGACAACCGCCTGCCGCGCGCGTACGAGCCGTCGTGGCGCCTGTTCGAGAGCGTGCTCGACGGGAGCTCCGCGTGACGGCGTTCGGGCTCGACGAGGCGGTCCGCCGCGTGCTCGAGTCGTGCCTCGCGGTGCGCGCCGGGGAGGACGTGCTCGTGGTCACCGACCCGCGGCGCCGCGCGATCGGGGAGGCGCTCGTCGCCGGCGCGCGCGACATGGGGGCCGAGACGATGCTGCTCGAGATGAGCGAACGCGAGACCAACGGGACCGAGCCGCCGGGCGTCGTCGCCGCGGCCATGCGAGCGAGCGACGTCGTCGTGGCCCCGACGACGAAGTCGCTCACGCACACCGAGGCGCGCCACGTCGCGTCGCAGGCCGGCGCTCGCATTGCGACGATGCCCGAGGTCACGGAGGACATGCTGGTGCGCGTGATGCAGGCGGACCACGACGCCGTGCGCCGGCGGTCGCGCGCGGTCGCGAGCCTGCTCACCGCGGGACGCACGGTGACGATCACCTCGGAGGCCGGCACCGACCTCACGCTGTCGATCGAGGGCCGCAGGGGCATGCCCGACGACGGCGACCTGCGCGGGCGCGGCTCGTGCGGCAACCTCCCCGCCGGCGAGAGCTTCGTCGCGCCGGTCGAAGGCGTGGCGCGCGGGCGCATCGTGTTCGACGGCTCCATCTGGCCGCTCGGCCTGCTGCCCGAGCCGCTCGTGGTCGACGTCTCGGACGGCTACGCGACCGCGTTCGGGGGGCCGTGCGGCGACGACTTCCGCGCCATCCTCGAGCCGCACGGCCGCGACGCCTTCGCGCTCGCGGAGCTCGGCATCGGCACGAACGAGGCGGCGCAGCTCACCGGCAACGTCCTCGAGGACGAGAAGATCCTCGGCACGATCCACATCGCGTTCGGCGACAACCACTCGTTCGGCGGCAAGGTGCGCGTCGAGTCGCACCAGGACGGCGTCGTGCTGCGCCCGACGGTGACGATCGACGACGCGGTTCTGCTCGACGCCGGCCGCCTCCTCGTCTGACCGACGGTCTCGGCCCTGAGCAGGGAAAACGCGTCTTGCTATACTGCCGCCACCATGAGCGACCAGCCCGGATCGGCCCCCGTCCCGCCCGTCGGGAGGTTCGTCACCGTCGGCGAGGTCGCTCGGAGCCTCCGGGTCTCGAACATGACGGTCTACCGGCTCATCAAGTCGGGTCAGATCGCGGCCGTCAGGGTCGGGCGGGGGTACCGCATCCGCGAGGACGACCTCCGCAAGTACCTCGAGGACCGCTACATGGACGCCGGCTGACGAGCCGGACGTAGGCGGGTCGCCGGGCCGTCCCAAGGGGCGGCCTTTTCGTTGGGCGCGACGCGCCGCGGGCGCGCGCAGGAGGGGGTGAAAGCATGACGCCGCAGTTCGAGTCGGCCTTGGAAGGACTCCTCGCCGACCGCGGCGTCGTGCTGCTCGTCGGCGGCCTCGACAGCGGCAAGACGACGTTCGCGCTGGAGCTTCTGCGGCGCGCCACGGCCGCCGGCGTGCGCGCCGCGCTGGTCGACTCGGACATCGTGCAGTCGACGGTCGGGCCGCCGACGACGATCGGGCTCAAGCTGTGCGACGGCGACCTCGGCGACCCCGAGAAATGGGTGCGCGCCACCGACGGCCTCGCCTTCGTCGGCTCGCTCGTCCCGAAGGGGCACCTGCTGCCGATCGTCACCGGCACGGCGAAGCTCGTCGCGAGGGCGCGGCGGGCCGGGTGCGAGTTGGTCGTCGTCGACACGACGAGCCTCGTGTCGGGCATCTACGGGCAGACCCTCAAGTACTTCAAGATGGACCTCGTCGAGCCCGACGTCGTCGTCGCGTTCGAGCGCGGCGGCGAGCTCGAGCCGATCGTCGGGCTCGCGCAGCGGTTCACGCGCGCCCGGGTCGTGGAGCTCGACGTGTCCGCCGACGCCGTAGCGCGCTCGGTCGAGGAGCGCGTGACGGCGCGCGAGCGGCGCTTCGCCGCCTACTTCGGCGACGACGCGTCGCGCTGGAGGATCAAGCCGACGGTGTTCATGCCGACGCTGCCGCCCGAGTTCGACTGCGCGCTGCTCGACGGACTCGTCGTGGGCATGGAGGACGGCGACGGGTCGTGCGTCGGCATCGGCGTGATCGAGTACGAGGCCGCGGGCGACGTGTTGAGGATGGTGTCGCCCGTCAGCGAGGGCGTGCGCGGCCTGCGACTCGGCTCCCTTCGCATCGACACCGGCGGCCGATCGAAGGGGCCCGTCGACCTACGCCAACTGTTCGGATCGGAGTGACGAGGGCCGGCCCCCGCATCGCGGTTTAGGGTGAGCCCGCACACGAAGGAGAAGACATGCCATCGCTGGTCAAGAAGCGTCGCAAGAAGATGCGCAAGAAGAAGCATCGCAAGATGCTGAAGAAGACGCGCTGGCAGCGCCGCCAGCAGGGTAAGTAACGCGCGCCCGCGTCCCCGGCCGGGCGCGCCGCGCCGCAGGCCTGCGGCGGGGCGCCCGGCGACCCCCTCCGCCTCCTAGGGTTTGAAGTAGCCGCTGTTGGCGACGCGTCGCAGCGCGCCGAAGCCCGTCGACCTCGGCGCGATGGTCCATCGTGGGTCGGAGTTGAAGTAGACGATGGCGGCGACGCCGGGGAGCTTGCGCCGTACGTCGGCGCTCATGTTCCACACCCACTTGGCGCGATTGCCGCCGCGCGTCGTGCTCCCGGTCTCGGCGACCATGATCGGCTTGCGGCCCGCGTAGTCGTCGTAGAACGGACGGAAGCACCGCAGGAAGGACCGCCACGACGACCACGACTCGAGCGTCCCCCAGTTGAACCCGCTCGCCGCGACCCAGTCGACGTACGCGTCGCCGGGGTAGTAGCTACGCCAGTGGTTCCACGAGTCGAACGGCACCGACTCGTTGTTCGGCCCCCACACCCACACGACGTTCGTCGCGCCCTCGCGCACGAAGACGTCGTGCACGTGACGCCACGCCGCGACGTACTTGCTCGGCCCGTTCCTCGTGCCGGGATCGTGGTTGTTGGGACCGCCCCACGAATACCAGTAGCCGTTCATCTCGTGCGCCCACCGCAGGAACAGACGACGGCCGAATCCCGCCGCCTGCCGCGCGCGCTCGCGGATGAGCGCGTCGTGACGGCCGTCGACGATGTCGTCGAGGTCGACGCCGTTGGGCTCCCACGTCACCATCGGAATGCGGTTGTGGCGCACGTCCCAACGTTCGAAGTCGCCGGGCCAGCTCTGCCCCCAGTCGTAGAAGTGATGGTCGATCCGAAGCTTGCGTCCGAGCTTGCGTTCGTAGCGGCGGATCGCGCGCTTCTCGGAGCGCAGGCCCGTCCACCGGCTGTCGAGGTCCTGGAACGCGCCGAACAGCACGCCGCGTTCGGGCACGAGCTTGCCGTCGGGACGCGCGCGCGTGATCGCGCCGTCCGTGGACGCGCTGCCGCTCGCGCGCACGGGGGTGGTGGGGACGGCCGCCAGCGCGGCTACTGCTGCTGCTGCTGCTACTGCGACGAATCGACGGCGGCGTCGGTGTGCGTCCATCCGCTGCTCCTTCCTCCGCCCGGCTGTGCAAAGTCCGCCGCGGCCGGCGACCGGCCGCGCCCGCATTCGGACCCGGCAGCGCGTCCGTCGTCCGCGTACGACGGTCTATCGGCTGCCCGAGCGCCCGGGACTATAGCCCGGGCGCGCTACGCGCGCGTGGCTATCACGGACTAGTCCGCGTGTCTCGTCCCCTTTGCCCGGAAGATTTCTCGCGGCTCGGGACGGTGCGCAACGCGGCGGTGACGCAGCGTGACTGCCGCGGGCGTCGATAGGATCGGCCCATGCCTCGCAAGGAGACCGTCACGTTCCTGTCGGACTACGGGCTCGACGACGAGTTCGTCGGCGTCTGTCACGGCGTCATGTTGCGCATCGCGCCGCACGCGCGCGTGATCGACCTGCACCACAACATCCTGCGCCAGGACATCCGCCACGGTGCGGTCGTGCTCGAGCAGTCGATCAAGTTCATGCCGGAGTCCGTGCACCTCGCCGTCGTCGACCCGAGCGTCGGCTCGGACCGCCGTGCGATCGCGATCGAGACGCGTTGGGGCGAGGTGTTCGTCGGGCCCGACAACGGCCTGCTCGTGCCCGCCGTCGACGCGTGCGGCGGGATCCGGCGCGTGCACCAGCTCACCGACGAGCGCTTCCTGCTGACGCCGGTGTCGCGCACGTTCCAGGGCCGCGACGTCTTCGCGCCGGCGGCCGCGCACATCGCGAACGGAGTCGACCTCGGCGCGCTCGGGCCGGCGGTCGATCCCGCGGACCTCGTTCGCCTCGAAATCCCGGAGGCGTGGGTGCACGAGGACCACCTTCACGCCGAGGTGCTCCAGATCGACCGCTTCGGGAACCTCCAGTTCAACGTCCAGGGCGACCACCTCGCGGCGATCGGGCTGCAGCGCGCCGACCGGCTGGAGGTGCGCGTCGAGGGCCACCGGCTCAACGTCGCGTACTGCACGACGTTCTCCGACGTCGACGTCGGCGACTTCGTCTTGATCGAGGACTCGTATCGCTTCGTGTCTCTCGCCGTAAACAACGGCGACGCGGCGTCACGCTTGCGCGCGCGGGCGGGGTCGACGGCGATCGTCGGACCGGCTCGCAACTAGCCCGCGCGGCGATAGGGTCGGTGCGTGGATACGACCGGCCGCCGCGTCCTCGTCACGGGCGCGTCGCGCTATCTGGGGCTGCGCTGCGCGGCGCGCCTCGCGGCCGACGAGCGCGTCGACGCGCTCTTCGGCGTCGACCTGACGGAGCCGGTCGCGCCGGTGCCGCGCATGGAGTTCGTACGCGCCGACATCCGCAGCCCGCTCGTCGCGCGCCTGCTCGACGCGACCGGCGTCGACACGATCGTGCACACCAACGTGTCGTCGACGACGGGCGCGGGGCGGCGCGAGATGAAGGAGACCAACGTCATCGGCACGATGCAGCTCCTCGCCGCGGCGCAACACGCGGAGCACGTCACGCGCGTCGTCGTCAAGTCGTCGACCGCGGTGTACGGAGCCGCGCCGGGCGATCCGTCGATCCTGACCGAGGACCACGCCGCGCGCCACGCGCGTCTCTCGGGCTACGCGAAGGACTGCGCCGACGCCGAGGCGTACGCGCGCGACCTCGCGCGCCGGCGCCCCGACATCGCCGTCGCGGTGCTTCGCACGGGCAGCGTCGCAGGGCCGACCGTTCGCACGAGCATGACGCAGTACCTGTCGCTGCCCGTGGTTCCGACCGCGCTCGGCTACGACCCGCGCCTCCAACTGCTGCACGAGGACGACGCGGCCGACGCGCTGCACACGGCGGCGACGAGCGACTGCCGCGGCGCCTTCAACGTCTCGGGCGACGGCGTCGTGTACCTGTCGCAGGCAGTGCGGATGCTCGGGCGCGTTCCGCTGCCCGTCGCGCGCCCGGCCGGCACCGCCGCCGCGCAGCTCGTGCGCGCGCTGGGCATCGTCGAGTTCCCCCTCGACCAGCTCGACGTCATCGTGCACGGACAGGTGGTCGACACCCGTCGCGCCCGGGCCGCGTTCGGCTTCGCTCCGGCGTACACGACCGCCGCGACGATCGAGGACTTCCGCGCTCGCAGGGCCCCCGAGCCCGAGCCGGGGCGCGCGCCGCGCGAGCCGTGGGAGCGCGCCTTGTTCGACTTCCTGCGCGCGAAGTCGTGGGAGGAGGTGACGGTGTGACCCCGGCCGAGGTCATCCCGCTCGAGCCGCGCAGGGGCGCCGACGGCGAGCGCGACCGCTGCCGCGCCACCACCGCCGAGGGCCGTCCGTGCCGGAACGCCGCGGCCCCCGGCTCCGCGTACTGCGGCGTGCACGCGCGCGCCGGAGCGCGCGAGGAGCACCCGTCGACCGCGAGCGGGGACCGCGCGCGCCCGACGGTCGCGCCGCCGGACGCCCCCGCCGGCCGGTCGTTCGTCGACTTCCTGCGCGCCCGCGCGTCGGGGGCGTACGAGGTCGACGACTTCGGCTTCGACCCGGAGCTGTTCGAGACCGTACTGATGCCGCTCGCGCGCCCGCTGTTCGAGCGCTACTTCCGCACGCGCACGCTCGGCGTCGACCGCGTGCCCGTTGCCGGGCCCGCGCTGCTCGTCGCGAATCACTCGGGCACGGTCGCGCTCGACGCCGTGATGGTGCAGTACGCGGTGTGGTCGCAACATCCGGCGCGGCGCGTCGTGCGCAACGTCGCGGCGAACCTCGCCATCGCGATGCCGTTCGTGGGACCGATCGCGCGCCGCGGCGGTGCCGCGGTCGCGTGCGACGAGGACGCCGAGGAGCTGCTGTCGCGCGGTGAGCTCGTCGGCGTGTTCCCCGAGGGCTACAAGGGCGTCGGCAAGGGGTGGCGCGAGCGCTATCGCCTCCAGCGCTTCGGCCGCGGAGGATTCATCGAGCTGGCGCTGCGCGCCCGCGTCCCGATCGTGCCCGTGGCGATCGTCGGGGCGGAGGAGGCATACCCCATGATCGCCGACGCCCGCGTCGCGGCACGCGTGCTCGGCCTTCCGTACTTCCCGATCACGCCGACGTTCCCGTTGCTCGGCCCCCTCGGGCTGCTGCCGCTCCCGTCGCGGTGGGTGATCGAGTTCGGCGCGCCCATCGCGATGGACGACTACGGCGACGACGCGCACGAGGACGCAATGCTCGTGCTCGAGCTCACCGACAGGGTGCGCGACACGATCCAGGACATGCTGCTGCGCAACCTGTCCGTGCGCGGGGGCGCGTTCCTGTAGCCCTGTAGCGGCGCGGGGCCGGGTGGCGTCAGTCGCCGGTCGCGCCGTCGATCGCCTCTCGGATCAGGTCGGCGTGGCCGTTGTGCCGCGCGTACTCCTCGATCATGTGCGTGACGATCCAGCGCAGGCTGAACGGCTCGTTCCGGACGTCGGTGCGCGCGCCGAGCTCGTCGAGCGAGCGTTCGCGCGTGACCGTGCGCGCGTTGTCGATCTCGGCCCGCCATCGTTCGAAGACCTCGTCCGGCTCGTGGCTCGTCACGTCGTTGAAGTCGCCGTCCGGGTCGTCGTCGGTGTAGTAGACGGGCGCCGTGTCCTCGCCGTCGAAGATGTGACGGAACCAGAAGCGCTCGACCTCGGTCATGTGGCGCACGAGGCCGAGCAGCGTGAGCGTCGTCGTCGGGACCGACCGCATGCGCAGCTGGTCGGCCGACAGGCCGTCGCACTTCAGCGCGAGCGTGTCGCGGTGGTAGTCGAGCCACGCGTCGAGCATGTAGCGCTCGTCGCCGGCGAGCTTGGGTGCAACGCGTTCGATCGTCATCGACCCGTGATCCTACCGACCGCCGAGTAAGTCGGGTGCCGGTGCGATCGCGACCTCGGGCGAGCGCGTGTCAGTTCATCCAGCTGTAGAGGCGCGCGACGCTGAGCACGCCGGCGATGGTGATGGCGGCGAGCAACAGGGCGATCGCGACGACCGTGTTCCTGCGCACGCATCGAGGATAGCGGCGGCGCGCGGCTACGTCGTGCGAAGGTCGCGGCACAGCTCGGTGATGTGCCGCTCCAGCTGGTTGAGCCCCTCGACCTTGCCGACGCACAGGGCGACGCCGGCCTCGCGCGCCTCGCTCTCGAGCGCCGCGTCGAGGTAGGCGGTGTAGAGGATGATCACCTGCGACGAGCGCTCCCGGCGCAGCTGGCGCGCCGCGGTGAGGCCGTCCATGCCCGGCATCTTGTAGTCCATCACGACGATGTCCGGCCGCGACTCGGCGGCGACCGAGATCGCCTCCGAGCCCGACGACGCCTGCGCCACGACGTCGAATCCGTCGAGCTCGAGCATGTCGACGAGCATGTTGCGGACGTGGTCGGTGTCGTCGACCACCATCACCCGCACGTTGTCGTTCTCGGCCTCGCTCATCTCCTCGGCAGCCCCTTGGCCACTCGGCGTCCCGGTCCCGACAGCCTGCTCTCGACGTACTCCCTGCTGCGGCGCAGCATCGTCACGAGCTCCGCCGGGCGCTCCAGGTAGCGCCGAACGGACAGCTCCAGCGAGACCGCTCCGGGGTACTGGGTTCGACGCAATTCGGCCAAAAACCTGTCGATCGGCAATATCCCGCGATCCAGCTCCCGGTGGCCGTCGCGCCCGTCGCCCGCGTTGTTGGACAGGTGGACGTGGACGAGCTTCGGGGCGAGCGTCGCGTACGACCGCAACACGTCGTGGCGCGCGACGGCGAGGTGGCTCGTGTCGAGGACGACGTGCGGGGCGGCGGCGGCGAGCTCGTCGGGTTGGAGCCATCGATAGGCGCGCAGCCGGCGCCCTGCGACCCACTTCGGGTACATCGTCTCGACCCCCACGACGACACCCGTCTCCACCTCGAACGTGGCCGCGTCGCGCGCGATCCACGCGGCGAAGTCGCGCTCCCACAGGTACGGCGGATGGACGATGAGCGACGTCGCTCCGACGGCGCGGCAGAACTCGGCCCCGCGGCGGATCTTCCCGAGTGGGTCCATCCCCCACACGCTCTTGGTGATCACGAGGAACGGCGCGTGGACCGACGCGATGCGCAGCCCGCGCTCGGCGGCGAGGCGCAGCGGGAGCTCCGGCTCCTGCGTCCGGGGGTCGCGCGTGACCATGAGCTCGATGTCGGTGAACCCGGCCTCGGCGACCGCGTCGAGGGCGCGCTCCAGCTCGAAGGCCCAGAACGGGCCCGTCGAGCATTGCACTGGGCGCGGCGTCGGGGTCGTCATGACGGCGCCAATGGTCGCATGCGCCTCGCGACGGACGCGGCAGCGCCCCCGAGACGGGGGCGCTGTTGCGTCGGTTCGTCGCGTCCGGGCTTGGGGCGGGCTGGGAGGCTCCTGCACTGGACCGGGGGAGGTCTGGTGCTACGTCCGCGACGTCCGACGGGTTGTTTGTCGGCGTCCGCGGGCGCGTCCTTGAGTGCATCGCGAGACGAGCTCGGCGTCGGGCTTCCCGTCACGCCCCGAGCGCGTGGTGCCGGCGGGCGCGCGCGGCGGCGAGGTCGTCGCGCCGCAGCACCGGCGCGGCGCGTCCGCGCCGCCGTATCTGCTCGAGCTGCTCGGGCCGCAGCAGGCGCAGGGTCCGGCCGCGGTAGTCGAGCACGCCGCGCTCCTTGAACCGGCGTAGCGTCTTGCACGCGCTCTCGCGGCACATCCCGGCGAGCCGCCCGAGGTCGTCCTGCGCGACCGGAAGGTCGAGCTCGAGCGCTCCGTCGCGCACGACGCCGAGGACGTCGGCGAGCTCGAGCAACCGGCCCGCGAGGCGGGCCGCGACGTCGCCCGACGTGCGCTCGACGGCCGCGCCGCACACCCATCGCATGCGGGACGACAGCGTGCGCGCGAGCTCGAGCGACGCCGGCGGGCTCGACCGCAGGACGTCGACGAGCACGGACGCGTCGAAGCCCACGACCTCCGCCGCCGTGGCCGCGATCGCGTCGAGCGGCTGGGGCAGGTCGTCGAGTGCGGCGAGCTCGCCGACGAGGTCTCCCGGCACGGCGAGGCCGAGCAGCGTGTCGCGCCCGTCCGCGTCGCGCGCCCCCAGCTTGAGCACACCCGTCTGCACGAGGTGGACGCGACCGGTGCGGTCGCCCGACAGGTACAGGACCTCGCCGGCGGCGAGGGCGCGCGGGACGGCGCGCTCGAGCAGCCGGGCGCGCTCCGGCTCCCGCAGCGCGACGAGGACGGGGCAACCAGCGTCGGTGGCCAGCACACCACCTCCCGTTCGGGGGGCGCGGCCCGGGCGAAGCGGACACCGTAGCACTTGTTCGTGTTTACGTCCATTTGCATCTGTTTACCGTCATACGGCGTGAGCGCGGCCGGGCGCGAAGATGGAGGCATGGAGTCAGCCGCCCGCCGTCCGGCCGCGGGCACCGCCCGCACCGTGCGCGTCGTCGCGGTCGTCGCCGTCGTCGTGTCGTTCCTCGCGCTGCTGGCGTGGGCGGTCACGCAGTCCGGCGACGTGCCGGCCCCCGGCGACGCCGCGCCCGGCTTTCGCGCCCCGCTGCTCGGGGGCGGCGGCGAGCTCGGCCTCGAGGAGCTGCGCGGCAAGCCGGTCGTCCTCAACTTCTGGGCGTCGTGGTGCGTCCCGTGCGAGGACGAGGCGCCGATGCTGCGACGCGCCCATCGCCGCTACGGCGACCGGGTGGCGTTCGTCGGCGTCGACGTGCGCGACGCACGCTCCGACGCGCTCGCGTTCGTCGAGCGCTACGGGCTCACGTATCCGAGCGTGCGCGACGAGCGGCAGGAGATCTACCGTGACTACGGTCTCACCGGGCAGCCGGAGACGTTCTTCATCGACGCCGACGGCACGATCGTCGAGCACGTCAACGGGCCTCTGACCGACGCCGGGCTGACGTCGTTGCTCGACGCGCTCGTGCGCCGCGATGGCTGACCCGGGCGCGCTCGTCGCGTTCGCCGCCGGGCTCGCGTCGTTCCTGTCGCCGTGCGTCCTCCCGCTCGTGCCCGGCTACCTCTCGTACATGTCGGGCATCGGCACGGCCGAGGACGCGCCGCAGCGACCGCTCCGGACGGCCGGGATGGCGGCCGCGTTCGTCGGCGGGTTCACCGTGGTGTTCGTCGCGCTCGGGGCGACGGCGACGCTGCTCGGATCGTTCCTGCGCGACCACCAGGAGGGCCTCACGCGCGCCGGCGGCGTCCTCATCGTCGCCTTCGGGCTCGTGTTCATGGGCGTGCTGAAGGTCCCGTGGCTGTACCGCGAGGCGCGCTGGCACCCGCGGCCGGAGGCGGGCGCGTGGGGCAGCGTGGTGCTGGGCGCGGCGTTCGCGTTCGGCTGGAGCCCGTGCATCGGGGCGACGATGGGCTCGATCCTCGCGATGGCCGCGGGCCGGGGGGCGACCGGGGGGCCGGCCGAGGGCGCGGCGCTGCTGGCGGTCTACTCGCTCGGGCTCGGCGTCCCGTTCGTGCTCGCGGGGCTGGGGGTGGCGCGCCTGACGGGGGCCGTGACGTGGCTGCGCCGGCACATCCGGACGGTCAACGTCGCGAGCGGCGTGCTGCTCGTGGCGGTCGGCGTGCTGTTCGTCACCGACCAGGTGTTCCAGCTCGCGATCTGGATGCAGAAGGGGATGCGGGCGATGGGTCTCGACTTCCTCGCCGAGATCGGCTGAGGCGCGCCGCGACGGTTGCGGCCGGGCTCAGCGGCCGTTGCGCAAGCGCCGTTCGACGTTGCGGGCGTCGCGCAGTGTCCTCTCGAGACGCTCATCGGTCTCGCGCGAGCGCTCGGAGAGCTCGTCGAGGCGCTTGCGGAGCGAGTCGAGCTTCTCCCTGCGGTCGTCGCCGGATCGCGTGGGGTGCGCGATCGCCATGGGCCTCCTTCCATGGTGGTGCGTAGGATGGATGCTACCCACCGTCCGGCTGGGTCTCAACGTCCACCATCTGCCGGTAGTCCTCCGCCACCCGACGGTACTCGTCGCGCTGCCGTCTCAGGTCCTCGACCTCCGTGGACAGGCGCCCGACCGCGTCGGCGGCGTCGTCGCGCTCGGCGCCGAGCCACGGGAAGCGGGTCGGCCACCTGCCGTGGGCGACGAACACCGGCACGGCGCTCGCGACCCACACGCTCAGCGCGACGAACGCGAGCCGCACGAAGCCGATCGTGACCCGGTCCGACAGCAGCAGCTGCCACAGCGACGGCTCCGAGTCGAGCGCCGGCGGCGTCTCGTCGAACGGCCACGTCGACGTCCACGCGAGCACCGCGGCGACTGCGGTCACGCCCGCGGCGGCAGCCCACGACGCTCGTCTCCACGGTGTCTCCCCCATGCCGCCATCGTAAAGAGAGCCAGCGTCGAGAACGGGGGGCCGCGGCGTGCGCGACATCGAGCGGGTGGGCCGCGCGCGAGCCGCCGTCGGGCGGGCCAACGGGATCGCACAAGTTCACTTCGGGCCGGGTTCGAGGGCGTGTCGTGGCTCGAATGCCCAGGTCACGGGCTTTTCGCTGCCTTGTGCGTCGGCTCACAAAGTCTTGGCGGAGGGGCTAGGATAGGCGTCGTGCCCAACCGACCGATCCCCGAGGCGACCGTCGCCCGGCTCCCGATCTACCTCCGCTCCCTGCTCGACCTCGCCGAAGGCCGCGGCCAGATGACGGTGTCGTCGGAGGAGCTCGCGCAGCTCGCCGGCGTCAACGCCGCCAAGGTCCGCAAGGACCTCTCCTACCTCGGCACCTACGGGACGCGCGGCGTCGGCTACGACGTCGAGTACCTCCTCTACCAGATCACCCGCGAGCTCGGCCTGACGCAGGACTGGCCCGTCGCGATCGTCGGCATCGGCAACCTCGGACGCGCGCTCGCGTCCTACAAGGGCTTCTCCGAGCGCGGCTTTCGCATCGCGGCGCTGTTCGACGTCGTCGACGACGTCGTCGGCGAGGGGGTCGGGGGCATCGTCGTGCGTCACATCGACGAGCTCAAGCAGGCGGTCGTCGACGAGGGCATCTGCATCGGGATCATCGCGACGCCGCCCGGGTCGGCGCAGGACGTCGCCGACCATCTCGTCGACGCCGGCGTGAAGTCGATCCTCAACTTCGCCCCCGCGGTCGTCAACGTGCCGCCCGACGTCTCCGTCCGCAAGGTCGACCTCTCGATCGAGCTCCAGATCCTGTCCTTCTACCAGCAGCGGACGCAGGCGATCGCGACCGCGCGCGAGGCGAACCGCAGGCTCGCCCGCGGGGACGCCCGCTAGGGCCGACCGTGCGGATCGTCGTCGTCGGCCTCAACCACAAGACCGCGCCCGTGGCGCTGCTCGAGCGGCTCGCGATCGCGGACGACCGGCTCCCGAAGGCGCTGCACCAGCTCGACGGCTGCGAGCACGTCCTGGAGGCCGCGGTGCTGTCGACGTGCAACCGCGTCGAGGTGTACGCGGTCGTGACGAAGTTCCACGGCGGCGCGCAGGACCTGCGCAACTTCCTCTCGGAGTTCTGTCACGTGGCGCCCGAGGAGCTGGTCGACCACCTCTACACCTACGACGACGACGCCGCCGTCCACCACCTCTTCCGCGTCGCCGCGGGGGTCGACTCGCTCGTGGTCGGCGAGTCCGAGATCCTCGGACAGGTCCGGCGCGCATTCGACGTGGCCCGCGACGAGGGCGCGGCGGGGCGCATGCTGGGGGCCGCGTTCCGCAGCGCGCTGCGCACGGGACGGCGCGCGCGCGCCGAGACGGGCATCGCGCGCAACCCGGCATCGGTGTCGTCGGCCGCGGTCGAGCTCGCTCGGCGCGCGTTCGACGGCGACACGCTCGCCGGCAAGCACGTCGTCGTGCTGGGGGCCGGGACGATGGGACGGCTCGCGGCGCAGGCGTTGCGGCGCGCGGGCGTCACCGACGTCACGATCGTCAACCGCCGCCCGGAGCGGGCGAGCGCGCTCGCCGACGGGTTCGACGCGCAGCGCCGCTCGCTCGACGACCTCCCCGACGTGCTCGTCGGCGCCGACATCCTCATCTCGTCGACGACCGCGCCGGCCCCCGTCGTCGACAGGGCGACGGTCGAGGCCGCGCTCGAGCGGCGCGCGCGGCGCGGCGCGCTGCTGATCGTCGACATCGCGGTGCCGCGCGACGTCGACCCTTCGGTCGCGCGCGTTCCGGGCGTCGTGCTGCGCGACATAGGCGACCTCCAGGACGTCGTCGAGACGTCGATCGGCGGACGCCTCGAGGAACTTGCCGCGGTCGAGCGCATCGTCGCGGAGGAGCAGCGACGCTTCTCGCACTGGGCGAACGCGTCCGAGCTCGCGCCGACGATCGCCGCGCTGGTCGAGCGCGCCGAGGACGTCCGGTCGTCGGAGGTCGAGCGCGCGCTGCGGCGGCTCGG
>DASZZZ010000111.1:0-20273 GCA_036260375.1 Actinomycetota bacterium
TGCAGCGGCCGGGCCGAGCCGGCCGCTGCAGCGCGCCGTCGACGCTCAGGGCGACGCGGCTCGGAGGCGGCGTCCCAGCACGAGCGCGGCACCGCAGACGAGCGCGACGGCGGCTCCGAGCGCGGCCCACGGCGCGCGCGACGGCTGCGCAGACCGCGCCGGGTCCGACGAGCCCGCGGAGGTCGACGGCTGCTTCGCCGACACCGACGTCTCCGGCGCGGAGCCGTACTTCACGGCCCCCGGCGGGCGGCTCGACAGCTCGGACGCGGGGAACGTCCCGAGCGTCGCCAGCTTCTTGCCGAGCGCGAAGTCGTCCGGCACGCGCCACCACGCCGGCTCGCCGCTCTCGTCGAAGCTCCGGGTCGCGTTCGCCCCCGGCGAGTACTCCACGGTCCAATGGTTGGCGTCCGACTCGGGGCCCGCCACGTAGATCGTCGCCTTCAGGAAGTCGCGGTCCTTCGGCGGCGGCGTCGGCTTGCCGCCCAGGAAGAACGCCTGTAGCGCGTCGCGGTCGCGCACCGTCGTGCAGCCGTTCTCGCCGCAGAACCTGACCTTGTCGATCTCCTTGGCGGCGGCGGGCGCGGCGAGCGCCGCCGTCAGCGCCGCGGCCACCACCGCGACTGCGATCCTCATCATGCTGCGCTCCTTTCGCTCCGGCGTCGACGTGACTACACCGCGCCGCCGGCTCGGGTTCCACGGCGCCGTCGATCCCGCGGGTACGCTCTCGACGGCCCGCCCGTCGACGGAATCGGAGGTGAGAGATGCCCGAGCGCCCGCGCCTGCCGACGCTCGACGACCTCGACGTCTCGGGCCGGCGCGTGATCGTGCGCTGCGACCTCAACGTGCCGCTCGACGACGGCCGCGTCGCGGACGAGACGCGCATTCGCGCCTCGGTGCCGACGCTCGCGGCATTGCTCGAGCGCGGCGCGCGCGTCGCGGTGTGCTCGCACCTCGGTCGCCCCAAGGGGCGGGTCGTCGACGAGCTCCGGATGACGCCGGTGGGGCGCCGTCTCGGCGAGCTGCTGGAGCGTCCGGTCGTGGCGCTCGACGAGGTCGTCGGCGCGAAGGCCAAGGAGGCGTGCGACTCGGACGCCGACGTCGTGCTGCTCGAGAACCTTCGCTTCGAGGCCGGCGAGGAGGACGACGACCCCCATTTCGCAGACGCGCTCGCGTCGCTCGGCGACGCCTACGTCAACGACGCGTTCGGCGCGTCGCACCGCGCCCACGCGTCGATCGTGGGGCTGCCGCAGCGCCTCCCGAGCGCGGCGGGGCGCCTCCTCGTCGACGAGGTCGAGAGGCTCGAGCGTCTGCTGCACGATCCGGAGCACCCGTTCGTCGCGGTGCTCGGCGGGGCCAAGGTGTCCGACAAGCTCGGCGTCGTCGGCAACCTGCTGGAGCGCGTCGACGCGCTCGTCGTCGGCGGCGCGATGGCGTTCACGCTCCTCGCGGCGCAGGGACGCGACGTCGGGCGCTCGCGCGTCGAGCGCGACCGTCTCGAGGAGGTCGCCCGGGTGCTGGAGCGGGCCCAGGGCGCGGGCGTCGACGTGCTGCTGCCCGACGACGTCGTCGCGGCCGACGCGCCCGAGCGCGGCGCGGCGCACGAGATCGCCGCGCTCGACGACATCGGCGACCGGCTCGGCGTCGACGTCGGCCCGGCGTCGGCGCGCCGGTTCGCGGCCCGCATCCGCACCGCACGCACGGTGCTGTGGAACGGACCGATGGGCATCTTCGAGATCGACGAGTTCGCGGCCGGCACGCTCGCGATCGCGGAGGCGGTGTTCGAGGCGACGGAATCGGGCGCCTACACGGTCGTCGGAGGGGGCGACTCGGTCGCGGCGCTCAACCAGTTCGGATTCACCAAGGCGGCGTCGCACGTCTCGACCGGCGGCGGCGCGTCGCTCGAGCTGCTCGAGGGCCGCGACCTGCCGGGCGTCGCGGCCCTGCGCGCCGGGCGATAGACGGCTTCCAAGGAGGGCGAATGCGCAAACCGCTCATCGCGGGCAACTGGAAGATGAACAAGACGCATCTCGACGCCATGCGCCTCGTGCAGCAGCTCGGATACGAGCTCGCCGACCACGACTTCGAGCGCGCCGAGGTCGTCGTGTGTCCGCCGTTCACGGCGCTGCGAACGATCCAGACCCTCATCGACTCGAGCCGCTTCTCGTTCGGGCTCGGCGCGCAGAACATGCACTCGGAGATCGAGGGCGCGTACACCGGCGAGGTGTCGCCCGTGATGCTGCGCGCGCTCGACGTCGGCTACGTCATCCTCGGGCACTCGGAGCGCCGCGAGCTCTTCGGCGAGAGCGACGACGCGGTCGCGGCCAAGGTCAAGGTCGCGCTCGCGCACGAGCTGACGCCGATCGTGTGCTGCGGCGAGACGTCCGACGAGCGCGACAGGGGCGAGACCGAGGCGAAGGTCGACCGGCAGGTGCGCGCCGCGTTCGGGGGGTTGCGCGGCGACCGTGCGGCGTCGTGCGTCGTCGCGTACGAGCCCATCTGGGCGATCGGGACGGGCCGCACCGCGACGCCGCAGGACGCGCAGTCGACGATCTCCTACGTCCGCAGCGTGCTCAAGGACCAGTGCGGCGACGACGCGGCGGAGCGAATCCGCATCCTCTACGGGGGCAGCGTCAAGGCGGGCAACGCTGCGTCGCTCGTGGGACAGCCCGACGTCGACGGCGCGCTCGTCGGCGGCGCGTCGCTCGACGCCGCGGAGTTCGCATCGATCGTGAAGGCGGCGCAATGAGCCCGAACAAGATCGTGTACGTGATCCTCGACGGCCTCGGCGACGACCCGCTCGACGCCCTCGGCGGCAGGACGCCGCTCGAGGCCGCGCGCACGCCGCACCTCGACAGCCTCGCGCGGCGCGGCCGCAACGGCTACGTCACGACCGTCGGAGAGGGCATCGCGCCCGAGTCCGACATCGCGGTGTTCGCGGTGCTCGGCTACGACCCGCGCGAGCACCACAGCGGACGCGGCCCCCTCGAGTCGGTCGGCGCCGGCCTCGCGGTGAACGACGGCGACCTCGCGTACCGCGTCAACTTCGCGACCGTGGAGCGCGACGGCGACGGGTGGGCGATCGTCGACCGGCGCGTCGGGCGCGACCTCGGCTCCGACGAGGCCCACGCACTGGCGCGCGAGGTCCAGGAGGGCGTGCAGCTGGAGCGCGCGTCGTTCGACTTCCGCGCCACGATCGGTCATCGCGGCGTGCTCGTGCTGCGCTCCGACGAGGGTCCGCTGTCGGCCGAGGTCGCCAACTCCGACCCCGCGTACGGACGCGAGGGCAGCCTCGGCGTCGCCAAGGAGACGTTCGACAACCGCGTCGTCACCGTCGCGCCGGTCGCCGGTCACGAGCGCGACGAGCGCGCGCAGCGCGCCGCGCGCCTCACGAACGAGTGGCTGCGCGCCTCGTTCGACGTGCTCGACGCGTCCGACGTCAACGCCGCCCGCCGCTCCACGGGCAGGCTCCCCGGCAACTTCGTCCTCACGCGCGACGGTGGCGACCACGTCCCCGAGCTCGTGCCGTTCAAGGAGCGCTTCGGGCCCGAGATGGGCTGCTTCGTCGAGATGCCGGTGGAGCTCGGCATCGCGCGCCTCATGCAGATGGGCGTCGTCGAGGCGCCGACCGGCATCCCCGCGGCCGAGCAGTACCACGCATGGGCGACGCTCGCGCTCGACGCGCTCGGTGGCTACGACGGTCTGTACATCCACATCAAGGGCCCCGACGTCCCGGCCCACGATGGCGACCACGAGGGCAAGATCGCGAGCATCGAGGACATCGACCGCATCTTCTTCGGCACGCTGCTCGACGGTCTCGACCTCCGCAAGGCGCTCGTCGCCGTGACGGCCGACCACTCGACGAGCTGCGCGCGCAAAGCGCACACCGACGGCCCCGTGCCACTGCTCGTCGCGGGCGGCGCGGTGTCGGCGGACGGAGTCGAGGAGTACGGCGAGAGCGCGTCGCGCCGCGGGTCGCTGGGGCACCTCCGGGGGCCGGAGATCATGCCGAACCTCGTCGACCTCGCGCGCGCCTGAAAGCTGGCGCGGTCGGCTAACATGCCGGTACGACCGCCCCGCCGGGGCGGGGCTCGACCGGAGGGCAACGGGGGGACATGACGGCGAGACGGCGCCACTCACTGGCGGATCTCCTCGGCCCCCTGGAGTCCGACATCATGGACGTCGTGTGGGAGCGCGGCGACGTCACCGTGCGCGACGTGCACGAGGTCCTGCGTCGCGACCGCAACATCGCCTACACGACCGTCATGACGACGCTCGGGCGCCTCGCCGACAAGCGCATCGTCAAGCGGCACGAGACGACGTCGGCGCACAGGTTCACGCCGGTCGTGACGCGCGACGACTACGCGCATTCGACCGTGAAGTCGGTCGTCGACTGGCTCGTGAGCCACTTCCCCGATCCCGCCGTCGCCTACTTCGTAGATCGCGTCGAGACCGACCGCCACGCGCTCGAGCGACTGCGCCGCGCGCTCGACGACCACCCCGGCCGCGCCGCGGGGGAGTGACGCGCGTGCCGGTAGTCGCCGCGGGCTAAGCTGGCGGCCGTCGTCTCCCAGGACACCAAGGGAAGGTAGACCGTGACCGCGTTTCTGACCGTAGTCCACGTGCTCGCGTCGCTGGCGCTGATCCTGCTCGTGCTCCTGCACGCCGGGCGCGGCGGAGGGGTGTCGGAGATGTTCGGCGGCGGCATCCAGAGCCAGGCGATGGGCTCCACGGTGATGGAGCGCAACCTCGACCGCATAACGATCATCACCGCGGTGGTGTTCGCCGGCACCACGATCCTGCTGGCGATGCGCCTGTCCGGCTGAGCCGGACGATGATCGTGCGCGCCCGCGGACGAGCGCTCGCGACCGGCGTCGTCGCGTTGCTCGCCCTCGCCGCCTGCACCGGCGACGACGACCGCGCGCGCGGCCCGAGCGCCACCGCCACCGGGTCGGAGACGTCGCCCGCCGCGACGCCGACCGACGTCGATGCGTCGCCGTCGGCGGCGCCCTCGGGGGGCGGCACCGGACCCGCCGTCGAGCGCGACCCCGAGGCGCTGACCGTCGCCATCCAGGATCCCCGCAGCCTCGACCCGATGCGCATCCAGAACACGTACTCGCTGCTCGTAGCGCGCCAGCTGTTCGAGGGGCTGACGCGCTGGGACCAGGAGCGCGGCGAGGTCGTGGGGGCCGCGGCGAAGTCGTGGGAAGCGGCGCGCAACGACCGCCGCTTCACGTTCACGCTGCGGCGCGGCATGACGTTCCACGACGGCACGCCCGTGACCGCGCGCGACTTCGAGTACGCGTTCGATCGCATCGCGCTACAGAAGAACGCGTCCGACCTCGCCTACACGCTCGAACGCGTACGCGGCTTCGACGACGTCAACCAGCTCGGCCGCGAGCGCACACTCGAGGGCGTGCGCGCACCCGACGACCGCACGTTGGTGATCGAGCTCGACGAGCCGTTCGCCGAGCTTCCCGCGGTCCTGACGCACCCCGGTCTCGTGCCGGTGCCGAGGGACGCCGCGCGCGACAGCGCGACGTTCCTCGAGGAGCCCGTCGGCAACGGTCCGTTCCGCATGTCGGCGCCGTGGCAGGGGAGCGGGCCCATCGAGCTCGAGGCGTTCGGCGGCTTCTACGACCCGGTCGAGCTCGAGGCCATCCGCTTCGTGACGTTCCCCGAGGCCGCGGCGTCGTGGGTGCCCTTCGTCGACGGTCAGATCGACGTCGCCGAGGTGCCCGTCAATCAGTTCGTGCAGGCCGCGAGCGCGTACGGCAAGCGCGGCTACCAGCCGTTGCTGCTCGGCTACTACTACGGCTTCAACCTCGACGCGCGCGGCCTCGGCGACATCCGTCTGCGCAAGGCGATCGGACGCGCGATCGACCGCGAGCGCATCGCGCAGGAAATCTACAAGGGCACGCTCCAGCCGCCGCGCGGGATCGTCCCCGACGCGATGCCGGGTTTCGGCGACGACGCGTGCGGAAAGCTCTGTGACCACTCGCTCGGCGCGGCCCGCAGCTACGTGCGCAAGCTCCCGAAACGCGCGCGCGACGTGACGCTCGAGTTCCCAAACGACGAGCCCAACGCGCCGCAGCACCGCGAGGTCGCGGCCGCGATCCGCGACGATCTCGAAGCCGCGGGTCTCGACGTGGAGCTGCGCGACTTCCCGTTCGAGAAGTACCTCGAGCGGCTCCGCACCGGCCGGATGCACTTCTATCGCATCGGCTGGAGCGCCGAGTATCCCGTCGCCGACGACTTCCTGGCGCCGCTGTTCGAGTCCGACGCGCCCGACAACGGCTTCGGGTTCTCGTCGCGCAAGGTCGACTCGCTGCTGCGCAAAGCGCGCTCCGAGGATGATCCCAAGCGGCGCGTCGCGTTCTACGCGCAGGCGGAGGAGGAGATCCTCGAGCAGGCCCCGATCCTGCCCATCGGCTTCTTCGTGACGCACTTCGCGGCGCAGCCGCGCGTCGAGGGCATCCACTTCGACATGACCGGCGGCTTCGACGCCGCCACGATCAGCCTCGCCGACGACGGCTAGGGGAGGATCGCCCGCCGGCCGTATAATGGCGCCAGACCCCGGCCCGCCGGGGTCGCTGCACGTCGGAGTGGCGGAATTGGTAGACGCGCTAGGTTGAGGGCCTAGTGCCCCTCACGGGGCGTAGGAGTTCAAGTCTCCTCTCCGACACGACTTGACCTGCGCAAACGCTGCTCTTACCATGCCGAACGCACGTTCGTAGCACTGCGCGTGCAACAGAACTGCTACGAAACTCCAAGGGATGTAGCTACGAACTTGCTACCATCGGCGCTCGCTGCGGTGGTGGTGGAACGGTAGACACGCCAGCTTGAGGGGCTGGTGCCGCAAGGGTGTGGGGGTTCAATCCCTCCGCCGCGCGATGGAAGGAAGCGAGGCGGCGAGTGTGGGACAGCAGTTGGGTTTCGCCCTCGGATGCTGCCATTTCGGCCCGGACGTCGGGCAGCGCCGGTTTACTGGGCGAGAGTATCTGAGGAATCTCTACCGCGCGCTTGAAAGTATCGACACCATCGGCAACATCTCGATTGAGTACGGGAAAACGGACTTCTTGGAGCGCGTCTTCAGTCGCCCAGACGACTTGCGTCCGGTCAGCATGGGTGGTGATTTCTTTCCGGATTTCCATCTCGCGTATGGCCGCATAGAGTTTGACATCCACATCCCGCGTCGAAAACAGGGCGCTCTATTGACCGACGAGCGAGTGACCCTCGACGGGCACAGTGAGAATTTCCGTTTCCTTCACGAGCCGTCCTTTCCACTCCCGACGACGTTCGTGTACCCGCTCGGGGGAATCGAACCGCACCCTTCTCGTGCCTTCAGGCTTGTCAGAGACGTCCTTGAAGAGCAATCCGAGGCATTTCGTCACTTCGATCTAACATTTGACTACGTCGACCCGAGCCCCTACGTCGCTGATTGTTATGTAATGAGTTCCGAGAAAGTCGATGAGCGTTTCGCCTACCATCATGAGCGGACGAGAACTCCTGGATTCGACAAGCACACGTTCACCTACTCGCCACGGCGATACAAGAGCCTGGAGGAAGCGGCCAAGACAGTCTTCTCCGACCTCGCCCAAGAAGTCGGTGTTCTGTATCTGCTGTTTTCGGAGACTCAGCGACGGGTGACGGTGTGGCCTGAGGTGGCAGGCAGCGTGAGCGAATTAGTCAAGACTCACATGTCAAGAGGATGGACGTTTGCGCTCCGCCGTTTCCGCATGTCTAAACAACTTGATGACGCCATGATGTTGCTTACTCAATACAAGGCGGAGGGAGTCATGGCGCTATCGAACTTCCGAGCCGCCTATGGAGGGTTATACGCGTCTCTGGAGCGGCCGCTGCTTGATGAAGATGTGCAGTCCGCCCGAGATGCTCTCTTCGAGTCTCCAGTTACCGAGACGGGTGAAATGCTTGAGCTCCTCGAACGGCGACGTCGAGCACGCGTAGACACCGTGCTTCTAGTCACTACGGCTTTGGCGGGCGGCAGCGTCGGAACGATACTCACGTTGCTCTTGACCGAATAGTTCAGAGCGGTTAGCCGTTGTGCGTGCCAGGCTCGGCGGTCGAGCGGTTGCACGTTTGGCCAACCGGAAACCCGGCAACCAAAAACTGCAACAGTTCTGCAACGATTCGCATGTCAGAACTCCAAAGCCGCGCGGAATTGGGGGCACTGCGGCCCGCAGCCCGAAGGGCGAGGACACGCTTCCAAGGCCCGAAACGGGCCTTGGGCTAGGTTGCGGGCCTAGTGCCCCTCACGGGGCGTAGGAGTTCAAGTCTCCTCTCCGACACCAACCGCGACGCCCGGGCGCGGGTCCCACGCGCACTGCCGGCCATGCCCCCGTCCGCGCGGCTCTGCCCCCGATCGCCGTCGCCGTCGAGCAGGATGCCCGGACCACTCGCTCGTCGTCGGGCTCGACGCCGGACGACTCGCTCGTCGTCGGGCGCAGCGTCGTAGCGCCGCGCTTCTTGGAACCGCGCGGCGCGCTCGGCTAGGGTACGAGCGGTACGTCGGCAGGCGTTCGGGACAGGGGGTTGGTCATGAGCGACGATCGTCCACAGCGGACTACGAACCCGGGACGGCCGATGACGATCGTCGGCTTCGTGCTCGCCGCCATAGCGGTGTTCCTGTTCCCCATCGTCCTCGGCCCGGCCGCCGCGATCTTCGGCGGCGTCGGCTACGGCAAGGGCGACCGCCTCGGGATGTGGGCGCTGGTAGCGGGCATCGCGGCGACGATCCTCGGGATGGCGCTCGGCGCGATCGTGTGGCAGCAGGCGCAGTCGTAGCCACCGCCGCGCGCCTCCACGTCGTCAGCGCGCACCGCGGCCGCGCGTACGCGCCGCGCGGCCCGAGCGATCGATCGTGACCCGGCTTCCGAACCGCTCGGTGAGAGAGCGCGCGTCGGCGTCGCTCAGATCCCCGACCACGCGCACGCTGCAGGTCGAGGCGTCGACGTACGACGCGAACGCCACCGGACCCGTCGCCCACGAGCGCGTCCCGACCTGCGCTTGGACCGCCTCGAGGGCGCGCCTCGAGCGCGCGCAACGCTCGACGCGCAGCGCGGCGCGTCCGGCCGCGGCGCGCAGCCGCGGCAGCCACGGCTCCTCCTCGGCATCGGGGCCGAGGACCACCACGGGCGACCCTCGCTCGACGTAGAGGCCCACGAACGCGTCCGGGTGCTCGTCGACGATCCTCGCAAGGGCGTCGAAGCGGGCGTCGCCCTCGGGCGCGGGGCGGTCGACGGCCGGTCGGCCGACGATCACGTCCACGACCGTTCCGGCCGGCACGCGCGCTCCCGGGGGCGGCTCGGTTTCCGCCGCGACGCCCGTCGGGGCGCGCCCGGAGCGCTCGATCGCGGCGACGAGGCCGGCTCCGGCGAGGGCCTTGACGGCCTCGGCCTCCGGCAACCCCGCGACGTCCGGCACGACGACGCGGCCGTCGCCCTCGCGTCGGCGACCATCGCCCGGACGCGCGCTCGCGCACGCCGCGAGCAGCGCGATCGCCGCGATCGCCGCGGCGACGCGACCGCGCCGGGCGCGGGACTCGGCCCTCACGCCCGGCGCGATCCGATCCGTCGTCAGCGTCGTGCGCTCCTCACTGCTGCGTGAGGACCGTGACGCCGAGGTGCGACTCGACGCTGCTCACCTTCTCCGCGTAGACGTTGCTCGGCGACGTGTGGGCGACGATCATGCCGCGGATCGTCGCAGTCGACGTCGTCGGCCTCGTGTACATCGGGCCACCCGAGTCACCGGGCTGCGACACGACGTCGCCCGGCTTCTCCGCGCGGATCAGACCCGGCGTGCACCCCGCGGCATCACAGAACTCGGCGCTCGTCGAGGTGACCTCGAGACCGCACTTGGCGCGCGTCACCATGCCGCTGACGCACAGCAGCGTGCCGACCGAGGGATCGCCCCTGCCCGTCACGGTCCGCCCGCTCGGGCAGCACGGGTCGACCCAGATGCCGTTCGTGAAGGTCTCGCCGTTCGGGTTGATGCGGATCATGTCCCACGTCGGGTAGCCCGACTCGCCCGCGGTGAGGCCGTAGTACTGCGTCCCGGACCACAGGTTCTGGCCGTTGTTGTAGCAGTGGCCCGCGGTCACCGACCCGCGTCCTCCGGTCGAGATGGACACCGAGAACCCCGACGTGCAGTCGTTCGCGCTGGGGGCCGGGCCGATGCCGGCGCCGCCCCAGTGCGGGTCCGCGTCGTTGAGGCGGTCGAGACGCGACGGCCCGCCGTACCTCACGACGACCGACGCGCCGAGCTCCTTCGCGAGCGCGTCGCCGACGTCGCGGTCGAGCTCGTCGAACGTCGCGCTGAACGTCGACGTCCTGGGGTCGAGGTAGTACGAGAACTCGACCTCGTCGGCCCTCGGATGCCACGCGCGCTGACGCAGCACGTTCGCGGCGTGCGCGAGCTCGTCGGCGGGCACGCACGCCGGACCGACGCGCACGGTGAACGCGGGCTGCTGACCACCGTAGGCGTCGCGGAGCTCCGCGCGCAGCTCGCTTTGCAGCGCGTCCTCACGGACCCGCGCGGTGTCCACCACGACTACGACCTGCTCGTTGTGGTGGTCGAGCGCGATGCCCACGAGACCGTCGTCGACCGTCTCGCCCGGTCGGGCCTTGGCCGCGGCGGGGAAGTGCTCGTCGACCTCGTCGGAGATGCGCGCCACCGCCCGCTGCGCACGGTCGTTGGCGACCCATCGCTCGTGCGGCGCCTCGTCGCGCGACGCGTCGCCGCCGTGCAACCCGTGATCGCTCCGTACGTCGCAGTTCGCGGGCGCGGACGCTGCGGTGTCGCCGCCGTAGCCGACGGCAGGCAGCGCGAGCGCGGCCGCGGCCGCGACGATCGCCAGTGCTCGCCGTGATGTCATCTCATCACCTCCACATCGGGCCCCACCTCCCCGCGCCGCGCGAGAAGTTCACATAGGGCACATACCGGGAGTTATGGGACGAGTATTGCCACCGGCGGAGCGCTCAAACGGGCAATCCATGTGAGACGCGCCGAGCGATCGGCACGAAGGTTCGCTCCCGGCGCGCTCGCATCGCTACGGGCGCAGGGACGGGTGCGGCTCGCGTCGCCACCGGCGTGCTGCGTATGGCGGCTCGGTTCGCTCGTGCGGCCAAAGCGCGAACGGCATGAATGGAACCTATGTCGCAAAGCGTATCGAGCAAATGGAAACAGGTCGCGCGGCGCGCGACGACCCGAGGGTATAGTTGGCCGTCCACGGTCGTCACGGAGGTCGCCGCAGCGCGGCGCAGGACGGGGGGAGACCACACATGGTGAGACGAGCGCTCGTCGTCGTCGCGTGCGTATCGGTCGCGTTGCTCGGGTTCGTGCCGGCGTCCTCGGGGCAGCTCCTGCCCGCGCCGCCGGCTCTGGCCGTGTCCGACAACGTCGACGTGCTCGGCAACGTGCCGGGCTCCTTCTTCGGCATGAACTTCAAGGGCGACTACGCCTACGCGACCGGCTCCGCGGGTCTGACGGTGTTCGACATCTCCCGTCCCGCGAACCCGGTCGTCGCCGGGACGCTCGCGCTGCCGCACTTCGAGAACGAGGACGTCGACCTCTGCGGCGATCTGCTCGTGATCGCGAACGACGCGATCAACCCGGCGGCGCCGCTCTTCGTCATCGACATCTCGAACCCGCGCCTGCCGACGGTCGCCGGCACCCTTAGCCTGTCGCTCGAGGGCACCGACAACGGCGCCGGCCACATCGCGAACTTCGTCACGAGCGACTGCACGCAGCTGTGGGTCGACGGCGGGTGGGAGGTCGAGGTCGTCGACCTCAGCGACCCGATCGCCCCTCGCTCGCTCGGCTCGTTCGTGTCCGAGGCGGCGAAGTCGCCTGCGTTCGACGTGACGCACGACAGCGAGGTCGACTCGCAGGGCATCGTGTGGTCGGTCGGAGGCGGCGGTGCCGCCGGCTACCGCCTCACCGACGACCCGCTCGCGCCCGAGCTCGTCGCGTCGACGTCGGCCGCCGGCGTCAACCCGTCGCCCTACAACGACTTCATCCTCCACAACTCGCAGCGGCGCGGTAAGACGCTACTCGTGACGGAGGAGGACTACGTCGACATCGACGAGCCCCAGCCCGGCAGTTGCAACGGGCAGGGCAAGTTCGAGACGTGGTCGCTGCAGCACATGAAGCCCGGACAGATCACGCCGCTCGACACGTGGGAGACGGAGCTCAACGGCACCTTCACGGGCGGCTCGAGCGACTCGAAGGCGCCCGTCACGGTGAACTGCTCGTCGCACTGGTTCGACGAGCAGGACGGCATCGTCGCGACCGCATGGTACGAGCAGGGCGTGCGGTTCCTCGACGTCACCAACCCCTCCGACATCCGCCAGGTCGGCTACTACCTGCCGGCGAACGGCTCGACGTGGGCGTCCTACTGGGTCCCGAACGACCCCACCGGCGAGCTCGTCTACACCACCGACGCGTACCGCGGGCTCGACGTCCTGCGGATCGACGACGGCGGCAAGCAGGCCAAGACGCGCCGCGCGCCCATCCCTCGGAAGTGGTACGGCGAGGAGGGCACGTCGAGCGGCGTCGACGGCTACCGCCGCTCCGATCTCTTCGGGTGGTCGTGCCCGATCCCGCTCGACCTCTAGCTCTCGCATGTCCGCCACGGGCCCCGGCGCTCACCGGGGCCCGTGGCGCGTCGTGTAGAAAGGGGCCCTCGCGCCGGCCGAGGTGGGCGGCGGTGTGCACGAGGAGGGGTCATGTCGAGATCGAGCGCGACCGGGCGCGCCGTGGCCGCCGCCGCCGTCTGCGTCGCGACCGTCGCCGCGACGGTCGGAGCGGGGGCCGCGAGCGCACGCACCGTCGCTCCGGAGGTTCGCTTCGCGACGTTCAACGCGTCGCTCAACCGCTCCGTCGAGGGCGAGCTCGTCGCCGACCTCTCCACGCCGGGCGACGCGCAGGCCGCCGCGGTCGCCGAGATCGTCCAGCGCGCCCGTCCCGACGTCCTGTTGATCAACGAGTTCGACTACGACGCCAACGGCGATGCGCTGCGCCTGTTCCAGGACAACTACCTGTCGGTTCCGCACAACGGCGCGGCCCCCATCGAGTACCCGTACCGGTTCGCGGCGCCGTCGAACACCGGCGTCCCGTCCGGCTTCGACCTCGACAACAACGGCTCCGTCGGCGGCGGCAACGACGCCTTTGGCTTCGGGCTGTTCCCCGGTCAGTTCGGCATGGCGGTGTACTCGCGCCACCCGATCCTGTTCGACGACGTCCGGACGTTCCAGCGCTTCCTGTGGCGCGACATGCCCGGCGCGCTCCTGCCCGACGACCCGTCGACGCCCGCGCCGGCCGACTGGTATTCGCCCGCCGAGCTCGACGTCTTCCGTCTGTCGTCCAAGAGCCACTGGGACGTGCCGATCGCGATCGGCAAGGAGGTCGTCCACTTCCTCGTGTCGCACCCGACGCCGCCCGTGTTCGACGGTCCGGAGGACCGCAACGGCCTCCGCAACCACGACGAGATCCGCTTCTGGGCCGACTACGTGCGGCCGGGGCGCAGCGACTACGTCTACGACGACGACGGCGTCTTCGGGGGCCTCGCGGGCGGCGAGCGCTTCGTCATCGCGGGCGACATGAACGCCGATCCGCTCGACGGCGACAGCGTCGCGCAGGCCGCCGACCTCCTGCTCGAGCACCCGCTCGTGAACGACCGCGTCGTCCCCGCGAGCGCCGGCGCGATCGAGGCGAGCGAGCTGCAGGGCGGCGCCAACCTCGCGCACGACGGCAACCCCGCGTACGACACCGCGGACTTCGCCGACTCGGCCCCCGGGAACCTGCGCGTCGACTACGTGCTGCCGCGCAAGGGCATGCGCGTGACCGACGCCGCGGTGTTCTGGCCGACGCTCGACGACCCGCTGTCGCGCCTCACCGGCACGTTCCCGTTCCCGAGCTCCGATCACCGGCTCGTGTGGATCGACGTGCGCGTGCCCCCGGGCCGGGCGCGGACGCGGTGAGCGTCAGCGGCTGACCGCCTTCGCCTCCTCGATCAGCGCGTTGAGGTTGGTCGGGATGGGGTTCGCCTTCAGCACGCGCGCCATGTAGGCGACGTTGTGCGCGAGGTAGCGCGCGGTCTTGTTCGTGTAGAGATGACGGTCGCCCCCGGCCTCGACGTAGCTGGGGCCGGGGCCTGCGTCGCCGACCCAGTAGCAGTCGGCGTTGGGCGGGATCGTGCAGCCGAGGTGCGAGAGGTTGAACAGCGTCGTGGCGGCCGCGTCGTGCGCGCCGTCCTCGTTGCCGGTCACGACGACGCCGGCGACCTTGCCGTAGAGCGGGAACTGTCCCGTCTCGGGATCACCCTCGAGGTACGTCCCGTCGAGCCGCTCGATCACGAGCTGCGCGACCGAGCCGCGCACGCCGAACCAGATCGGCGTGCCGATCAGCAGGATGTCGGCGGCCTTGACGCGCGCGAGTATCGACGGCCACTCGTCGCCCTCGCCTTCGTCGGACAGCACGCCGAACGGCACGTGGTGATCGACCACGCGCACCGTCTCGCACCGCACGTCGAGCTCTTCGAGCAGCGCGCACACCTTGTCCAGCAACGCCTGCGTGTTGGACACCGCCGGCGATCTCTTCAGCGTGCAGTTCAGCGCGAGCGCGGTGAGCGTCATGGCGGCCTCCGGTGTCGGGACGGGTCACCGTCACGCTACGCGAGCGCGCGCGATGGTGGGAGTACCGTCGCCGGCTCCGAGCGCGTCAGGCGGCGGAGCGGGCGCGGGCGAACGCGGCGCGCACGGGGGGCGGCGGAGGCAGCGCGGCGTTGACGATGCGCAGCAACGTACCGACGCCGGCGCGCACGACGGGCGTCGCGAGCGGCGCCCACGGCAGCCCGTACAGCGAGCGCGCACGCGGGGGCAGGATCGCGACCGCGGCGGCGCCGAGGAGCGCCCACAGCGGCCGCGCCGGCAGCGGCATCGGAGGCGCGAACACGAGCCTCATGCCGTCGCGCGCGGCCGGCGTCAGCGCGAGCGGCACCGACGCGAGGTAGTCGGCGAGGTCCGCGACGGTCGCGGGGACGTCGTCGCGCGCGAGGCCGACGAGCTCCGCGGCGCGCACCATCTCCGCGACGTAGCGGTCGGCGTCGTCGTCGCTCAGCGGCCACGCGTAGCGACGGTACGCGACGAGGAACGACTCGACCTCGACCGCGTGCACCCACAGCAGCAGGTCGGGATCGTCGGCGCGGTAGCTGCGTCCGGTGACCGGGTCGACGCCGTGCACGCGCCGGTGCAGCGCGCGCACGCGCGCGGCGGCGGCCTCCGCGCTCGCTCGGTCGCCGAACGTCGTCGTCGTGAGATAGTCGCTCGTGCGCCGGAAGCGGCCCCACGGATCGTCGCGGAAGTTGTCGTACTGCGCGACCGCGGCCATCGCGACGGGATTGAGCGCCTGCACGAGCAGCGCGCGCATGCCGCCGACCAGCGTCGCCGGGTCGGCGTGGACGCGCCACGTCACGCTGTCCGGCCCGAACAGCCCGACGTCGGGCTCGTCCACGTCGCCTCCTCGCGTTCGTCTGCGTCGCGCACTAGCATGCCCCCATGACCGGCCTACCGATCGACGAACCGCTCGAGGTCCGACTGGAGGAGCCGCCCGGCGCGCTCGAGGCGCTCGCGTCGGCGGCCGATGCGGCCGACGTCGCGGCGCGCCATCCCGACTGCCTCGCCGCGTGGGCCGCGTTGGGCGACGCCGCGCTCGCCGCGGGGCGAGCGGTCGACGCGTACGCGTACTTCCGCGTCGGGTATCACCGCGGGCTCGACCGTCTGCGCGCGTCGGGGTGGCGCGGCTCGGGGCGGGTGCCGTGGTCTCACGAGCCCAACCGCGGGTTCCTCGCGAGCCTCGCGGGGCTGGGCCGCGCCGCCGGCGCGCTCGGCGAGAGCGCGGAGCAGGAGCGCTGCGCGGAGTTCCTCGACCGCCTCGCGCCCGACTACCCGTAGCCGTCAGAGCTGCGGCATGACCCGCGCGGCGAACTCCTCGAGGCGCGCGCGGCCCTCCGACGGCCAGCTCACCGTCACGTAGGAGAAGCCCGCAGCGCGCAGGGCCTCGACGCGCGCCCGGACCTCGTCCCACGGCTCGGAGATCGACAGCCCGGTCGCGCGCAGCACGTCCGACGGGTCGCGGCCCGCGCGGCGCGCGTGCTCGTCGACGATCTTCGACTTGCGCGCGAGCGTCTCGGGGTCGCCGAACGCGTGCCACGCGTCGGCGAGCCGTCCGACGAGCGGGAGCATGGCGCGTTCGCCGCCGCCGCCGATCCACACCGGCGGATGCGGCCGCTGCACCGGGCGCGGTCGCAGCGTCGCGTCGCGCAGCGTCACGTGCTCGCCGTCGAACGACGCGCCGTCGGTCGTCATCAGCAGCCGGATCGCCTGCACCGCCTCGTCGAGGAGCCGTACGCGCGTCGCCGGGGGAGGGAACTCGATCCCCAGCGCGCGGTGCTCGTTCTCGTGCCACGCCGCGCCGATGCCGAGCTCCAGCCGACCCCCGGAGACGTGGTCGACGGTGACGGCCTGCGCCGCCAGCACCGACGGGTGCCGGTACGTCACGCCCGTGACGAGCGCGCCGAGGCGCACGCGCCGCGTCGCCGACGCGAGCGCGGCGAGCAGCGACCAGCCCTCGAGGCAGGGCCCGCGCGGGTCGCCGTAGAGCGGCTGGAAGTGGTCGAACACCCACACGCCGTCGAAGCCGGCGTCGTCCGCCCACCGGGAGCGCGCCAGGATCTCGTCCCACTCGAGCTGGTGTTGCGATACGTCGAGGCCGAAGCGCATGTCGTCCCTCCCGTCGGTCGCCGGTCCGACCATAGCGGGAACGACGGCTAGAACTGGAGCGCCGTCCGGCTCGCGGTGCCGGTGATCGCGATGCCGCTCGAGCTGAGCATCGCCGGGTCGGGCGTGTAGACGGCCGTCACGGGGACCGCGACCTTGCCGGGGTTGACGCCTCCCGAGCGGGCCCCGAGCTTGACGACGAGGCGCCGCGCGCCGGCGTCCCACGCGATCGTCGAGTGCGACGGCGCGGCGCCGCTGAACGTCGCGTTGCCGCCGACGACGAACAGCGGCGAGCCCATGTCGACGGCGCCGAAGCGGAACTGCCCGCCGCACGCCGCGGCCGTCGTCGTGACGCGGATGAGGTCGTTGCCCGACGGCGCAGCGTCGTCCAGGACCTCGACGCGCACGACGTCGTTGGCGGTGACCGACTGGTTGGCGGCGTCGTTGGCCCACGTCGAGCACAGCGACGCGACGTCCATCGCCTGCGAGTAGGTCACCTCGATCGTGTCGCCGGGCTTGGGCCGCCCCGCCTGGACGACGTTCTGGCTGTTGCGCAGCAGCACGTCGGTGGGCGTCGGGGCCGGCACCGCGACCGACACGACGGCGGACGCGGCGTCCCCGCCGCTGCCGACCGCGTACACGGTGTGCGACGCGTGGTTGGCGACGCCCTTGGGGATCGTCACGGTCGCCGCCGCGCTCCCCGACGCGGGGATCGACGCCGGCGTCACGGTCGACTGGAGCACCTGGCCCGACGCCGGGTTGCCGAGGCGGAACGCGACCGTCTGGCCCGGAGCGAAGCCGGACAGCGTCGCGTCGAGCGTCGTCGGCAGCGCGGTGACGGTGGTCGGAGAAGTGAACGCCAGCACCGGTGCCGCGATCGTGACGGCGGCGCTGCGCGCGCTCTCGGCCCCCCTCCAGTTGCCGCGCGTCGGCGTCACCGCGTACTTCCACGACCCGGGCGGCACGCCGTTCTCGGTGCACGTCAGCGCCGTGACGACGCCGGCGCACGACGACAGCACGGGCTGCGCGACGCCGGTCGCGGCGTCGTAGCGCGCGACGGAGTACGACGCGATGGCGGTGCCGTCGTGGAACGAGCTCTGCGGCCACGACACGGTGACGCTGCGGTTGGACGCCGACGCGGTCGGGGCGTTGCCGGACGGCATCGAGCGCGCCTTGGCGAAGCCCGCGCCGGAGCCGTTCGAGCGCCACGCGGCCTCGGCCGTCCCCGCGGCGACGAGCACGACCGCGAGCGCGGCCGCGACGGCTCCGAGGCGGTGCGTCGCCGGCGTCATCTGCGGACCGCCGTCCCATGGAAGCGCAGCCGCCAGCGCGCGCCCTGGCACGCGTCGGGGGCCGCGGCGCGCATGCGGACGGGGAGCGAGGCGCGCGCCCGGCTGCGCGCGGGGACGAGCAGCGACAGGCGCACGACGCGCTTCGGGCGGACCCACCGCCGGCCGCAGCCGGCGTGGTCGGACTTTCGCACGCGTACGCCGAGCTCGCGCACGACGATGGCGTAGCCGTGCGGATTGCGGACGCGCACGGTCATCGTCTTGCGGGCGCCGGGATAGAGCTTGCGAACGCGGCCCGTGACGCCGAACGACGTCTCGAGCGTGACGCCGCCGGTCACCGAGCCGCCGCCGCGCCGTGCGTCGCGGCGGGCCAGGAAGGTGGTCGCCTGAGGCGCCGTGAGGGCGCCGACGATCGCGACCGAGAGCGCGACCCGAACCGCCGCGACGGCGGTCTTCGAGCGGCTGATCGGGACTCTCACGTCGGCTCTCCTACGCGCGTGGTGGGGACGGCTCGGGCGAGGGCGAGGCGGGGGATCGCACCGGCGGGGCGAGAGGGCGTGTGCCTCTCGCCCCGCCGATGGAGAAAGTGGTGTCAGCTACCGGCCGTCAGCGCGACCGGGATGGTGAAGACGGCGCCCTGGCATGCGTTGACCGAGGCGTTGGTCATGCTCGCCGCGTTGTTCAGCGTGATGTCGAGCGTGCCGTTGGCCGGCACGACGTTGCCGGAGCCCAGTGCCTGCGTCGCCATGCTGACGCCCGTGGCCTTCGACGCGTCGCCGCCGACGTCGGTGCAGCCCGCCTTGTCGGACGAGATGCCGCCGGCGCCCTGCTCGACCTGCGTGATGGTGACAGGGAACGGGTTGTCGTTCTTGACCTGGAGCTTGACGTCACCCGAGCCGCCCGGGTACAGCTGCGACGCGGTCGTCGCCGCGACGTCGTTCGTGCTGAGGGGCACTGCGTTCTTCGCCTTGGCGTAGCCGGTGCCGGTGCCGTTGACGACCCAGGCGGCGAAGGCGACGCTCGCTACGACGAAGACGGCGAGCGCGGTGCCGAGGACTACGAGCCTCTTGCCATGCCTCTTCATGGTGCCGGTCCTCCCATCGGTGGCGGTCGCCCCCTTGGACGACCGTGCTCATATACCGTCGGCATTCCGATGGGAGCCTTGATAAGCAAAAGCTACTAGAGCACCCGAAAAGGACCCGGGCGTCGGGTGTGGAGGCGGCGGCGACCCGCTCGGTCACGTCAGGACGAACGGCACCACCCCGATGGTCAGCGCGTCGACCTCGGCCGACGCCTCCCACGCCCCCACGAGGCTGCGTGCGCCGGTGCGCTTGCGGACGTCGACTCCGCAGCGATAGCGACCCGGGCCGACGTAGTCGATCTCGCACCACTGCCACGTCCGCCGCGCGCCCGACACGGCGACCGGCGTGCGCACGTCCATGCGGACGCGCCGTGCGTCGAGGGCCGGGAGGTCGACCACGACCCACGCGACGCGCGTGCCGACCCGCACCGAGACCGTCGGCTCGAGCGTCTCGACGCGCTGCTCGGCGATCCGTACCTGCGTCGCGCCGGCTGCGGGCTGGACGCTCGCGTGCGCCGCTCCAGGGAGCGCGACCGACAACGATGCGATCAAGATGGCGCCCGCGACGGCGCCGGAAATCCGCCTGCTCATCCCCGCCTCCTTTTGGCAGCTGGGCCGTCTCGGAGCGCCGAGACCCCTGGCTTTGCGCCCCCGCCTCGCGACGGGTTTGCCTTGTTTCCGGGAGGTGAATCCGCTACGTAGAGCTACGTATCGGCAGCGCCGTCTCCCAGCTTTAGGGAATTCCGGACGCCGGCGTGTCGAATTCGAACGGGTCGTCGAGGAAGTCGGCGACGGTCGCCGTGAGGCGCTCGTAGCGACCCCAGAAGAAGTGGTTGCCGCCCTCGACCACGACGACGCGTGCCCCGGCGCCGCGCGCCCACCGCAGGCAGTCCTCGACCGCGACGAGGTGGTCGTTGTCGCCGCACACCGTCAACAGCGGCGCCGCGAGCCGCGCCCGTTCAGGCGCCGGGAGCCCCGCGGTGACACCCGGGCGCGCGACGACGGGCGGGGCGATCGCGGCGATCGCCAACAGGCCGTCGTCGCCGGCCGCGGCCCGTACCGCCACCGCGGCGCCGAACGACCATCCCGCCAGCGCGAGCGGCGCGTCGG
>DASZZZ010000112.1:0-43158 GCA_036260375.1 Actinomycetota bacterium
GGCATCCCCGTCGGCAAGAGCCTGCGCGACCACGTCGGCGTCGGCTTCGTCTACGACGCGACGCCCGCGCTGAGGCGCGAGATCGCCGCGTACGCGGCCCGCAACCCGCCGTTCTTCGCGCAGGTGTGCGTGCTCGCGCGCAGCCCCGCGTGCCCCGAGCACCTGTGGGACCTGTTCGTCTACCCGTGGCTCGAGCGCGACTGGAGCATCAGCGCCGCGGTCGTCGCGATGAAGCCGCACTCGACCGGCACGGTGGCGCTCAACGGCCCCGACCCCGCCACGCCGCTCGCAATCGAGCACGGGTTGCTGTCGGACCGGCGCGACGCCGACGTCGTGACCCACGGCATCGAGGTGCTGCGTGACATCGTCCGGCGCGATCCCGTCGCGGCCTACGCCGGGCGCGAGACGCTGCCAGGGGCCCACATCCGTGCCGGCATCTACGCGCGCGCCGGCGCGCGCGGCTTCTACCACCCCGTCGGGACGTGCCCGATCGGGCCCGTCGTCGACCACACCGGGGCGGTCCACGGCCACGACGGGCTCTACGTCGCGGATGCCTCGATCATGCCGTCGATACCGCGCGCCAACACGAACCTCACCGTCGCCGCCATCGCCGAGCGCATCGCCCACCAGCTCGGCGGGCGCGACGGCGACCGACGACCGACGTCACCACCGGACGCGATGGCGTAAGCGGTTCGGGCGGGCGATAAGCTCGACGGCCGGACGCCGTGTCGGTCCGTACGAGGGGGGACTGGAGCTTGATCTCCGGGCGAACGGTGCCGCTCGCGGCGCCTTCGATCGTGCATTTGATCCGACGCCGCGCGCGGGAGACGCCCGACGCGATCGCTCTCGAGCACGGGACGCGGACGCGGACGTTCGCGGATCTGTGGCGCTGGACCGAGGACGTCGCGGCCGCCTTGATCGAGTGCGGTGTCGGCCCCGGCGACAGGGTGGCGTTGTGGGCGGATCGCACGATGGCGACCGTGGCCGCGGCGACGGCGACGATGGCGGTTCGCGCCGCCTACGTCCCCCTCGACCCCGTCTATCCACGCGCGCGCATCGACACGATCCTCGGCGCGGCGCGGCCGAAGCTGGTGGTCTACGACGGCGAGTCGGGGGCCGGTCCGCCGCCGCCCGCGAGCGTGCCGACGCTCGACGTGGCCGACGTGGGGCCGGCGGGGGCGGGGCTCGCGCTCGAGGGCCCGCGCGAGGACGACGTCGCGTACGTCATGTTCACGTCGGGCTCGACGGGCCGTCCCAAGGGCGTCGAGATCGAGCACCGGTCTCTCGTCAACTATGCGTCGTGGTGCGCGAGCGTCGTGGGCGAGCTGGGCATCGGCAGTCCGCTCTTCGGCAGCCTCGGCTTCGACCACTCACTGACGTCGCTGTGGCCGACGCTCGTCAAGGGACGGCGAGTCGTCGTCGCCGCCGGCGTCTGGGACAGCGCGACGCTGTTCGGGCGCGGACCGGAGCGGTTCACGTTCATGAAGGTCACGCCCTCGCACCTGCGCTTCTTCGAACGAACCATCCGGCCGCGTTACGCGGAGGGTTACCACGTCCTGATCAGCGGCGGTGAGGTGTTGGAGCCGACGCTCCTAGCGCAGCTCGGGCACCGCCTTGCGGGGATGCGCCTCGTCAACCACTACGGCCCGACGGAGACCACCATCGGTTGCTGCTACTACACGTTCACGATCGATTCCCTGCCCGGCACGCCGAGCGTCCCCATCGGCAGACCCGTGTGGAACACGACGGCGTATCTCGTGGACGAGGACCTGAGACCCGTCGTCGCGACCGGGACGCCGGCCGAGCTCGTCGTCGCCGGGCCGGGAGTCGCGCGCGGCTACGTCGGCGCTCCGGTCGCGCGCGACAAGTTCGTCGATGCCGGCGATCTCGGCGGCCCTCCCGGTCGCGCCTACCGGACGGGCGACTGGGTCGAGCTGCTCGATGACGGCAACCTGCTCTATCTCGGGCGGACCGACGACGAGGTCAAGGTAAACGGCCACCGCATCGACCTCGCCGGGCTCCGCCGAACGGCTCTGCGCGTCGACGGCGTCCTGGACGTCGCATTCGACGTCGAGCGCGGCGTTCTCGACGTGCTCGTCCCGCTCGTCGTCCCGAACGAACGCGGCCGCGCGCGCGGCGCCGAGCTCGCCCGCGCGGTCCTCTCGGCGCTCGGCGACGTGCTGCCGCCCGCGGTCGCGCCGCGCCGCGTGAGGCTGGAGCCGGAGCTGCCGATGAACGAGCACGGCAAGGCCGACGTCCGCGCGACGGCGAGCCGGCGCGGGGCGTCGCCCCAGCGCGTGGCGCGGCCCGGCGGGACGCGGACGCCGGTCGACCGAGACGTGCTGGTCGTTGGCGCGGGCATCGCGGGTCTCGCGGCAGCGGCGCGGCTTCGGGACGTCGGTCTCGACGTCGACGTCGTCGAGCAGGCACCGGAGCTGCGCGCGACCGGCGCCGGGATAATGCTGCACCCGAACGCGCTCGAGCACCTCGGCTATCTCGGCCCGCGGCTCTTCGAGAACGGCGCCACGATCGAGCGGCAGGTGACGATCGATCGCGACGGGTCGAGCACGATCGTCGACTGGGGCCGCGTCTGGAGCGACGGTCGGATGCCGCTTGCGATCCACCGGCGCCGGCTCGCGGAGCTGATGTGCGGTCATCTCGGGCAAGGTGCGGTGCGGTGGTCGACGGCGCCTGTCTCGCTGCGCGCGTCCGACGACGCCGTCGCCGTCGGCTTCGACGACGGCAGCCGCCGGCGTTACCGGCTCGTCGTCGCCGCGGACGGCGTCAACTCGTGGACGCGGCGGCTCCTCGACGCGACCACGCGGCCCACGTACCTCGGCCAGACGTACTGGCGGACGACGATCGCGGCGCGCGCCCCGCTTGCGTTCGCCGAGTGGCGCGTGTGGCGCGCCGAGGGCCATTTCTTCGGCGCCATGCCGATCGGTGGCGGACGGATGCACGTCTTCCTGCAGGCCGCGCAACCGGCGGCGCGCGACGTCCCTGCAAAGCGTGCGTGGGAGGAGCTGCTCCGGCTCGGCCGAGGCATGGGCGATTCGGTTCGCCTGCTGATCGAGGCGCTCGACCGCGACGAGGAGATCGACGTGCGTCCCGCGTACGGGTTGCTCGCGGCCCGCTGGACGCACGGACGGATCGCCATCGTCGGAGACGCCGCGCATGCCGCCTCTCCCGCCACGACGCAAGGAGGGGCGCTCGCGATCGAGGACGCGGCCGTGCTGGCGGACGAGATCGGCCGGCACGGGGCGAACCCGGCTGCGCTCGCGGCGTTCGAGAAGCGACGACGCCCGCGCGTCGCCGCGTTCGCGCGTCTGGCGAGGCAGCACGTCGCGCTGATGGAGATGGTGCAGGCGGGCGTCGCGCAGGAATCGCCGCGCCGCGACGGGGCGATCTGGTTTCGGCGCCTCTACGCTCCGCTGATGGACGCGGCCTGACGGGCCACGGAGCGCACACGCGACGGACGATCAGCGCGGCCCCCGTGCTCGGCGCGATCGAGCCGCGGTCCTAGATCGTCCCCGGCCCGAGTCGGCGCGCGGCGCGCCTGCCGTCGCGTGAGCGAGCACCGGACGGCACTCGCGCGCGAGGCGCTCGACGAGAGCCGCGGCGGACGACAGCGTCGGCAGACGCGTGATCGACTCCTTGACGCGGTTCGCCGCCGCGCGCAGGTCCGGGTTCGAACGCGCCGCTCTGAGCGCATCGCGGATCTCGCGCGCGGATGCCGACGCCACGATGCCGACGCCGAGCGCCTTCACGCGCGCGGCGTTCGCTGCGGCGTCCGACGTCGCCAGGGGGACGTCGACGATCACCAGGCCATTGCGAAGCGCGTTCATGAGCGCGCCGTAGCCACCGTGGCAGATCATCACGTCGGCACGAGCGAGGATCTCCGCCTCCAGCTCTCGAGCGAAGAAGCGCTCCGCGCGCACGTTGTCGGGCAGCGGCGCGAACTCCGCCGGGTCGAGGTCCGGTCCGAGCGCGGCGACCGCGTCCACCGGCTCCGCCGCCAGCGCCTCGAAGACGTTCTCGAACACGCCCGGCGTTCGGTTCCACATCGTCCCGAGCGTGACGTACACGAGCGGGCGCGACGCGTCGCGCCGCGCGAGCCACGCGGGAACCTCCTGCGAGGGCAAGGCGGGCGGCGGCTCGGCCGGCTGAACGAGGTGGGTCGTCGGACCGAGCGACACACGAGGGAACCACCCGGGAGGCGCGGGGATCATGTGGAGCAACCCGTTCAAGGTGTCGAGCCGCGGATCCGGTGGGAGCCCGACGCGCGACCGGGCGTCCGCGAAGAGGTCTCCGAGGATCGCCGCGAGGATCTTGGGCGGCGTCGCGACGAAGTCGAGGACGGCGACGGGAAGGTTCTCGAGCTCGCCGACGAACCACGCACCGTACGCGGTCGTCTCACGCACGAGAACGTCGGCGCGCCACCGTTCGACGGCGGCTCGGAGGGGCGGCGTGTCGGCGACGGCCTGCTCGAGATAGCGTCCGACCGCGCTCCGACCGCGCGCGAACGGGTCGCGCGCCGTCTGCTCGGTCTTGTACTCGTGTGACGGCGGCTCCGAGGCGCACAGTGGGATCGCGTCGAGCCCCGTGCTCGCGATCACGTCGGCGAAGTACGAGGGAGCCGCGACGGCAAGCTCGTGTCCGCGCTCCATGAGGCCCCGCGCCAACGGAAGCAGCGGATAGAGGTGGCCGTAGCTCGCGCCGGAGACGGCGAGAAGGACGCGCAGCGGCCGCGCGCTGGACTCCGATCCCGATGCGTCTGCCTCGACCGCGTTCATGCTCCGGTGTGAGACCGATCCACGAGATCGGTCGCGACGCGTCCGACTTGTAAGGAACCCCCCGGCGAGCCAGGATAGCAGCCGTGGAGACCGTCCTCATCACCGGCGGCGCCGGCTTCATCGGGTCGCATCTCGCCGACGAGCTCCTCCGACACGGCTACGCGGTGCGCGCGTTGGACGACCTCGTCGACCAGGTGCATCCCGACGGTGACCGGCCCGCGTACCTCGACGACGACGTAGAGCTCGTCACGGGTGACGTTCGCGACCCCGGCGTTGTCGCGCGCGCCTTGCGGGGCACGGACGTGGTCGTCCACCTCGCCGCGCGCGTGGGCGTCGGCCAGAGCATGTACGAGCTCGCCGAGTACACGTCCGTCAACACGGTGGGCACCGCGGTGCTGCTCGAGGCGATCGCCGCGCGTCGCGTGCGGAAGCTCGTGGTCGCGTCGAGCATGAGCGTCTACGGCGAGGGCGCGTACGAGACGATCGACGGCCAGCCGGTGTCGGTCGAGCGGACGCCCGAGCACGTCGATCGAGGCCTCTGGGACGTGCGTGACGCGCGCGGGCGCCCACTTCGCCCGGTGCCGACCCCCGAGACGAAGCGGCCCGCGCTCGCGTCGGTCTACGCGTTGACGAAGTACGACCAGGAGCGGCTCTGTCTCGTCTTCGGGACGGCCTACGACGTACCGGTGGTCGCACTCCGGCTGTTCAACACGTACGGGCCACGGCAGTCGTTGTCGAACCCGTATACGGGAGTCCTCGCGATCTTCGCCTCGCGCCTCATGAACGGCAGGCCACCACTGGTCTTCGAGGACGGCTTGCAGCTGCGCGACTTCGTCGCCGTGTCCGACGTCGTCCGCGCCGCACGCCTCGCGCTCGAGAGCGATCGCGCCAACGGCCACGCCATCAACGTCGGGACCGGTCGCGGCGTCTCGGTGCTGGAGGTCGCCGAGACGCTCCGGTCCGTCCTCGGAACGGACGTCCAGCCGGAGGTGACCGGGGAATGTCGCGCGGGCGACATCCGCCACTGCTTCGCCGACGTCTCGCTCGCCAAGGACGTCCTGGGCTTCGAGGCGGAGGTCGACCTCGGGCAGGGCATCGCCGAGCTCGTCGCGTGGCTCGAGGGGCAGGTGGGGGAGGACCGCGTCGAGGCCGCCGCGGCCGAGCTCGCCGAAAGGGGGTTGACGCGCGCAGCGCGTGCGACTGGGGATACGTCCTGAACCGTCTAGAATCTCGCGATTCGCCCATGGATCGAGACGAGTTCTACCGGCACTTCGTAGCGTTTCTGCGCGACTTGAACACCGGTCGCGACCTCCCCGAGCCCGAGCCCGACACGCATCTGTGGGCGGAGGGTTACGTCGACTCCCTCGTGCTGCTGGAGATCATTGCGCACATAGAAGATCTGATCGGCGACGAGCTGGCCTTGGATCAGGACTTTCTTCCGAGCTTCTTCACGATGCGGGCGATCTACGACACGCACGTCGCGCCGGCCGACGCGGAGACGGGCGCACGACGCTCCACCGGCACGAGCGCGCCATCCGATCCGGAGTCCGACGCGGCGAGATCGAGCTCGTGAAGCCGCACAGCGGCGAACGGCTCCCGCCGGGGCGCGAGACGCGTGAGCATCCGCAGCGGCGCGGAGATCGCGCGTGGTTCGAGGGTGGCCGCGCTCGCCGTCCGCCGAGCGCGATGCCAAGCTCGTCGTCGGTCGTCGTCGCAGAGGGCGTCCGGAAGGCCTACGGAACCATTCGGGCCGTCGACGACCTCTCGTTCCACGTCGTGCCCGGTGAGTGCTTCGCTCTTCTCGGCCCGAACGGCGCGGGCAAGACCACGACCGTCAGGATGTTGTACGGGAGGCTGCTGCGCGACTCGGGGACCTTGCGCGTGCTCGGCCTCGACCCCACGTCGGAATCACGGCGGATCCGCCGCCGCTGCGGCATCGTCGGGCAGAACGCCGCTCTCGACGTCGAGATGTCGGCGCTCGACAACGTCGTGCTGTTCGGCCGAATGTTCGGCATGACGTCCAGTGACGCGCGCGCCCGCGCCGTATCGCTGCTGGACTTCTTCGGGCTGACGAGCGAACGGCACAAGTTTCCGCGCGAGCTCAGCGGCGGAATGCAGAGGCGGCTGTTGATCACCCGGGCGCTCGTCAACGAGCCCGAGCTCCTCATCCTCGACGAGCCGACGGTCGGGCTCGATCCCGAAGCTCGCCTCGAGCTGTGGGAGAGGCTCGCGTCCCTCAAGGAGCGCGGGGTCACCATCGTCCTGACGACTCACTACATGGAAGAAGCGTCGCGCCTCTGCGATCGCATAGGGCTCGTTGTCCGCGGGCAGTTGATCGAAGAGGGCACGCCGTTGGAGCTCATTCGGCGGTACGCCGGCCAGGCGGTGATAGAGGTGAGGGAGCCCGCCGGCTCGCTCGGTCCGACCCTGCGCGCGATCGAGGGCGTGGAGCGTGTCCACCGGACCGGGGACCGAACGCTGCTGTTCGCGAACGACTCGCAGCGTGTGCTCCACGGTCTCGCGCGCATCGACTTGGACGCGGAGCCGGTCCTTCGCCCTGCGACGCTCGAAGACGTGTATCTCCTCTGCCTTGCCCGAGCCGGACACGTCGACGACCGTCGCCGATGATCCGGCGGCGATCGATCCAGAGCGTATGGGCGCGGGAGTTCGGAGTCTGGCGCACGCTCGCTCCGAGCTTCGTCATCCTGACCTTCGCCGAGACCCTCGTCTTCCTCTTCGCCGTCGGCTTCGGCCTCGGCACGTACGTCGAGCTCGAAGGCCGCTCGTACCTGTGGTTCTTCGCATCGGCGCTCCCGGCCGCGGTGGCGATGAACGCCGTCTCTCGTGATGCGCTCTTCGGCACGTTCGCGAACCTGCAAGACCGAGGACTGTACGAGTCGATGGTGACGGCGCCGATCACGCCGGTGGAGGTCGTGGTTGCGGAGATCCTGTGGCAGAGCGCGCGCGCCGCGCTAGCCGGATCGCTCGCGGTGCTCGCCGCCCTCGCCGCGCGTGCGATCGAACCCGAGCCGACGCTCTTGTTGATGCCGGTGGTGTTCATGGTGCTCGGCGCTGCATTCGCGGTCCCCGCCATCTCATGGGCGGTCGTCAATACGAAGTTCCAGACGCTGATCTTCTACGTCGGCTTCGTCATCACCCCTGCGACGTTCTTCTCCGGCGTCTTCTTCCCGGTCGAGCAGCTCCCCTCGGCGGCGCGTGCGCTCGTCGTCGCATCGCCCCTCTACCACGCAGCGGAGGCGAGCAGGAGCCTGACGTCCGGGATCGCCGGGACGTCGGTGCTGCGGCACGTCGCATATCTGGTGGCGGTGACGATCGGCCTCGCACCGGTGCCCGCCGTGCTGTTGACGCGAAAGCTGACGTCGTAGCGTTGGGCGCGGCGGAGGACGTCTCATGACCGAACGGCACGCGCGGCCCGCAACCGCCTCCGACGCCGTCGACGCGGTCCTCGCCTCGAACCGTGGGCCGTTTTCGTTCCGGCCGTCGCCTACGGGCATCCTCGAGGCGCACGAGGGGGTCGGGGCGGTCGCCGAGGCGTTGGCGACGGTCGCCCACGACCGAGCCGGGCGCACGACGTGGGTCGCATGCCCCGTCTCGGAGCACGACTACACGGCGGTGGCGAACGGGACCGCGGCGGTCTCGGCGCGGGCGCTTCCGTACGAGGCGGTTCACGTTCTCCCGGAGCGGCCGGCGCTTCACGGCTACTACGACGGCATGAGCAACGGCATCCTGTGGCCCGCCTGCCACGACCTCTGGGACGACTTGGGTCTCGAGGTCGGGGACTGGGACGGCAACCTGCGCGCGTACGACGACGTGAACCGCCTTTTCGCCGACGCGCTCGCGCGACATTCGAGCGCGGCCGCCGTCGTCTCTCTCCACGACTACCACGTGCTGCGCGTCGCGCGACACCTCCGTCGCCTGCAGCCCGATCGCCGCGTCGGGCTGTTCCTCCACGTTCCGTGGCGGGCGCGCGGTTTCAGCCGGCTGCCCGAGCGTCTCGTTCGCGCCGTCGTGGACGGGATGCTCGGTGCCGACGTCGTCGGGTTCCAGACCACCGACTGGATCGACGAGTTCCTCGAGACGTGCGAGACCCTCGGTTACGAGGTCGATGCCGAGCGGCGCTCCGTCCGCGCAGATCGAGACCGGTGGTCATGGATGAAGGCGTATCCGGTCGCGCTCGAACCGGCGAAGGTGGAGCGGCTGGCTCGAACGCCGCACGCCGAGCGATGGGCGGCCGAGATCGACGGCGGCGTCTCCCGTCCGCTCATTGCGCGCGTGGATCGAATCGAGCCGTCGAAGAACCAGATCCGCGGCTTCGAGGCGTTCGAGGTCCTGGAACGCGGGGGCGGGTTCGAGCATGCGACGTTCGTCGCATGCTTGATCCCGCGCAGGGCGGAGATCCCAGCCTACAGACGGTATCGCGCCGCCCTCGAAGCGAGGGCCGAGGCGATCAACCGAGCGCGCCCAGGCGCGGTTCGGTTGTACGTCGGCGAGGATCGCGAGCGCGCGCTCGCGCTCCTGCGGCTGCACGACGTGCTGCTCGTCAACAGCGTCGCCGACGGCATGAACCTCGTCGCAAAGGAGGGCGCGCTGCTCAACGAGAACGACGGAGCGCTCGTCGTCTCCAGCACCGTCGGAGCGGCACGCGAGCTCGGCGAGGGTGCGATCGTGATCGACGACCCTCGAGACGTCCAGGCGACGGCGCAGGCCCTCGGCCGGGCACTGTCGTTGCCGAGCGGCGAACGCGCGCGGCGCGCCGCGCTGTTGCGACGCCACGTCGCGCGCGACTCGCCGGCGGCATGGTTTCGTGACCAGGTCGAGGACCTTCTCCACGTGCGCGACCACGGTCGCCCTCGACCGGGATCGTAACGAACGACGTCCCGTCAGAGACGGGCGTCCGGGTCGCGAAGCGCGAACTCGACGAGCGTCACGAGATCCGCGGCCAGCTGCTCGGCCATTCGGCGTTCCACCACGTTGGCATTGAAGCGGAGCGACCCCGATAGCGAATCGCCGCCGTCGAAGAGGTAGAGAATGAACAGTGCGCCGTCCCACGGCGCCGTGTCCATCACGACGGGGATCGGCTCGCGCGCCACCTCGATGCCCGCCACGCCGGCGAGCTGCACGGGTCCTTCGACGCCGTAGTTGACCTCGACCTCCCACAACGGGTTCGTGCGCCGGCTCTCGAGGTCGAGGCCCCGCCCGAGGTCGCGCGCGACCTGCGCGATCGGGACGTCGCTCTTCGCGTATGCGCCGAGCAGTACGGGCTGGAGCCGGGCGACGAGCTGGCGCAGCGTGAGTCGTCTCTCCACGACGGCCCGGAAGACGATCCAGTTCAAGAGGAGACCGACGACGTCGCGAGCGCCGAGACGATGGCGGTTCGCGCTGGTGATCGAGGCGACGACTTCCCGGTCGAACGCGACGCGGCGCAGAAGCGCCACGACCGCGGCGAAGAGCACCATGAACCGACTTGCGTTGCAGGCGGACGCGAGGGCGCGGAGCTCTGACACCCCCCGCGGCGATATCGAGAACGGCACGTGATCCTGCCGCGTCTCGACGACGCTCGATCGCTCGGCGATCAGCGGAATGCCGAGCGTCGGGTCGAGTCCCTGCAGGTGGCCGGTCCAGAAGGCGCGTCGTCTGCGGCCGGCGGCCGACTCCACCCATGCCCTCTGCCACTCGGCGAAGCGCGCGAGATCCGTTCGCAGCGGCGGGAGCCGCGCCGCGCTCGCGCCGTGTGGCGATGCGAGGAGCGCGAAGAGGTCGCGCTCGAAGACGTGAAGCGAGTGCGCGTCCCAGACGAAATGGCTGACGACGAAGAGCAGGACGTGCTCGTCCTCCGACATGGAGAACAGCCACGCGCGGATCGGGACGTCCAGCGTGCTGTCGATCGGCTCCCGGCACGCCGCAAGCAGCGAGGCCGCGAGCGCGTCGCTGCCTCCCGCAGCGATCGTCTCGTGTGTCACGTCGGGAGTGGCGTCGCTCCGGATCACTTGCACGACGGCGTCGCCGCGCGACAGCACGTGCGTCCGGAGGGCCGCGTGCCTCTGGATCAAGACGCCGAGCGCGCGCGCGACGACCCTTCGATCCAGACGTGCTCGAATCCGGTACGCGAAGGGGACGTTGTCCGCGAGTGTCACGCAGCCCGCGGGCCGCATCAGGCGCCACCATTCCTGCGCGAACGTCGCCGGCCGCTGGACGGCGGCACCGTCGCCCGCCGCGCGCGTCCTCGGCGACCACTCCGTCACGGCCGGCCGGCGTACCTCAAGTGCTCGGCGAGGGCGTCGGCGAGCACCACGTGGGCGCTTTCGACGAGGCCGTACGTGAGCTTGGCCGGTGACACGAGGACGGCGTGGTCGACGAGCGTCACGAGGTCGCCGCCATCGCCGCCGAGCAGTCCAATGGTCTCCATGCCGATCGCGCGCGCTTGCTCGACGGCGCGCACGAGGTTCGGAGACCGGCCGCTGACGGAGACGACGACCAGGACGTCGTGCGGCCGAGCCAGCGATCTCAGCTGCCGCGAGAAGACCCACTCGAACCCGTGATCGTTCGCGAGTGCGCTGAGGACCGACGTGTTGTCCGTAAGAGAGACGGCGTGCACGGGGGTTCCCTCGTCGGTCGCCGCGGTCCGCAGATCGCTGACCCAGTGCGACGCCGTGGCGGCGCTTCCGCCGTTCCCCGCGACGAAGACCGTCGCGCGGCGGCTCCGCGCTTGCATGAGGCACCGCGCGACCGCCTCGTAGTCGCGGTCGTTCACGGCTTCGAGCGCTGCCGTCAGGCGGTGCGCATAGTGCCGGAACGATCGCGCCGCGTCCGCCGGTCGCGTCTCCGCGACTCTCTCGCCGCTCACGGTGCCACGGCTCCGTGGGTGATCACGAGGAACACGCCGAATGAGCTCATGTCACTGGCCGATAGTCTGCCATGGCGCCCGGCGTGCAGTCCATCGGTTCCTGTGGCGAGTCACCGGACGGCCACGATACTGTCGCGATCCCGCCGGTCGCGGTGGTGGGACGTAAGTATCACAGGGAGACGACGGTGCGCGTGGCGGAGCGACGTGGATTTCGCTTGGACGCCTGAACAACAGAGGTTGCGGGACGAGGTCGTCGCCTTCGCGCGGGAGAGTTTGAACGGCGATGTCGTCGGACGCGACGCCGAGAACGAGTTCTCACGTGACGCGTGGCGAAAGTGCGCCGGCTTCGGTATCCAAGGGCTCCCCGTTCCCGAGGAGTTCGGCGGCGGTGGCGCCGATGCGCTCACGATCATGCTCGTGCTCGAGGCGTTGGGCTACGGCTGCCGGGACGGCGGCCTCGTGTTCTCGATCAACGCCCACATGTGGGCCTGCGAGATCCCGATCGTCACGTTCGGCTCTCACGATCAGAAGAAGCGGTACCTCCCCGGGCTGTGCGACGGCTCGTTGATCGGAGCCCAGGCCATGACGGAGCCTGAGTCCGGGTCCGATGCCTTCAGCCTCTCGACGGCCGCCGAGAAGGACGGCGACGTATACGTCCTCAACGGCACCAAGACGTTCGTCACGAACGCGCCGGTTGCCGACGTCTTCGTCGTCTTTGCCTCGACCGACCGATCGAAGGGGTTCGCCGGTCTCTCTGCGTTCGTCGTGGAGCGCGGGACCGAAGGTCTGTCCGTCGGACGGCCATTCCAAAAGATGGGCCTTCGGACGTCCCCCATGAGCGAGCTGGTGCTGTCGGATTGCGCCGTCCCCGAAGCGAACCTGCTCGGGCGGCCGGGCGCGGGCATGGCGCTGTTCAACGCATCCATGGGGTGGGAGCGCGGCTTCATCCTGGCGAGCGCGATCGGAACGATGCAGCGACAGCTGGAGCGATCGATCGACTACGCGCGGGACCGCCGACAGTTCGGACAGCCGATAGGAAGCTTCCAGGCCGTGTCGCACAAGCTCGCCGACATGAAGGTGAGGCTCGAGACCGCGCGCCTCTTCCTCTACAAGCTCGGCTGGCTCAAGGCGCACGGCAAGGACACCGCGATGGACTCGGCGATGGTGAAGCTCCACGTCAGCGAGTGCCTGATCCAGTCGAGCCTCGAGGCGCTCCAGATCCACGGCGGCTACGGATACGTCGAGGACTACGAGATCGAGCGCGACGTCCGTGACGCACTCGCCAGTCGCATCTACTCGGGTACGACCGAGATCCAGCGAAACATCGTCGCGCGTCACCTCGGGTTGTAAGAGGCGGCGGCGTGCGATACTTGTTGCAGCACGGGCTCGAGGCAGCGGCCGACGCGCATCCCGATCGGACGGCCGTGTTCGATCGAGGCCGTCACGTCGCGTACGGGGAGCTCGAGGCGCGCGCCAACCAGCTTGCGCGCCTGCTCGTCGAGCGCAACGTCTCCCGCGGCGACCGGGTCGGCATCTACCTCGAGAAGTCCTTCGATTCCGTCGTCGGCATCTACGGGACGCTGAAGGCGGGCGCCGTGTACGTGCCACTGGATCCCGACGCGCCCGTGTCGCGCCTCGCCTACATCGCGCGCAATTGCGGCATGCGGGTTCTGCTGACGGCGGCCGAGAAGGTGCGCGCGTGCGGCGAGCTCGTTGCCGGAGGAGCGCCACTGGAGCACGTCGTCGTCCTCGACTCCGAGCGGATCGAGACGGATCTGCCGCGTCCCGTCGAGACCGTCGGCAGCGGCGAGTTGAACGAGCAGCCGTCCGACCGTCCACGGTGCCGGACGATCGGCCTCGACCTCGCGTACATCCTCCACACCTCCGGCTCCACCGGCACCCCAAAGGGCGTGATGCTGTCCCACCTCAACGGCTTGGCGTTCGTCGATTGGGCGGTCGAAGAGTTCGCGGTCGGCCCGGACGACCGGCTGTCGAGCCACGCGCCCTTTCATTTCGATCTCTCGATCTTCGATCTCTTCGCGGCTTCCTCGGCGGGCGCGGCGGTCGTCCTGGTTCCTCCGGAGGCGTCGCTCTTTCCGATCGAGCTGGGCCGCTTCATCGAGCGCAACGCGATCAGCGTCTGGTATTCGGTACCCTCGATCCTCAACATGCTGGTGGAGCGCGGGGGGCTCGCCGAGAATCAGTTCCCCGCACTGCGCGTTCTGCTCTTTGCGGGCGAGGTGTTCCCGTCGAAGTACCTCAGCAGGCTCATGAAGCTGCTCCCGCGTGTTCGCTTCTGCAACCTCTACGGACCGACGGAGACGAACGTGTGTGCCTGGTACGAGGTCCCCGCGGCGCCGCCGGAGCAGTCGGACCCGATTCCGATCGGGCGAGCGATCCCGTCCGTGGAGATCTTCGCGCTCGACGACGACGGCCGGCGCGTCCACGGCGACGAAGTAGGAGAGCTCCACGTCCGGGGCCCGACGGTGATGCAGGGGTATTGGGGCGATCCGGACGAGACCGCACGGTCGCTCGTCACCCATCCCATGCGCGACCTCGGCAAGGACCTCGCCCACCGGACCGGAGACCTGGTGCGCGAGACGGGCGACGGCGATTTCGTGCTCCTGGGCCGCCGCGACCATCGCGTCAAGAGCCGCGGACACCGCATCGAGCTCGGCGACGTCGAGAGTGCGCTGTACGCGTGCCCGGCCGTCGTCGAGTGCGCCGTCACCGCCGTCCCCGACGAGCTCGTGTCGAACAAGATCGAGGCGCACGTCGTCGTCGACGGAGACGTGACGGCGTCGCAGCTGGCCGACTTCTGCGCCGCGCGCCTTCCGCGCCACATGGTCCCGGAGAGCATCGACATCATGACGGCGTTGCCGAGGACCTCGACGGGCAAGATCGATCGACGGGCGCTGCTCGAGCGCGCGCTGACAGGAAAGAGGCCGCGTCGATGATCGAAGACCGGATTCGCCAGTTCATCGTCGAGCACCTGCACGGCCCCGCCGACCGGCTCTCGAACGACTATCCGCTCATAGAGCATCGCGTCGTCGACTCTCTCGGGCTGATGCAGCTCGTGTCGTTCCTCGAATCGGAGTACGCGATCACGATCGAAGACGAGGACCTCGTCCCGGAGAACTTCAAGACGATCGGTGCGATCGCGAAGCTCGTAGAGGCACGCCACTCGTAGTCGGTTCTCGACGACGCGCCGCCAAACGGCCGGCCCATCGATCCGGGTGCGTGCCACGCCGCGTAGGGTTGGCGACGTGTCGTCCTGCGTCTTGCACGTCGACCTCGACGAGTTCGTCGCCGCCGTCGAGATTTTGCGCCGGCCCGAGCTGCGCGGGAAGCCGGTCGTAGTCGGGGGCCGCGGCGACCCGACGAAGCGCGGCGTGGTGTCGACGGCGAGCTACGAGGCGCGCCGCTACGGCGTCCACTCCGGCATGCCGCTTCGCACGGCGCTCCGCAAGTGCCCCGGCGCGGTGTTCCTGCCGGTCGACCGAGACGCGTACGACGCCGCGTCCGAGCGCGTCATGAAGGTCCTCGCGCGCTTCGCCGACGAGCTCGAGGTGTGGGGCTGGGACGAGGCGTTCCTGACCGTGCCGGGCGACGCGGAGGCCACCGCGCGCGACATCCAGCGGGCGGTCGCGCGCGAGACGGGTCTGGTGTGCTCCATAGGCATCGGCGACAACAAGCTGCGCGCCAAGATCGCGGCGAGCTTCGCCAAGCCCGCCGGCATCCATCGCCTCGACGCGGACCGGTGGTTCGACGTCATGGGCGACCGGCCGACCGGCGAGCTGTGGGGCATCGGCAAGAAGGGCGCCCGCAGGCTCGCGGAGCTCGGCATCGACACCGTGCGCGACCTCGCGCGCGCCGACTCGGAGCTGCTGATGCGCCACTTCGGTGCCCGCACCGGGCCGCGCCTCGTCGACCTCGCGCGTGGCGAGGACTCGTCGGACGTCGACTCGACTCCGCGGCTGGCGCGCTCGCGCAGCCTGGAGCGCACCTTCGACGAGGACGTCGACGATCCCGAGGTCGTGCGCGCCGAGGTCGCGCGCATGGCGCGGGAGCTGGGCGTCCACGCGGCGTCGTCGCAGCGGCTCGTCGCGGGCGTCGTCGTCAAGCTGAGGTTCGCGCCGTTCTTCACGAGCACCCGCAGCGTGCGCCTGCGCGAGCCGTCCGTCGACGACGGCGCGATCGCGGGGGCCGCGAGCACGGCGCTGGCGCGCTTCGACCTCGATCGCCCCGTTCGCCTCGTCGGCGTGAAGACGGACTACGTCTGACCGACGCCGTCGCGGCACGGACGGCGGTCGAGACCTATTCGTCGCTCCACTGCGTGCGCGGACGCTCTTGCTTGCGCCCGTCGACCTCGACGTCGGTGCGCTCGTCGTAGAACGCGAGGAATCCCGCGACCGCGTGCGCATCGTGGTTCGGCTCCTCGTAGCACCACGCGACGTTCTCGCCTCGGGCCCCGAGGCTCGGAGCCGAGTAGTGGACCGCCCGACCCTTGTACGCGCAGTGGGTCACGAGGTCGCCGCGCTCGAGGAGGTCCATGCGAGCGTCGTCCTTGGAGACGTAGTAGCGCGGTGGGAGGCTCGTCTCGAACAGCATCCTCGGGCGCGTCGTCTCGGCCAGCACGACGCCGTCGACCGAGACGCGCACGTGGCGGGAGCTCGGCAGCACGTCGATGCGCGCGTACGGGTCGCGCGGGTGCACGAAGATCGCCTCGTCCTCTTCCAACCACGCGTCGACGCGCTCGAAGTAGAACGCGACGTGATCGGCGAGGAACGACGCGGGCTCGACCGGCGTCTCGTATCCCCACAGCGCGTCGGCCGACGTCTCGTCTCCGACGACGATCGACCAGTACGTAGCGTCGCCCTTGAACGGGCAGTGGCTCGTGGTATCGCTGCGCCGAAGCAGGTCGGAGCGCACGTCGGACCGCGGGAAGTAGTAGACCGGCAGGTGTCCCGTCTCGTGGAGCAGCTTGGTCTCGGTGCTGTCGGCGACGACCTCGCCGGCGAAGACGACGCGCACGCGCTTGGCACAGGGATCGAAGTACAGGACCTGCGCGGGCGATTCGATCGTGTAGTTGCCGACCCCCGCCGGCCGCTCGCCGAACGGCCCGGTTCCCTTGGAAAGGCTCATCTCTCTCCGTCGGTCCTAGATGCGGCGGGCGCTCGTGACCGTGTCGCCGGCGTCGGCCCTCGCCGTGTCGGTCCCGCGGCCCCCGTCGACCGCGTCGTTGCCCGAGACGTCGTCGCGCGACCGGAGCGTGTCGTCGCCGCGGCCGCCCTCGAGCGTGTCGCCGCCCCGGCCCCCGACGATCGTGTCCGCGCCGCCGCCCCCGAGGATCGTGTCGGCGCCGCGACCGCCGGAGATCGTGTCGTTGCCGCCGCCGCCGCAGATGACGTCGGCGCCCGACGTGCCGGTCAGCGTCTCCGCGTCCGGCGTGCCGTGCACCGTGCACGCCGACTCGCCGCCGCCGTGCCAGTCGGGGGCCGCGCCGCCGCCGTACGTCAGACGGCGCGCCGCCGAGGCCGTGTCGGACGATGCGACGCGCGCCACGCGCCCGCTCGCCGCGGCCTCCAGCGTCGCGGGGACGTCGACGACGTACAGCTCCGTCGTCCAGCCCGTGGCGCGGTTGCTCTGGAACACGATCTGCGTGCCGTCGGGCGACCACGACGGGTAGTCGTCGCCCGCGGAGTCGTTGGTGAGGTTCGTCTGTGCGGTGCCGTCCGCGTTCATGACCCAGATCTCCCAGTCGCCGCAGCACGGGGAGTCGGTCGCGGCCATGAACGCGATCTTGCCGCCGTCGGGCGACCACTCGGGCGCCCAGTCCTGACGCGACGCGCCGTCGTCGGGATGGTTGTTCGTCAGGTTGACCTCGCCCGTGCCGTCGACGCTCATCTTGACGATCTCCCAGTCGCCGTTGCGAACCGCGGTGAACGCGATCTCATCCCCGCGCGGCGACCACGCGGGCGTGATCTCCTCGTAGTCCTCGAACGTCAGGCGCGTCTCGTTCGTGCCGTCCGCGTTCATCGTGAAGATGTCCGACTGCGTCTCCATGACGTCGCCGGGCACGTATGCGGAGAAGACCATCCGCGCGCCGTCCGGCGACCACGACGGCGACGACTCCGACCGGCCGGGCGTGTTCGTGACGTTGGTGCGGTTGGAGCCGTCGGCGTCCATGACGAAGATCTCGTCGTGCCACCAGCCCTCGTTGTGGGGGTCCGGGAGCGTCGTCGTGAACGCGATCCTCGTTCCGTCCGGCGACCACTGCGGATCAGTCTCGTCGACGTCCGGCGTGTTCGTCACGTTGACGACGTCGGTCCCGTCCGCGTTCATGACGAAGACGTCGTGTGAGTCCGACGACGTGCGGCGCGCGAACGTGATCTTGCCGTCGGGCGACGCGGTCTGGGCACTCGACGCGACCGTCAACGGTCCTGCGAGCAGCGCGGTGACGAGCGCCCACGCGACGGCATGTCCGATCGGCTTCAAGCGTCCCTCCTCGGAGCGTGCCTCGAGGCGGCGCCCCGGCCGGGCCGCACGACCTCCTCGTCGTGTCCAACCGATCGCCACCGGGCGCGATTCCGGTCGCGCGCTACGCAGTCCTGCGTATCCGCGCGCGCCGCGCCGTCAGGGAAGCGTCTCGGCGTCCCGCGAGCCGATGATCGAGTCCTCGAGCCGGCAGCTCCAGTCGACGACGACGTCGAAGAGGGCGAGCGCGAAGTCGTCGGGGAAACGGTGCCGCTCGCCGAGCTCGACGAAGTGCGCGCGCACCTCGTCATTGCGCTCCGGCTGCATCATCGGGATGCCGTTGGCCTTCTTGAAGCGGGCGACCTCGCGGCAGACGTCGAAGCGCTCGCCGAGCAGCGCGAGGATGCGCTCGTCGAGGTCGTCGATGCGGTCCCTGAAGGGCCGTAGCTGGTCCATGCGAGTCACCCCCGACCGAGGCCCCCGGCGATGAGGGCGGCGCAGTTCGGACGGGGGCCAGGTTACCGTCACCCGTCGCGCCCGGAGTCACGGCGCACCGCCGGCGACCTTCCTTCGCATGCGCGGCCCGACGGTCTCGAAGCCGCACCGCTCGTAGAACGCGCGCGTGCGCTCGGACCCCGCGAACGACGGGCGCGGCAGCCCGACCTCGACGGTCGTGACGCCGCGCTCGCGCGCGGCCGCCACGACGGCTTCGACCAGCGCCGCGCCCGTCCCCGCCCCGCGCGCGTCCGGCGCGACCCACAACTCCTGTATCACCGCGACGCGGCCCCCGGCGTGCACCGCCCACCCGTAGCTCGCCGCGATCACGCCGGTCAGCGCGTCGCCGTCGACCGCGATCACGACGGCGCCGGCGTCGGGGTCGGTCGCAAGCCGGTCGAACGCCGCGCGCGCGCCGGCCGGCGCGCGCTCGCCGGGGCGCGCGCGCAGCTCCGCGAGCAGGCGTCCGACCGCGCCGACGACCGCGTCGCCGTCGGCGGCGGTCGCGCGTCGCACCGTCGTCGTCACACGCGCGTCGGCGCCGGCGCGACCCGCAGCGCGTCGATGACGGCCTGCATCGGCGCGCGCGCCTTGAGCTCCGTCTCGGCGAGCTCCTCGTCGGGATCGGAGCCGTACACGATCGCGCCGCCGGTGCCGATCGTGAGGCGGTCGTCGTGCGCCACGATCGTGCGGATGACGACGTTGAGGTCGGCCGGGCCGCTCGCCGACAGGTAGCCGAGTGCGCCCGAGTAGACGCCGCGGGGGCCGGGCTCGAGCGCGTCGAGCAGCTCCATCGTGCGCAGCTTCGGCGCGCCCGTCATCGAGCCGGCGGGAAAGCACGCGCGCACGCAGTCGAGCACGCTCTTGCCGGCGCGCAGCCGTCCCCGCACGGTGGACACGAGCTGGTGCACGCCCGCGTACGTCTCGACCGCCATGAGGTGCGGGACGTGGACCGTCCCGACGTCGCACACGACGCCGAGGTCGTTGCGCACGAGGTCCACGATCATGAGGTTCTCGGCGCGCGTCTTGTCGCTCGTGCGCAGCGCCTCCGCCAGCGCGCGGTCATGCGCCGGCGTGGCGCCGCGCGGCGCGGTGCCCTTGATCGGCTTCACCTCGGCCCATCCGTCGCGCCCGACGCGCAGGAACCGCTCGGGCGACGAGCAGTGCACGGCGACGTCGCCGAAGCGGAGGTACGCGGCGTGCGGCGCCGGGTTGAGACGGCGAAGGCGCCGGTACAGCGACAGGTCGTCGGGCCGCTCGGCGCACGTGAGCCGGTTCGTCAGGCACATCTCGTAGCTCTCGCCGTCGCGCAGGTAGTCCCTGCAGCGCTCGACGTCGTCGCGGTAGTCGCGCGGCGCGCGACGCCACTCGAAGCGCGCCGCGCGCTCGTAGGCGGCGGGCCCGAGCGGCGGCAGCGGCGGCAGCGACGCGAGACGGCGCCGCACGGCGGCCGCCCAGCGCGCCGCGTCGCCGGTCTCGCCCGAGCGGTGCAGACACACGAGGTAACAGGCATCCTCGGCGTGGTCGAACGCGACGACGCGGTCGGCGACGACGAAGGCCGCGTCGGGCACCTCGGAGCGGTGGCGCGGCATGCTCCCGCAGTCGGCCCTGAGCTCGTATCCGAAGTAGCCCGCGACGCCGCCGTGGAAGTCGAACGGCACGTCGGGCGCGCCGACGCGGCGCTCGTCGAGGAGCGCGTCGAGGTGATCGAAGACGGTACGCGCGTCGGAGCGCGCGCCGCGCTCGGTGCTCGTCGTGACGGTCCCGGTCGCGACGTCGTAGCGCACGACGGCCGCGTGCGGGCCGCGGTCGTCACCCATGAACGAGAAGCGCGCCAGCCCCGGCTCGACGCGGCTGCTGTCGAGCCAGAACGCGTTCTCGGAGCGGCCGAACAGCGCGACGAAGGCGCGCTCCGCGTCGACGGCGAACGGGACGCGCTCGACGTGCACGCGCCACTCGGCGCGCGCGGGCCGTGCGGCGCCCGTGCCGGGCGTCGCGGCACGCGGGGGCCGGACGACGTCGCGCTCGTCGCGGCGCGGCCGCGGCGCGACGGCGGTGCGCCGCGGGCCGGCGCGGCGCGCCGACAGCCGCGCGAAGTTCTCGACGAGCGCGCGGCCGTGCTCGGTGCAGACCGACTCGGGGTGGAACTGCACGCCCCACCACGGACGCGCGCGGTGCGCGACGCCCATGACGACGCCGTCGTCGCACCACGCGGTGGGCTCGAGCGTCTCCGGCAGGTCGGGCGCGACGCACAGCGAGTGGTAGCGCACGACCTCGAATCCCTGTGGCAGCCCGGCGAACAGCCCGCGCCCCGTGTGCCGGACGCGGTCGACGCGACCGTGCATGACCTCGGGCGCGTGCTCGACGCGCGCGCCCGACAGCAACCCGATCCCCTGATGGCCGAGGCACACCCCGAGCACCGGGACGGTCGCGGCGCGCAACGCCGCCGCGCACACGCCGAAGTCGCGCGCGCGGTCGGGTCGTCCCGGCCCGGGCGACAGCACGACGTTGTCGAACCCCCTCAGCGAGCGCTCCGACCACGACGGGTCGTCGTTGCGCACGACGACGGGCTCGACGCCGTTGACCTCCCACAACAGTTGGAACAGGTTGAACGTGTACGAGTCGTAGTTGTCGATCAACAGCGTTCGCAACAGTGCCCCCCGCCGGCGTCGCGCCGGCTCCGGTAGTCGGGTGCGGGCAATGTAACAGCCGTCCTCGGCGCGCCACGGGCGGTTCGTCGCGACGTTTCCGGACCGCGTGGAGGGCGCCGGGCGGACGCGCACGGGCGCGTCGTCGTGGGCCGTTCCGTCGTGGGCATGATGGCGGGATGCGTTGCATCGCCGCCGCGGTGGCCGCCGTCGTCGCGCTGTCGTCGGTCTCGTGCGACGACTCCGGCACGCCGCGCGGCGCCGGCCCGTCGGCGCGCGCCACGGCCCCCGGCGTCACGCCCTCGCCGCCCGGCACCGAGCCCGCCACGCCGGCTCCGCCGTCCGGCGACGCGCGCCGCGCGCGGCCGCGGCCGCCCGGTCCCGACGCCCCGCTCCCGGGGCGCTCCGGTGCGCTGGCGCGGCGCGTCGACGCGCGCACGCGCGCCCTCTACGCGGCCGTGGACGAGTGGGTCGAACGCGGACGGCCGCGCAGGCGGCGCGTGCCGCGTGCGCTCGAGCTGAACGCCCTCTACGTGCAACGCGCCTATCGCGTGCTGGCGCGCGACGAGCGGCTCGCGCAGCGCGTCCTGCCGCGCCTGCACGGCGTGGCGGCGGCCGACGCGCGCGCCGCGGTGCCGGCGATCCGCGGGCTCCTGTCGCTCGCGCGGCCGGTGAACCCGCGCGCGTTCCGCGTCGGTCCCCCGACGCCGGCCGGCGCGCTGCTGCGTCACTACCGCGCCGCGCAGCGCCGCTTCGGCGTGCGCTGGGAGCTCCTCGCGGCGGTCAACTTCGTCGAGTCGCGCTTCAACCGCATGCGCTCGGCGAGCTACGCGGGGGCCCTCGGCCCGATGCAGTTCCTGCCGTCGACGTGGGACGCCTACGGCATGGGGGGCGACGTCCACGATCCGCGCGACGCGATCATGGGGGCCGCGAACTACCTCGCCGCATCGGGCGCCCCGGACGACGTGCGCGGCGCCCTGTACGCATACAACCCGTCCGAGATCTACGTCGACGCGGTGCTGCGGTACGCGCGCCGGATCGAGCGGCGCGACGACGCGTTCTACGCGCTGTACGCGTGGCAGGTGTTCGTGACGACGGCGCGCGGCGACGTCCGCCTCACCGGTCCCGGGCTGCGCCGGCCGCTCACGGATTGAAGTGCGGTTGGTTCGCGACGTCGCGGAACGCCCGGAACGCGCGCGAGTCGGTGCGCACGACCCAGCGGGGGTCGGAGTTGAAGTAGACGATCGCAGCGACCGACGGCATCTCCTCGGCCGCGACGCGCGCCATCTCGCGCAGCCAGCGCGATCGGCTCCCGCCGACCTTCGCGCTGGCGGTCTCGGCGATCATGATCGGCTTGCGCGTCGCGAAGCGCCTGTAGAAGCTCCGGAACGTCGCGCCGAACGAGCGCCACGACGACCACTCCTTGAGCGTGCCCCAGTTGAATCCGCTCGCCGCGACCCAGTCGACGTAGTCGTCGCCCGGGTAGTAGGCCTCGACGTCGTTCCACGCGTCGTCGGGAACCGATTCGTTGTTCGGCCCCCACACCCACACGACGTTCCGCGCTCCCTCGCGTACGAACACGTCGTGCACGTGGCGGTACGCGGCGATCCAGTGCGCGGGCCCGTTGGTCGTTCCCGTGTCGTGCTGGTTGGGGCCGCCCCACGGGTACCAGTAGCCGTTCATCTCGTGGCCCCACCGCAGGAACACGGGGGCCGCGAGGTCCCGCAGCGCGCGCGCCTTGCGCGCGATCATCTCGTCGTAGTTGCCCGCGGCGATGCCGCGGAGAGACGCGCCGTAGGGCTCCCACGACACCATGGGAATTCGGCCCTTGCGGACGTCCCACCGGACCATGCCGTCGGGGAGCTCGCCGTACCAGTGCACGAAGTGGTGGCCGATCGCGTACTTCCGGCCGAGCTTGCGCTCGTAGCGGGTGATCGCCTCCTTCTCCGCGTGCAGCCCGCTCCAACGGCTGTCCGGGTCGTGGAACGCGCCGAACAGCAAGCCCGTCGACGGCACGAGCTTCGCCTGCGGCCGGATCGTCCGCGGGGCGACGCCCTGGGGAGCGGCGAACGCGCCGGACCACGGCGCGACGGCGACCGCGAGCGCGACGGCGCCGCTCGCACAACGAAGCAAGGAATTGCGCACCACGTCCGCTATCCGCTTCACCGAACCCGACCTTTCGCGACGACCCCCCGATACCTTCTCTGGCCGGACGGACGATAGCGTCGGTGCGCGCGTACTTTCGCGCGGACGGCGATTTGACGGGAAGATCCCCTATCGCTCGACGGGATAGCCGGCGGCGCGCCACGCGCTCATTCCGCCGGCGACGTTCACGACGCGCGCGCCGTGCGCGCGACGGATCAAGCTCGCCGCGACCGTCGACCGGAAGCCGCTTCCGCACACGACCGCGACCGTCGGCGCGTTGGGGACGTCGTCGAGGCGCGCCGGCAGCTCGGCGCCGGTGACGAACGTCGCGCCGGGGACGTGGCCGTCGGCCCACTCCGCCGGCTGGCGTACGTCGAGGACCGCCACGTCACGGCGCTCGAGCAGCTCGCGCACCTCGTGAACCGTCGCTTGCGGGAGCGTGGCGACGTCGTGTCCGGACGTGCGCCACGCGTTCATGCCCCCGGCGAGCCATCCGACCGGGGGCGCGTAGCCGATGCGCAGCAGCTCCCACGTCGCCGCCCACAGGTCGTCGGGCCGGTCGAGGACGAGCACGACGGACGCGTCGGCGGGCAGCACGGTGCCGGCCCACGTCGGGAACGACGCGCCGAGCCCCACGTTGAGCGCTCCGGGCACGTGCCCGCCGGCGAACGCCGCGGGGCTGCGGGCGTCGAGCACGATCGCGCCGTCGGTCATCGCCGCGGCGACGTCGTCGGCGCGCAGCGCGGACGGCTCGCCGACGACGCCGAGCAGCGGGGGGCCGGCGAGGTTCTGCGCCCGCATGCGGCGCCAGTACGGCGGGACCGCCGGGAGGTTGTCGAGACGGATGCACTCGTCGACGAACTCCTCGGACGTCGACACGCGCGCGAGGATCGCGTTGGTCTTGCGCTCGTAGCCGAGCGTCGTCGACAGGCGGCTCCCGATGTTGCCGCCGCACAACGACCCGGCCACGTGCGTGGGGAACACCTCGAGGTCGTCGGGCAGCGCGAACAGGATGCGCTCCTGGATCGTGTGGCAGAACGTGACCGCGGCGTCGCGCGCGTCGTCCGGCCCCCCGAGGAGGTCGGGGCGCGCGAGGTCGCCGACGAGGAGCGCGCCGCCCGACAGCATCAGCGCGGGGTCGTCGCCGACCGCGTGGTCCCGCACGACGAGGCTCACGTGCTCGGGCGTGTGGCCCGGCGTGTGGACGACCTCGAACGAGACGTCGCCGATCTCGACGACCTCGCCGTCCTTGACCGGACGGTGGTCGTAGCCGAGGTCCGCGCCGTCGAAGCCGAGGACCTCGACGGGCTGGCGCGCCACGACCTCGCGCAGGCCGCTGAGGTAGTCGTTGTGCCCGTGCGTGTCGATGGCGTGGACGATGCGCAGTCCCTCGGCGCGCGCCGCGGCGAAGTAGTCGTCGACGTCGCGGCGCGGGTCGAGGAGCAGCGCCTTGCCGGTCGCCTCGTCGCCCACGAGGTACGACGCGTGGCCGAGGCTCTCGAGGACGAACTGCCTGAAGAACATGTCGCACCGCCTCCCCGGACCGACGCGCCGGTGGGTGCCGGACGCGCTGCCCGTCGATCGCGCGACCATGTTAGGGCGGCGCGACGGCGCGCGTCCCGTGGCGCGCGCGACCGGCGAAGGGACACGGCGTGACGACCGATGCAGCACGGCGGTGGGCCTCGATGCTCGACGCGTGGGCGATCCCCGACGACGTGCTCGCGCGCGCTCCGGAGCCCCCGTGGGGGTTTCCCGTCGGACTGTTCGAGCGTCATGCGGAGCATGCGCTAGCGCGTCCGACGCGCTCGCACGAGCGCGCGCTGGAGGCGCTGCCGGAGGGCGGCACGGTCCTCGACGTCGGCTCGGGGGCCGGCGCCGCGAGCCTTCCGCTCGCGCACCGCGCCGGCCGCATCGTGGCGATGGACGACAGCCGCGCCATGCTCGACGCGTTCGCCGAGCGCGCCGGCGCGCTCGGCGTCGCGCATCACGAGCTCGAGGGACGCTGGCCCGACGACGCCGGGCGCGCGCCAGAGGTCGACGTCGTGGTGTGTGCGCACCTCGTCTACAACGTGCCGGCGATCGACGAGCTCACGCGCGCGTTGACGCGTCGCGCTCGCGCCCGCGTCGTGGTCGAGATGACCGAGACGCACCCGCTGACGCGCACGCGCGCGCTGTGGCGTCACTTCCACGGGCTCGAGCGGCCCACGGGGCCCAGCGTCGACGACTACGTCGCGGTCGTGCGCGCCGCCGGCATCGAGCCGCGCGTCGAGCGCTGGACGGGCGAGCCCGAGTGGGCCGGCGCGCCGCGCTCCGAGCTCGTCGCGTTCCTGCGCCGCCGCCTGTGCCTTCCGGCCGCGCGCGACCCCGAGATCGAGCGGCTCGTCGACGCCGGCGCCTATTCCCTCGAGCGTCCGTGCGCGACGTTGTGGTGGGACACCGCCCGGCTCGCCGGGCGCCTCGACCTCGACTAGAGGTCCAGACCATCGCCGCCGCGGGCGCGGCGCGGCGGGCCCGCCGCCCGCGATACTCGCCCGATGGACGCCGCGACGCGCACGGTCTCGATCGACGGGCTCGGCGTCCGCGTGCTCGACGCGGGCGACGGCGAGCCCGTCGTCGTGCTCCACGGGTGGGGCGGGCGCATCGAGTCGATGGCGCCGGTCGTCGCGTGCCTGCGCGGACGCTTCCGCGCCCTCGCGCTCGACCTGCCGGGGTTCGGCGAGTCGGCGCCGCCGCCGGGCGCGTGGGGGACTCCCGACTACGCCGCCTTCGTGCGCGACGCGCTCGCGCTCCTCGGAGTGCGGCGCGCCCACTTCGTCGGCCACTCGTTCGGCGCCAAGACGTCCCTGTACCTCTCCGCGGTCCATCCCGAGCTCGTCGACAAGCTCGTGCTCGTCGGGTCTTCGGGCCTGCGGACGCCGCCGTCGCTGCGGGCGCGCGCCAAGCGCGTCGCGTCGCGCGCGGGACGCGCCGCCGGACGGCTCGGTCCCCCTGGCCGCGCGCTGCGAGACGCGGTCTACCGGCGGGTGGCGTCGCAGGACTATCGCGACGCGGGCGCGCTCCGCCCCGTGCTCGTCACCGTCGTCAACGAGGACCTGCGCGACATGCTGCCGCGAGTGCGGTCGTCGACGTTGCTCGTGTGGGGCACGCAGGACGACGCCGTGCCCGTCGCGCACGCGCGCACGATGGAGCGCCTCATCCCGGACGCCGGCCTCGTGCTGTTCGAGGGCGCCGGCCACTTCGCGTACCTCGACGAGCCGGAGCGGTTCTGCCGCGTCGTGCGTCACTTCCTGGGGGCCGGCGCGTCGTGAGCTTCGCCGACCCGTTCCCCGGCTACTCGCTGCTGCTGCGGACGATCGTGTACGTGCTCGTCCCCGCGTTCACCGCGTGGCAGGTCGTGCGCCTGCGCCGCGCGCTGCACGTGTTCCAGCTCGAGGGCTACAAGCGAGGCCGCTTCCTCGAGTGGTGCCGCCACAACCGCCGGCGCGCGCTGTGGCTGGGAAGGCACGACGCGAAGAAGCCGCTCGTGATGACCGGACGCGCGTGGCGCATCCTGGTGGTGGCGACGGTGCTCACCCCGCCGCTCGTGCTCGTGCCGCCGGGGCTCGCGCACCTCTACCTCGGGGGCTTCCCGGCCGACGTCGCGACGTGGGCGCTCGCGACCGCGCTCGTGTTCGCGGGCACGTCGTACGTCCTCGTCGCGTCCGACGTCGTGCTCACCCCCGTCCAACGCGCCGTCAACGCGCGCTACCTGCGCGCCGCGCGCCGCAAGCTCGACGCGTACGAGCCGCTCGTGATCGGCATCACCGGCTCGTTCGGCAAGACGTCGACGAAGTTCGCGGTGGAGGGGCTGATCGGTCCGTCCGGCTCGGCCCTCGCGACGCCGGGATCGTTCAACACGCCGCTCGGCGTGTGCCGGACTATCAACGAGCACCTCGAGCCCGCGCACCGCTTCTTCGTCGTCGAGATGGGCGCCTACCGCGAGGGCGACATCGCGGAGCTGTGCGACTTCGTGCGTCACCGTATCGGCGTGCTGACCGCGATCGGCCCCGCGCACCTGGAGCGGTTCGGGTCGATGGACGCGATCCGGCGCGGCAAGTACGAGATCGTCACGCACCTCCCCCCCGACGGCGTCGCGGTGATGAACGTCGACGACGGCGAGGTCCGCGCGCTCGCGGACCGCACGACGCGCGTCGCCGTCGTCCGCTACGGCCTCGACCCCGAGGGCCGTCCCGACGTCACCGCGCGCGACGTGCGCACGACGCCCGACGGCACCGAGCTCACGATCGTCGACGCGCGCTCGGGGGCCTCGATCGACGCGCGCACGGTCCTGCTCGGACGGCACGCGGTCGGCCACGTGCTCGCGGGCGTCGCAGTGGCGCTCGCGGCGGGGCGCGGCCTCGACGAGCTCGTCGAGCCGATCGCCGCGCTGGCGCCCGTCGAGCACCGCCTCCAGCTCATCGACGGGGCCGGGGGAGTGCGCGTCATCGACGACGCGTACAACTCCAACCCGGAGGGCGCGGCCGCGGCGCTCGAGGTCCTCGACGCGATGCCGGCGCGGCGCAAGGTCGTCGTGACGCCGGGCATCGTCGAGCTCGGCCCCCTGCAGCGCGCCGCCAACGAGCGCTTCGGAGCGCATGCGGCGCGCGTCGCGGACGTCCTCGTCGTCGTCGCGCCCGTCAACCGCGACGCGATCGTCGCCGGCGCGCGCGGCGTCGACGGATGCGAGGTCGTGGTCGTCGACTCGCTGTCCGAGGCGACGCGCAGCCTGCAAGGCCGCCTCGGCGCGGGCGACGTGGTGCTGTTCGAGAACGACCTGCCCGACCAGTACGAGCGCTGAGCCGCGCCCCGGGGGCCGCGGGCGGATGCGGGGAGCGGCGGGCGAGGCCCACTAGACTGCGGCCATGCGACGACTGTCCGTAGGGGTCGTGTTCGGCGGCCGTTCCGTCGAGCACGACGTTTCGGTCGTGACCGCGCACCAGGTCATGGACGCGCTCGCGGCGCGCCACGACGTAGTGCCGATCTACGTCACGCGCGAGGGCCGGTGGCTGACCGGCCCCCGCCTGCGCGACCTCGGCGTCTACCGCAAGCGGCGCTGGGACGACGCCGGCGAGGAGGCGTTCCTGCCCCCGGTCGCCGGCTACGGCGGGCTGCTCGTTCCCGGCGGGCGCCTGCGCGGGTCGCGGCGCGTGCCGCTCGACGTCGTCGTCCCGGCGATCCACGGCACCTACGGCGAGGACGGCACGCTCCAGGGCCTGCTCGAGCTCGCCGACATCCCGTACACGGGCTCCGGAGTGGTCGGCTCCGCCGTGGGAATGGACAAGGTCGTCATGAAGGCCGCCCTCGCCGCCGCCGACCTCCCCGTGATCCCCCACGTCGTGGTCGATTCGGACCGCCTCGCGCACGAGCGCGACGTCGTGCTGGCCGGCGTCGAGGCCGAGATCGGCTACCCCGCGTTCGTCAAGCCGGCGCGCCTCGGGTCGAGTGTCGGCATCGCGAAGGCGCACGACCGCGCCGGGCTCGCGGACGCCCTCGACGTCGCCCGCCGGTACGACCGTCGCCTGCTCGTGGAGCCCGCGATGGAGGGCTGCATCGAGGTCAACTGCTCCGTGCTCGGAGGCGCCGGACGCGAGCTGCACGCGTCGGTGTGCGAGCAGCCCGTCGCCTGGGAGGAGTTCCTGACGTTCTCCGACAAGTACCTGCGGGGAGGCAAGACGGGCAAGGGCGGCGGGGGCATGGCGGCGCAGGAGCGGCGCGTCCCGGCCCCCATCTCCGACGAGCTGACCAAACAGGTCCAGGAGAACGCGATCGGAGCGTTCCGCGCCGTCGACGCCGCCGGCGTCGCGCGCGTCGACTCGTTCGTCAACGAGGCGACGGGACAGACGTGGGTCATGGAGATCAACACGATCCCTGGGTCGTTCTCCTTCTACCTGTGGGAGGCGTCGGGCGTCTCGTTCGACGAGCTCGTCCAGACGCTGCTCGACGTCGCGCTCGCGGCGCACGATCGCAAGGGCGAGCTCATGTTCACGTTCGACTCCGGGATGCTGGAGCGTCACGGCGGGGCGAAGTCGGGTGGCTGACGCGCGCCCGGTCGACCTCAGCGCGGCCGACAAGCAGCGCTTCCAGGACGAGGCCCTGCCGCTGCTCGACTCGCTCTACGCCGCGGCCTTGCGCATGACGCGCAACCCCGCCGACGCCGACGACCTCGTGCAGGAGACGATGCTGCGCGCGTACCGCGCATTCGACCGCTTCGAGCCCGGGACGAACCTCAAGGCGTGGCTGTTCCGGATCCTGACCAACGCCTACATCAACGTCTACCGCAAGCGCCAGCGGGAGCCGCAGAAGCTGTCGCAGGACGAGATCGAGGACTTCGACCTCTACCAGGAGCTCAAGGACCACGACCCGAGCTTCACGGCGACGCCGGAGAGCATCGTGCTCGACTCGCTCGTGGACTCCGACATCCTCGACGCGATCGACGCCCTGCCGGAGCAGTTCCGGCTCGCCGTGATCCTGTCCGACGTCGAGGGATTCTCGTACGCGGAGATGGCGGAGATCATGGACGTCCCCATGGGCACCGTCATGTCGCGGCTCCACCGGGGAAGAAAGGCCCTCCAGCGGGCGTTGTGGGACATTGCGCGAGACCGTGGCATCGTCCGGGGCGGCCCACGCGCATGAGGCGCCGCGGCGGGCGGGGCCCCGATGACGAGGACTCGAGATGAGCGGGATCGGATGAAGGAGCGCTGCAGGGAGACGCTCGAACGGGCGTACCTGTTCCTCGACGGGGAGGTCCTCGACGACCGCCAGCGCATCGAGATCAGCACCCACCTCGAGGAATGCGCTCCGTGCTACGAGCGCTACGGCGTCGAGCGCGAGGTGGCGATGCTGATCGCCCGGCTGCGGGGCTCGACCCGGTGCCCCGAAGAGCTCAGAACCCGCGTGCGCACCCTGATAGAGGAGGCCTGAGACACGCGCACGGCGTTTCGGTCGATTGAATTTATTCCACGCGCGTCATAACATCTGCCGGCCCAAACTCACCATTTTCGACGTGCGTGAAAGCAGGTGCCGATGGCCCGAACCAACCTTCACGAGCTTGCCAATCGCTTGCTCGACGGCATCACCAGCGCGGCAAACGATGGAACCTTCGAGGGGCGCCTGCGCGAGGTCGCGGCCGAGGCCGGATTGAACTCTGTTCGAAGCGCGGAGGCGATCAAGCTCCTGGAGGACCTCGGGCGCATCGAGGTGCTGCAGCGCGGCCGTCGCGGCCGCAGCACGGTCATCGCGGTGCGCTCGACCGAGCCGATCCGCCTCGAGGACGCCGAGGCGTCGCTGCCGAGCCGCGCCGCCCGCCGCACGTCGCGGCTCAGCTACGACGACATCGGCGAGGCCGTCGTCAGCCGCCTGCTCGAGCTCGCCCGCGACGACGCGCTGCGAACGGCGCAGGTCGAGGCGTTCGCGGCGGAGAACGCCCACCACAAGGCGCGCGTCAAGGAGCTAGAGGAGCAGCTCGAGGACTCCGGACGGCGCGAGACGGAGCTGCGCATCAAGCTCCGCACGGCCGAGGAGGCGCTCGAGCGCGCCGAGGAGAACCTGCGGCGCGCGTTCGGCGGCGCGCGGCCCCCGGGCGCGCAACCCCATCCGGTCGAGGACGACGACGCGCGCGCAGTGCTCGACATCCTGCGCTCGGGGCATAGCTGACCGATCTCTCGAGTCGTCGCGGGGTGGTCGCTCCTCGACGACGTCGTCGCTCCCGCGAACGCGCGCCGGCGACCGTCGCGCGGCACGAGGCCGGCGGGGCTCAGGCGAGGGTGCCGAAGAGGCGGTCGCCGAAGTCCCCGAGCCCGGGGACGATGTACGCGCTGGCGTTCAGCTCTCGGTCGACCGCCGCGGTGACGACGTCGACGTCGGGATGCGCCTCTTCCAGCACCGCGACGCCCTCGGGCGCGGACACGACCGACACCATGCGGACCCACGACGCGCCCGACGCCTTGACCGAGTCGAGCGCGGCGCGCGCCGAGCCCCCCGTCGCGAGCATCGGGTCGAGGACGAACGTGCGCGCGTCGTCGAGCGGCGGCAGCTTGGCGTAGTACTCCGACGGCTGGAACGTCGCCTCGTCGCGCTCGAGCCCGAGGTAGCCGACGCGCACCGACGGGAACAGGTCCGCGACCGCGTCGAGCATCCCGAGTCCGGCGCGCAGGATCGGGACGACCACGATCGGATCCTTCAGGCGGCGGCCCGCGTGGTCCTCGAGCGGCGTCCGGACGCGCGCGTCGGCCGTCGGCAGGTCGCGCGTCGCCTCGAGCATGAGCACGGTCGTGAGGCGCTTGGTCAACGACCGGAACAGCGGCGGCGGAGTCTCCTCGTCGCGCAGCGCGGTGAGAAGGTGCTGCGCGAGCGGATGATCGACGACGGTGACGGTCACGGGGCGTGAGGATAGCCGACGGCGCGGCGCCGCGGACGACGCGCCGGACGATCGTCGCGTGTGCGCGTCGTGTCTCGGTCGAGGACCGGCGGCGCGGCATTTATGGTCACGTGCGTGGACCGCGATCGATCGACGACGGCTCCCGGCCGCGCCGACGCGAGCCCGTCGCCGGAGCACGCCCGTGCCTGAGACGCCCCCGCTCGGCGACTGGGCGACCGACGAGTTCGAGGCGAACGCGGGCGCGGTCGTCGAGCTGATCTCCGACTACTTCGACGGGATTCGCGACCGCCGCGTCACCACCGCGATCGAGCCGGGCGCGCTGCTCGAGCTCCTCGACGGACCCCTTCCCGAGCACGGCGAGCCGTTCGAGCGCATCGTCGAGGAGACGCGCGCGAAGGTGCTGCCGCACCTCACGCACTGGAACCATCCTCGCTTCCATGCGTACTTCAGCATCAGCGCGAGCTTCGCCGGCATCCTGGCCGACATGCTCGTGTCGGCCGTCGACGTCAACGCGATGGTGTGGCGCTCGGCCCCCGCCGCGTCGACGCTCGAGACCGTCGTCATGCGCTGGATCGCGGAGATGGTCGGCTACGACGCCGGCGCCGACGGCGTGCTCGTCAACGGAGCGTCGCTCGGGACGTTCTACGCGCTGTGCGCGGCGCGCGACGCGGTCCCCGGCATCGACGTGCGCCGCCGGGGACTCACCGCTCCGGGCACGCCGATGCTGCGCGTGTACGCCTCGGACCAGGCGCACAGCTCGGTCGACAAGGCCGTGATCGCCCTCGGCGTCGGGCTCGACAACCTCGTCGTGGTCCCGAGCGACGAGCGCTACCGGATGCGCGCCGACGCGCTCGAGGAGCTCGTGCGGCGCGACGTGGACGCCGGTCTCGTCCCGATGGCCGTCGTCGCCACCGTCGGCACCACGTCCACCGGTGCCGCCGATCCGCTCGACGACGTCGCGCGCGTGTGCCGCCGTCACGGCGCGTGGCTGCACGTCGACGCCGCGTACGGCGGGTTCTGGAACCTCGTGCCGGAGATCCGCGCCGTAGCCGAAGACCTCGGGATCGCCGACTCCGTCGTCGTCAACCCGCACAAGTGCCTGTACACGCCGCTCGAGGTGACGTGCCTCTACTCCGCGCGTCGCGGCGCGCTCGCCGACACGTTCCGACTCGTTCCCGAGTACCTCCGCACCGACGCGGGAGAGGGCGCGCTCGACTACATGGACTTCACGCTCCAGCTCGGACGCAGCTTCCGCGCCCTCAAGCTGTGGTGGGTGATCCGCACGTTCGGACGGGCGGGCCTGGTCGCGCGTCTGCGTGAGAGCGTCCGCATCGCGGGCGCGCTGCGCGCCGCGGTCGACGGCCACCCCGACTTCGAGTGCGTGGGGGAGTCCGCGTACCCGCTCGTGTGCCTTCGGCTGTTCCCGCGCCGGCTGCGCGCGGAGGTCGAGGGCGCGACCGAGACGCGCCGGGCCGAGATACGCGCCGAGGTCGACGAGCTCAACGCGCGCCTGCTGCGCCGGTTCAACGACGAGGGCCGCGCGTTCGTGTCGCATGCCGTGGTGCGGGAGGGCTACGTCGTGCGGGTCTCCATCGGCAACATCCGCACCACCGAGGACGACGTCATGGAGTCGTGGGACGCGCTGAGGCGCATCGGCGAGCGCGTCGCGGCCCCCATCGAGGCGCGCTAGAGGAGGCCGGCCGTGCGATTCTGGATCGACGAGGCGATCTTCGAGCGGTTCCCGGGCATGCGCATCGCGGTCGCGGTGGCGCATGGCGTCGACAACCGTCGCGACGTCGCCGAGATCGACGGCGCGTGGCACGCGCAATGGAAGGACGCGGGCGCGCTCACGTCGCAGTACGCCAACGCCCAGTCGCACCCGAACGTCGCCGCGTGGCGAGACAACCTGAAGCGGCTGGGCGTGTCGCCGCGCGACCACCCGAGCTCGATCGAGGCGATGCTGCGGCGGGCGATGAAGGGCGCCCCGGCGTTCTCCATCAACCCGGTCGTCGACCTGCTCCACACGATCTCGCTGCGCCGGCTCGTGCCCACGGGCGGCTTCGACCTCGCCGCGGTGTCGGACGTCGCGCTCCGCACGACGCGGCCCGGCGACGTCTTCACCGCGCTCGACGACGACACGCCGGTCGACGTCGAGCCCGGCGAGGTCGCCTACGCCGACGGGCACGTCGTGCTGACCCGCCACTTCGTGTGGCGGCAGGCGAAGGCCGCGTTGATCGGGCGCGACACGACCGACGTGTTCCTCGTCTCCGAGGTGCTGCGCGAGGTCGGGGGCGGAGTCGCCGACGAGGTCGCCGGCGCGCTCGCCGACGGCATGCGCCGGCACTTCGGCGTCGACGCGCGCACGTGGGTCCTCGACGCCGGCGCGCGCGCAGCGGAATGGTAGCGGCCGGGCGCGCCGCGGTCGACGGACGCTAGACGCGGCTGCGGGGCGCCGAGGCGCCCCGCAGGCCGAGTCGACGTGCGTCGCGGTGGATCAGGGACAGTCGGCGGCGTCGCAGCGGACGGCGTTCGCCGTCGAGTCGAAGTACGGGCTGTACATGGCCAGCGGCTGCGTGTTGTAGCCGTAGCTGTTGAGGCCGTTGACGAGGTTCTGAGTGCCGAACCTGAGGATCCACGGGCCGCCGCTCGAGCCGCCCGTCATGTCGCACCCGATCCCGATCGTCGCCGGGGCGCCGAAGGAGCCGTCGTCGACCGCGTGCGAGCCCTGGCAGTTGATCATGAGCTGCCCGTTGAACGGCGACGCAGCCGGGTAGCCGAACGAGTTCCAGTGCTGCACGCGCGACTGGTTGTACGCGAACCCGAGCTTGCCGGTCTTCGAGTAGAGCGTCTGGCCGTTCGCGTTCTTGCCGACGCGGATCGCGCCGAGGTCGTAGCGCAGGTCGCCCGACGTGTGCCACGCGCTCGTGGTGAACAGACCCGTCGCGGGGAACTGGCCGAACGGAGCGCTGCCGTTCTTGTACGCCGGGACGAACACCGCCTGGCTGTCGAAGTGGCCGGCGCCGTCGGACACGCAGTGGCCCGCCGTCCACACGACGACCTTGGTGCCGGGCGCGTTCTGAACCGCGGAACCCGAGCACACGAAGCTGCCGCCGTTCTGGACGAAGAACAGCTTGCCGACCGCCTTCCACGGATAGACCTTGTAGTTCGTGAGCACGTTCGTGCGCGTGAACGGGAACGGATACGAGTAGCCCATCGGCGACGGTCCCGCGGGCGACTGCGACGCGGCGACGTCGACCGTCTCGCCCGGCGGCGCGCTGCCCGCGATCGAGCGCGGCGACCCGGACGGCTGCGACGCCGGGGCGACCGCGTCGGGCGCTCCCGCGCGCGCGAGGGCCGGATAGGGGCGCGCCGCCTTCATGCGCGCCGGCGTCCAGTACTCGAGCGCGGCGGACGCACGCGTCTTCGGGAGCGTGTGCCCCACTACGGCCCGCTCGCCCGCGCGCGGCTTCGGCGTGCTTCCGCCGGCCGGCGGCGAATACAGCGTCGCGGCGGCCAGGCACGCGGCTGCGGCGGTGAGCGCGAGCGCTCGGCGCGACTTCCTCACTGGCATCACTCCCGTCTTCCGGGTCCCCCCGCGGGGACCGTCCGGACACTCGCGCTCAAGCAACGCATGTATCCGCCCGTTTACGACATACGTAATGTCGGCGGCGCCCGCGCGCGCCTGAAGCGGAGCGAGGACGGCGCTGCGACGCTAGAGCGGGCGCCGCCCCGCGAAGCCCGTGTCTCGAGGGTGCCAGTACGCGACCTCGGGCTCCCCGAGGCGCCAGCACAGGAACGCGTCGCGACCCTCGACCACGGCGGGGAAGTCGACCAGTCCCGACTCGACGTCGCGCAGCTCCACGCCCCACTCCTCGAGACGCCCGAGGAGCTCCGCGACGCGGCTCATCAGCGCCTGCCACGACCGGCGCGTCGACGTGCCGCCGTTGGTCACCGCGGCGCGCGCGATCGTGGCGCGGACCTCCGCGGCGCGGTCGAACTTGTCGCGCAGCTCGACGAGGGCGGGGGCGAGGTGGGGCAGGAGCGCGTTGGCCTCGTCGACGGTGTAGGTCATGGCCGCCATCACGCGGGCGCGACGTTGACCTCGGTCCACGCCCCGATCGCCCCGCCCGCGTCGCGTCCCGCGGCGAGCACCGCGGCCCGGTCGTACGGGACGCGCCGGTGGCGCAGCGTCCAGTCGGGCCCCTGCTGGTCGACGAGCAGGTAGCACGCGTCGAGGCCGTCGCGCGGCGCGCCCACCGAGCCGGAGTTGCACACGATCGTCCCGTCGGCGAGCCGCCGCACGAACGCGCGGTGGACGTGGCCGTACACGACGACCGCGGCGCCGCCCTCGTACGGCGCGAACTCCGACGACGGCGCGTCCGGCTCCGGCGCCGTGAACGGTGACAGGGGCGTCCCGTGCACGAGCAGCAGCGAGCCGCGCCCCGAGTGGCCGAGCGGGAGCCCGAGGAGCCAGCGCCGGTCGTCCTCAGACAGGGCGGCCTCGGTCGCGAACGCCTCGATCTCGTCGCGGCCCTCGGGCGAGTCGACCGTCTGGGGATCGCCCGTCACCCACACGTCGGTGTTGCCGCGCACGGTGTCCCAGCGCGCCGCGCGCACGCGCGCGACGCATTCCGACGGCCACGGCCCCCCGAACGCGACGTCGCCCCCGCACCACACCTCGTCGACGGACTGCTGCTCGAGGTCGGCGAGCACGGCGTCGAGCGCGACGAGGTTGCCGTGGATGTCCGAGACGACCGCGATCCTCACCGTGCCTCCTTCCGGCCGCGCCGTCGCGGCTCTCGCGCCGCGATCCTAGTGGCCGCCCGGCGGGCCGCGACCGCGGTCTTACGATGGCGCGATGGCGACGCTCGCCGAGCGCATACGCGCGACCTCGGACCTCTCCGACGCGCAGGCCGAGCATCTGCGCGCGCTCGCGTCGTCGTGGCAGGTGCTCGCCGACCTGTCGTTCTCGGACCTCCTGATGTACGTGCGCGTGCCGTCTCCCGGCGAGGAGTTCGTCGTGTGCGCGCAGCTGCGCCCGTTCACGTCGCAGACGCTCTACCCACAGGACATGGTCGGAACGCGCGTGACGCAGCCCGAGCAGCCGATCGTCGAGCGCGCGTTTCGAGAGGGACGCATCTGGGCCCAGGACGAGCCCGTGCTCGTCGACGGGATCCCGATCCGGATCGACGCGGTGCCAGTCCGCCGGCGCGGCGAGGTGATCGCCGTGGTTACGAAGGAGGGCAGCCCGGCGACGTCGCGCCGGCCCGGACGGCTGGAGGAGGTCTACCTCGCCGCCGCCGACCGCGTGTCGGCGATGATCTGCGACGGGACGTTCCCGTTCCGGGACGTCAGCGGAGAGTGGCCGCGCGTCGGCGACGGCCTGTTCGTGCTCGACGCCCACGGGCGCATCGAGTGGGCGTCGCCCAACGCGGTGTCGTCGCTGCGGCGTCTCGGCGTCGAGGACAACGCGCTCGGCCGCTCGCCCGACGACCTCGGGCTCGGCCCGACGCCGGTGCGCGACGCGCTCGCCGCGTGCGAGCTGCGCGACGGCGAGCTCGCGCGCGGCGAGAGCTACGTGCGACTGCGCGTCGTGCCGCTCGTCGACGGGGGCCGGGCGACCGGCGCGCTCGTGCTCGCGCGCGACGTGAGCGAGCTGCGCCAGAAGGAGCGCGTCATCTCGGTGAAGGACGCGACGATCCGCGAGATCCACCATCGCGTGAAGAACAACCTCCAGACGATCGCCAGCCTGCTGCGGCTCCAGGGGCGCAGGCTCGAGTCGGACGAGGCGCGCGCCGCGCTGCGCGAGAGCGAGCTGCGGATCGGCTCGATCGCGCTGGTGCACGAGACGTTGTCCGGCGAGGCGTCGGACGCCGGCGATTTCGGCGACGTCGCGCGCCGCATCGCGCGCATGGTGTCGGACGGCCTCCTGTTCCCCGAGCGCGGCATCGAGCTCGACGTCACCGGGTCGACGGGGCCTATCGGCGCCGACGTCGCGACGCCGCTCGCCGTCAGCGTCACGGAGCTGATGCAGAACGCGATCGAGCACGCGTTTCCGTGCGGGCGTCCGGGGCGCGTCACGGTGTCGCTCGCGCGCTCCGGCGACGAGATCCGCGTCGTCGTGCGTGACGACGGCGTGGGCATCGACGGCGCGGCCCCCGGAGGACGCCTCGGCCTCCACATCGTGCGCACGCTCACCGCCGAGCTCGGCGGGTCGTTCGACGTCGCGTCGGACGGCGGCACGCGGGCCGAGATCCGCGTCCCCGCGCGCCGCTAGCTAGTCGCGCCCGCCCCCGTCCGCGCCGTCGGCGTCCCCGTGGTCGTTCCCGTCGCCGCGGGCGTCGTCGTCCGGCGACGGCGACGGCGTCGCGTCGGGCGACGGCCTCTCGGACGGTCTCGGCGACGGCTCGTCGGACGGCGTCGGGCTCGGCGTCGGCGTCGGGACCGGCGTCGGCTCGGGCGGAGGCGGCTCCGGGCAGCGCTCGAGCGGCACGAGCTGGCGCAGCATCACGCGCGTCCGGCCGGGGCACCACGGCGCCGCCAGAAGACCCGTGTCGGGGTCGATCTCGACGCGCACGAGCTCGCTGCGCGGGACCTCGAAGTCGCGCACGGGCTCGCCGTCTAGCGCGGCGAGCATGAACCGGCGCCATATCTGCGCGGGGAACGTGCCTCCCGCGACGCTGATGCCGCGCACCGACGTCATAGGGATGCGGCCCTCGGGGTAGCCGACCCACACCGCGGCGACGAGCTGCGGCGTGTAGCCGACGAACCACGCGTCGGCGTAGTCGTTCGTCGTCCCGGTCTTGCCCGCGGCGGGGCGGCCGATCGCCGCCGCGGCCCCCGTCCCGCGCTCGATGACCTCGATGAGGGCCTGCGTGAGGAGGTACGCGTTGCCCGGCGACATCGCCACGTCGACGCGCTCCTGCTCCGGCGTGACGACGCCGACGCCGGGTATCTCGACGCGCCGCAGGGTGGTCGGCTCGATCGCCGTGCCGCCGTTGGCGATCGTGGCGTACGCCGTCGCCATGTCGAGCACGCTGACGTCGCCGGCGCCGAGTGCGAGCGCCGGGACGCGCGGCAGGCGCGCGCGGACGCCCATCAGACGCGCCTGGGTCGCGATGCGGTCGACGCCGAGCTCCAGCGCAAGGCGCGCGAACACGGGGTTGACCGACGCGACGAGCGCCTCGTCGACGCGCATGCGCCCCGTCGCCGCGCCCTCGACCGAGCTCGTGACCGGCCACGTGTGCCCGTCGCCGAGCGTCACGGTGAGGGGGCCGGCGTCGTAGGTCGTGTCGAGCCCGATCCCGGACTCGAGCGCGGTCGCGGCGACGATCGGCTTGAACGACGATCCCGCCTGGCGCCCGGAGCCGCCGCCGGCGGCGCCGAGCGCGAGGTTGACCTGCGACGCGCTCCAGTCGCGCCCTCCGACCATCGCGACGATCTCCCCGGTGCGCGGGCGCAGCGCGACGAGCGCCGCGGCGGGGTCGTCCCGGCGGCCGAGCGTCGCCGCGACGGCGCGCTCGGCGGCGCGCTGCGCGCGCGGGTCGAGCGTCGTCGTCACGCGCAGCCCGCCGCGCCACAGCGCGCGGGCGCGGTCCGCCTCGGTGGGCCCGAGGCGCTCGTCGCCGAGGACCTCGCGCTTGACGGCCTCGACGAAGTACGGCTGGCGCGTCGCCACACGCGGCGGCCGGCGGACGACGCCGAGCGGGGCCCGGCGCGCCGCCGCGGCGGCCGCGCGCGACACGAGGCGCAGCTCGGCCATGCGGCCGAGCACGTAGTCGCGCCGCAGGCGCGCGCGGCGCGGATGGTCGCGCGGGTCGTACAGCGCGGGGGCCTTGACGAGCGCGGCGAGCAGCGCCGCCTCCGGCAGCGACAGCGTCCGGTAGCCGTGTCCGAAGTAGACCTCGGCGGCGGCCTTGACGCCGTACGCGCCCTCGCCGAAGTAGACGGTGTTGAGGTAGCGCTCGAGGATCTCGCGCTTGGGGTAGCGGCGCTCGACCTCGAGCGCGAGGCGCAGCTCGCGCAACTTGCGCTCGATCGTGCGCGACGGGCGCCGGAAGAACGTGTTCTTGACGTACTGCTGCGTGATCGTGCTCCCGCCCTCGACGACCTCGCCCTCGTGGAGGTTGCGCAGCGCGGCGCGCACGATGGCGCGGCCGTCGAACCCCGGATGGTCGAAGAAGCGAGCGTCCTCGGCCGCGAGCACCGCGTCGACGACCGTTTGCGGCATGCGCCGCAGCGACGCGAGCGAGCGGTTCTCGCGATACAGGCGCGCCAGCACCGTCCCGTCCGACGCGGTGATCGTCGATCGGAGCGCGAGCGGCCGCTCGGCGTCGAGGTCGACGGGCCGGAGGCTGCAGGCGCTCGCCACGAGCGCGAGCGCGGCGACGAGCGCGGCCCCCCGGCCACGCGTCCCCCGAGCTCGCCCGCCCCCGACGCGGGGCACGGCCTACTCCCCGAGCGCCTCGCGCAGCTGCGACAGCGTGCGGTTGAGCAGGCGCGACACGTGCATCTGCGAGATGCCGAGGCGCTCTGCGATCTCCGACTGGGTCAGGCCCTTGAAGAAGCGGAGGTAGAGGATGCGGCGCTCGCGCTCGGGCAGCTTCGCCATCTCCGGCGCGAGCGACGCGCGGTACTCGAGGTTCTCGAGATGCTCGTCCTCGACGCCCATCTGGTCCGCGAACGTGCTGGAGTCGCTGTCGTCGGAGTCGATGGGCGCGTCGAGCGACGTGAAGCTGTACGCCTGGGCGATCTCGAGCCCCTCGAGCACCTGCTCCTCGGAGAGGTTGGCGTACTCGGCGATCTCGGGCACGGTCGGCGACCGCCCGAGCTCCTGGTTGAGCTGGCTCACGACCTTGGTGAGCTCGAGGTGCAGCTCCTGGAGTCGGCGCGGGACGCGCACCGCCCACCCCTTGTCGCGGAAGTGGCGCTTGAGCTCGCCGACGATCGTGGGCGTGGCGTACGTGGAGAACTCGACCTCTCGCCCGAGGTCGAAGCGCTCTATCGCCTTCAGCAAGCCGATCGTCCCGACCTGCACCAAGTCCTCCAGTGGCTCTCCACGGTTACGGAATCGGCGCGCCAGGAACTCGACTAAACCGATGTACTGCTCGACGAGCTGCTCGCGGCGCTCGGCGCGCTCCTCTTCGGTGGCGGCGTCGCGGTAGGCCTGGAACAGCTCGCGGACCTCGCTCTTGGTGAGCGTGCCTCGCTGGCTCATGCCCCTCGGGTCTTCACGAGCGTGAACCGGGGCTGCCCGCCGTCGTGGACGAGCGACGCGTCGTCGACGACGGTGTCGAGGATCATGCGCGACAGCTGCGTGAGCTCGCTGCGCACCTTCTGGTGGTCGGACAGCGTCGCGGCCCCCTCGATCTCGATGCGCGCGTCGTCGACGCCGAAGCGGATGCGCAGGGTGCCGTCGCGCCCCTGGGGGCCGGTGAGGTAGGCGGTGAGCTCGTCGACCGCGATCTTGAGGTCCTCGATGTCGTCGATCGTGAACCCGACGCGCGACGCGAGCCCGGACACGACGAGGCGGACGACGCCGACGTACTCCGGCGACGCCGGGATCGTGATGGTGAGGACGTCCACGGGCGAGGCCGTCAGGACGCCGACGCCCGTTTGCGCGTTGTCTTCTTCTTCGCGGGCTTCTCGCTGTCGGCGTCCTTGCGCTTGCGCGCCTCGTCGACCGACGCGCGCAGCGCCTCCATGAGGTCGACGACCTTGGTCGGCTCCTCCTCGGGCTCGGCCGCGACGGTGACCTCGGCGCCCTCGACCTTGCGCTCGACGAGCTCCTCGAGCGACTTCCGGTACTCGTCGACGAACGCCTCCGGGGTGAAGTCCGTGGCGAGCTGCTGGATCAGCTGGCGCGCCATCTTGACCTCGGCGTCGCTCACCCGTACGTCCTTGTGGAGCTCCTCGAACTCGGGCGCCCGGATCTCGTCGGGCCAGTGCATCGTCTCGAGCACGAACAAGCCGTCCTTGAGCCGGATGGTCGCGAGGTGCTCCTTCTCGCGCAGCGCGACCTTGGCGACGCCGACCTGCCCCTCGGCGTCGAGGGCCTCCTGGAGCAGCCGGTACGCCTTGAGGCCCGACGCCTCCGGCACGACGTAGTAGGTACGGTTGAAGTAGACGGGGTCGATGTCCTCGAGCGGGACGAAGTTGACGACGTCGATCGACTTGATCGAGTCGACGTCGAGGGCCGCGAGCTCCTCGTCGCTGAACGTGACGTAGTGGTCCTTCGAGTACTCGTAGCCCTTGACGATGTCGTCCCAGCCGACCTCCTCGCCGCACTTGCTGCACACGCGCTGGTAGCGGATGCGCCCGCCGTCGTCGCCGTGGAGCAGGTGGAACTTGAGGCTCTTCTCCGACACCGCCGAGTACAGGCGTACGGGGATGTTGACCAGTCCGAAGCTGACCGAGCCCTTCCACAGTGCCTTCATCCAGGGGATTCTACGTCGGCGGAGGGCTACGCCGCGAGGACCGTCACAGGTCATCGCCCGCGCGCGGCGAAGAAGGCCGAGCAAGACGCACTTAGCGACGAGGCAGGAGGTAGCGTGGCGGCGTGGAAGAGCTGCTGAGCGACCACGATTACGGGCGCGCCGTGGGCGAGCGCCTGCGTGGCATCCGGACCCAGAAGGGGATGTCGCTGCACGACGTCCAGGAGGCGTCGGGCGGACGATGGAAGGCCGCCGTGGTCGGGGCCTACGAGCGCGGGGACCGCAACGTGACGGTCGCCCGGCTGCGCGAGCTCGCCGAGTTCTACGGCGTCCCGATCTCGGAGGTCCTCCCGAGCGACGACCGCTCCGTCCCGGCCCCCGAGCCGCGCCGGCGCGTCGTGCTCAACCTCGAGCGCCTGGGGCGCGTGCCCGAGACCGAGCGCGAGCCGCTCAAGCGCTTCACGACCGCGATCCAGATCCAGCGCGGCGACTACAACGGGCGCGTCCTGACGATCCGCGAGGACGACCTCATGGCGCTCGCGCTCCTGTACCAGACGAGCCCGGAGGAGCTGTCGCGGCGCCTGGGCGACTGGGGCCTGCTCGTCTGAGCGGCGCCTAGAGCGCGAGCGCGGCGATCGCGGCGACGGCCAGCGCGACCCAGTACACGACCGCGTAGCCGACGTCGACCGGCCCCGGTCGCATCGGGATCAGCACCGCGAGCGTCCACACCGGCATCACGACGAGACCGAACAGGAGCGCGTACGCGAGCGCGCCCCAGCGCGCCCACCACGATCCCGCGGCGGCCCCCGCCGCCAGCACGACGAGCAACGCGCCGAGCAGCGCCTGCCCCGCGACGTCGGCCATCGGCCCGCCCTTGGTGAGGCGC
>DASZZZ010000113.1:0-9781 GCA_036260375.1 Actinomycetota bacterium
GCCGCCAAGCCCGCGGCGCAGCGCCCCGCGCGCGGCGCGCCGGGCGGCGCCCCCGCCAAGCGCGCCGCCGGCAACGGTGCGGGCAACGGGGCCGCCGTGCCCGAGCGCGTCCAGCGGCTGCTCGCGGTCGTCAAGCCGGAGGCGATCCAGAAGGTCGAGCGGCAGCCGATGGACCGCGTCAACGTGTGGCCGCACCTCATGGCCGCCGAGTTCGTGTCGCTGCTCGTCATCACCGCGCTGCTCACGTTCTTCTCCGTGACGGTCGACGCGCCGCTGCGCGAGCTCGCGAACTTCAACCAGACGCCGAACCCGTCGAAGGCGCCGTGGTACTTCCTCGGCCTGCAGGAGCTGCTGCGCTACTTCCACCCGCAGGTCGCCGGCGTGACGATCCCGACCGTGATCATCATCGGGCTCATGGCGGCGCCGTTCATCGACCGCAACCCGTCGACACGTCCCGACGACCGCAAGGTTGCGATCGTCGTGTTCAGCTACTTCATGCTCACGTTCGCGGTGCTGACGATCATCGGTATGTTCTTCCGGGGGCCGGGGTTCAACTTCACGTTCCCGTGGCAGGACGGCATCTTCTTCGAGTTGTAAAGGAGCTTCGTGACACAAGTCGACGCGAGTCGCGACGTCACCGTAAAGAAGGTCCCCGAGCGCCAGCGCAAGCCGCTCACGCCGGACCAGATGGCGGTCACGCGCCGTCAGTTCCTGAACCGGGCGTGGACGGCGTCGTTCTCGCTGTTCCTCGGGTTCTTCGGGATGTCGACGCTGTCGTTCCTGTGGCCGAAGCTCACCGGCGGCTTCGGGACCGCGATCACGATCGGCAACCTCGAGGACCTCGTCGCAGAGGTCGGGCCGCAGAACAACTTCAAGCCGAAGTTCGTGCCCGAGGGCCGCTTCTGGCTGACGTACTACGAGGGGACCGGCGAGGCCCCCGTCTACACCGCGGTCAACGCGGTCGACACCAAGCTGCTCGCCCTCTACCGCAAGTGCGTGCACCTCGGGTGCTCGGTGCCGCACTGCGAGAAGTCGATGCTGTTCGAGTGCCCGTGTCACGGATCGAAGTACCGGCTCAACGGCGAGTACCACTCCGGGCCGGCCCCCCGCGGGCTCGATCGGTTCCCGATCTCGGTGTCGGGCGGGAAGGTCACCGTCGACACCGGCAAGGTCGAGACCGGTCCGCCGCGCGGTATCAACACGTGGGACAAGTTCGCCGAGCCGCAGGGCGGCTTCTGCGTCCCGACCTAGCGAGGGAGACGAGAACCGGCGGTGGACACAGGCGAAGTCATCCTCATCGCGCTCGTGGTGCTCGCGCCCGCGGCGCTGCTGTGGGGCCTGTTCCTGGCGCGCGCGGGACGCGCCACGGGGCGCCACGTCCGCATCGGCATCCCGCGCGCGCTGCGGCCCGGACGTCCCGACGAGGTGCTCGAGGGCCCTCGCATCGAGACGCTGATGGTGGGCGGCCTGCTGACGACGATCGCGCTCGCCGTGTTCATCCCGCTCTACTGGCTCCCCGAGTCACAGCGCCAGACGCACTTCCAGGAGCGCTTCTCCGAGGAGGCCGTCGAGCGCGGCAAGCTCATCTTCTCCGTCCCGCCAGAGCTCGAGGAGGACGCCGACCCGGCCGCGTTCAAGGACGAGGAGAAGGCGATCTCGCTCGGCCAGGGCTGCGCCAACTGCCACGGCTCGCCCGAGGCGTCCGACCCCGAGCTCGTCGCCGCGGGCGGTCTCGCCAACCCCGCCTACACCGACCCGCAGACCGGCAAGACGGTGGCGTACCGGGCGCCTCCGCTCAACGACGTCTTCCAGCGTTGGGACGAGGAGATCGTGCGCTTCACGATCGAGCGCGGACGTCCGGGCACCCCGATGCCGGCGTGGGGCGTCGAGTACGGGGGCTCGATGACCGACCAGATGATCGACGACGTCATCGCGTGGCTGCGCACGCTGCCGGGCAACCAGCGTCCGCCCGAGGTGTCGGAGTCGTGTCAGGACCCGCCCCCCGGCGACACGCAGTGCGGTCAGGAGATCTTCGAGGCGCGCTGCGCCGTGTGCCACGGCGACCAGGGCCAGGGCAAGGACGCGAAGGGCACGCAGAACGACCCGTGGTATCAGGGGATGGCGCTCGGAGGCGGCGACGTCCGTCACCTCGACCGCGCCCAGCACGTCACGACGGTCGTCAACGGACGGAGGTTCGCGTTCATGCCGGCGTTCGGCGAGGCGCCGGCGCAGGGCATCCCGATCCCGCCGTACCCACTCACCGACTCGCAGATCGACGCCGTCGTCGAGTACGAGCGGGGGTTGTAGGTGGACCTCACCTTCCTCACCGGCATCGGCGCCACGGTCGCGTCGATCATCGTCTTCTGCGGGTCGGTGTGGCTGCTGCTCGCGATGGTCATGGGCGGCCGCCTCGCGTACTTCGTGACCGCCTCCGTGACGCTCGCGTTCACGCTGATGATGGGCCTCGTGTGGTCGTTCACGCAGCTCGGACCCGTGGGGCAGCTGCCGGAGTGGGTCCCGCGCGACATCGCGGAGGACGCGTCCGATCTCGGCGAGGTGCCGTCCGCGAGCGCCTACCCGGACGGGCCGTGGCAACCGGTCGACCAGGAGGACGAGGCCCAGGTCACGCAGGCAGCCGAGCTCGAGAGCGGCGCGACCGACGCGCTCGCCGAGGCGCTCAACGAGGACGAGGGCCTTGGGGGCTTCGAGTCGCCCGAGGACGCCGCCGCCAACCAGGACGCCACGCGCCTGCTGGAGGCGGACGGCGTCACCTACGGCGGCGTGACGCTCGAGGCCGTCGAGGGCGGCGAGACGCCGTCGGACGCGTCCGCGGTCGTCGTCATGGAGTACGACCCCGGCAACCCGCTCGGGCTCGCGCGCATCATCACGCTCGGAGTCTTCGTCCTGCTCGTCCTGCATCTGGTCGGCCTCGCGCTGTCGGAGCGCCGCGCCCGGCAGGCCGCCCCCAACGCCGTGCCGAGGAGCGCAGAATGAGCCATCGAGCCCGCATCGCGTACGCCGCAGTCGTCCTGTCCGCGCTCGGCGCGTGCTCCGGCGGCGGCATCAACGCCGGCGAGGAGGGCGGCGTCGCGTTCATCGCGTTCACCGGGATGTTGCTGCTGATGGTCGCCGTGCTCTACGTCTTCATCGGCCGCCAGGACTAGCGCGGCCCGGCCCGGGGGAGCTGCCGCGCGTGGACCCCGTCGTCGTCGTCCTCAACCAGCCGTCCTGTCCCCCCGCGCTCGTCGCCGACGTCTTCGAGCTCGAGGGCGTGCCGTACCGCGTCGTCGAGGCGTACCGCAGCGGCGCCCCGACGGCGCCCGACGCCGCGTCCGGCGTCGTCGTGATGGGCGGCGCGATGAACGCCGACGAGGACGATCGCCATCCGCACCTGCCGCAAGTGCGCGCGCTGCTGCGCACGTCGGTCGAACGCTCGGTTCCCGTGCTCGGCGTGTGCCTCGGCGCGCAGCTGCTGGCGCGGGCGCTGGGGGCGACCGTGCGCCGCGCCCCGCACCGCACGATCGGCTTCCATCCCGTGACCGGGACCGACGCGGCGCGCGCCGACGCCGTCGTCGGCCCGTTCCTCGACGGCACGCGCGTGTTCATGTGGCACGAGGACACGTTCGACGTGCCGTCCGGGGCCGAGCCGCTCGCCACCGGGGGGCCCGACGGCGTGCACCACGCCTTCCGCGTCGGAGCCGGCGCCTACGGCATCCAGTTCCACTTCGAGGTCACCGAGGCGATCGTCATGCGGTGGTGCGACGAGACGCCCGACCTCGAACGCGACTGGGGCGTCCGCAGGGACGAGGTTCTCGCGATGCTGCGCGACGGGCTCCCGGGCCAGCGCGCCGCGGCGACCGCCGCGGTGCGGGCGTGGACCCACCTGGCCCGCGACGCGAGCGTCGCCGTCCGCTGACGCGCGGCGCGCTTGCCGCCCCGCGTCTCGGGCCCCGGGCCGGCCCGCCGCGTACGTGACCGTGTCGGACGCGCGTCAGAACGCGCGCAACACCTCCGCGGCGGCGCGGGCGACGTGGTCGACGTCGGCCTCGGTGTGCGCGGTCGAGACGAACAGGGCCTCGAAGCGCGACGGAGGCAGGTACACGCCGCGCTCGAGCATGCCGCGGAAGAAGCGCGCGTACGCGTCGGCGTCGGTGCGGCGCGCGTCGTCGAAGCCGCGGACCTCGTCGTCGGCGAAGAAGAACCCCGCCAGGCCCCCGATCGCGGCCGCGACCATCGGAACGCGCGCCGCCTCGGCCGCGTCGACCAGCGCGCGCGCCAGCGAGCGCGCGCGCTCCTGTAGCGCGTCGTAGAGGTCCGGCTGCGCGCGGATCGCCGACAGCGCGGCGACGCCCGCCGCCATCGCGAGCGGGTTGCCCGACAGTGTGCCCGCCTGGTACACGGGCCCGGCGGGCGCGAGCCGCTCCATGACGTCGGCGCGCCCGGCGACGGCCGCGGCGGGGAGCCCTCCACCCAGGACCTTGCCGAGCAGCACGAGGTCGGCGCGCACGCCGAAGCGCTCCTGCGCGCCGCCGGGGGCGAGGCGGAAGCCGGTGATGACCTCGTCGAACACGAGTAGCGCGCCGCTGTCGTCGGCCGCGGCGCGCAGCGCCTCGAGGAACCCGTCGTCGGGCAGCACCAGGCCCATGTTGGCGGCCACGGGCTCGACGAGGATCGCGGCGAGCTCGTCGCCGTGGCGCTCGAGCGCGACGCGCAGTGCGTCGACGTCGTTGTACGGCACGACGACCGTGTCGCCCGCGGCCCCCTCGGTCACGCCCGGCGTCCCGGGGATGCCGAGCGTCGCCGGGCCCGAGCCGGCGTCGGCGAGGAGCGCGTCGCTGTGGCCGTGGTAGCAGCCGGCGAACTTGATCACGGCGCGACGGTCGGTCACGCCGCGCGCGAGCCGCACCGCCGTCATCGCGGCCTCCGTCCCCGACGACACGAAACGCACGCGCTCCGCGCCGGGGACGAGGGCGGTCACGAGGCGCGCGAGCTCGACCTCGCGCTCGCTCGGCGTGCCGAACGAGGTCCCGCGCAGGGCCGTGTCGCGCACCGCCTCGACGATGGCGGGATGCGCGTGGCCGAACAGCAGCGCGCCCCAGCTCTGGACGAAATCGACGTAGGAGTTGCCGTCGACGTCGACGACGGTGGCGCCCTCGCCGCGCGCGACGAAGAACGGCTCGGAGCCGACGGCGTCGAACGCGCGCACCGGAGACGACACGCCACCCGGCATCAGCGTGCGGGCTTCGTCGAGGAGGGCGTCGGACGCGTCGCGGCTCACGCGAGCCACTCGGCGGCCTTCTTGGCGTGGTACGTGATCACGACGTCCGCGCCGGCGCGCCTGATCCCGGTGAGGACCTCGAGGGCCGCGGCGCGCTCGTCGATCCAGCCGCGCTCGGCCGCAGCCATCAGCATCGAGTACTCGCCGGAGACGTTGTAGGCCGCGACCGGGAGCTCGAAGCGCTCCTTGACCGCGCGCACGACGTCGAGGTAGCCGACCGCGGGCTTGACCATGACGGCGTCGGCGCCCTCCGCGACGTCGAGCGCCACCTCGCGCAGCGCCTCGTCGGCGCCGCCCGCGGGGCTCTGCTGGTACGAGCGCCGGTCGCCGAAGCGCGGCGCGCCCTCGGCGGCGTCGCGAAACGGGCCGTAGAAGCTCGACGCGTACTTCGCCGAGTACGCGAGCACGGCGGTCGCGTCGTGGCCGGCGTCGTCGAGCGCCGCGCGGACGGCGGCGACCTGGCCGTCCATCATGCCCGACGGCGCGACGACGTCGGCGCCCGCGTCGGCCTGCGCGACGGCGATGCGCGCGTAGACGTCCAGCGTCGCGTCGTTGTCGACGTCGTCGCCGTCGAGCACGCCGCAATGGCCGTGGTCGGTGTACTCGCACAGGCACAAGTCGGCGATCACGACCGCGTCGTCGCCGAGCTCGTCCTTGACCGCGCGCAGCGCCCGTTGCGACACGCCGTCGGGCGCGTGCGACTGCGAGCCGAGCGCGTCCTTGTGCGCGGGCACGCCGAAGACGACGACGCCTCCGACGCCGAGCTCGCGCAGGGCGCGGGCCTCCTTGACGAGCGACTCGATCGTGTGCTGGACCTGCCCGGGCATCGACGGGATCGGCACCGGCTCGTCGAGCGACTCCTTGACGAACAGGGGTGCGACGAGCTGCGACGGCGCCAGCGTCGTGGTCGCGAACAGCGTGCGGAGTCCGGCCGTGCGGCGCAGACGCCGGGGTCGGTAACGCGGGTACTCGCTCATGGCCCTATCGTGCCATCTCGGCGTCGCAAGCCCGCGCCGGATCGGCGACCACTCGACGCCACGCTCGCGCGCACGTCAGCCGATCGCGACGAGCGCCGCCGCGACGCCCTCGGCGCTCGCGTCCGCCGCCACGACGTCGACGCGCAGCCCGCGGCGGCGGGCCGCGTCGGCGGTCGTCGGGCCGATGCACGCGACGCGGCGCCGCGGAGGCTCGTCGCCGTCGTCGACTCCCAAGGCCCCCACGTCGAAGCGATCCGCGAAACGGTCGACCGCCGATGCGCTCGTGAACGTGACGACGTCGAAGTCGCCGGCGCGCACGCGCGCGGCCGCGGCTGGGTCGAGCGGCGGCTCGACGTTGCGATAGGCGACGACCTCGTCGATCGTCCACCCGCGCCCGGCGAGCGCGTCGGGCAGCGCGCGCGGCCCGTCCGCGACGCGCGGGAGCAGGACCGCGCCGGGGCCGTCGCCGAGCGCGCGCACGAGGTCGTCGCCGGTGGCACGCTCCGGGACGAGGTCGACGCGCACCCCGGCGGCGCGCAGACTGCGCGCGGTCGCGTTGCCGACCGCGCCGACCCGCGCGCGTCCGAGCGTCGCGCCGGTCGCGGCGAGACGCGCCGCGACCCGCTCGACTGCGTTGACGCTCGCGATCAGGACCCAGTCGTACGCGCCGCCCGCGGCGCGCGCCAGCGCGGCGTCGAGCTCGTGCCACGACTCGGGGTCGGCGATGGCGACCAGCGGCAGGTCGACGACGTCCGCGCCGCGCTCCGCGAGCAGACGCCCGAGTCGTCCGCGTGCGCCCCCGGGGGCGGTCACCACGACCGCCATCCCGTCGAGCGGCGCGCTCACGGCGCGTCGACGGGCGGTGCGTCGTCGGCCGAGAGCTCGGCGAGGATGTCGACGCCGCCCGCGTCGAGGATCGCGTCGGCGAGCTCGCGCCCGAGCGCGGCCGCCTCGCGCACGCCGCCGGACACGCGGTCGCGCAACGGGTCGCCGCCGCCGGGATGGCCGAGATATCCGGTTGCCACGAGCGACGCCCCGTCGACGCGCGCCGTGCACCCGACCGGCACCGAGCAGCCGCCCTCGAGCCGTTCGGAGAACGCCCGCTCGCACTCGACCTCGGCCCGCGCGCGTTCGTCCGACAGGCCGTCGAAGAGCTCACGGACGTCGGCGCGCGCCGCCAGGGCCTCGACCGCGAGCGCGCCCTGCGCGGGGGCCGGCACCCACCGTGCGGGATCGAGCGGCGCTCGGTCGGGGCCGCCGTCGCCGTACAGGCGCTCGAGGCCCGCGGCCGCGAGCACCGCGGCGTCGACGTCGCCGTCCGCGGCCTTGCGCACGCGCGTGTCGAGGTTGCCGCGCAGGTCGACGACGTCGACGTGCGGCGCGATCTCGGCGAGCAGCGCGCGGCGCCGGATGCTCGACGTCCCGACGCGCGCGCCCGGGGGCAGGCGCGCGAGCCGCTCCTCGCCGGAGTCGCCGCGGCCCCCGATCACGACGTCGTACACCGCGGCGCGCGCCGGCACGCACACGATGGTGCAGCCGTCGGCGAGACGCGCGGTGAGGTCCTTTGCGGAGTGGACCGCGACGTCGGCGCGGCCGTCGAGCAGCGCGCGCTCGACCTCCGCGACGAACAGTCCCTTGGTGCCGATCTGCGCGAACGGGCGCGCGTCGCGATCGCCGGTCGTGCTGACGGTCTCGACGACGACGTCGAGCGACGGGTGCGCGGCCCGCAGGAGGTCGCCGACGAGCCCGGTCTGGCGCAGCGCCAGCCCGGAGCCGCGCGAGGCGATCGTCACGCAGGACAGGTCGGTCGCCACGCAGACGCTACGGCTCTACGTCGAGGTCGAACAGCTCGCGCACCGCGGCGACGTAGGCCGGCGACTGCGTCGAGGTCGACAGCTCCTTGAGCCGGTCCATCGGAACGTGCAGGAGCTTGGCGACGATGCGTCGCGTCATGTGTTCGACCGCGGCGCGCTCGTCGTCGGACAGCGACGCGAGCTTGCGCTCGGCGCGTTCGAGCTCCGCGGAGCGGATCTCGTCGGCGCGCGCCACGAGGGCCGCGATCGTCGGCGCGATCTCCGACGCGCCGGCCCAGCGCTCGAAGCGGTGCAGCTCCGCGGCGACGATGCGCTCGACCTCGGCGACCTCCTCGAGGCGACCGCCGATGGTCGACTCGACGACGTCCTGCAGGTCGCCGATGTCGCGCAGCACGACGCCGCTCAGCTCGGAGACCGACGCGTCGACGTCGCGCGGCACCGCGATGTCGACGACGAGCAGCGCGCCGGGCCGGGCGCGCCCCCCGAGCGCGTCGCGCACCGTCGCGCGGTCGACGATCGGAGCCGGCGCGGTCGTCGACGAGATCAGGATGTCGGCCTGCGCGAGCGCGTCGGCGAGCTCCTCGAACGGCCGCTGCCGCGCGTCGAACTCGGCGGCGAGGGCGGACGCGCGCTCGCGGCTCCGGTTGACGATCGTGACGTCGGTGACGCCCGCGCGCCGCAGAGCGCGCGCCGCGAGACGGCCCATCTTGCCGGCGCCGAGCACGACGACGTGCTTGCCGGTGAGCGTCTCGCCGTCGAACGCGCGCCGCGCGAGCTCGACCGCGGCCGACGACACCGACGCGGGGTTGCGCGCGATGTCGGTCTCGGCGCGGGCGCGGCGGCCGGTGCGCAGCGCGCTGCGGAACGCGGCCCCCAGCATCCGCCCGAGCGCGCCCTCGTCGCGCGCCGCGTCGAACGCGCGCCGTACCTGTCCGAGGATCTCGGACTCGCCGACGACGAGCGAGTCGATGCCGGCCGCGACGCGGAACAGGTGGTGGACCGCCGCGTCGGCGTCGTAGGTGTAGAGGTGGTCGACGAGCTCCTCGGGCGCGACGTGGCAGAACTCCGACAGGAAGTTGCGCAGGTCCTGCGCGCCGCCGTGGAACGTCGTGACGACCGCGTACACCTCGACGCGGTTGCACGTCGAGAGCACCGCGGCCTCGGCGACGTGCTCGCAGCCGCGCAGGTGGTGCAGCGCCTTCGGGAGCCGGTCGTCGGCGATCGTGAGCCGCTCGAGCAGCGCGACGGGCGCGGTCTTGTGGTTGAGACCGACGACTACGATGCGCACGAGCCGCTCCTAACGAGCATCCCCGCGGGCGAGCCTCCGGTTCGCCTCGCGCGCGGTCGCGATCGCCTGCGTCCGCTGCTGGTAGAAGGACAGGATCTGGAGCTCGATCGAGAGGTCGACCTTCCGCACATTGACGTCCGGCGGAACGTTCACGACCGATGGCGCGAAGTTCAGGATCGACTTCACGCCGGCATCGACGAAGCGCTCGGCGACCTCCTGCGCGGAGCCGGGCGGCGTCGCGATGATGCCGATGCACACGCCCTCGTCGACCACGGCCTGCTTGAGCTCGTCGATGTGGCGGACGACGATCCCGCCGACCTCCTCGCCCACGACGCCGTCCTCGACGTCGAGCAGGGCCGCGATGCGAAAGCCGCGCTCGGAGAAGCCCTTGTAGGACGCGAGCGCGCGGCCGAGGTTGCCGATG
>DASZZZ010000114.1:0-16052 GCA_036260375.1 Actinomycetota bacterium
CCCCCCCCCCCCCCCCCCCCCCCCCCCCCGGCCCTCCGTCGCGTAGTGTCGGCGTCTCACGAGCGAGAGGTGAGCGGTGATCCGCGGCTACGACGTGTCGCACCATCAGGGACCGTTCGACCATCGCCGTGCGCAGCAGGAGGGCTTCGACTTCTGCATCGTCAAGGCGACCGAGGGCCGTACGTTCCGCGACGACGTGTTCGAGCGCAACTGGCGCGAGCTCGGCGAGATCGGCATGCCGCGCGGCGCGTACCACTTCGGCCGCCCGGGATCGAACTCCGCGCGCGTCGAGGCCCGCTTCTATCTCGACGTGGCGCAGCTCGGCGACGACGACATCCGTCCGATCCTCGACCTCGAGGACTGGGGCCGGGAGACGCTGTCGCCGGGCGAGCTCGCCGACTGGGTGTCGGAGTGGGTCGACGAGGTGCGCGGGGCGACCCGCAAGCGCGCCATCGTCTACACGCGCCAGTTCTGGATGCAGAACCTCGGCGACCTGCGCGACGACTTCGACACCGACCTGTGGGTGCCGCGCTACTCCGACGCGATGCTCGACCCGTTCCTGCCGGCGGCGTGGACCGAGTACCTGCTGTGGCAGTGGGCGGGCACGTCGGGCGACGAGTTCTACCCGCACGACGTCGGGCCGGTGAAGGCGAAGCTCGGCCCCAAGGCGCAGCTCACGGTCGCCGGGCGCAAGGTCGACCAGAACGTCGGGCGCGAGGGCGTGACGCTCGAGGACCTCGTCGGCAAGCCGCAGGTCGACGTGGTCGAGCGCTGGGTCGTGCGCGCGACGTGGCAGGCGGACGGCGAGCGGCACACGCGCGACCTCGTGGCGCCGGTCGAGCTCCGGCGGCTCGGCGCCGCGATCGACGACGCGTGCGAGCGCATCGCGCGCCAGCGCGACAAGGGCCACCGCATCGTGATCCGCAAGGTCGTGGTGCCGAAGGAGTGACGGGGGCCTAGCGCGCCAGCGCGACGTTGAAGTGCGGCGTCCCGAGGCTGCGCATGACGCGCAGCCACAGCATTAGGTACATCTCCGTCCCGCGCGCGGCGGAGATGTCGCCGAGGTCGACGACGCGGCCGGGCGGCCAGCCGAGCTCGCCGAGGACCGACGTGGCGTCGCGCTTGGCGCCGTCGTCGTCGCCGCACACGAACACGACGTGGTCGCCGGGCAGCGACGACGGGTCGACCATGACGTCGGCGTTGATCGTGTTGAGCGCCTTGACGACGCGCGTCGCCGGGAACGCGCGCTGGATCGCCTCGCCGAGGCTGTCGGTGTTGCACGGCGACAGCGTCGGCGGCATGCCGTGCGAGAAGTCGAGCGGATTGGCGACGTCGACGAGGACCTTGCCCGCGAGGTGCTCCTCGCCGGCGGCCGTCAGGGCGTCGAGCGAGGCGGCTCCCGACGTGCAGTTGAACAAGACGTCGCCGAACGCGGCCGCGTCGGCGAACGTGCCCTGAGACGCGCGCTCGCCCGCGGCCGCGGCCCACGCGACCGCCTTGTCGTTGCCCGCGCGGCGCGACCCCATGCAGACGTCGTGACCGACGTCCACGAGCTTCGTCGCGAGCGCGCGACCGACCGTCCCGGTACCGAGCACCCCGAACCTCATGCGTGCCTCCTCGCCGAACGCGCCGCCCGTCGCCGCGACCGGCGGGGGCCGCATCGTAGCGCCGGAGGCCGCCGCGGAGGTCGGCTTGCAGGAGCGCGCGCGGCGACGGCGAACCAGGCACCCGTTCCGACGCCCACGCAAGGAGTCCGCCGTGCACGCCACCCCCAAGAGGCTCGCCCTCGCGCTCGTCGCCGCCATGCTGGCCGCCCTCGTGCCGTCCGTCGCGCCCGCGTCGACCGGCGCGGCCGCGGCCGGACGCGTCGTCCAGCCGTTCCCCGCGGTCGAGCGGTTCTCGCCGGCCGAGATGCGACAGATCAACGAGGACTGGGGCGGCAAGGTCTATGACTTCGCGCCTCCGGCCGCGAACGAGGTCGTCGTGCGCCAGCCCGACGGGCGCGCGTTCAAGGCCGTGCTGCCGCCCGCGGAGGTCGGCGGACGGCTCGAGACCGCGACCGGCCACACGATCGTCCAGGACGCGAGCGGGCGCTGGGTGTACGCGCGCAAGGGCGAGGACGGCCTCGAGCCGACCGCGCGCGTCGTCGGCGTCGACTCGCCCGGACGCCTGCCCACGCACCTCGGCCGCACCCAGGCGCTGTGGATCGACCCGACGTCGAAGGCCGACATCCGCACGCAGCTCTTCGAGTACTTCCGCTCGCAGTCGGTCGCCGAGACGCAGCGCGCACAGGCCGCGGGCGAGCAGCGCCTCTACAAGATCCCCGCGCTCATGCTCGAGACCAAGGGCGCGTTCGGCTCCGGCTCGACGCCGGAGAACTTCGAGAAGTTCCTCTCGGGCTTCGGGACCAACCCCAACGGCACGGTGACCGAGTTCTACCTCGAGATGTCGTACGGGCAGATGCGCGCCGAGGTCGACGTCTACGGTCCGTACAAGAGCGTCCCGAGCGCGGCCGACCCGTGCCACTACGGCGGCATCACGGTCGCCGGCAACAGCCGGTACGAGAGCCCGCAGAACCAGCTCACCAACGGCATGGTCGTCGGCGTCGGGGGCGGCGGCGTCGCCGGCATGGCGGCGGAGGCCGTGCCGCAGGCCGACCCGGAGGTCGACTTCTCGCAGTACGACAACAACGACGACGGCTACGTCGACCTCGTGTTCGTCATCCACTCCGGTCCCGACATGGCCGCGACCGGCGACGCGTGCGACACGTGGTCGCACGCGATCAGTTTGCAGCCGGTCACCGAGAGCGTCTCGCCGGTGCCCGCCGGCATCCCGACGAACGACGGCGTCGTCGTCGCCAACATGAACACGGTGCCCGAGGTCGGTCTCAACGTCGGCGTCGTGTCGCACGAGATGAGCCACAACCTCGGCGAGCCCGACTTCTACGACACCTCGTACCGCAGCCAGGGCACCGGCGACTGGGACAACATGGCCGGCGGCTCGTGGTTCGGCGACCCGCCGGGCTCGAACCCGGTCCACTTCAACCCGATGGTCAAGCTCGCGCAGGCGTGGATCGAGCCGCGCGTCGTCGAGTCGACCGTCACGAACCTCGCGCTGCGTCCGTGGGAGGTCTTCCCCGACCTCGCCATGATCCCGCTGAAGCGCGGCGACGATCCCGGCACGGACGAGGAGGAGACCGACGCGATCCTCGAGGCGTTCCTGCTCCACAACTCGAGCCGGACCGCGCACGGGCCACGCGACTGGAACTCGCCCGTCGACGGGCCCGACGAGCCCGCGTTCTTCGACCGTCTCCTGCTCAACTCCGGCCTGATCGTGTGGCACATGGACCGCACGAGCCCGACGAACAACAACTCGGCGCGCTACCGGCTCGACCTCGAGGAGTTCGACTTCCTCGACACGACGCAGGAGCTCGCGCTGAACCAGACGCGCGGTGAGCCGACCGACCCTTACTTCGACACCGCGACCGGGCTGTCGAGCGCGACCCGCGTCGACTCGACCGGCACGCCTTCGCAGCCGCTGACGTTCGCCGGCACCGCGCCGCCGTCGGCCGACGCCAAGCTCGCGCCGTACACGTTCGAGTTCGAGGTCCCGCGCAACGACGCGAACCAGCTCATGCAGGTCGACGTCACGTGCCAGACCCAGGGCGGCGACTGGGACATCTACATCGACGAGCTCCGCAACGGCGCGTGGACCCAGGTCACGAGCGGCGCGACGAGCGCGTGCTCGGAGTCGGCCAGCCTCGCGAGCCCGACGCTCGGAGCGCGCTACCGCGTGCGCGTCTACAACTGGCTCGCAGCCGACGTCGCGGGCGGGTTCACCGGCAAGGTGTCGTTCGACACCGCGGAGGTCTTCGCCCGGGCCGACACGTTCGACAACGACGGCAACCCGTCGGGGTGGACGATCGGCAACGTGCGCCCGAAGGCCAACGGCCTGCAGCTGTCGTCCGAGGTCGCCGGCCCCCAGAACGTCGTCGTCGATCTCGTGCGCGACGCGCGCGCCGACGTCTCGCCGGGGTTCCTGACGACCGACCGGGCCCTGCGCTCGGGCCGGCCGGGCGTGCTCGAGGCCGAGGTGTTCAACAACGGCGGCGCCACCGCGCGCGACGTCGTCGTCCAGCTGCGCGAGAACGGCCGCACGATCGGGCGGCGCACGATCGCGTCGCTCCCCGCCGGCGGCGCCGCGCCGGTGACGTTCGACTACACGCCGGCGCGCGAGGGCGTGCACCTGCTCAACCTCGCGGTGTCGACGTCGAGCGCGGAGTCGAGCGCGTCGAACAACTCGCAGGTCTCCGAGCTGACCGCGTACGCGAACGACGCCACCGACGGCGTCCTGGTGGTCGACGACGACGGCGGCTTCGACACCCAGCAGGCGTTCGTGGCCGCGCTCACGCGCCTCGGCGTCCCGTACGCGGTCACGCAGCGGCACCCCACGGCTCAGGAGATGTGGCGCTACCGCGCCGTGTTCTGGGAGTCGGGGCTGGAGCGCATGGCGGGCCAGCTGTCGCGCTCCGACGTGCTCGCGCTGCGCAGCTACCTCGACGGCGGCGGGCGCGTGTGGTTCTCGAGCCCGCGCCTCGCGGCCGGGCTGACCGCGAAGAGCGACACCGTCACCGGCGCGATCAACCCCGGCGTCGACCCGCAGTTCGGTGCCGACTACCTCGGCATCGGCTACCAGGACACGTTGCAGCGCGGCGGGGGCGTCGCGGCGCCGGTCGGCACCGAGGCGTTCGGCGACGCGTTGAAGTTCCGTCCGTTCACCGGGCGTCCGCTGCAGGACGTCCCGCGGCTCGCGCAGTCGTCGGTCGGCACCGTCACGCCGGTCCTCGACTGGCTCCAGAACGGCAACCGCGTCGGCACGCTCGGCACGCTCGTGCGCGGCGACTCGGCGCACGGCGGCTTCCGCGTCGTGTTCACCGGCTTCAACGCCGCGAGCGTGACCTCGGTCCAGGACCAGGTCGACCTGACGCGCGGCGTGCTGCAGCTCCTCGGCGTCGACGCCTCGGGGTACGCGCCCGACGCGCCGGTCGTGCACCACGCGCCGCTGCGCAGCGCGCTGCGCGGCGAGGCGCTCGAGGTCTCGGCCGCGGTCGCCGGCACCCAGGTCGAGCGCGTGAACCTCGCGTACCGCCCGTTCGGAGCGGAGTCGTGGAGCTCGGTGCGGATGCGCGGCCTCGGCGGCGGGCTCTACGCCCACACGCTGCCGGCGACGTTCGTGCAGCCGCCGGGCTTCGAGTACCGCATCCTCGTGACGCGCCCCGACGGCTCGATGCTGCGCGCGCCGCAGAGCAAGTGGTTCGGCTACTACGTGTCGGTCCCGCAGGGACCGGAGCGGCCGGCGCTGCCGTACTGAGCGACGGCGGCGCGACGGCGGCCGTGCCGTGACGAACGACGGGGGCCGGGCGATCTAGCCCGGCCCCCGTCTGCGTACCCAAGGAGTTGCAGCGATGCCGCCGCGCCCGTCCTGAGGGAAGGTCGCGGCCTGCATCATCCGAAAGCCCGGCTGTACGAAGCGACCCCGAGCACTGATAATGGTCGCGCGCTGAAAGGAGCGGCAGCCATGAGTACCGCCTCAGAGGATCTCGAACAGGCACGTTTGGCGCGCGTCAAGAACATCGCGCTGACGGACAGGATCGTCGACGTGCTCGACGCGCTTAGCCAAGACGGTGCGAAACAGTTTGCGAGCGAGCTGCTGCGCGCCATGGCGCAGGCGAAGAAGGATGACGACATCACGCCGATCAATCGAGTGATCGAAGAATGGTACCGGACGATGTTGTTCGTGGAAGGCAATCCCGGGTTCCGCGCCGCGTACGACAACGCTCACGATCCCAACCGAGAACGGCGACCGATGAGTGTGGAGGACATCCATAGGCGGCGAACCGAACCAGCGCCCTGAGGACGGCTTCACGCACGTAGACGATCCGAACGACGTCTTCGCTCGCATGGATCGAGGCGTTCAAGAAGAGACGCGTGAAGCCTTTTACGACCTCATTGGCAAGCTTCTCGTGAACCCCTATCCCGACGGCACGCTGTCCGGTCCAACGCGGGCGCACGTGCTCGCCACGCACAGAGACGATTACACCGTCCCGTTCGATGCGGGCCGTGGCCTACTGTTCTACTTTCTCGACCCGCCCACGATCGTTCTGGTCGATGTCATCCTCCTGGAGGCGCGCCCGCCGGCTTGAGGGCGCGCACGAGCGCGGACGAGAAGCCGTCGTCGACCGTGCGGGTCACGTCGATCGTCACGTCGGAGAAGCCCGCGTCGGCGAGGTAGGCGCGGTACTCGCTGACGGTCAGCGCGCCGGCGAGGCACGGCGAGCGCTCCGCGGCCCGGCGCGCCGCGTCGGGGTCGAGCCCGTCCTCGGCGACGACATCGGCGAGCGCCAGCCGGCCGCCCGGGCGCAGCACGCGCGCCGCCTCCGCGAACACCGCGCGCTTGTCGGACGACAGGTTGACGACGCAGTTGGACAGCACGACGTCGACGCTCGCGTCCGGCAGCGGCACGTCCTCGATGTAGCCCTTCAGGAACTCGGCGTTGTCGATCCCGGCGCGGCGCTGGTTGGCGCGCGCGACCTCGAGCATCTCGTCCGTCATGTCGAGGCCGTACGCCCTGCCGCTCGGCCCGACGCGGCGCGCGGAGAGCAGGACGTCGAGGCCGCCGCCGGAGCCGAGGTCGAGCACGACCTCGCCGGCGCGCAGTTCGGCGAGCGCGACCGGGTTGGCGCAGCCGAGGCTCGCCGTAGCGGCGCCGTCCGGCAGCACCGCGAGCTCGTGTTCGTCGTAGTGCTCCGCTCCCGGCGCGCCGCCGCCCTCGATCATCGGGTCGACGGACGTTCCCGCCGCGGCCGCGTACCGGGCGCGCACCTCGCTCCTCGCGTCGGTCATCTCGACGTCCTCCTTCGCGCACGTGCCGTCCCGTCGCGACGCGCCGCGCGCGCCGATCCCGGCGCCCACGGCGGCGCCGGCGTCCGCCGTCCGGCGCGCGGCCGCAGCCGGCCCATGACGAGCTCCGCCGCCGACGGGAAGCACTCGAGGCAGCGCTCGTTGATGCGGTAGTAGCTCGCGGTCCCGCGCCGCTCGACGAGTACGAAGCACGTGTCGGCGAGGACCTTGAGGTGATGCGACACCGTCGACTGCGCGAGCCCCATCGCGTCGACGAGCTCTCCGACCGTCATCTCGCGGCGCTCGCACGCCAGGTGGTTGAGCAGCAGCACGCGCGACGCGTCGCCCAGGCACCGGAACCACCCGGCCCACGTCTCGGCGGACTCGCGGTCGATGTTCATCGACAATCGACGATAGTCGATAGAGTCGCGACGCGCAAGCCCGACGCGGACGTGTCGAGAGCGGGTTATCGCCGTGTGGGGCGCGCCCGTCGCCGTGTGGGGCGCGCCACACGGGCGCGCCCCACGGCTCGTCCTACGGGCGGGTGACCCTGAAGTAGTCGAACTGCGCGGTCGCGCCCTGGCCGCCGAACGACACGAGGCCGATGCGCGGGTCGGTGTCGGCCGGCAGCGTCCACACGGCCCCCCAGATCCACGTCTGCCCGTCGCGGCTCGTGCCGAGGCGGTACTCGTGCTCGCCGTTGTCAGGGTCGACACGGTGCGACAGGCGCAGCCACGTGGTGTCCGCGGGCGGCCCGCCGAGCGTGCCGCCGTAGGAGATCCCGTCGGCGAACGGCATCTCCTTGGCGAACTCGGTGGCGCGCGTGTTCCAGATCGCGACGTGCACGAGCTTCACGTAGAGGTCGTCGTGCGCGTACGCGACGAGGCCCGCCTGCTGGTAGTTGCGCACGGTGTCGGTGCCGAGGTCGATCGTCAGCTTGGTCTCGACCGTGTACGCGCCGCCGGGCGCGTCGCGCAACAGCACCGAAGCGTTGTTCGAGTCCGTGTGGAGGTCGGCGCTCTGAGTCGGCCAGACGTAGCTGTTTCCCGCGAGGTGGCCGGCCGGGTCGCGGACCCACGACCACTCCGGCTCGAGCTCTCCGCCGTCGAAGTCGTCGGAGTACGCCGGGTCGACCGCGCCGAGCTCGGGCGGCGCGACGACGTCGCGCACCTCTCGGTGCAGACGCGTGCCGCCGAGGTTGTCGGCCTCGGCCGGCGCGCACCGGGCCGCGGCCCCCACCGCGCCCGCGCCCACGCGCTCGCCGACGCGCAGACGGGCGTCGGCGACGGCGTCGTAGAGGCGCGCGTCGGTGACCTCGCCGCGCACGCGGCGACCCGCGACCTCGAGCGCGACGTTGTGCCACTCGTCGTACGTGAAGTCGTCGGGCAGCGGTTCGACGACCTTCTCGGACACGCCGTCGCGGCGCGCCTCGAGCACGAACGCGCCCGCGCGCGCGTCGATCCACCCCGCGACGAGGTCGTCCGGCCCCCGGTACGCCGCGACGACCGCGGCGGCGCCGTCGCCGAAGACGCGCAGGTCGCCCTCGGCGCGCACGCGCCGCGGCGCGTCGTCCGCGGTCACGAGGTAGTGCGTGCGGCACGTGCGCGCGTCGCGCCGGGCCCATGGCGACGGGCCGGCCGGGTGCCAGCCGCGGCCGCGCTCCCAGCCGCCGAGCCCGTCGTCGAACTCGCCGCCGACGTCGAACACGCCGTCGGGCGCGGGCTGCGGCGTCTCCGACGGCCCGCGCCCGGCGCGCACGACGGGCCAGCCGTCGATCCAGTCGAGAGGGTCGAACAGCATCGGCCGCTCGTTGACGCCGAAGGGCTCGTCGAGGAACGGGTCGGCGCGGTCGATCGCGTGGTACACGAGCCAGTCGCGTCCCGCGAGGTCGGTGGTGACCGCGACGTGACCCGGCCCGACCCACTTGTTGCCGTTCTGCGCGAGCACGATCGTCCCGCCGGTGCGCGACGCGAGCAGCGGCTGGCCCTCACGGTCGACGAACGGGCCGAGCGGGCTCGTCGCGCGCCCGACGTAGACGCCATAGCCGGTCGTCGGGCCCGCGCAGCAGTTCGCCGACGACGCGAACAGGTAGTAGTGGCGGCCGCGCCGGATGACGTACGAGCCCTCGTAGCGGTTGTCGATCGCGACCATGACCGGCTCCCCGACCGCGCGCAAGCCGTCGTCGCTGAGCCGCGTCACGAACACGCCGCCGTAGTAGGAGCCGTAGTAGAGGTAGCGCGTGCCGTCGGCGTCGGTGAACGGCGCCGGGTCGAAGGTCCACTTGAAGTCGCCCGCTCCCCCGGGCCCGCGGCGCGGCCCGACGAGCGGCCCGCCCGAGTCGGTCCACGGGCCGGTGGGCGTCGGCGCGGTCGCGACGCCGATCGCGTTGTCGTCGGGCTCGTCGGTCACGGTCGTCTGCGTCACGACGTAGTAGAGGTAGTAGCGGCCGTCGAAGTAGCGGATGTCGGGCGCCCACAGGCTCGCGTCGGGCGCGGCCCAGTCGGGCAGCGTCGACTGCGTGAACGCGTCGCCGACGTAGTCCCACTCGACGAGGTCGTCGCTGCGCGCGACCGGCAGGAAGTGACGCACGCCCTCGCCCTCGTGCAGCGGGTCGGACGTCCCGTACGCGTACCAGTAGCCGTCCTTGCCGCGGATCACGGCCGGGTCGGCGAACGTGTCCGCGAAGTCCCGCGACACCGGGTTGACGTACGTCGCCCCGTCCGGAGCCGCGCCGGCCGTCGGGACCGGGGGCGCCGCCATCACAACCGCCATCGCCGCGGCCAGCGCGCCGCGCACCACTGCCGTCACCTCGACCCCCTCACGTCGTCACGGCCCCTCGGGGGGCCTTGCCTCACCCCTTGATGCCCGTACGGGAGATGCCCTCGATGATGAAGCGCTGCGCGAACACGAACAGCATGAGGACGGGGATGCTCGCGACCACGCCGCCGACCATCACGAGGTTGTAGTTGATCGCCACCGCGCGCTGCATCGTCGCGAGGCCGGGCGGCAGCGTCAGCCGCTCCGGGCTGAACAGGACGAACAGCGACCACAGGAACTCGTTCCAGTTCGTGAGGAAGCTGAGCACCGTCAGCGTCGCGAGCGCGGGCTTCGACAACGGCAGGACGATGCGGCGGAAGATCTGCCAGTCGTTGGCGCCGTCGACCGCGGCGGCGTCGAGCAGGTCGCGCGGCAACGCGCTGAAGAACTGGCGCATGAAGAAGACGCCGAACGCGCCCGCGGCGCCCGGGATGATGACCGCCGCGAGGCTGTCGAGCCACCCGAGGTACGAGACGATCTGGTAGTTCGGGACGATGAGGATGATCGGCGGCACGAACAGCGTCGCGATCACGAGCCCGAACAGCAGCTTGCGGCCGCGGAACTCCATGTGCGCGAACGCGTACGCGGCGGCCGACGCGGTCAGCACGACGAGGACCGAGTGCACGAGCGCGGCGACGATGCTGTTCAGCAGCCAGCGCAGCACCGGCGTCTCGCTGCCCGTCTGGAGGACGCGGTCGTAGCCCTCGGTCGTCGGCGTCTTGGGGATCCACGTCGGGGGCCGCGCGACCGCCTCGACCTCGTCCTTGAACGACGTCGAGATCATCCACACCAGCGGCGCGACGAAGATCACCGCGAGCAGCGTCAGTGCGGTGTAGAACGCGATCGTCTTGATCCGGTGACGGGCGTCGGGGCCGAGCCCGCCCTGCCTCGGCGCGACGGTCGCCATCAGCCGTCACCCCGATCGCGGAACACGGCGAGGTTCACGATCGACACCATCGCCAGCAGGATCGTGAGGATGAAGCTCATCGCCGCCGCCGAGCCCATGCTGTAGTTCCGCAGGCCCTCCTCGGTGATGAGCATGATCGCGGTCCGGGTCTCGTCGCCGGGACGTCCCTCCGTGACGATGTAGGCCTGGCCGAACATGTTCGCCGACGCCAGGATCGTCACCGTCGTGACGAACGCCAGCACGGGACGCAGGCCGGGAATCGTGACGTGGCGGAACTGGTGCCAGCGCCCGGCGCCGTCGACGGCCGCCGCCTCGTAGAGCTCGCGCGGGATGTCCTGCAACCCGGCGAGGTAGATGACGGTGTTGAAGCCCAGCGTCCACCACACCGTCATCCCGACGAGCGCGACCCACGCCCACGGCAGCGACGTCGTCCACGCGATCCTGTCGATCCCGATCTTGTCGAGGTAGAAGTTGATCAGCCCGACGTTCGGGTCGAGCAGGAAGCCCCACAGGATGCCGACGACCGAGACGCCGAGCACGTAGGGCGCGAAGTAGACGGCGCGAAAGAAGTTGCGGCCGCGGAACTTGCGGTTGAGCAGCAGCGCGAGGGCGAGCGGGACGGCGAGCAGGAACGGCACGCTGTAGAGCGTGAACCTCGCCGTCGCCGCCATGCTCTGCCAGAAGCGCCCGCTCGTCGCGGTGCCGCCCTCGAACAGGTCGGCGTAGTTCTCCAGCCCCACGAACGGCTTGCCCGGGAGCAGGAAGTCCCACTCGTGGAGGCTGATCCACACGCCGAACACGATCGGCGCGATGACGAACAGCAGGAACAACACCAGGTACGGCGCGAGGAACAGGTACGGCGTCAGGCGGCCGGATCGGTGCAGCTTCGGCGCGCGCACCCCGCCCCGCGCCGCGGCCCCCGCGGCCGCGGCGGACGGCGTCGCACCCGATGCGGGCTGCGTCGTGGTCACCGGTCAGCTTCCGTACTTCTGCCGGTTCTCCTCCAACAGGTCGTTCGCGCGGCTCGCGGCCTCGTCGAGCGCGACCTTCGGCGACTTGCGCATCAGCACGGCCTCGTTGACCGCGGTCTCAAAGGTCGGCGTCGTGATCTCGCCGATGCCGGGCACGGCGGGCGGGAAGTGGACCGCCGGAAGCTGCGCGGCGAGCGTCGACTGGGCGTCGAGCTGCTGGAACTCGTCGCTCTCGCGCACGGAGTTGCGGGCCGGGATCTGACCCGCCTTCGCCCACTCGATCGAGTGCTCGCTGAGCCACGCGATGAACGCCTTCGCGGCCTGGAGCTTGTTGTCGTCCTGCTCGGCCTGACGCATCACGACGATGTTGTGCGAGCTGCCCCACACGCCCGCCTGGTCGCCGATCGTCGGCAGCGGGGCGACGCCCCACTCGAGATCGCCGACCTTCGCCCACTCGTTGATCATCCAGATGCCGTCCCAGGTCAGCGAGTTCTCCTGGTTCCGGAACGCGACGGCCTGCGCGTCGTTGGCGACGTCCTTCGGGCTGTAGCCGTTCTCGACGTTCTGCACGAGCCACGACAACGCCTCGACGCCGGCGTCCGAGTTGAACGTCGCCTCGGCCGCGTCCTCGCTGTAGAGCTCACCGCCGAACTGCCACAGCAGCGACGCGAACATCAGGTGCGCAGGCCACGTCGCCGTGACCCAGAACGGGGTCTCGTGGCCGGCGTCCTGGAGCGCCTTGATGGCGTCCTCGTAGTCGGCCGCGGTCTGCGGAGGCTGCGAGATCCCGGCCTCCTCGAGGTGGGCGCGGTTGTAGTAGAAGCCGAGCGGGTGGACGTCGAGCGGGATGCCGTAGCGCTGGTCGTTGTAGATGCCGGCGGTCCACACCTCGGGGGCGAAGTCGCCCTCCTCGAGCTCGAGCACCTCGGCGACCTCGTCGAGCGGCAGGATGACGTTGCGGGCCGCGTTCGTGGCGAGCTGGTCGATGTGCATGACGCCCAGATCCGGCCCCCGCCCGCTGGCGACGGCCTGCGGGACCTTCGTGTAGTAGTCGGCCCACTCGAGGACGCGCATCGAGATCTCGACGTTGTCGGTCTCGGAGTTGAACCGCTCGATGAGCTCCTTCATGACGGGACCGTCGCCGCCGGTGAAGCCGTTCCAGAACTCGAGCGACACCTTCGGGCCGTCGTACCCGCTGCCCGTACCGAACCGGCCCGCGGTCTGCGTCGGCGTCGACGTGCCGCCGCAGCGCGCGAGGAGCAGCCCCGCGCCGGCAAGCCCGGTCGCGGCGATGAAGTCACGCCGGCTGAGGTGTCGGCCACGTCGTCTCTGGTCCATCGCTCGGCCTCCTGTCGTCGCGCGCGTCGCTCCGATCGATCAGCCGGGATCGCGCGGGCCGACGCAGGCGGCGGAGGCGGCGCGCGGCTGCGACGCGCGTGGGACGCGCGTCGCCGCGCCTCGGACGCCGAGGCGCGGAGCGCACGGCTCGTCGGAACGCATCGCCCCCTCCCCCGCCGGCCGGACCCAGCCGGCCGACCGCTGTGAACGCGCAATCTCTAGCGCACATCCGAACACAAGTCAACACACGGGGGCGCGGCGCTATGGCAAGAATGCCCAGGTATCGTACGTCCACGGAAGAAGCTCGCCCCGTCCCGCTTGTCGAATCGAGTGCGTTTCTGTTAACTCACGCCAGTGGGCGAGGCGCGGGGAGGCGCAATCGTGCTCGCGAGGGAACGACACGAACAGATCCTGTTCGAGCTCCGGCGCAGGGGCGGCGTGAGGGTCACCGAGCTCTCCACGCGCCTCGGTGTGTCCGACATGACGATCCGGCGCGACCTCGATGCGCTGCAGCTCGAGGGGCTCGTCGAGAAGGTCCACGGCGGCGCGGTCCTGCCGGGACACACCGCGGACGAGCCCGGGTTCGAGACGAAGCGGACGCGCGAGCAGCGCGAGAAGATCGCGATCGCGCGCGCGGCGGCGCGTCTCGTCACGCCCGGGTGCAGCATCGCCCTCTCGGCCGGGACCACGACGTGGTACCTCGCGCAGCTGCTCGGCGGCATCTCGGGGCTCACGGTCGTGACGAACTCGACCAACGCCGCGCTCGAGCTCCACCGGCACGGCGGCGCCCAGATCATCCTGACGGGCGGGGTCTTCCGGACGCCGTCCGACGCGCTCGTCGGCCCCATCGCGGATCACGCCGTGCGGGCGCTCCACGTCGACCTGCTGTTCCTCGGCGTGCACGGCATCGATCCCGACGCGGGGCTCACGACGCCGAACGTCGCGGAGGCCGAGACGAACCGCATGATGATGTCGCACGCGCGCAAGGTCGTGGTCGTCGCAGACCACACCAAGTGGCGCAACGTCGGCCTTTGCTCCATCTCGCCGCTCGACGTCGTCGACGTGCTGATCGTGGACGACGGCATCGAGGACGACGCGCGCTCGGTCCTCGAAGAGCGCGTCGGCGAGCTCGTCGTCGCCGAGCGCGAGCCGGCGTGACGGCGGCCGCTTGACACCGCACCGCCGCGGGTAACGACTCGGCGCGGTTGCGCCGCGATCGCGCAGAGCCGGCTCGGGGACGGGAGCACGTCGTGAAACTGGTCACAGGAGTCGCCGCCGGAGTCCATCGGGTGACCGACGCGTTCACGAACTGGTACCTCGTCGAGGGCGACGGCGGCATCACGGTCGTCGACACCGGGCTGCCGTCGTCGTGGGGCTCGCTGCAGCGCGCGCTGGGGACGATCGGACGCCCGCTCGACGACGTCGGCGCCGTCGTCCTCACCCACGGGCACTTCGACCACCTCGGCTTCGCCGAGCGCGCCCGGACCGAGCTCGGCGTGCCGGTGTGGGTCCACGAGGACGACGTCGCGTTGACGCAGCACCCGCTGCGCTACGCGCACGAGCGGCCCCGCAGCCTCTACCTCGCCACGAGGCCGCGCGCGCTGCCGATCGTCGTCGCGCTGACGGCGCGGCGTGCGTGGTGGCCGGCCCCCGTGCGCGCCGTCAGCCGCTATCGCGACGGCACGCTGCCGGTGCCCGGCGCGCCGCGCGTCGTGCCGACCCCGGGTCACACCGACGGCCACTGCAGCCTCCACCTCCCCGAGCGCGACTGCGTGATCGCGGGCGACGCCGTCGTCACGCTCGATCCGTACACGGGCCGGCGCGGCCCGCGCGTGGTGGCGCGCGCCGCCACGGCGGACTCGCGCCGCGCGCTGGAGTCGCTCGACGCCCTCGCGGCCACGGGCGCAGCGACGATCCTCGTCGGGCACGGCGACGAGTGGACGCAGGGGGCCGAGGCGGCCGCGGCGCACGCGCGCCGCGCCGGCGTCGCGTAGAGCCGCGCGGGGTGGAGGAACCGAGCTCCCGGCGTCGAACCCCACGTGCGCCGAAGGTCTCGGGATGGTCCGCGCCGTGGGGGAAGCCCAATGAACAAGAGTTCGCTGTCTGCAGTCCTCGTCGTCGTGCTCGCCGCGCTCGCGGCCGCCGCGCCGGTCGGCGCGTCGGCGTCGGGCGGTGACACCGCGACGCGCCGCGCACTCGTCGACGCACGCATCCTCGACAACCCCGAGTACCAGAGCGTCCTGGTGCACGTACGGCGCGCGTCGACGATGAGCGAGGGCGTCGCCGCGCTGCGCTCCGCCGGCGCGCTGATCGGGACGCGCTACCGCGCGATCAAGGTCTTCGTCGCGTACGGCGACCGCGCGACGCTGCTGCGCGCGGCGCGCTCGCGCCACGTCCACGCGCTCGAGGCCAACGGACCGCTCGAGCTCTACACCGAGACGTCGCACGTCGCGACGCGGGGGCAGGACGTGCTCGATGGCGCGCTCACGGCCCGCCGCGGCACGCGTATCGACGGGCGCGGCGTCGGCGTCGCGGTCGTCGACAGCGGCGTCGACGGGACGCATCCCGACCTCGAGTCGCGCATGGCGCTCAACGTCAAGATCGTGTGCTCGACGCCGCAGTTCGTCGTCACGAGCGTGACCGGTGGCTTCACGCAGTGCCTCGGCCCCAAGACCGTCGTCGGGCTCGACGACACCGACACGCCCTCGGCCGGCGGTCACGGCACGCACGTCGCGGGGATCGTGGCCGGCGCCGGCTCGGCGTCGGACGGCCGCTACCACGGCGCCGCGCCCAAGGCGAAGCTCTACGGCGTGTCGGTCGGGACCGTGATCACGGTCGAGAACGCCCTCGACGGCCTCCAGTGGGTGCTCGACAACCACGACATGGTGCGCCCGCGCATCCGCGTCGTGAACAACTCGTGGGGCAGCGCGTACTCCCCCTACGACCCGGAGAACGGGCCGTTCCACAAGGCGCTGTGGAAGCTCCAGGAGCTGCTCGTCGACCGCGGCGTCACGGTCGTGTTCGCGGCCGGGAACGCGGGCGGCGACGGCGGCGAGCCGACGACGACGGCCGAGTGCATCAACCCGACGCCCGGCGTCGTCTGCGTCGCCGACTACGACG
>DASZZZ010000115.1:0-16649 GCA_036260375.1 Actinomycetota bacterium
GAGGCTCTCGTCGATCGTGAACAGCTTCATCTCGCGCAGCTCGTAGCCCTTGCGCTCGAGGCGTGCCACGACCTCGCCGACGAGGCGGCGCCGGACCCCGTCGGGCTTGACCATCACGAACGTCTGCTGCGTCTCGGCCACGTCTTCCCTCCTGCGAGATGTCCCGGGCGCCGAGACGGTAGCAGGGCCGCGCCGCCCGGGCGGCGCGGCGTCTCTCTAACGCTCGACTAGAAGTCTAGGTTGCGGCGTTCACGCGTCCACCGGGCCGGCCCCCGTGGCCGCGCCCGACAGCCACGCGCGCGTCCGGCGGCCGGTGGCGGCCTCGTAGGCGTCGAGCACCGCGGCGGCGGCGTCCTCGGCCGCGGCGGCGTCGACGAGGTTGACCGTGCACCCGCCGAAGCCGGCGCCGGTCAGGCGCGCGCCGAGCACGCCCGGCGTCCCGGCGGCCGCTTCGACGAGCGCGTCGAGCTCGGGCAGCGACACGTCGAAGTCGGCCGCGAGGCTCCGGTGCGCGGCATCGAACAGGTCGCCCAGGGCGTCGAGCCGCCCGGCGCGCAGCGCCGCGGCCGCGGCGCGCACGCGCTCGTTCTCCGTGACGACGTGGCGCGCCCGCCGGTAGTCGCCCTCGTCCATGTCGCCGCGACGTGCGTCGAGACCGGCGGGCGTCGCGTCGCGCAGGCTGCGGACGCCGAGCGCCGCGGCGGCGCGCTCGCACTGCGCCCGACGCGCGTTGTACTCGCCGTCGGACAGCCCGCGCGCGGTCCCCGAGTCGACCAGCAGCACGCGCACCGCCGGCGGCAGGGGCACGGGCTCGACCTCGTTCGTGCGGCAGTCGATCAGCAGCGCGTGGCCCTCCACGCCCGCCGCCGACGCGAGCTGGTCCATGATCCCGCACTCGACTCCGACGTACACGTTCTCGGCGCGGCGGCAGATCGTTGCGATGCGGAGCGGATCGAGCGGATCGTCGGCGAGCGCGTGCGCGAGCGCGACCTCGAGCGCGGCCGACGACGACAGGCCCGAGCCGACCGGTACGTCGGACGCCACGACGCCGTCGAAACCCCGCACCGCGACGCCGTCGTCGCGCAGCGCGCGCACGACCGCGCGCGCGTAGCGGCCCCAGCCGCGCTCCGGTCCCCGTCCGGTCGCCACGTCGACGACGACGTCGCCCGGCTCCTCCAGCGAGCGCAGCCGCACGACGTCGCCTCCCGGCGTGCCGGCGACGCACGTCGCCATGTCGAGCGCGACGGGAAGCACGAGGCCGTCGTTGTAGTCGGTGTGCTCGCCGATCAGGTTCGCCCGTCCCGGCGCGCGCCACGCCCGCGCGCGCGGACCCGCCGCGGCGCGCGCGCGCTCGAGGGCGTCGCCGGCGGTGGGCACGGCCGTCATGCGGCCAACATACCGAGGCGCGCGCGGCCGTGGTGTACGTTGCGCCACCATGTCACCGACGCGCCCGCGCCGCTCGCTCGACGGGGACTGGGACTTCTGGCCCGACCTCCACGGCGCGCTGCCCGACGATCCGCGCGACGGCTCGTTCGTTACGCGCGCGGAGCGCGACGACGCCGCGGGCCGCGCGCGCGTCGCGCGCGTGCCGGGCGTGTGGCAGGCACAGTTCGACGACCTGCGCGGCTTCGCCGGCGCGGCGTGGTACGAGCGCACCCTCGAGGTCCCGTCGTCGTGGGACGGGCGCGCCGTCCACCTCTGCTTCGGCGCGGTCGACTACCACTGCACCGCATGGGTCGACGGCCGCCTCGCCGGCATGCACGAGGGCGGCTACCTCCCGTTCCGCCTCGACGTCACCGACGCGGTCGCCCCGGGCCGCGCGCAGCGCGTCACGTTGCGCGTGCTCGACCCGGGCCCGGGGCGCGACCTCCCCAGCCTGCCGTTCGCCGAGATCCCGCACGGCAAGCAGAGTTGGTACGGCCCGCTCGGGGGGCCGTGGCAGAGCGTCCACGTCGAAGCGGTCGCGTCGCCGTTCGTGGCGCACGCTCTCGTCGTCGCCGATCCCGACTCCGGAGACGTCGACGTCCGCGCGCGCCTCGGCGCGCCGGCCGTCGCGGGGACGACGATCGAGTACGTCGTCGCGTCGCCCGACGGCCTCGACGTCGTCGCGTCCGGCCCCCACGACGTCGCCCCCGGAACGCGCGACCACCGTGCGCGCGTGCGCGTCGCGCGCCCGGAGCGCTGGGACGTCGACGCGCCGCGCCTCTACTCGCTCGCGGTCGTGGTCCGGGGCCCGGGCGGCGACGACGAATGGCGCGACGAGTTCGGCTTTCGCACCGTCGAGACGCGCGACGGCCGCGTCGTGCTCAACGGCAGGCCGCTGTACGTGCGGGGGGCGCTCGACCAGGACTACTACGCCCACACGATCGCGTCGCCCGCGAGCGACGACGACGTGCGCGCGACCGTGCTGCGGGCGCGCGAGCTCGGGCTCAACCTGCTGCGGTGCCACATCAAGGTGGCGGACCCTCGCTACGCGCGCTGGTGCGACCGCCTCGGGATGCTCGTGTGGGCGGAGCTGCCGAACTGGCAGACGCTGACGCCCGCGGCGGCGGAGCGGGCGCGCACCACGCTGCGGGGCATGATCGAACGCGACTTCAACCGTCCGAGCATCGTCGCGTGGACGGTCGTGAACGAGGGCTGGGGCGTCGACCTCCCGGGCGACGCGTCGCATCGCGCGTGGGTGCGCGACACGTATCGCTGGACCAAGGACCTCGACCCGACCCGCATCGTCGTCGACAACTCGCCGTGCGCGCCGAACTTCCACGTCGAGTCGGACCTCAACGACTTCCACTTCTACCGCCCGATTCCCGACGGCGCGCGCGCGTGGTCGCGTTGGACCGCGGCGTGGGTCGCGGACCCGGCGTCGACCTACAGCCCGCACGGCGACGCCGTACGCCGCGGCGACGAGCCGATGATCGTGTCGGAGTTCGGCAACTGGGGCCTGCCCGACGTCGCCGGACTGGTGGACGACGACGGCCGCGAGCCGTGGTGGTTCGACACCGGCGCCGACTGGGAGGACGGCATCGTACTCCCGCGCGGAGTGCGGGCGCGCTTCGACGAGTGGCGGCTCGACGACGTCTTCGGGTCGTGGCGCGAGTTCGTCGCGCAGTCGCAGGAGCACGAGCTCGACGCGCTTCGCTACGAGATCGACGACATGCGCGCGCACCGTGCCATCGCCGGGTACGTCGTCACGGAGCTGACCGACGTGCACTGGGAGTGCAACGGCCTGCTCGACCAGGCGCGCAACCCCAAGACGCTGCACGCGCGCTTCGCGTCGTTCAACTGCGACGACGCGGTGATCGCGCGGCCCGCGGCGACGCGCGTGCGCGCCGGTGAGTCCGTGCGCGTGGAGGTCGTCGCGTCGCACTGGTCACAGCGCCCGTTCGACGCGCCGGTCGTCGAGTGGACCGCGCCCGCGCTCGGCGCGCGCGGCCGCGTCGGCGGCCCTCCGGTCGCCGTGGGCGGCGTCGCGCCGTTCGGCGACGTCGTGGTCGCCGTGCCGCCCGACGCGCCGCCGGGGCGCGTCGTCGCGCACTTCGACCTGCTCGACGATCGCGGCCGCACCGCCGCGTCCAACGAGCTCGAGATCGCGGTGTTCGACGCGCGGCCCACGGCCGCCGCGGCGCCGTTCGGCCGGCGCCGCGGGGACGGGCGGGACGTCGTGGTCGCGCCGCGCTGGGACGACGACGTCGAGGACGCGCTCGCGCGCGGCGAGCGCGCCGTGATCGTCGCGACCGGCGCCGGCGCGCTGCCCGACTGTGGCCTCGCGGTCGAGGCGCGCGCCGGGTCGCGCTGGGAGGGCCATTGGGCGCAGGGCATGGGGTGGCTTCGGCCCGCGCTGCGCGCCGGTCTCCCGCTGCGGCCGCGCGTCGACCTGACGTTCCTCGACCTCGTTCCCGAGCACGTCGTCGCGGGCTACGAGCCGGAGGCCGCCGGAGACGTCCTCGCGGGGCTGTACGTCGGTTGGATCCACGCAACCGCCGCCACCGTCGGCACGTTCTCGTGCGGCGACGGCGCCGGGATCGTGTGCACGTTCCCGGTCGCGGAGAGCTACGGACGCGACCCGCTCGCGACCGCGCTGCTCGACAGGCTCGTGGACCTCGCCGCGGCCCCCGGCTTCGCGCCGGTCACGCGCATCGCGCCGGCGGGCTGACGCCGCGACGCGCGCGTCGCGTCCGGCGACGTCATCCGCGCGGGTCGCTCTCCACCGCGACGGTGCGACCCGGGCCCCGCTTCTCGACGACCGCGTAACCGTCCCCGCGTCCGATTACGACCTCGGCGCCGGCGAGCTGGTGGCCGGGCAGCAGCAGGAACCGCGCCCGCGACGCGCGCACCTCTGCGTACACCGCGGCCGGGACCCGCAAGTGGGCGGTGCAGTCGGCGTTGCCGCACTCGCACGCGATCTCCAACGGGTCGTCGGGCCGTTGGGCGCGTACGACGTCCTCGTTGAGCCGCCGGATCACGGCCTCGTTGCGTCCGACGCGGTGCGCGACCGGCTCCGGCACCTCGTCCATGAGCAACGCCGACGAGCACACCGGGCAGTACGGCTCGTCGGCGTTCGAGACGTGGACGGCGCGCGAGCAGGTCGTGCAGTATCCGATGGCCGACACGGCCCGACACACTACCGGAGCCGGCACGAGCCGGCGCCTACTCGCCGCGCGGCTCTTCGAAGATGCGAGCGACGCGGATCTCGAACGAGGCCTTCTCCGCGTCGAGCCGGCGCTCCGACCACACCGGCTCGTCCGGGTATGCGTCGACCGCCTCTCCGGTCGCCTGGATCCACAGGACGACCGCGTCGCCCCACCGCTCCTCGAGCAGCGCGTCGCGCACCTGCTCGAGCACGCCGGCGGCGGCGAGGTGCGACGGGTCGCTGCGCGCGATCAGCTCCACCGCGAGCACGCGGTCGAGGACGTCGGCGGTCTCGGCGAGGAACACCTGGGGCGGGTCGCTGCGCACGATGCCCACGGCGACGCGGCCCGGCCATCCGGCGGACGACGCGTCGGCCACCGCGTCACACTCCCGGGCGCCGGAAGAACCGCTCGCTGCCCGCGTCGCCCGAGCAGTACGCGCGCAGCCGCTCGAGCTCGGCCTCGTCGAGCAGACCGACGACGTCGGCGACGGGGCCGTGCGGGCCGCACGCGACCTCGAGCGCGGCGGCGCCCGCGCTGCCCGCCGCGGGGATGTGGGTCGTGAGCAGCACCAGCGGCACGCGCGGGTACGCCTCGTGCACGACCGTGGCCTTGCCCAGCGCCTTCCACAGCGTGTCCATGCGCCGCAGCCCGGGCCGGTTGCTCGTGAAGCCGCCCGAGACGTCGAAGAACCAGCTCCTGCCCTTGGCGTCGCGCGCCTCGAAGTTGACCTCGACGCCCTGCGGGAAGCGCACGTCGGCCTTGACGTCGGTGAAGTTGCACTCCCGCAACGCCCACTCGGCGAGCTCCTTGGCGGCGCGGCCCTCGCGCACGGCGCGCGCCTGGAAGCCCTCCCCCGGAGGCGCCTCCTTGCGCGGCGAGATCGACACGCGCAGCGGCGGCACCGACCGCCGCGCCCGCTCGGCGCGCTCGGCGCGCTCGCGCGCGACGCGAGCGCGCGCCGCGCGCACGAACTCCTGGTCGGTGTCGTAGCCCGCGAAGTGACGCTCGGTGCGAACGGCCGCGACCGCGGTCGTGCCCGACCCGGCGAACGGGTCGAGGACGAGGTCGCGCCGGTACGTGTAGAGGTAGATGAGCCGCTCGGGCAGCTCCACCGGGAACGGCGCGGGGTGCCCGACGCGCGACGCGCTCTCCGGCGGGATCTCCCACACGTCGGTCGTCGCCTCCATGAACTCGTCGCGGAAGATCGACCCCTCGTGCGGCAGCCCGCGGTCGAGCCGGACGCGCGGCGACAGGGCGCGGTCGAAGCGCCCCTTGCTCGCGATGACGATGCGCTCGGTCAGGTCGCGCAGGACCGGGTTCGCCGGGCGCTGGAACGAGCCCCACGCGCACGATCCCGCGGCCCCCCGCGCCTTCTGCCAGATGACCTCGCCGCGCAGCAGGAGCCCGAGGCGCTCGAGGACGTGGATGACGTCGCTCGACAGCGACCGGTACGGTCGCCGCCCGAGGTTCGCCACGTTGACCGCGATGCGCCCGCCGGGCTCGAGCTTGCGGACGCATTCGGCGAAGACCTCCTCGAGCATCTGCAGGTACTCGAAGTAGGTCGCGGGCACGCCGCGCTCGCCGAGCTCCTGCTCGTAGCGCTTGCCGGCGAAGTACGGCGGCGACGTCACGACGAGCGCGACGGAGTTGTCGTCGACCTGGTCCATCGCGCGCGCGTCGCCGCAGAAGATCTCGTCGACGTCCTTGCGCTCCGCGATCTCGGTGTCGTCGGAGATCTCGGGCGGCGTGAACCGGGCGTAGAACGCGGTCGCGTCGTGGCTCTCCCGCCGCGACGCCCCGAAGCTCGACGTCGACGTGCCGCGCCTGCGCCCGTCTCCGGGCTTGCCCTTCTTGCGCGCGCCGTCGTCGGTCATCCGTGTCCTCGCCGAGCCGTGGGGCCGCGGGACGGCGACCGGCCTCGGCCCGCGGCGGGCGCGCCCGCGGGAGGTGCGCCTGGGCGCCACTCTACCGTGGGGGTAGGACACGAATGCGTCAGCGGTCGCAGGTCCTGCTCAGGCGAAGAGAGTCGGGGCACACGACCGTCGTCTCTGTGCGAACTGCGAGATCATGACGGTCACATGGATGTCGCCTGTGATGAGAGGCGTTGCCGGTCTCGTCGCAGCGTGCTCCATAGGCAACGCCGCTGGTCGAGCCTCGCACTCCGCGAGCCTAGTGAGCAGACGCTACGATTTCCCGATCATGAACGTGCAAACTCTGATTGAGGCCTTGCCTGGCGTAGAGGATCGACCGGCGCTTCAGGATAGCGCCGGGCGGGACATCCGCTACGTCGACATTGGACGAAGCGAGTTTGTCGAGCCACCGCTGGTGATCGAAGATGGAGAACTCGAAACAGCGCAGGCAGTCGTTGTTACAGCGCCTGCAGCAGTCGGGAAGTCGATGCTCGCTGAGTTCCTTGCTTTGCGAACTAGCGGCGTTCTTTGGAACTTGGGCGGGTTTCATGTCGGAAACGACTTCGCTCTTGGCGCTCTGGCGCGGGCCCATGGCGCCTCTTCTCTCGGCGCCGTCCTCACGCGCATCCACGATGGGTCGTTCTTGGTCGTCGCGGATGCCCTTGATGAAGCGCGGTTACGCGTAAGCTTCGATGCGTTCGTAGCTTTTCTCGACGGCGTTTTTGAGCAATTCCTTGCAAGGGCCACGCCCGGGCGACCTCCCCTCGTGCTGCTCGCAAGACGTGAGACGTCAGAGTTCGCGGCCGACTGGCTGGGCGAAGCTGGGCGCGGCGCCGCTGTCGCTTCGCTGCGCATCGACTTCTTTGATCGCGCGGGCGCCGAGGAATTTGTCAACAGGCAACTTCAATCGAAAGATCGAGATCCGACGAATCCGAATCTCGTCGCCGCCCGCGACGCGATGTTCGCCCAAATTTTGAGCCTCTTCGGTGTTGATGGCGCATCACCGAACTGGGAGGGGGACGCTCGTAAGTTCCTCGGATATGCCCCGGTTCTCGTCGCCATGGGTCGGTACCTTGCGAGCGGAGGGAATCCCAAACGCCTTGCCGAGCAGTTCGCACACGAGCGAACGCCCGAAGCAATGTGGCAGTTCCTGCTTACTCTCGTTATTGATATCTTGGAACGAGAGCAACAGAAATTCGTTCAAGGTTTTCGGGAGAGTGCAGCCAGCGCCGCGGTGCCTCCGACGTTCTTAGACTGGAGCGCGGTTTTCGCCCCACACGAACAGCGCGCGTGGCTGTTAAGCGAAGCGCTCGGCACGGAACCGCCGAACGTCACGGTCCCCCGAGAGATCGAGGCTGAGTACAGAGCACAGGTGCGCGAGTGGCTTGCCGAGCATCCGTTCGTGGGGGGTCGACGAGGGGAGTTTGCCAGCCCTGTCTTCGAAGACTTCGTTTACGCGGAAGCGCTGACCGAAGGACAACTCGACGAGCGCGCGGCTGTGCGGAGGCGAGTAGCAGACGCCTCGTATCGACCCACGGAGATGCTGGCGAGGTTCATTTTCACGCGCGCCGCCGGCCACGGCGAAGCCGATGCCGAGGATCTCCCTGCGCTATACGAGTCGCTGACCGCAGGCGAAGAGCAACCGGGCCGGCTGGCCGAACTCGATCTCACGGACGAAGGCGGTCTACAAGCTGCTGTGAGACTCGGTTCCGAGCGCTTCGAGCTGCCGCTGAACACGGGCGGCGCCCCAATCGTATTCATCCGTCACCTAGGACGAGCGTCCGTGCAATTGCAGGATCATTCCGTCAAGCTCGGTGTGAGCGGTCGTACATTCGAGATTGGCCCTGATGTCGCCATTCGTGCCGCCAACATCGACATAGCGGCAGAGTCCTTGGTGGTGCGACGCGGAACCGAGGAAGCGGCGAACGTTGTCTTGTCGGCGAACACAATCTTCGCGAGTGATCCCGTGTTTCGAGTTGTACACGGATCCGAAGGTCTCAGGCTCCGCGCCGCACAGTCGCTTCGATATCCTCTCGTCCAGTTCGCGATCGAGGATGAAGAGACGATCCCAGCACTTGGCGCAGACGAACTCGAGGCAGCCCAGGTTCTCTTTCGCCTGCTTGGCTTCTTCAAATCAGAGGGATATGGAGGTCTCGGTTCCTACGCCGAACCAATCGATCGTCGGGCTGGGCAACACGCAAGGTTCGCGAGGCTGCTTTCGTTTGCACAGGAGCGCGGGTTAGTGACCCGTGAAGGAGCAATCTACAAGCTTCACCCGGACGTCGTCGGCCTGGATTACCTGAAGGTCAAGGCGCAAATCGTCTCCAACGACGCTGCCCGTTTCCTACACGACTTCGTCCGCGCCGACACGCCCGGGCGATAGCGACGCATGACTGGCGCGCCTCGATCACCGTAGAAACCGAACGATGGGGATGCGAGCGGTCGTTGTCACGGGGGCGTCGACGGGGATCGGGCGCGCGTGCGCGCTGCGGCTCGACCGCTCCGGGTGGCGCGTGTTCGCCGGCGTCCGCAAGGACGCCGACGCCGAGAGCGTCGCGGCCGACGCCTCCGAGCGCCTGACCCCCGTCATCCTCGACGTCGCGGACGCCGCGTCGATCGCCGCCGCGGCGCAGACGGTGCGCGACGCCGTCGGCGCGGACGGTCTGCACGGGCTCGTCAACAACGCCGGCGTCAGCTTCCAGGGGCCGCTGGAGCACCTGCCCCTCGACGACCTCCGTCGCCAGCTCGAGGTCAACGTCGTGGGGCAGGTCGCCGTCACGCAGGCCGTGATGCCGCCGCTGCGCGCCGCGCGGGGCCGCGTCGTGATGATGAGCTCGATCGCCGGCCGGACGACGTCGATCCCGCTCATCGCCCCGTACACGGCGTCGAAGAAGGCGCTCGAGGCCGTCGGCGAGGCGCTGCACCACGAGCTGCGGTCGAGCGGCGTCGCGGTCGTGCTCGTCGAGCCGGGGGCCGTCGCGACGCCGATCTGGACCAAGGGCGACGCCACGATCGACCCGCTCGTCGCCGCCCTGCCCGGCGACGGCAGGGCGCGCTACGGCGATGCCATCGCCCGGGCGCGCAAGATCGGGGCGGCCCAGGATCGGCGCGGGATCCCGCCCGAGCGCGTCGCCGAGGTCGTCGAGCGCGCCCTCACCACGGCCCGCCCCCGGCTCCGCTACCTCGTCGGGGCCGACGCTCGCGTGCGCGCCTACGTCGAGCCGCTGCTGCCGCAGGCGCTCAAGGACCGCTTCGTGCGGCGCATGTTCGGCCTCTAGGGAACGGCGGCGACCACCGTTTTGTGACGGTGGTCACTAATACGTATTCAGCGAAGCTCCCGCGCCGCCGACCGCTCCCATATGAGCCACGACCGCGCGCCGGAGCGCGCCCTCCGCACGCACGAACGCATCGAGAGCAGCGTCCGCCGCGCCGCAGCCGCCGCCGTCGCGGTCGCGCTCGCCGTCACGGGGCTCGCGGCGTCGCCGGCCGCCGCGGCCGCGCCCGCGCTCGCCGTGACCCCGAACACGTGGGACGTCATCGGGCTGGACTCGAGCAAGCCGTCGGTGAGCAACGGGCGCCCGAACGAGTTCCCCGCGGGGGCGAAGGTGTGCAATGAGGGCGACGCGACCGCGACGAACGTCCAGGCGACGTGGACCTGGACGACCGCGAACAACAACCTCGCGCTCGCCACCCCCGCCGCCGCGACGCGCTCCGTGCGCGACCTCGCCCCGGGCGACTGCGTGCCCGTGGTCTACAACGTGCTCGTCAACCGCAACCAGCAGTCGTTCACGAACCGCACGCGCGGCTACCAGGTCACGGTCACGGCCGCCGGGGGCGCGAGCGCGTCGACTCCCGCGAACCGCGAGCTGTACGTCGAGAAGCTCATCCGCCAGAACCGCAACGCCGTCGTCGGCATCACGAGCGCCGCGTGCACCGGGACGTCGTGCACCGTCTACCGCGGCAAGACTTATCGCTTCACGCTCAACGCCAAGACCGCGACGCAGGGCTACGAGCAGCTCCAGGCGTTCGTGAACTTCCCCGACTCCATCTTCCGCGTCGTCGACGTCACGTCGACGTACGCGGCGCCGCGCGGCGCCGCCAACGACGCGGTCTACGCCGACGCGTGCGGCTGGGACGCCGACAGGACGAGCCCGACGTACAGGAGCTGCGTCGGCCCGACCAACTTCCCCGGCGGCAAGGCCGGCGGCAACCCGATCAAGGTGGTCTACACCGTCGAGGTCGTGGGCACGGGCTCGGGCACGCTCGGCGGCCTCGTCTACGACTTCTCCGGCAGCAGCTTCCACTACAACGCCGACTTCCAGAGCGGCGCCAACGCGGTGTCGTTCACCGCCGTCGACGCGGCCGACCTGTCGGTGACGAAGTCGCACGCGGGCGCGTTCGCGCGCGGCTCCACCGGTACGTACACACTGTCGGTGCGCAACGACGGCCCCGCCGCCTCGGGTGCCGTCACCGTCACCGACACGCTGCCCCCGGGGCTCGCGTACCGGTCGTTCTCCGGCGCGGGGTGGAGCTGCTCGTCGTGCAGCGCGGCGTCGCCGACGGTCACGCTGACGCGCGCTGGGCTCGCGCCCGGTGCGTCGGCGTCGGTCGACGTCGTGGTCGACGTCGTCGCGACGCAGACGGGCCCCGTCACCAACCGCGCGACGGTGTCGCAGCCGGCGAGCTCGACGCTGCGCGACCCGTCGCCCGGCAACGACGCCGCGTCGGACCCGACGACGATCGCGAACCCGGACGACGCCGACGTCGTCCTCACCAAGACGCGCCCCGAGCCCATGACGCGTGGCGGCTCCGCGACCTACGACGTCCGCGTCCGCAACGACGGCCCCGGCATGGCGGCGGGGCCGCTGACGGTCACCGACACGCTCCCGGACGGGCTGAGCTTCGCGTCGGCGAGCGGCGCGGGATGGAGCTGCGACGCGGCGGGGCGCGTCGTGACGTGCACGCACCCGGACTCAGTCGGCCCCCTCGGCTCCGCTCCGCCGCTCGAGCTCGTCGTCGACGTCGCGGACGACGCGCCGGCGCGCGCGGTCAACGTCACGTCCGCGGTCGCCGCGGTCGACGACGATCCCAACCGCGTCAACAACGTCGACGTCGCCGACGACGTCCTCGTCGGCCGCGCCGGCCTGTGGATCGAGAAGTCGCACACCGGCGGCCTGCCGCGCGGCGGCACCGGTGCCTACACCATCCTCGTCGGCAACGACGGTCCCGACGCGGCGGCGCGGCCGCGCGTCGTCGACACGCTGCCGCCGGGGCTGACGTTCTCGTCGGCGTCGGGCTCGGGATGGACGTGCTCGAGCTCGGGCCGCACGGTCGTGTGCGACGCCGCGGCCGACCTCGCGCCCGGCCGCTCCGCGCCGGCGCTGACCATCGCGGTCGACGTCGCAGCGGACTCCCCGGCCGTCGTGACGAACACCGCGACGGCGTGCTCGATGCAGGACCCGGCGGCGGTCGCGGGCTGCCCCGACCAGAGCCGCGGCACGTTCGAGGCCGACGAGTCCGACAACTCCGTCGACGACGTCACCGAGACGGTCGCGACGACCGACCTCGCGCTGTCCAAGTCGGCCTCGGTCACGTCGGTGACTCCGGGGACGAGCTTCACCTACACGCTGCGCGTGACGAACCACGGTCCCAACGCGGCGACCAACGTCACCGTCGTCGACCGTATGCCGCGCCACGTCGATCCGGCGTCGGTGACGACGAGCCCGGGCACGAGCAACAGCTCGACGCCGCCGTACTGCGACGTCGCGGATCGCGAGGTCACGTGCGTGCTCGGCACGATCGGCGCGACGGCTGGATCCAACAGCGCGACCGTGACGATCACGGCGCGCGCGCTCGCGTCCGGCGCGGGACGCACAATCGTCAACAACGCATCGGTGTTCAGCGATCTCGGCGACACGGCCCCCGGCAACGACGCCGCGTCCGCGCCGGTCGCGATCAACGGCACGCTCGTCAACGCGCGTCCGGTCGCCGCGGCCAAGAGCGCGTCGGTCGCGCATCGCGCGCCCGCCGGCGTCGACGTCGTCCTCGGCGGGAGCGACGCCGACGGCGATCCGCTCGCGTTCGCGCTCGTGTCGGCGAACGGGGGTGCGGCACACGGCACCGTCGCGGTGTCGGGCAACGTCGCGACCTACGTGCCGTCCGGCGACTTCGTCGGCACCGACACGTTCGAGTACGTCGCCGACGACGGGGCCGCGCAGTCGGCGCCCGCGACCGTCACCGTGACGCTCACGAACTCGCCCCCCGAGCTCGCGTCTGCGTCGGTCTCGCCGCAGACGGTCGGCCGGCGGGGCACGCTGACGGCGACCGCGGTAGCGCCCTCCGACGACGACGGCGACGACCTGACCTACGAGTACGTGTGGACGCGCGTGCGCGGCGGGGGCCGCGACACGATCGCGACGCGCACGTCGTCGTCGCCCACCGACGCGCTCGACCTCACCGGGACGGGCGTCGCGGCGGGAGACGGCGTCGAGGTGCAGGTCACGGCCGGCGACGGGCACGAGGACTCCCCGACCCGGACCGCGTCGGCAACGGTCGCGGCGAACCGTGCCCCCCACGCCGAGCCGTCGCGCGTGTCGACGCCCGAGGACACGCCCGTCTCGATCGCGCTCGACGCCACCGACGCCGACGGCGACGCGCTCACGATGACGCTGACGTCGCTGCCGGAGCACGGCGCGCTGCGCGCCGGCGGCGACCTCGTGACCGTCGCGCCGTTCGACATCCCGGCCGGCGAGCTCGTCTACGAGCCCGACGCCGGCTTCAACGGTCCCGACGCGCTCGTCTATCGCGTGTGCGACGACGGCAGCCCGAGCGAGTGCGCGAGCGCGCGCGTCGACGTCACGGTCGAGGCCGTGAACGACCGGCCGGGCGCGCGCGACGGCATGATCGGCCTGTCCGAGGACGGCTCGGCCTCGATCGATCTCGCGTCGCTGGTCTCGGACGTCGAGACGGCCGACGGCGACCTGGACTACGCGATCGTGAGCGGGCCGGGCCACGGGTCGCTGTCGGGGGCGGGGTCGAACATGACCTACACGCCCGACGCCGACTTCAACGGCACCGACTCGTTCACCTACGAGGTCACGGACCGCGGCGACCCCGACGGTTGCTCGGGGCCGGGCTGCGACGCGGCGTTGACGAGCGCGACCGAGACGGTCTCGATCACGGTGGCGGCGGTGAACGACGCGCCGCGGCTCGACGCGATCGACGATGTCGCTCTCGACGAGGACTCGCACACGACGGTCGACCTCGAGGCGCGCTTCTCCGACGTCGAGACCGCCGCGTCGGACGCGAGCTACGGCGTCGAGTCAAGCTTCGCGGGCGTCGCGACGACGATCCATCCCGTCACTCACGTGCTTGCGATCGCGGGCGACGCCGACTTCCACGGCGAGGGCGACGTCACGGTGCGCGCGACCGACACCAGCGACGGCGCCGACGGGCCGCTCTACGCCGAGCGCACGTTCCACGTCACGGTCGGCGCGGTCGACGACGCGCCGGTGGCGCACGACGACGCCTACGCCGGCGTCGAGGACGAGGCGCGCGACATCGCGGCGAGCTCGCTCGTGTCCAACGACGACGACGCCGACGGCGACGCGCTGAGCGTGAGCGCGGTCGGGTCCGCGGCCCACGGCAGCGTCGCGCTGAGCGCCGACGGGTCGACGGTGACGTTCACGCCGGCGTCCGACTTCAACGGCGACGCGACGTTCTCCTACACCGTCTCCGACGGCAACGGCGGCGACAGCGCCGAGGTCACGATCGACTTCGCGGCGGTCAACGACGCCCCCGACGCGGCCGACGACGCCGGCGCAGTCGACGAGGACGACGTCGTCGCGGCCGACGTGGTCGCCAACGACGACCCCGGGCCGGCCGACGAGGCGGGCCAGGCGCTGGTGGTCGACGCGATCGTGTCGGGGCCCGCGCACGGCGACGCCACGATCCTGGGCGGGGCGGACGCCGGCAAGGTGCGCTACGAGCCCGACGCCGACTTCAACGGCTCCGACGCGCTCGTCTATCGCGTGTGCGACGACGGCAGCCCGAGCGAGTGCGCCACGGCCGAGCTCGAGCTCACCGTGAACGCGCTCAACGACCACCCGAGCGCGGCGGACGGCAACATGAGCCTGGCCGAGGACGGCTCCGAGGCGATCGACCTCGCGTCTCTGGTCGCCGACGTCGAGACGAGCGACGCGCACCTGAGCTACACGATCGTGTCGGGTCCGGGCCACGGGTCGCTGTCGGGGGCAGGGTCGGACAAGACCTACACGCCCGACGCGAACTTCAACGGCGACGACTCGTTCACCTACGAGGTCACCGACCGCGGCGACCCGGACGACTGCTCGGGGCCGGGATGCGACGGCGCGCGCACGAGCGAGACCAAGACGGTGTCGATCTCGGTGAGCGCGGTCAACGACGCGCCGGTGGCGCACGACGACTCGTACGCCGGAGTCGAGGACGAGGCGCGTGAGATCGCGGCGAGCTCGCTCGTGTCCAACGACGACGACGTCGACGGCGACGCGCTCGCGGTGAGCGCGGTCGGCTCCGCGACGCACGGAAGCGTGGCGCTGAGCGGCGACGGCACGACGGTGACGTTCACGCCGGCGTCCGACTTCAACGGCGACGCGACGTTCTCCTACACCGTGTCGGACGGCAACGGCGGCAGCGACAGCGCCGAGGTCACGATCGACTTCGCCGCGGTCAACGACCGCCCGAGCGCGGCCGACGGCAACATGGGCCTGTCCGAGGACGGCTCCGAGTCGATCGGCCTCGCATCTCTGGTCGCCGACGTCGAGACGGGTGACGAGCACCTGAGCTACACGATCGTGACCGGGCCCTCGCACGGCGAGCTCAGCGGCGCGGGGTCCGACAGGACCTACACGCCCGACGCGAACTTCAACGGGTCCGACTCGTTCGTCTACCGCGCGTGCGACGGCGGCGTTCCGAGCGAGTGCGCGACGGCCGACGTCGAGATCGCGGTCGCCCCCGTCAACGACCGCCCGGGCGCGGCCCCCGGGGCCGTTGCGATCGCCCAGGACGGCGCCGGCGCGCTCGACCTCGCGGCGCTCGCGTCCGACGTCGAGACCGCGGACGCGGACCTGACCTACGAGATCGTCTCGGCCCCCGCGCGCGGCGACGCGTCGCTCGACGGCTCGACGCTGCGCTACGAGCGCACCGCGCCGGGCCGCGACGCCGACGAGCTCACCTACCGCGTCGTGGATCGCGGCGACCCGGACCTCTGTGGTCCCGGCGCCGTGTGCGACGCGGCGCGCGCGAGCGAGCCCGCGACGGTCGCGCTGTCGTTCGCGAACCGCGCGCCCGACGCCGCCCCCGAGGACATCGTCGTGCCCGAGGACGAGCGCGCATCCGTCGAGCTCGACGCGAGCGACCCCGACGACGACGCGTTGACGCTGACGATCACGTCGCTGCCCGAGCACGGCACGCTGCGCGCGGGCGACCACGTCGTGGGCGCGGCGCCGTACGCGCTCGCGACCGGGCCGCTCAGCTACGAGCCGGCGCGCGACTTCCACGGCGCGGACTCGTTCGGCTTCTCGGCCTCCGACGGAGACGCGTCCGACGCGGCACAGGTCTCGATCGACGTCACGCCGGTGAACGACGCGCCGGAGCTCGACCTGTCGTCGGCGAGCGCGACCGGCCAGTACTCGGACTCGGTGTCGTTCGGGGTCTCGGCGACCGACGTGGACGACCCCGCGTCGAGCCTCACGTTCTCGGCGACGGGCCTGCCGGCGAGCCTCGCGCTCGTGAACGACGGCAACGGCAGCGCGACGATCTCCGGCCGCCTCAACGTCCAGCAGGGGTCGTACACGCCGGCGATCAAGGTCGTCGACGCGTCGAACGCCAGCGACCAGGGCGCGGCGTCCGTCACGGTCAACCGTGAGGACGCGCACATGGAGTACACCGGCGACCAGATCGGGCTCACGGGCGTCAACCTGACGCTCGAGGCGACCGTGCGCGACAGCGCGGCCAACGCCTACGCCGGCGCCAACGCCGAGCCCGGCGGCACGATCGGCGACATCACGAAGATGTGGATCCGGTTCAACGTCTACACCCAGGGCTCGTGCGGAAGCGGCACCCCGCTGAC
>DASZZZ010000116.1:0-8126 GCA_036260375.1 Actinomycetota bacterium
GGGGTCGCGGGGGGCCGCGCGGCGCGGACGATCCGCGCCGCGCGCGACCTAGGCGTGCTCGGCGACGAGCGCGACCGCCGGCAGCGCCGGCGCGATCTGCGCCGCCGTGCCGCCGACCGCCGCCGCGACGCCGCGTGGCCCGGCGATCGCGACGCCGGCGTCCGGCGCCCCGCACCAGCGCGCCAGGGCGGCCCGGGCCTCTGACGCGAGCGACGACGCGGAGCGCGTGTCGCTCGCCCACGCGACGTAGCCGTCGGGCCGCACCAGCAGCGCGCTCGCCCGCCGCATGCCGGTCGCGGGCCGGCGCGCGACGACCGCGTCGACGCGCCCGGCCCACGCCGTCGCCGCGGCTCGGGTCGCGCCGTCGGGCGTGAAATCGAGCAGCACGAAGCGGCCCGGGCGCAGGAGCTCGGCGACGCGCGTGGTGCGTCCGTTCGCGAGCACGACGTCGCGGTCGGGCAGCCGGCGCCCGTCGAGGCGATGACGGCGCCCGTCGGGCGGGCGGTACGACACCGCGACGCCCGAGAGGTGCTCGCGCACGACGCGCTGGACGTGCGGGGTCGAGAGCGCGACGGGCGCCACGACGCCGCGCACGCGGCGCAGGCGCGGCGACGCCGTCGTCATCGCGTACGTCGCGACGTCGGTGGCCTTGATGATCCGCGCCGCCACGGGCCTGCGCTCGGCCTCGTACGAGTCGAGGAGTCCGGGGACGCCCCACCCGTGCATCTCGGCGGCGAGCTTCCACCCCAGGTTCATGGCGTCCTGGATGCCGACGTTGAGCCCCTGGCCGCCGAGCGGCGAGTGGAGGTGCGCGGCGTCGCCGGCGAGCAGCACGCGGCCGGCGCGGTAGCGGTCCGCATGACGCTCCTGGATGCGGAAGCGCGACATCCAGCGCGGGTCGCTCGGGCCGAGATCGCGGCCCGCGACACGCGCCAGGGTCGCGCGCACCTCCTCCATCGTCACGGGCTCGTTCGACCACGCGCGCAACCGGTCGATGCACCCCATGCGGTACCAGCCGTCGCCGAACGCCGTCGCGACGATGATGCCGCCCGGCCCCACCTGCAGCAGCAGGTCGTCATGCGGCGGGTGCTCGAGCCGCACGTCGGCCACGATGATCGTGAACGGATACGTCTTGCCGCGGAACGGCACGCCGAGCAGGTTGCGGACCGCGCTGTGCGCGCCGTCGCACCCGACGACGTACGCGGCGCGCTCGTCCCACTCGTGCGTCCCCTGCCGCACGCGCACGGTGACGCCGTCGTCGTCCTGGTGCAGGGCGATCGCGCGCGTGTTGCGCACGACCTCCGCGCCGAGCCCGCGCGCGTGCTCCTCGAGCACCTCCTCGGTGACGCTCTGCGGGAGGATGTGCAGGTACGGGAAGCGGCTGTCGAGCCGGCCGAGGTCGATCAGCTTGTGGCCGAGGCTCAGGCGCACCTTGCGCACCGAGTGGCCGCGCTCGACGAGCTCGGTCGCGACGCCGCGCAGGTCGAGCATCTCGAGCGTGCGCGCGTGGAGCCCGAGCGCCCGGGACTCCTCGCTGCGTCCGGACCGCCGCTCCACGACGGTGCACGGGACGCCCGCACGCGCGAGCTCCGACGCCAGCGTGAGGCCGGTCGGGCCGGCTCCGACGATCACGACGCGGTCGGTGTCGTGGCGTTGCATCGATCCCCCTCCGTGTTGGTCATCCCACCGAACCAAGGTCGAAAGTCAGTCGTCGGCCGGGTCGTCGCCGCGTCCGGTCGCCGCGCCGTCGCCGAACACCGCGGCGACGAAGAACTCGACGTGCCGGCGCATCGCCTCGCGTCCCCGGCGCAGCTCCGCAGGGCCCGCGTCGGCGTGCGCGTGGAGGATGCGGAGCACGGCGACGGTGGAGAAGAGCTCCCACGCGAGCTGCTCGGGCGTCGCGCCGCGCACGCGCACGCGCCCCTCGGCCTGCCAGCGCGCGAACACCGAGCCGAGCTCGCGCTGCATGTCGGCGATCGCCGCGAGCAGCCCGACGCCGGTCGACGGGTCGGAGATCAACCCCTCGCGCATCAGGATGCTCAGGAAGCGCCGCGCCGCGGGCTTCTCCCAGCCGGCCCACACCCGCTCGACGAGCCGGCGGACGAAGCGCGCCGGATCCGACACGGGAAGCTCGCCGTCGGCGGCGCCCATCTCCTGGAGCACGGTGCGCGGGCCGGCGTGCTCGAGCAGCTCCTCGAACATCGCTCGCTTGCCCGGGAAGTGGGCATACATCGCGGCCTCGCTGACGCCGACGCTGCGGGCGATCATGCGCACCGACGTGCCGGCGTAGCCGTGCCGCGCGAACAGCTCGAGGGCGGCCTCGAGGAGCTCGACGCGCGTGTCGGTGGCGAGCTCCTTCGGCGGCCGCCCCGGCCGCCGCTGCGGACCGGCGAGCGTCGCTCTCCCCCCCATGGGAATCAAAATAAGCGTTCGTTAGGAAAAGTCAAGTGGGCGCGCGGCACGCGGCCACGAGCGTCCCGGCACGGGCGGCCGGGGGCGCTACTGGAACGCTTCCTTGATCTTGTCGAACAGGCCGTGGCGGCCGGCGCGCTCGCCGCGCAGGCGGGCGAAGCGGCGCAACAGCTCGGCCTCGTCGTCGTCGAGCTCCGTGGGCGTCTCGACCTTGAGAACGCCGACCAGCTCGCCGCGTCCCCGCCCGTCGAGACGCGGCATGCCCTTGCCCTTGAGACGCACGACCTCGCCCGGCTGGGTGCCGGGCCGGATCTCGATGGGCTCGGGATCGTCGAGCGTCGGGACGTCGACGACGCCGCCGAGCGCGGCGACGGTCATCGGCACGCGCACCTCGCAGCCGAGGTCGTCGCCGGCGCGCTTGAAGACGTCGTGCTCGAGCACGCGGATCGCCACGTAGAGGTCGCCCGAGCGTCCACCGCGCACGCCGGCCTCGCCGCGGCCCGTGACGCGCAGGTGCGCGCCGTCGTCGACCCCGGCAGGGACGTGGACGGTCAGCGTCTCCGCGACCGCGACGCGCCCGCGGCCGCCGCAGCGCGGGCACGGGTCCGTGATCTCCTCGCCGGTGCCGCCGCAGCGGCGGCAGCTGGCCGCGGTCATGACGTTGCCGAACACCGTGCGGCGCACGTCGCGCACCTCCCCGGTGCCGCCGCACGCGACGCAGCGCGACGGGAAGGTCCCCGGCGCGGCGCCCGAGCCGCCGCACTCGTCGCACTCCGCGAGCGTCTCGACCTCGACGGCCCGCTCGGCCCCCGCGGCCGCCTCCTCGAGGGTCAGCTCGACCTCGGCGAGGATGTCGCTGCCGCGCGCCGGCCCGCGCCGCGCGCGCGTCCCGGGCGTGCCGCCGAAGAACGCCGAGAACAGGTCGGAGAAGCCGCCGACGTCCGAGAAGCCGGGGGCCGCGGCGCGCTCGTCGCCGAACGCGTCGTAGCGCTGCCGCTTGACGGGATCCGACAGGACCTCGTACGCGCGCGACACCTCCTTGAAGCGCTCCGCCGCGTCGGGGTCGTCCGGGTTGGCGTCGGGGTGGTAGCGGCGCGCGAGCCGTCGGTAGGCGCGCTTGATCTCGTCGGCGGACGCGGTGCGGGCGACGCCGAGCGTGGCGTAGTGGTCGTGCGCCATGTGCGTCACTCGCCCGACTCGCCGAGCATGCGGCCGAGGTTGGACGCGACCTCGTGGACGGCGGCGATCGTCCGGCGGTAGTCCATGCGCGTCGGGCCCACCACCGCGAGCGATCCCACCGGCTTGCCCTCGGCGCCGTACGACGCGCTGATGACCGAGCATGGCTGCATCTGCTCGATCGCGTTCTCCGAGCCGATGCGAACCGCGACGCGCTCCTGCGACAGCGCGTCGGCGAGCAGCTCCAGCAGCACGCGCCGGTGCTCCAGCGCGCCGATGACCCGGCGCACGGTCTCGAGGTCCGCGAACTTGTGCTCGTCGACGATGTTCGAGGTGCCCTCGAGGAAGATGCGCTCCACCTCGCCCCGCGACATCTCCTCGCGCAGCACGGTCGCGACCGCCTCGGCCGTGGCGCGCAGCTCGAGAGGGAAGCGTTCGAGGTTGCCGGCCACCGCGCGCGCCGCGAGCTCGAGCGCGACGCCGGCGACGACGCGGTTGAGCATGTCGGCCGTCTGGTCGAGATCGACCTCGTCGACGTGCTCGGGCGTGAGGATGACGTGGTTCTCGACCCGCCCGGTGTCGGTCACGACGACCAGCATGGCGCGCCTCCCGCCGAGCCCGACGAGCTCGACGTGGCGCACGAGGCTGCGGTCGAGCGCCGGCGCGAACACGACCGCGGCGTGGTCGGTGAGGCTCGACAGGAGCGACGCGGTGCGGCGCAACGCCTCCTCGAGCTCCCAGCGTGGCTCGACGAAGAAGCTGCGCACGCGGCGCGCCTCGGTCGACGGCAGGCGGACGTCGCCGGTCCACGCGTCGACGAAGTAGCGGTAGCCGGCGTCGGTCGGGACGCGCCCCGCCGAGGTGTGCGGCTGGTAGATGAACCCCCCGGCCTCGAGCGCGCCCATCTCGTTGCGGACGGTGGCCGCCGACACCCGGAGGTCGAAGCGCTCCACGATCGTCTTCGACCCGACCGGCTCCCCCGAGCCGACGTAGTGCGACACGATCGCGCGCAGGATGGCCGCCTTGCGCTCGTCGAGCTCCGGACGGTCGCGCTCCATGCGCCCCATCGTAGCGCCTGTTGGCACTCTAAGTCCAAGAGTGCTAATCGATCGTCCCGGCGCCCACGACGTCGTGGTCGTCGCCTCCGCACACCGGGCAGCGCGGGAGCCGGCCGGTGGCGAGCTCGGTCGCGCAGCGGGGGCAGCGCCCGAACACGTCGGCGAGGGCGGGGCCGTCGACGGCGGCGCCGTCGATTGCCACGACCGCGCCGCTCGACCGGTCGACGTGGACGACGTGGTCGTGGCCGCAGCGGAACTCGTACGCCGAGGCGGTCGACCCCCACCGGCCGGTGAACGTCAGGCCGCAGCTCCTACAGGTTAGATTGCCGGCGTACACGCGGCCATCGTACGCGTGCGCCGGCGCCGAAAACGCCGGAAATTTATGCGCCTCTGTGAGCGCCGTCACAGACTTTACACCTGTGCTCTCATATCTTCACCAATACGGTTAACCCCTCGTCGGGGACCGCGAGGCGGCGGGCAGGCGGTGGGACGACCGGAAGACGCCGTTCGGGCGGGCTTTGGGCAGGCCAAGGCCGGGGCTCTCCCGGCCGACGCCGGAACGGCCGTCGGCGTGCAACAGGACGACGTGTGTCGCTGCGGACGATGCGGGGCGCATAGCCCCGCTGGGGACGTCGCACATCGCCTGCGAGCTGGCGGGGGCGGGTGCTGGGCGGGCCCCCGCCACCGCCGACTCGCCGCCTCCCGGCGGCGTTCGCTCACCCCCCCGAGCGTGTCGGCAGGCGGGACGACCCGCTGGCCCCCCCTCGCCGGCGCCGTCTCGTCCGGCGCCCGCGCGCCCGACGGTCGCTCCAATTCGGGGCCGGCCCGCCGGCACGGAAGCAACCCCGTTGCCGCCGGAGCCGGACCCCGCGAACCTTTCCACGTCGCCGTGCGTCCCATGGTCGGAGGTCGCGTTCCGACGCGGGGAGGTCGTTCTGGACGAGCCGGACCCGAAGGTCATCCACGCCGCGCGCGCGGGCGACCCGGCCGCGTTCGAGACCATCGTGCGCACCTACCAGGTCGACGTGTGGCGCTTCTGCGCGCACCTCCTGCGCGACGACGACGCCGCCGCCGACGTCGCGCAGGAGGCGTTCGTGCGCGCGTACCGCTTCCTGCGCCGCTACCGCGGCGACTCGAAGTTCTCGACGTGGCTGTTCAGCGTCGTGCGCAACTGCGCGCTCGACGAGCTGCGGCGCTCGGCGCGGCGCCGGCGCACCGGCGACCTGCTCGGCGCCCAGCCGGCGCGCCGCGCGACCGACCACACCGTCGGCGTCGAGGTGAGGGAGGCGGTCGTGGCGCTGCCGCTGCCGCTGCGCGAGTGCGTCGTGCTCGTCGACGTGTTCGGCCTCCCCTACCGCGACGCCGCCGCGCTCGCCGGCGTTCCGGAGGGGACCGTCAAGAGCCGCGTCCACCGCGCCCGGGAGCTGCTCGCCGACGCGCTCGGCCCGGCGGTCGAGGAGCGTGCCGGCGATGCGTGACGCGACCTGCCGCCGCGCGCGCGTCGACGCGTCGGCGCGCCTCGACGCCGAGCTCGACGGCGCCGCCGCGCACGCCCTGCAGGCGCATCTCGACGCATGCGCCGAGTGCCGCGCGCACGAGCGCCGCCTCGCCGGCGCGCGCGCCGCGGTGCGGGTGCGGCCCGCGGCCCCCGCGCCGGACCTCGTCGACGGGGTCGCCGTCCGCATCCGGCGCGACGGTGCGCGGCGCGCGCGGGCGCGCTCGGCGCGCCTGCGGGCCGGGCTCGCCGCCGCGGTCGCGGCCGCGGTCGTCGTCGCTGGCGCCGCGCTGCCGTGGGACGAGCGCCCGCGCGACGCCGCCGCCGCCGATCTCGTCGAGGGCGTCAGGCGCGCGGCGCGCGACCTATCCGCGTACCGCGCCGACCTCGCGATCGTGGAGCGCGGTTGGCACCCACGCGTCGACGAGCGGACGTTCTCGGCCGCGGTGTGGTACGAGGCGCCGGAGCGTTTCCGCCTCGAGGTCGACGACACGACCGCCTATCCCGACGCGCGTTGGCCGCGCGCCGACGTCACGGTGATCGCGGCCGCGGGCCGGAGGTGGACGAGCGCCCCGTCGCGATGCCCCGCGCGCGCGCTGCCCGGGTGCGTCGTCGCGTCGAGCGGCTCGGTGCGTACCGTGCCCGCGGTGCGGCACGTCGTCGCGCTGTCGCGCCGCGCGCCGTTCGACGGCAGCACCGTGGTGCCGACCGACATCGCCGTGCCGGTCGAGACCATCTCCGGCGCGGCGCGCCTCGACGTCTCCGGCGGCAGCACGCTCCTCGGACGTCCCACGCACCACGTCGCGCTCGCGTACGCGGACGCGCTGCCGCTCGTCGCGGCGCTCGACCCGGCGCAGTCGTGGCGTCCGTTCCACCCGCTCGACCGCGTCGACCTGTGGGTCGACCGCACGACGTTCGTGCCGCTGCGCTTCCGCGTCGTCGCCGCGCGCGCCCCCGACCGCGCCGCGTGGGCGCGCCTGCACGGCCTGCGCGACGGGCCCGGCGACGTCGTGCTCGAGGTGCGCGCCACGAGCTTCACGGCCCCCGACGGGCTGCCGCGCGCCGCGTTCGACGCGCCCGGCGCGCCGCGCGAGTCGAGCGCGGGCTTCGAGCCCGTCCCGTTCGGGCGCGTGCCGGGCGCGCTCGTGCCGCGTCGCGTCGCCGGGCTGCGCCCGTACCGCGCCGGGCGCACCGCCGACGGGCGCGCGGTCGCGTCGTTCGCCGACGGCATGTCGTGGCTGCGCGTCACGCGCGGGGGCCGGTCGTCGGTCGCGCTCGCGCGGGCGACGGGCGAGGAGGTCGTGCTCGGCGACGGCGGCTACGCCTACTACCTGCCGGCCGACGCGACGCTGCGCCGGAGGGTCGCGCTGGCGGAGGGCCGCGCCGGGGTGCTGCTCGAGTCGAACCTGCCGCGCGCCGAGCTCCTGCGCGTCGCCCGCTCGCTTCCGGGGACCGGGGAGCCCGCCCCGCGCGTGTCGCGGCGCCCCGGGGGCTTCACGCTGACGCGCCTCGACGAGCGCGCGCTCGGCGCGCTCGAGTGGGTGTCGTTGCCGGCGTCGCTCCCCGACGGCTACGACGCCGCGACGCCGTCGGGCGCCTACCTGCGGTCGTCGCGCGCGGGCGGCGCCGCGGTGACGATCGAGTACCGGCGGGCCGAGGCGGAGTACGACGGCCTCGGCATCGTGATCGAGCAGGCTCGTCCGGCGCGGGCCGTGCCGCCGTCTCCGGCCGCGAGCGTCGCGGTCGTCGTGCGCGGGCGCCCGGGCCGCTGGGAGCCGGACGACGGCCAGCTCGAGTGGGTCGAGCGCGGCGTCCTGCACTCGGTGCGAGCGCCGTCGGCCGGCCTCGCCGGGGCGCTGGCGATCGCGCGGGCGCTGCGGTGACGCGGGCGGTCGCGGCCCTCGTCGCGTCGGTCGTCGCCGGCACGCTGGCGGGCGGCGCGGCGGTGCTGTCGGCGGGCGACGCCGCGCCCGACCCGGCGCCTC
>DASZZZ010000117.1:0-10915 GCA_036260375.1 Actinomycetota bacterium
ACGGCTTCGGGCGGCCTGCTGGCGGACTCGATACCCAAGGGCGGGAGCGGTGCCGCCGTGGGAGTCAATCAGATGGCCGGCGACCTCGGCTACCTGATCGCGCCGACCGCGGTCGGGTTCGTCGCGGAGTCGTCCGGGTTCGGCGCCGCATATCTCGTCGGTGCGCTTCCGGCCGCGCTGATCTTCTTCGCCGCGTTGCGGCTCCCTCCGGGCATCACGGCGCGCGACGACCGGCAAACACCGGAACCTCACGAGCCCGTGGGGTAGCGTCGGGATCGTGACGGCCAGCAGCTATAGCGAGGCAGGCGTTCGGGGCCAGGGCGACGCGCTGTCGTCCATCGAGCGCCACCTCGGGCCGACCCTCTCGCTCCCCCCCAACGCAGAGCTGCTCACCCGCTTCGGTCAATACGCGAGCGTGCTCAAGGTCTCGGCCGATCTCGCGATCGCGATCTCGACGGACGGTGTCGGGTCCAAGACGATCGTCGCCTCCGCGCTCGAGCGCTACGACACGATCGGCTTCGACTGCGTCGCCATGAACGTCAACGACGTCGTGTGCGTCGGCGCCCGCCCGGTGGCGATGGTGGACTATCTCGGCGTCCACACGCTCGACGCGCGCCGCACCGCGGACGTCCTGCGCGGCCTCGCGGCGGCGGCGCACGACGCGCGCATCGCGATCCCCGGCGGCGAGCTCGCGCAGCTACCCGAGGTCATCGGCGCGAACGGCGACGAGCGCGCCTTCGACCTCGTCGGCGCGTGCGTCGGCGTCGTGCACCCGCGCCGCGTGCTGACCGGCGCGGCGGTGACTCCAGGCGACGCGCTCGTCGGGCTCGAGTCGTCGGGCATCCACTCCAACGGGCTCACGCTCGCGCGGCGCGTGCTGCTCGGCTCCGGCGCGTTCCGCCTCGACGAGCGCGTCGCCGAGCTCGGGGGAACGGTCGGCGACGCCCTGCTCGAGCCGACGCGCATCTACGTGCGCGCCGTCGTCGACTTGCTCGACGCGGGCGCGGACGTGCGCGGGCTCGTGCACGTCACAGGCGACGGCTTCGCCAACCTGTGCCGGCTCGACGCGCCGGTCGGCTTCGACGTCGACGAGCTGCCCCCGGCGCCGCCGGTGTTCGAGCTCGTGCGGCGCACCGGCGGCATCGACGACGCGGAGATGTACCGCGTGTTCAACATGGGCGTCGGCTTCGTCGTCGTGGTCCCGGCGCCGGACGCCGACGCCGTCGTCGCGCGGCTCGCCGCGACGGGCTATCGAGCGCGCCGCATCGGCACCGTCACCGACGACCGGCGGGGCGAGGTCGCGATCCGCCCGGCGGGCGTCGCGGGACGTCTCGCCGGCGGCGACGCCGTCTTCCGCCCCCTGTGACGCCGGCGCGCCCCTACGGGGCGGCGTCGGGCTCCACGAGCAGCTCCATGTCGGCGTCGACCGCCGCGGCGTCACGGCCGTCGCCGTCGTCTCCGTTGCCGTCGGCCCCGTCTCCGCCGTCGTCGCCGTCGTCTCCGCCGGCCGGCCGCGTCGCTCCGTCGCCGTCGGATGCCGCGGGGGCCCTGTCGTCGCCCTCGGCCTCGGCGCGCGCGCCGCTCGCGCGGGCGCGGCGCTCGGCGCGCTCGACGCGCTGCGCCGCCCCCGCGAGGACGCCGGTCGCGTCGGCCGCGAGCGCGTCGGTCACGGTGTCTGCGACGGCGGCCGGCAGGACCGACAGCAGGAACGCCTCGAGGCGCCCGTCGTGCGCGCCGCCGTCGGCGATCAGCGCGCGATACGTCCGGAGCTCGTCGGGGCTCAGTGCGACCGCCATGCCCCCGATGCGGACGACGCGCTCGACGCGCGCGTCGCGCCGGGCGGATGGCCGGTCGCCGCCGGGACGGGCGCCGGCGCGCGCGTCGTGACGAACGGCGCGGCCGTGGCGGGCGGGCGCGTCGGAGTCGACGACCCACGCGGCGAACGCCACGCCGAGCAGCGACATGCTGAGCGTGCACGCGCTCACGAGCGCACTCGCCAGGGCTCGCACGACACGCAGGCGCGTGACGCGATCGTGACGAGTTCGCTGGCCGACGCGGGCCTCGTTGACGCGCTCGATCAACGCAGCCTCGTGGTCTCGCACGTCGCGCTGGAGATCCTCGATGAGCCTGCTCGCGGCATCGACCTCGCCGGCGCGCACGAGCGTCGCCGAGAACTCCAGCTTGTCCTCCACCACACGCCGCGTTCGCCGCGAGAACGCGCGCGTCGACAGCGCGAGGTCGTAGCTCGCGGCCTCTTCTCCCGCGCTGGCGGCGCGGCGAGCGTGGGCGAGGCGGCGCCGGTGGCGCCCGCACGCGTCGAGGAGGTGCAGGGGCGTCATACCGGGCTGGTTCGCCCCCCGGCGTCGCTCCCCTGCCCGATTCGGAGCATTGGAGACGATCCGGCGCAATTGACCGAACGGTCGACACCGCGTCGTCCCGCGACCAACTAGACTCCGGCCGACATGACGAGTCACGACGACGCGAGGGGGGACGGCGCCGCGGCGGCCGCCGACGTGCACGCTCCTCCCCCGGCCGCGACCGCCAACGGACGCACCATCGACGACCGCCTCGGGGAGCTGCAGGAGCTCGCCGGGCAGGCGCACGCCGGCGGGGGTCCGGCCGCCGTCGAGCGCCAGCATCAGCGCGGCAAGCTCACCGCCCGCGAGCGGATCGACAAGCTTCTCGACCCGGGCACGTTCGTCGAGACCGACATGCTGGTGCGCCACCGGTCGCACGGCTTCGGCATCGAGGACCGCCGGCCCTACGGGGACGCCGTCGTCACCGGTTGGGGGGCGGTCGACGGCCGCAAGGTGTTCGTGTTCGCGCAGGACTTCACCGTGTTCGGCGGGTCGCTCGGCGAGGTCATGGCCGAGAAGATCTGCAAGATCATGGACCTCGCACTGGAGACGGGCGCGCCGGTCATCGGCCTGAACGACTCGGGCGGCGCGCGCATCCAGGAGGGGCCGGCGTCGCTCGCGGGCTACGGCTACATCTTCGACCGCAACGTCCGCTGCTCGGGCGTCATCCCGCAGATCTCGGCGATCATGGGCCCGTGCGCGGGCGGCGCCGTGTACTCACCGTCGATGACCGACTTCACGTTCATGGTGAGCGAGACCGCGCACATGTTCATCACCGGCCCCGACGTGATCAAGGCCGTCACCGGCGAGACCGTCACGCAGGAGGAGCTCGGCGGCGCGATGAGCCACGCGTCGAAGTCGGGCAGCGCGCACTTCGTCGCCGCGGACGACGAGGACTGCCTCGAGCAGGTCCGCTACCTGCTGTCGTTCCTGCCGTCGAACAACTTCGAGTCGCCCCCCTACTACCCGCCGACCGACGACCCGCTGCGGTCGTGCGACGAGCTGCTCGACATCATTCCGGACTCGCCGAACAAGCCCTACGACATGCACCAGGTCATCGCCTCAGTGTTCGACGAGGGCGAGTTCTTCGAGGTCCACGCGCACTGGGCGCAGAGCATCCTGTGCGGCTTCGCCCGCCTCGCGGGGCACACGGTCGGCGTCGTCGCGAACCAGCCGCAGGTGCTGGCGGGCACGCTCGACATCACGTCGTCGACGAAGGCGGCTCGGTTCGTCCGCTTCTGCGACGCGTTCAACGTGCCGCTCGTCGCGTTCGTCGACGTGCCGGGCTTCCTGCCCGGCACCGAGCAGGAGTACGGCGGAATCATCCGCCACGGGGCCAAGCTGTTGTACGCGTTCACCGAGGCGACAGTGCCGAAGATGACCGTCATCACACGCAAGGCGTACGGCGGCGCGTACCTCGTCATGAACTCGAAGCACATCCGCGCCGACGTCTCGTACGCGTGGCCGACCGCCGAGATCGCGGTGATGGGCGCGGAGGGCGCGGTCAACGTCATCCACCGGCGCGAGATCGCATCCGCCGAGGATCCGGAGGCGAAGCGGCAGGAGCTCATCGCCGACTATCGCGACAAGTTCTCGAACCCGTACATCGCGGCCGAGCGCGGCTACGTCGACGCGGTCATCGCGCCTCAGGAGACGCGCGCGCGCCTGACGCGCGCGCTCGAGATGCTGCGCTCGAAGCGCGAGACCATCCCGCAGCGCAAGCACGGCAACATCCCGCTGTGACCGACCTGTACTGGCCCCCGGGCCGCCACGTCGAGGTCGTCGCGGTCGACGGCGCCGCGACCGAGGCCGAACGTCGCGCCGTCGAGATCGCGCTCGAGCGGCTCGTCGAGCGCCAGCGCTCCGAGCGGACGCCGTCGATGTGGCTGCGGGCCGGGCGCGCCCAGGGCCGCCGTCTCGGGATGCTCGACTACCGCGACCGCTTCAGCCGCGAGGACGCGTGGCGCCTGTCGACGCGCTTCGCGTTCGGAGGCCGCGAGTACTCGGGCCTCAACGGGCGCGGCGACGCGAAGTAGCGCTACACGATCAGCGTCGCCACCGCGTAACCGGCGATGCCGCCGCCGATGATGACCGGCAGCGAGCGGCTCGGCGCAGCGCACACCGCCGCTCCCGCGGCCGCCAGCACGGGCACCGGCGCCCACGTGCCGTCGGACTGCACGAGGGCGAGCGCGGCGAACCCGGCGAACAACGGGGCCGGGACGCGCTCGAGCAGCGGAGCGAGGCGGGGCGGAGGCGCCGGGAGGAACACGAGCGCGGACGCGCGCGTCGAGTACGTCAGCAGTGCGATGGCGGCGATGAGCCACACGCTCATCGCGCCCTCCCCGGCAGCGACACCGCGATGGCGGCGACGATCGGCACGAGCGTGCGCGCGTCGGGCCACAGCAACGCCGCCACGATCGTGATCGCGGCCGCGGCCACGGTGCGCACGACGAGGTCGGCGGTGCGCGCCGACAGCGTCGCAAGCCCCACGAACAGGACCGGGAACACCGACGTCGCGGCCTCCTCGAGCGCGTCGAGCGACCCGCCCAGCACTCCGAGGACCGTCCCGAGGTTCCACGCCACGTAGAGCACCGATCCCGACGTGAGCAACGTCTCGGCGACGCGCTCGCGCGCCGCCATCGCGAGACCGAAGCCCTCGTCGACGAGGAACCACGCGAGCCCGGCGCGCGCCAGCGGGGGCCGGTCGAGCCGCCGCCGCAGCACCGCCCCCATGAGCACCAGGCGCACGTTGAGGACGACGGCGGACAGCAGCATGGCCGACGGCGGGCCGCCCGACAGCATGAGCCCCGCGAGCGAGAACTGGACCGCGCCCGAGAAGATGATCAGCGACATCAGCACCGTCGCCCACGGACCCGCCTCGGGACGCGCTAGCGCGCCGAAGATGGCGCCGAACACGACCGTCGCGGCGGCGGCGGGCGCGACCGCGGCGATCGTGTCGCGGTCGAGGAACGCGCGCCGGCCGGTGGCGCGCGGGGGTTTGCGAGCACGCGCGTACCACGGCGCGCTCACGCGCACCACCGTCGCGCCGGCGATCGGGGCGCGTCGCGCGCCGCGCCGTACATGCGGGCGATTGTAGACGTCGTCACCGGACGGCAACCGGAGAGTTCACGGGGCGTAACGGCGATTGACACGGCGCGGGACGCGGTCCTAGGCTGCACGCCTACGCGTCGCGGGCGCCATGCAGGCGGGCGTCACGCAAATCGGGGGGAGGGGGGATCGTGCAGGCCGATCCGGGCGTGCCGGGCGAGGTCGTCGAAGAGCGCCCGCCGTCCGCCGCGGCCGCGCGCGAGACCGCCGCGCCGGGTCGGCACCCCGAGGCGGTCGCCGCGCCGCAGGCCGTCCGCCGCCGCGGCGTGCGCCGCTGGCTCCCGGGCGAGCTGTGGACGCACGGCGACTTCATGAAGTTCTGGGTCGGCGAGACGGCGTCGCTGTTCGGCAACCAGGTGACGATGACGGCGCTTCCGATCGTCGCCGCGCTCACGCTCGGCGCGTCGGCGCGCGAGCTCGGGTACCTCCGCACGGCGGAGTACGCCGCATTCGTCGCGCTGCCGCTGTTCGTCGGCGTGTGGGTCGACCGCCGCCGCCGTCGCCCGATCATGCTCGCCGCGAACGTCGCGCGCGCGCTGCTCATCGGATCGATTCCCGTGCTCGCGTGGCTCGACGCGCTGACGCTGCCGTACCTCTACGCCGTCGCGCTGGCGTCCGGCGTCGCCACCGTGTTCTTCGACGTCGCGTGGATGTCGTTCCTGCCGTCGCTCGTTCGCCGCGAGCACCTCGTCGAGGGCAACAGCAAGCTCATGACGAGCTCGTCGTCGGCGGAGGTCGGGGGGCCGGGCATCGCGGGTCTCATGATCGAGCTCGTCACCGCGCCGGCGGCGCTGCTGCTCGACGCGCTCTCCTTCGTGGTCTCGGTCGTGACGCTCGGGCTCATCAAGACCAGGGAGCCGGAGCCGCGGGCGGCGACCGAGGCGCGCAACGTCGGGGCCGAGATCCTCGAGGGCGTGCGCGCCGTGTTCGGCAACGCGTACCTGCGCGCGCTCGCGCTCGAGGGCGCGATGTTCAACGCGTTCTTCTACTTCGTCATGGTCGCGTTCATCCCGTACGCGCTCCGAGTGCTCGAATGGTCGCCCGGCATCTACGGCCTGCTGATGTCGGCCGCCGCGGTCGGCGCGGTGCTCGGCACGGCGATCGCGCCCGCGCTGGCGCGCCGCTTCAGGTTCGGGCCGACGCTGACCGCGGGGCTCGGCCTTGCGTGCGTCGTGACGCCGCTCATCCCGGCCGCCGGCGGCGGCGGTCTGGGCGACAAGGCGCTCGTGTTCTTCGCGATGTTCGCGATCGGCTTCGGCGAGGGCATCGGCAACGTGCTCGGCCTGACGATCCGTCAGACCGTGACGCCCGACCGTCTCCTCGGGCGCATGCACGCCAGCATGCGCATGATGCTGTACGGCTCGATCCCCGTCGGTTCGCTGCTCGGCGGCTTCCTCGGCGAGGCCGTCGGCCTCCGCAACGCGATGTGGCTGGCGTGCATCGGCTTCGGCCTCGCGATGGTCCCCATCTTCCGCTCGCCGATTCCCCGTCTCGACGACGTCCCGCCCGCGGCGGAGGACGACGCCGCGCCGGCCGCGCACGCCTGAGCGCGCCGGAGCGAGCGTGGACTTCGGACTCACCGACGAGCAACGGCGCTTCTACGAGGAGCTCCTCCGGTTCTTCGCCGAGGACCGCGTGCAGAAGAGCATCGAGGAGATGCGCACGCTTCCGCCGCGGCGCGAGGACGGGTTCCCGGACATCTACCGGTGGCTCGGCGAGCGCGGGTGGCTCGCGGTCAACTGGCCGGTCGAGTACGGCGGTCTAGGCAAGACCGCGGTCGAGGCCGGGCTCGTCTCGGAGCAGCTCGCGCTGAACGGCGTCCCCGACCTGACGCACGTCCTCAGCGTCGACATCGTCGGTCTGTTCCTGCTGCTCGTCGGCACGCCGGAGCAGAAGCGGCGCTTTCTCCCCCCGATCGCGCGCGGCGAGAAGGCCGCGACGGTCCTCTACACCGAGCCGCAGTCCGGCTCCGACCTCAGCTCGCTCCAGACGCGCGCCGAGCGCGACGGCGACGGCTGGAGGCTCTACGGCCGCAAGACGTTCCCGATGAAGTCTCCGTGGGCGGAGCACGCGCTGACCGCGGCCCGGACGCGCGACACGGGCAACAAGTTCGAGGGCATCACGCTGTTCATGGTGCCGCTGCGCGAGGGCGGCGTCGAGATAAGACCGTTGTGGGGCATGGGCAACGAACGCTTCGACGACGCGCTGCTCGACGGGGTGCGCGTGACTCCCGACGACGTCGTCGGCGGCGTGGACCGCGGCTGGCAGATCATCAACTCGGTGCTCGCGCTCGAGCGCACGGGTGTCGACTACCAGGGCCGCGTCCGGCGCTGGACCGACATGATGATCGCGCGCGCACGCGCGACCGGGAAGCTGTCGGATCCGCAGGTCGCGCATCAGCTCGCGGCGCTCGACGCACAGGCCACCGCGGGCCGGCTGCTCACGTTCCGCGTGCTGGGCAACGTCAGCCGCGGGGTCATCGACGAGGTCGCGTCCGCGATGGCGAAGTGGTACAACACCGAGCTCGGCAAGAGCGTCGTGCGCGCGTGGCTCGAGCTCGAGGGTCTCGAAGCCGTGCTGTCGCAGTGGGACGGCGAGGCGCCGATCGACGGGATCCTCGAGGGCGCGTATCGCGAGACGCCCGGCATGACGATCGCGGCCGGCACGTCGGAGATCATGCTGTACGTGATCGCCGCCAACGGTCTGCGGCTGTTCCAGTAAGGGGGCCGTCATCGACGTCGCGTTGGACGACCGGCAGAAGGCGCTCGAGGACGCGCTCGACGCGTTCTTCACGCGCGACTTCCCTCTCGACGCGCGCCGCGCGCGCGAGCGCGCCCTCGGCGAGGGCGACGCGCCGACGCCCGGCAAGGGGCTCGACCGCGACCTGTGGCGCACACTCGCTCGCACCGGCGTGCTGTCGGCGCGCACGCTGCGCCACGTTGACGCCGCGGTCGCGTGCGAGCACATGGGCCGGGCCCTGTTCCAGAGCCCGTACCAGGATGTCGTCGCGGCCGCCGAGCTCGCGCTCGCAGCCGGACGCTCCGACCTCGTCGACCGCATCGCATCCGGCGACGCCGTCGTCGTGCTCGCGACGCGCGCGCGCGGCGACGGCGACCCCGCCGCGCCGCGCGGCGTCGACGCGCGCCCGTCCGGGGGTGGGTCGCGCGCGCTGACCGGGCGGCGCCGGTTCGTGTCGTTCGCCCGCGACGCCGACCTGCTCGTCGTGCCGGCGGGGTCGTCGAACGACCTCTGCCTCGTGCCCACCGATCGCGCCGGAGTCCGCACCAGGCGCCACGACGAGACGAGCCGCGGCGAGCTGTACGACGTCACGTTCGACGACGTGGAGGTGGGGCCGGGTGACGTGCTGCTCACGGGCGACGACGCGGCGCGGGCGTTCGGGCGCGCGCTCGCGCACGCGCGCGTGCGTCAGGCGTGCTTCGTCGTCGGCATGGCGCGCGGGTCGTTCGAGGCAGTCGTCGCGTACACCAGGCAGCGAGAGCAGTTCGGACAGAAGATCTCGCGCTTCCAGGCGCTCGCCTTCCGCATGGCCGCCCTCGCGGCGCGCATCGACGGCGCGCGCCTGCTCGCGCAGCAGACCGCGTGGCGCGCCGACCGCGGCGACGACGTCGGCGCGGCGGCGGCCCAGGCGCTGGCGCTCGCCGCCGACGTCGTGCGCGACGTCGTGACCGAGTCGATCCAGATGCACGGCGCGGTCGGCGTCACCGAGCGCCTGGAGCCGTCGCGCTACTACCGCCACGCCGCGGTCGAGGCGCAGCGCTTCGGCACGGTCGCAACGTTGAGGGCGCACGCCGCGGCGCATTTCGCGTCGCCGTCGGACGACGAGTCGCCGCCGTCGCGCCGGCTGAGTGGCGCGACGCCCTAGCCCGGCACGGGGACCGCGGCCGCGCGCACGAGCTCGTCGAGAGCGCGCGCGATCGCAGCCGCGTTGTCCGCAGACCACATCGTGTAGTGGTTGCCGGGGACGACGCGCTCGTCGACGGACGCGACGTAGCGGCGCCAGTTCGACGCGACGTCGGGGGTCTCCTGCGCGCGCACCAGGCCCACGTGTCCGTCGTACGGCGGCGGCAGGTAGGCGAACTCGGCGCGCACCGTCGCGGCGAAGACGCGGAACCGGTTGCGCAGGAACGCGACGTCGACGTCCGGCGGCGCGTTGCCGTTGCGCCGCAGCGCGTCCATTACGGCGTCGACCTCGAGCCGGTCGAGGTCGTCCGGCAGCGCCGGCGGCGCGGTGCCCGTGACGCCGGCGAAGTCCTGGGCGAACGCCCACAGCAGGTAGCCGACGCCGGGGCGCGGGCCGGGCGTCGGCCCGGCGCCGTCGATCGCCGCGACCAGCGGCACGTCGCAGCCCTGCGCGCGCAGCTGGAGCGCGATCTCGAGCGCGATGCTGGCGCCGACCGACCAGCCGCCGACGAGATAGGGGCCGTCGGGCTGCAGCGTCCGGATCGCCTCGACGTAGCGCGCCGCCATCCTCTCCATCCGATCGAGCGGTTCGGCGTCGCCCTCCAACCCCGCCGCCTCGATGCCGTACAGCGGCTGGTCGGGGTCGACGTGGCGCACGAGGCCGAAGTACGTGAACACCGAGCCGCCGCTCGGGTGCGCCAGGAACAGCGGCGGGCGCGTGCCGGACGGCTTGAGCGGGACGATCGACGGCGGCATCTCCACGCGCGCGCCGGGCGCGGGCGCGCCGCCGGAGTGCGCGGGCGTTCCGTTGGACGCGGCGTGCGCGCCGTTGGAGCCATGCCGGGCGCGCGCCGGCGCGTCCTCGCGCACGACGCCGCCCGCGAGCACCGGTTCGCGCGCACGTCCGTCGTCGACGGCGTCCCGCCCGCCGGCGGCGGCCTCCGGCCCGTCCGCGGTCGCGCGGCTCGGCTCGGCCGGCGCGCCGTCGACCAGCGCGGCGACGTGGGCGACGGTCGGCGCGGCGTAGAACGCGCGCAGCGACACCTCGGCCCCGATCGTGTCTCGCATGCGCTTGACGAGACGCACCGCCGCGAGCGAGCTTCCGCCGAGCTCGAAGAAGCTGTCGTCGACGCCGACCTGCTCGACGCCGAGGAGCTCGGCGAACAGCGCGGCGACGCGACGCTCCGTCTCGGTGCGCGGCGCGACGAACGACGCGGCGACGTCCGGACGGGCGTCGTCCGGTGCCGGCAGCGCGGCGTGGTCGACCTTGCCCGACGGCGTCAGCGGCAGCGACTCGAGCGTCACGAACGCGCTCGGGACCATGTAGGAGGGGACCTCGTCGAGGAGGTGGGCGCGCAGCGCCGACGGCGCCGGGGCGGGCGCGCCGGAGCGCGCCACGACGTAGGCGACGAGGCGCTTGTCGGCGCCGTCGCCGCGCACCGTGGTGACCGCGTGGGCGACGCCGGGGTGGGCCTCGAGCGCGGTGTCGATCTCGCCGAGCTCGATGCGGTAGCCGCGCAGCTTTATCT
>DASZZZ010000118.1:0-9258 GCA_036260375.1 Actinomycetota bacterium
TGTCGATCGTGCCCTGCGGCGCGTCGATCAGGCTGAGGATGCCGACGGCGGCGATGATCGCCGGGAAGATCGCGAGGAACGCGTAGTACGCCATGCCCGCCGCGACGAGCGTCACGCGGTCGGCCTTGATCTCCTTGAGCGTCCGCTTCGCGGTCGACTTCCAGTCCTGCTTCGGCAGGTCGAGCGGCGAGTCCGGTCCCGGCCCCCCCGCCCGCTGCGGCGGCACCGGCCGGTCGCCGCGCTCGGCGTCGGCACCGGACCGCTCGGACGGGCCCGCCTCGCGGGCGCGCGAGTCGCCGCGCGGCGGCGGCTCGGCGCCGCGCAGGGGGGCGTCGCCGCCGCGGCGCGACGCGAGGACCGCTCGCCCCACGAGCGCCCAGGCCGCGAGCCTGCCGATCAGCGACATGGCTCGGTTAGTACCCGCCCGGGGGACGCGCTATTCCCGGCCCCCGGAGCGGGCGCCGGCCCGGGTCAGGGGTTGAAGTGCGGGAGCGCTGCCATCGTCTTGAACGCCACGAACGACGCCGCGCTGGTGTCCGCCGGCCATCCGGTCGGGCGGTGGAACCACACGACCGCCTTGATCTCCGGCATCGCGGTCCGCAGCTGGAGACTCATGTCGTCGATCCACAGCGCCTTGTTGCCGCCCTGCTCCTGCGACGCCACCTCGGCGAGCATGATGGGCTTGCGTCCGGCGTACGCCGAGTAGATGGGCCAGAAGATCGACTTGAAGCCGCGCCACGACGACCACGACTTCGTCGTGCCCCAGTTGTAGCCGTCGGGGCCGACCCAGTCGACGTACGCGTCGCCCGGGTAGTAGTTCGACCACGCGTTCCACGACGAGCTCGGGACGTTCTCGAAGTTCGGCGACCACACCCAGACCACGTTGGTGGCGCCCTCGGCGGCGAACAGGTCGTGGACCCGGCGGTAGGCGGCGACGTACTTCGCCGGGCCGTTCGTGGTCCCGGGATCGTTGTTCGCGTAGCCGCTCCACGGGTACCAGTTCGAGTTCATCTCGTGGGCCCAGCGCATGAACACGGGCGCCTTCAGGTCGCGCAGGCCCCGGGCGCGAGCGCGGATCATGGTGTCGAACGTCCCCGAGTTGATCGCGTCGAGCGTCGTGCCCCACGGCTCCCACGTGACGAGCGGGATGCGGCCGGCGGCGAGGTCGGCCTGCTCGAGGCCGCTGGGGAACGTGTTCGTCCACGAGTAGTAGTGCTGGTCGATGTCGAGCGTGCGACCGATCGAGCCCTCGAAGTCGGCGACCTCGCGCAGCGCGTCGGCGTTGCCGGTCCACGACGCGTTGGGGTCGACGAACGCGCCCAGTAGCGCGCCGTGGTCGGGGACGAGGTCGCCGGAGGGCGACGTGGGACTCGGACTCGGCGACGGCGACGGGGATGGACTCGGCGACGGGCTCGGGCTGGGCGACGGGCTCGGGCTGGGCGACGGGCTCGGGCTCGGCGACGGAGACGGAGACGGAGAGGGAGAGGGCGACGGGCTCGGGCTGGGCGACGGGCTCGGCGACGGCGACGGCTTGGGCTTGGGCCGCTTGCGCTCCCCCGGACCGAGGCGGAGCGAGGCGACGTAGCCGTCGCTCTTGCGCTCGAGCGTCGCGGCCCCCGCGGACTGCTGCACCGACGCGAGGGTGCTCGTCACGGCGAGGCTCGTGAGGACTGCGGCGACCAGCGCTCGGCGACGAGACATGGTGCGACCCCCTTCGCGTCGTGCCTGCGAACGGGGCAAGGAACGGCCCTCACCTGTTCGGCAGCCCGGCCGCCCGTTCTGGGCCCGTAGCTTTGCGTCCCCGCCTCCCGGCGGGTTTGCCCGTTCGTAGGTGCTCGATGTTCGAGGTCGTTATCGGCCGCGCGGCGCGCCGGGCTTGAGCCTTCTCCCAATAAATGTTTGAACGACGCGCCCGCGGCGCGGGCCGGCGCGGCGACCGCGGCCGACGGCGTCAGCCGCGCGGGGCGACGTCGAACGTGTTCGCGTTGCGCCCGACGTCGAGGTCGCGCTCGACGTTGCCGCCCTCGTCGACGGCACGCGAGTACATGGTGTAGTCGCGGATGCTCGTGCCGACGCTCGGGCGCAGCTTGCGGTCGAAGCGGTAGTACCAGAAGTTCGGGTCGGTCGCGAACCGCTCGACGCCCTCGGAGATCCACTGGCGCCGCTTGCAGCGCCCCTGCGTGAAGCCGTCGCCGTTCCACCACGAGCACGCCCCCGAGCGCATCCGCTTGCGCAGCGCCATCTCGACCTGACCGACCGGGATCGTCGACTCCCGCTGGAGGTTGACGAAGATGTGGATCTCGTCGAGCAGCGCCATTCCGGTCTCGCCATTCCATTGCGGGCCGTAGGTCCAGCCGTGCTTGGGGTGGTGCAGCTTCGAGGTCGGCAGGACGATGCCGTCGTCGTCGTCGTCGATCCGGATCGTCGTCGCGACGCGGGCGTCGTCGCCGGGCGCGGTCAGCGTGACGGCGATCGTCTCGTCCCCCTCGAGGAGCCGATCCTGCTCGAGCGAGACGTCGATCGACGCGACGCGCTGCCCCGGCGCGAACGTCAGCGTCCCGCTCGCGGGGGCCGCGTAGTCGTCGCCCGCGTCGGCCGGGTCGGTGCCGCCGGGGGCGACGGTGAATCCGACCTGCGACGAGAGCCCCGTGCCGGCGCGGAACACCGGGACGCTGACGTCCTGGCCCTCGAAGCGGTCGTACACGGTCTCGGCGAACGAGAAGCGCGCGGGCCCGTCGTCGTCGACGACGTAGAGCGGCGCGCTGGACGGGTACGCGAGCGCGGCGTTGAACGGCTCGCTCAGCTGCACCGTGGCCTCCTCGACCGCGGGCTCGACGAGCGCGTCGGCGTGGACGTCGACCGGCACGTCTCTGTACGACTGGGCGGGGTCCTCGTGCACCGGGTCCTGGAGGCCGGTCGCGGCGCCGCCGGTGGCGTCGTAGTCGCCCTCGGCGTCGGTCGCGCCCGAGGTCGCGGTGTGCGGGACGACGTCGTAGCGGACGGCCGCGCTCTCGCCGCCGCACGTGTCGCCGCCCCGCTGGACGCGGAAGACGACGTCCGCGCCGCCCTCGGCTCCGTAGTAGAAGCGCTCGGCGACGCCCTCCGGCTGGAAGCCGTCGAGGTACACGGTCGCAGCCGCGGCGTGGGCGCACGCCTGGGCCGGCGTGACGACCATGGCCGAGGAGGCCGCGACGGCCGCACAGGCGAGGATCGCCGCGCGCCGCACCGGGATGGAGCCTCTCGTCACCTTCGCCCCCTTCGGGCCGTTCCGCCCGTTCGGCACCTGTCTCCTACCGTAACCGCCGCCGGCCGGAGTGCAATCCCGCGGCTTTCTACGGATTTCTACGTACTTCATATCTAGACGGCGGGACCTCGGCGCGTTTGAATACCCCAGTTCATACGTGCCGTCCAGGCGGACGGCCCACGACCTCTGGGGGTGTACATGAGTCGAAGCTTGCGAATCGGCCTCGCCGCGTGTCTGGCGGCGGTGCTGGCCGCGACCGCGCTGCCGGCGGGCGCGCAGGGCGTGCCCGGCGACCAGCACAGCGACAACATGCGGCTGGTGCACAGGAGCCCGAAGGAGCCGCCTCCCGGCCAGACGGTGGCGGGCACCCAGTCCGACCTCGCGTTCAACGACGGCTATGCCTACGTCATGAACTACCAGGGCTTCCGCATCTTCGACATCTCGAACCCGGAGGCCCCCGTGCAGGTCGAGCACTTCCCGTGCAACGGCCCGCAGAACGACGTCGTGATCGCCGAGGCGGCGGACGGCAAGGACTACATGTTCACCGCCACGGACACGCCGCAGACGTCCGAGGCGTGCAACTCGACGAACACGACGGCGAACGACCCCGCGGGGTCGTGGGAGGGCGTGCGCGTCTTCGACGTGACCGACCCGGCCAACCCGCAGTTCATCGAGGCCGTGCCGACCGACTGCGGCGCGCACACGATCACGGGCGTGCCCGACCCGGCCAACAACCGCATGTACATCTACGTGTCGTCGTACCCGCTGGGCGCGGCGGCGCTGACCGACCAGCTGCCGAACCAGACCAAGCCCGACGGCACGCAGTGCGTCGAGCCGCACCAGAAGATCTCGATCGTGCGCGTCAACCTCGCGGACCCGTCGACGATGGACGACCGTGACGGCTCGGGCAACTACGTCAACGTCATCGAGGACGGGTTGAACATCTTCACCCGCCTGACGAACATCGCCATCGGCGGGCGCAAGTTCCAGTTCGCCGGCTGCCACGACATCACGGTCGACCTCGACCACGACCGCGCCGCGGCGGCGTGCTGGGAAGAGGGCCAGACGTGGGACATCTCGAACCCGGAGAACCCGAACTTCCTGAACCGCATCCGTGCCAACAGCCACGAGAACACGATGGACGTGTTCCACTCGTCGACGTACACGTGGGACGGCAAGATCATCGTGTGGGGTGACGAGGCCGGCGGCGGCGGCGAGGCGCGCTGCACCGACACCGAGTCGACGCAGGGCCGCTTCTGGTTCACGCGCAACGTGTCCCTGCGCCTGCTCGGGAGCTTCAAGATCCCGCGGCCGCAGAGCGGCAACTGCACGGCGCACAACATGAACGTCGTGCCGGTCACCGAGGAGCGTCGCTACCTCCTCGCGTCGTCGTGGTACGACGGCGGCACGTCGATCATCGACTTCTCGAACCCGAGCAAGGCGCGCGAGATCGCGTACTACGACGGCGTCGACGACCCGGCGACGCCGACCGTCGACGAGCGCGCGAACACGTGGTCGACGTACTGGTACAACGGCTACTACTACGCCAACGACATCAACCGCGGGTTCGAGATCTACCAGATGACGTCCCCGCAGGACGACGACTACCGTCCGCTGCCCGACCTCTACAACCCGCAGACGCAGGAGGGCTTCGTCTCCGGCGGCTGTGACGTCTTCGGCAGCGAGGACGGCGACGAGCTGCGCGGCACCGACGGCGACGACGTCCTCTGTGGCTTCGGCGGTCGCGACATGATCGTCGGCGACGAGGGCAACGACCTGCTGATCGGCGGCTCCGGCGAGGACGAGCTGCGCGGCAAGGCCGGCAACGACGAGCTGTGGGCGAACAACAACGACGACACCCTGCACGGCGGTCCGGGCACGGACCTCCTGTTCGGCGGTCTCGGCGCCGACTTCCTCGGCGGCGGCCTGGGCGTCGACGCCTGTGACGGCGGCCCAGGGGACAACGCGTTCCGCAGCTGCGAGAGCTAGCTCTCACGGCACCGCAACGAGTAAGCGGGGGCCCCTTCGGGGGCCCCCGCTCGCGACTCGCCGTCGTCACGGCCACCGGCACGCGTCCTCGTCGCGCGACGCCGGACAAGGCGCTCGCACCCGCGGCGTCCACCACCTAGCATCTGCGCATGCGCGAGACGATCCGGGTCCTCCAGCTCGCCGTGTCGGGAGGGTTTCTGTTCCTCGCCGCCGCGGCAGCGCGCGCGTGGGGGCGACGTGAGGAGCGGGTCCGGCCCTACCTCGCGCTCGCGCTGGGCTTCATCGGCCTGACGTCGCTGCTGTCCCAGCTCGGCGCGATCACGCGCTACGACCTCCCGTTGCTCCAGGACGCGGTCGTCGTGTGCTTCGCGGCGTCCGCGTACTTCCTGCTGATGTTCCGGCACGAATTCGTGCCGATCAGCGCGCGCATGAAGCGCGTCGCGATCGCCGCGCTCGCCATCGGCGCGGGCGCCGCCATCGTCTTCGGCCGGCCCCCGAACGAGCCGCGCACCACGGGCGCGGCGATCGCGGGCCTCGTGCTCGTCGCGGCGTGGGTCGCGTGCGTCGGCGAGCCGGCGTGGCGTCTGTGGAACGCGGGACGGGCGCGGCCCGCGGTGCAGCGCGCCCGCCTGCGCGCATTGAGCGTCGGCTACGCGACGCTCGCGGCGCTGATCGTGGTCGCCGGGCTGGTGCCCGTTCGGGAGCACCCCGTCGAGCAGCTGCTCATCCAGATCGTCGGCCTCGCGCTCGTGCCGGTCATCTACGCGAGCTTCGCTCCCCCACCCTGGCTGCGACGCGCATGGCGCAACCGCGAGGAGGAGGACGTACGCCTCGCGGAGGCGCTCGCCGCGTTCGCGCCGGGGCCCGCGACGCTGTCGCAGCGCGCGCTCGACGGCGCCCTTCGCATCGTCGGCGGCGACTCGGGCTTCGTCGCCGCGGGCGACGGCCGCATCCTGGCGCGTCGGGCGATGGCGGACGACGACGTCCACGCGCTCGTGCGCCGTCTGCGCGACCGGCCCGAGCGGCGCGTCGCGCACGTCCCCGGCGACCCGCCCCGCCACGCCATCCTGCTTCCGCTCCCGACCCGCGGCGGCACCGGCGTGCTCGGCGTCGTGTCGGGTCCGTTCACGCCGGTGTTCGGATCCGACGAGGCGGCGCGCCTGCAGGACTACGCCGCCAGCATCGGCGTCGCGCTCGACCGCGCGGGGCTCGTCGAGGCGCTCCAGCAGCAGACCGACCGCTACGAGGCGCTGCTCCAGGCGGTCAGCGACCTCGGCCAGGGCTTCGTCGTCGCGGAGCGGGGCCGGCTCGTGCACGCGAACGAGGCGTACTGCGCGATGACCGGCTACTCGCTCGACGAGCTCAAGAGCCTGCCCTCGCTGATCGACCTGAGCCCGCCGGAGGACCGGGCCGTGCTCGAGGACCGCCTGCGCCGCAGGCTCGAGGGCGGTCACGTGACCGACCACTACGAGGGGCGCCTCGTGCGCAAGGACGGGCGCACGCTCCACGTCGAGGCCGCGGTCAAGCTGATTCGCGCCCCGGACGGCAACGCGCGCCTGTTCTCGCTCGTGCGCGACGTCACGACGCGCGCCGAGGCCGAGGCGGCGCTGCGCCAGAAGACCGCCGATCTCGAGCTGCTCCAGGCGATCTCGGCCGCCGCGAACGAGGCCACCGGCATCGAGGAAGTCGTACGCGTCGCCCTGGCCCGGGTGTGCGCGTACTCCGGGTGGCCCGTGGGGCACGCGTACCTTCCGAACGACTACGGAGACGTGCTCCTGCCGACGGGCATCTGGCACGACGACGCGCGCTCGCGGCCGAGCGCGTTCCGCGACGCGACCGAGCGCACACGGTTGCGCCGCGGCATGGGGCTTCCCGGACGCGTGTACGAGACGGGCAAGCCGGCGTGGATAGAGGACGCCGAGGTCGACGACGACTTCAGACGCGCGGACGCGGCCGTCGCGAGCGGACTGCGGGCCGGCTTCGCGTTCCCGATCCTCATCGGCTCCGAGGTCGTCGGCGTGCTCGAGTTCTTCGCCGAGCGGCCGATCGCGCCCGACGAGAGCTTCCTGGCGGTGATGACGCACATCGGCACCCAGCTCGGGCGCGTCGTCGAGCGAGTCCGCATCGAGGAGCTCCGCAATCGCTTCATCGCCAACGCCGCACACGAGCTGCGGACGCCGCTGACGTCGATGATCGGGTTCACGTCACTGCTCGCCACGCGCCGGCACGATCTCGGCGACGCCGAGGTCGACCGCATGATCGAGGCGCTCAACCGTCAGGGCCAGCGGCTGCGGGCGCTGATCACCAACCTCCTCGACTTCACCCGCTTGCAGGACGGCCGCATCCAGCTCGACGTCGAGCGCGTCCCCGTGCGCGATCTCATCACGCAGGCGACCGACGCGGCGCCGCCGCCCGACCACACCGAGCTCCACGTCCACGCCGCCGACGGCCTCGTCGCGATGGCGGACGGCACGCGCGTCGACCAGATACTGATCAACCTGCTGACGAACGCGTACCGCCACGGCGGGCCGACCGTGTCGATCGCGGCCGCGACCGAGGGCGACGACGTCGTCGTCACCGTGTCGGACGACGGACCCGGGGTCGCGCCCGAGCTCGTGCCGCAGCTGTTCGATGCGTTCGCGCGCGGCGAGCATTCCGAGCGCGTCGGGGGCTCGGGCCTCGGGCTCGCGATCGCTCGCATGCTCGCGCGCGCCCAGGGCGGCGACCTCTGGTACGAGCCGAACGAGCCGAACGGCGCGCGCTTCGCGCTGCGCCTGAAGGTCGCGCCGTGAGCCGGATACTCGTCGTCGACGACGAGCCCGACATCCGCATGCTCGTGCGGATCACCCTCGACGGCGAGGGCTACGACGTCGTCGAGGCGTCCAACGGGGAGGAGGCCCTCGAGGAGATCGAGCGTCACGAGCCCGACCTCGTCTTCCTCGACCTCCGCATGCCCGGGATCGACGGCTGGGGCGTGCTCGACCAGCTCAGCGCGACGGGCGGGCTCGAGCGCATCCCGGTCGTGGTCGTCTCGGCGCACGCGAGCCACGGGTCGTCGCAGCGCGCGCTGTCGCTCGGCTGCCGTGGCTACATCAGCAAGCCGTTCGACCCCGACGAGCTCCTCGAGACCGCGGAGCGGCTGCTGTCGTCGTGATCCGGCGCGCCGCTCAGTGGATCGTGATCGCGTGCGAGTCGCCGTCCGAGAGCGTGCCACCCGAGGGCGTCGTGACGAGCACGTAGGCCGACGAGTACGCCTCGCCCGCGTGGAACGGGTGGTCCTCGAATGCGCGCACCGTGACGGTGTGAGTACGCGGACGGCCCTTGCACTTGCGGATCGGGATGCCGGCGAACTGGCTCGTGTGGTCGTCCTGGACGACGTAGACGAGCGCCTCGAGCACGTCGTGCTTCTTGGGGCACGACACGGTCACGTCGATCGTCACAGCCTCGCCGGCACCCACGAGCGCCGCCTCGTCGGCGAGGTCGACGACGACCTCCTGAGCCGACGCGACCGGAGCCGCCGCTCCCACCAGCAGCACCGCGATCGCCACCGCCACGCCTCGCCGTCCCATCACGACCTCCCTTCGCGCGCCAGGAGGCGATTATCCGCCCGCCGCGCGCGCGCCACAAGGGCGTCGCGCGACGGGCGGTACTGCGCGGCGTCTAGGCGGCGAGGCGCCGGAACGCCGGAGACAAGGGGGCCGCGAGCGCGGCCAGAGCCTCGTCGGACCCCGAGTCGCGCAGCACGAAGTACCAGAACGCGACCGCGGCTAGGACGAGCAGCAGGATGATCCACACCGCCGCGGACGAGCCGCCGCCTCCGCCGCCCCGTCCGCGTCCGCGCCCGCGCCCGACCGGGCGCGCGACGTGACCGCGGCCCGGGCCGGCGCCGACGTCGTCGCGGCGGCCGCGCTCGTCGCGGTCCCGGTCGCGACCCGGCGTCTCGACGTCGCGGTCGGCCCTGACGCCCTCGCCGCGGCCGCCGCGCCCCTCGCCGATGCGTCCGCCGCCACCGGGCCGGTCCCCGC
>DASZZZ010000119.1:0-10994 GCA_036260375.1 Actinomycetota bacterium
CCCGCGCCGCCGGAATGCCCTCGCCGGCGCCGCCATGTCGTCGCCGCCGCGCGGCCGGGTCATCGCCGCCGCGCCGCCAGGTCATCGCCGGCGCGCGGCGAAGAAAGGCGAGCAACGACCGTACGGAGGGGCCTAGCAGGAGGTAGCGTGGTCGCGTGGAGGAGCTGCTGAGCGACCAGGACTACGGGCGCGCCGTGGGCGAGCGGCTGCGCAACATCCGCACCCAGAAGGGGATGTCGCTCCACGACGTCCAGGAGGCGTCCGGGGGCCGGTGGAAGGCCGCGGTCGTGGGCGCCTACGAGCGCGGCGACCGCAACGTGACCGTGGCCCGGCTGCGCGAGCTCGCCGAGTTCTACGGCGTCCCGATATCCGAGGTCCTGCCCGACGACGACCGCTCCGTGTCCGCCCCCGAGCCGCGCCGGCGCGTCGTGCTCAACCTCGAGCGCCTCGGGCGCGTGCCGGAGCCGGAGCGCGAGCCGCTCAAGCGCTTCACCACCGCCATCCAGATCCAGCGCGGCGACTACAACGGCCGCGTGCTGACGATCCGCGAGGACGACCTCATGGCGCTCGCGCTCCTGTACCAGACGAGTCCCGAGGAGCTGTCGCGGCGACTCGGCGACTGGGGTCTGCTCGTCTGAGCCGTCTCTAGAGGGCGATCGACGCGACCGCGGCGACCGCGAGCGCGACCCAGTAGACGACCGCGTAGCCGACGTCGAGCGCGCCCGGGCGCTGCGGGATCAGCACCGCGAGCGTCCAGACGGGCATGACGACGAGCCCGAACAGCAGCGCGTACGCGAGCGCGCCCCAGCGCGCCCACGACACCCCGGCCGCCGTCCCCGCCGCGAGCGCGACGAGCACGACGCCGAGCACCGCCTGCCCCGCGACGTCCGCGATCGGGCCCCCCTTGGTGAGACGGAAGACGCGGTAGCCGAACCCGAGCGCCGCGTTGACGACGAGAGCCGCGATGAGCGCGGCCTGCCACGTGTCCGCGTGCATAGGCGGATCAAGATAGCCTCCCTGCCGATGCGAGCGAGTCGAGCGGACGCCGGGATCTGACGGCGGATGGCCAAGAAGAAGGGCAAGAAGAAGAGGCGCACCGCGCCGGAAGGGTTCGATCCGAACGAGCGGCGCCGCGAGCGCCTCGAGGCGCGGCGACGAGAGCGCGAGGAGGCGGCGCGACGCGCGCGCCGGCGCGCGCAGCGCGAGCGTCTCGTGCGCCTCGCGACGTTTGCGGCCCTGTTCGCCCTGGCGGTGTGGTTCGTGTTCCTGCGCACCGCCACGCCCGAGGCGATCGCCGGCCACGACGTCGAGAGCGGCAGCTCCACCGGCAGCGGCGACCACTCGCAGGACCCGGTCGCGTACGACCGCACGCCGCCGGTGTCGGGCCCGCACGCACCGACCGCGTCGCCGTGCGGCACGTATTCCGAGCAGCTCCCCGACGAGCAGATGGTCCACATGCTCGAGCACGGGGCGGTCGGGATCCTGTTCCGGCCCGACCTCGACCCGACGAGCATCTCGATCATCGAGGCGATCGTCGAGGACTATCCGTCGGACACCTTCTCGGAGCCGTACGCGGACCTCGACACCCCCATCGAGCTCGTGTCGTGGGGCGAGAGCATGCCGCTTCCGGAGCTCGACGCCGAGGCGATCCACCGCTACATCGCCGAGTTCGGCGACGACGCGCCGGAGGCCGGCGAGCCGTGCCCGCACGGGAGCTCGCAGAGCGCGGTGCCCCAGGAGCCCGCGCCGAGCCCGAGCCCGTCGCCGACCGGCGACGCGGGCGGCAACGGAGGCGGCGACGGCAACGGAGGCGGAGGCGGCGGCAACGACGGAGGCGGCGGCGGAGGCGGCGGCGGAGGGACTGGAGACGGCGGGGGCAAGCGCGCCGGCAAGGGCGGCACGGGCGGCACGGGCGGAGGCGGCGGTTAGGGTCCGCGCCGAAAAACGGTTCGCGCCTCGCTACAGAAGCGCGGCGGGCGAACCGACATCCTCCCCGTAATGGACCTCATCCTGGTGGGCGAGTGGGCCGCCGTCACGGCGGCCGGCATGGCCGTGGGGGCTCTCATCGCAGCTCGAGTCGGGGCCCGGCGCGCCGCCCGTTCGGTCGTGCAGCGTCTGCGGGCGGCCTCCGCGATCACCGCGCGCGGCCTCGCGGCGCGCGACCGCCAGAGCGCGCTCGAGGCGATGACCGAGGCGCTCGCGCACTTCTTCGACGCCGACTCCTGCGTCATCGCCCGCGCCGGCGACGACGGCGTCCTGCGGCCCGAGGCGTGGTACGGCTCGCCCGAGATGGGGCGCGGTGACTCGTGCCGCGGCATCGCGACGACGGCGCTCGACACCGGTCTCGCCGCGTTCGGGCGCGACGCCCGCGACCGACGAGCCGCGCGCGCGTGCTCGGGCGTCGCCCTTCCGCTCGCGAGCGCCGGGCGGACGCTGGGCGTGCTCCAGCTCGAGTCGCGCCGCCGCCGCTACCGGGTCGACGACCTCTCGGTGCTCGAGCCGCTCGCCGACCAGGTCGCCGCCGTGGTCGTGAACCTCGAGCTCCGCACGGGGGCCGAGCAGAAGGCGGCGGCGGAGCTCGCAGCGCGCACCCGGCTCGAGACCCTCAAGGACGACTTCGTGTCGACGATCTCGCACGAGCTCAGGACGCCGCTGACGTCGCTGCGCGGCTACGCGCAGACGGTGCTCGAGCGCTCGGCCGAGCTGTCTGCCGCGGAGCGCGCCATGATGCTCGAGCGCATGGTGCACCAGTGCAACAAGGTCGCCGCGATGATCGACCGGCTCGGGCTCGTGTCGCGCCTCGAGGTCGGCGATGCGCAGCAGGCGCACGCGTTCGTCGACCTCGACGACCTCGTGCACGACGCCGCCGAGGCCGCCGACGCGGTCGGCCGCGTGCGCGTGGAGGTCGAGCCGGGCGCCGGGGCGGTCACCGACCGCGCCCGCCTCCACCACATCGTGCGCAACCTGGTCGAGAACGCGTGCAAGTACTCGCCCGCCGGCGCGCCGGTCCTGGTGACGGCGTCGGCGTCGGCCGACGGCCTCACCGTCGAGGTCGTCGACCAGGGCCCCGGCATCCCCGCCGGCTTCGAGGAGACCGTGTTCGACCGCTTCCAGAGGCTGTCCGACCCGAAGCTGCCGTCCGTCCCCGGCACCGGCCTCGGCCTCTACATCGCACGCCGTCTGGCGCGCGACCTCGGCGGCGACCTCACGGTCGAGCCGTGCGCCCTCGACGGTGGCGGCCCGTGGACCGGGGCGCGCTTCGTGTTGCGGCTGCCGCCCACGGGGGCCGCGCCGCTGACCGCGCCGGCGCGCGCCTAGGCGATCTTCTCGACCGCGTCCGAGTCGCGGCGGTCCTCGAGGAGGTCCAGCACCGCCTGCTCGACGTCGCCCTGGATCGACGGCTCGCCGAACTCCGCGCCGGCCCCGATGTCGCCGAGCGCTCCGTGGATCGTCCACCCGCTCGCGTAGCGGTCGAACACGCGCGGGTCGATGTACGACGCGCGGCACACGGCAGGCGTGTTGCCGAGGTAGTGCGCGACCTCCTGCACCGCGCGCGTCATCGCGCGCTTGCGCGAGGTGCGCGACTTGGCGGCCTCGCCCGACACCGCGAGCGCGACCGCAGCGAGCACGGTCGCGTTCCACGTGCGGAAGTCCTTGGCCGTGAAGTCGCCGCCCGTCGCATCCTTGACGTACGCGTTGACGTCGGCCGACTTGACGTCGACCCACGCGCGCCCGCGCCTGTACGCGAGGAGCTCGCTCGACCCGCCGCGCCGCCGCTTGAGCGCGGTGACGACCTCGAACACCTCTGGATCGACGATCGACTGGACGCGCCGCTTGCCGCTCTTCGCGGTGTAGTCGAACGTGACGATGCCGTCGCGCAGACGGACGTGGCGCTTCTGCATCGTCGCGAGGCCGTAGGTCTGGTTCTGCTCCGCGTAGCTCTCGGTGCCGATCCGGAAGAAGCCGTGGTCGAGCAGCCGCGTCGCGCACGCGAGGACGCGCTCGCGATCGAGCTCCGGGCGCGCGAGGTCGCGCGTGCAGCGCGCCCGTAGCCGGGGCAGGGCACGCGCGAACTCGAGCATGCGATCGAACTTCTCCTGGTCCCGGCGCGTCCGCCACTGCTCGTGGTAGACGTACTGGCGCCTGCCCGCGGCGTCGATGCCCGTCGCCTGGATGTGGCCGTTGACGTACGGGCAGATCCAGACGTCCTTCCACGCCGGCGGGATGACGAGGTCGCGGATGTGGGCGAGCATGTCGGGGTCGGTGACGCGCTCGCCGGTGTCGGAGAAGACGTACACGAACCCGCGGCCGTGCTTGCGGCGCGTGATGCCGCAGCTCGAACAGTCGACGCGCTTCAGCCTGGGCATCGCGTGGTGCGCTCCGTGGTCGGCGGCGGGTCGGTTCGGCGGGGCCGAGGCGGCCCCGGCAGCCACCGAGGGGACTACCCGGTACGCTGAGGCCTCAACCACGGCCAAGGAGGCGATCCAATGCTCACCGACGAGCCGGAACGGCGCTCGCCGGACCGCAACCTCGCCCTCGAGCTCGTCCGGGTCACCGAGGCCGCGGCGCTCGCGGCGGCCCGCATGGGCGGGCGCGGCGACAAGGAGGCGGTCGACCAGGCCGCCGTCGACGCCATGCGCCTCGTGCTCGACACCGTCCCGATGGACGGCGTCGTCGTCATCGGCGAGGGCGAGAAGGACGACGCGCCGATGCTCTACAACGGCGAGTCGATCGGCAACGGGCAGCCGCCCGTCGTCGACATCGCCGTGGATCCGGTCGACGGGACGACGCTGACGTCGAAGGGCCTCAACGGCGCGCTCGCGGTCGTCGCGCTGTCCGACCGCGGCACGATGTTCGATCCGGGTCCGTGCGTGTACATGGAGAAGATCGCCGCGGGCGAGGAGGCGCACGACGTCATCGACCTCGACGCCCCGATCGGCGACAACCTCGAACGGCTGTCGCGCGTCAAGCAGACCGCGGTCGAGGACCTCACGGTCGTGATGCTCGACCGTCCGCGCCACGAGCAGATGGCCAAGGAGGTGCGCGCCGCGGGCGCGCGCATCAAGTTCATCCCCGACGGCGACGTCGCCGCGGCGATCTCCGCGGCGCGCGAGGGCACGGGCGTCGACATGCTGCTCGGGATCGGCGGCACCCCCGAGGGCGTCATCTCCGCGGCCGCCATCAAGTGCCTCGGCGGCGTCATCCAGGGCCGCCTGTGGCCGCGCGACGACGACGAGCGGCGCGCCGCGCTCGACGCCGGCTTCGACCTCGATCGGATCCTCACGACCGACGACCTCGTCGCCGGCGACAACGTGTTCTTCGCGGCGACCGGCGTGACCGACGGCGAGCTGCTCAAGGGCGTGCGCTACCGGCGCGAGAGCGCCATCACGCAGTCGATGGTGATGCGCTCGCGCACCGGCACGGTGCGCATCGTCGACGCGCTGCACCGCCGCGAGAAGCTCAAGGCGCTCTCCTCGATCACGTACTGACGCGCGGTTACGGGGGCCGGAGCCCGGATAGGCACACGGCGTCGGGGCGGCCGGCAAGGCGTGACGGGCGCTACTCGAACGCCTCCGAGTTCACGGACTAGGTCGACACCGGCTAGGCGGTGGTGGTGGCGCGCTGGTCGCGGGTCCATGCCGCGAGCAGCCCGCGGTAGTGCTCGACGAAGTGGTCGTGCTCGTGCTCGGGGAACGTCGACCGCACGGTGTCGACCAGCAGGCGGTCGAACTCGGGGCCGTCGACGTACTCGAGCACGATCTCGTCGACGTCGCCGAGGTAGCGGGCGCAGAAGTCGTGGTAGCGCTCGACCTCGAAGTGCTCGTCCGCCAGCGCCCGGTACGCCGCGATCTTGTCGTCGTACGAGAGGTCGTCGCGGTCGCCTATGTCGAAGTAACGGCGGGTGTCCTGGTCGACGACCATGCGCCGGTCCGTGACCGCGCAGTAGATGCACCACTTCGCCAGCGTCTTGATGGCCCACGGGAAGTAGTAGTGGAGGCTCGTGAGCGCCATGTCGGGGCACGCGTTGGCGTAGTCGATCGGGTAGCTGCGCTCGTCCTTGACGAGCACCTCGCACGAGTTGAACTCCCAGCGGAAGAACGCGTCGACGAGCCGGCTGATCGTGACGACCTCGACCCCCGTGCGGGGGGACAGGAACTCGTGGTCGACCTTGTAGCGGTCGTGCAGTGGCCGCGACGGGTCGTAGCGCATCACCATGGTCTCGGCCCCGATCGACAGGCAGCGCACGAACGCGTCGTAGCCCTCCACCGACGACTGCAGGTGCATGAGTCTCTGCCCCGACTCGTCGTAGCGGCGATGCAGCTCGCGCGCGTCCGAGACGCGCGTCACGCCGACCCACGCGCCGCCGTCGAACGGCTTCATGAACAACGGATAGCCGATCGTCTCGGCGATCGAGTCGAGGTCGAACGGACGGTTGTACTTCGCCGCGGTGTAGGGGAAGCGCGGGTTGTCGGGTGGCTTCTTGTACGGGATCAGCCACGTGTCGGGGACGTCGAGCCCGAGCCGGATCATGGCGCAGTACGCGGCGTGCTTCTCCATCGACTGGAACGTGAACGGGTTGTTGAGCAGGTACACGTCGTCCATGAGCGCGACCTTCTTGAGCCACTCGCGCGGGTGGTAGTACCAGTGCGCGAGACGGTCGATGACGACGCGGTGGCGCGGCTTCATCCTGAGGTCGAACGGCTCGATCGTGATGCGCTCGGTCGCGAAGTCGTGCTCGACGCCGTCGACGCGCACGCGGCCGAGCCGCGCGAACAGCGCCTCGAACGCGCCCGGCCAGTCCTCCTCCGTTCCGAGCAGCATCCCGACGAGGTGCGTCGCCATCGGCCTCCCCTCAGCAGAAGCGCGGCAGGTGGTGCGCGATCTGCGCCCGCCACGACGGCCAGTCGTGCGGGACGTCGTGGCCCCACAGGTCCATCTCGACCGGGATGCCCTTGGCGCCGAGGAGCGCCGCGAAGCGCCGAGTGCTCTCGAGCGCGCCGGTCGTGTCCTCCCACTGGCCCTGTCCGCAGACCAGCACCAGGCTAACCCGAGCGCGCAGCCACTCGAGGTGGTCGCCGTCGAGGTTGGCGACGTAGTCCGTGGGGTTGTTGAAGTAGAACGCGTCGCCGCGCTCGCCGCCGCCGAGCACCGACACGTCGTAGACGCCGCTGTGGCACAACGCGAGCGGGAACAGGTCGGCGTGGCGCAGCGCGAAGTTGGCGGCGTGGTACGCGCCGAAGCTGCAGCCGGTGGTCGCGACGTCGAGCGGACCGCCGCAGTCGTCGTGGATCCACGGCACGACGACGCCCGTTATCCACTCGTCGAAGAGCTCGTGGCGCCGGGCCTTGTCCTCGAGCGACAGGCCCGGCGCGTGCCAGCTGCCGGCGTCGTAGCTGTCGACGCAGTAGAGCTTGACGCGCCCACCGTCGATAAGCTCTTCGACCGCGGCCACCATGCCGCGGTCCTCGTAGTCGAACGCGCGCCCCTGCTCCGACGGGAACGCCAGCACGGGCCGTCCGTAGTGCCCGTACGCGACGACGTCGCCGTCGGCGCCGATGCCCGGGGCGTGCAGCGACAGGTGGCGGCGCCTCATGCGGGCGCGTCCGTCACGTCCACGTTCTCCGGAGCAGGTGCAGGAGCGGCGGCACGAACGCGTCGCGCCACGCGATCCAGTTGTGGCCGTCCCGCACCTCGTGGAGGGCGACGTCGTAGCCCTGGCGCGCCAGCGCGGCGCGCGTCGCCCGGTTGTTGGCGAGGTTCTCCTCGATCGCGCCGCACGTCATCGCGACGGGGACGGAGTGCGGCCAGCTCTCGGCCGCGTCGACGCGACCGACGAAGCGCGCGACGCGCCGGAAGCGCGTGAAGCCGGACTCGTGGGCGTCGAAGCGGTGCCGGAAGAAGCTGCCCGACTGCAGGAACAGCGCGCCCAACGACGCCGGCGCGCTGCGGTGCGCGTGCAGCATCGCGAGCGCGCCGAGGCTCGCTCCCATGCCGACGCGCATCGCGCGGCCCTCGGGCACGGGCGCCCGCGCCGCGAGCGCGGGCAGGACCTCGTGCGTGAGGGCGCGGGCGTAGGCCGGCGACGCGGAGTAGTCCCGGTCGCGGTCGACCGGCGGCAGCAGCGCGGCCCGCATCGGCGGCAGCGTCCCGTCGCCGACGTGGACGTCGAGCAGGTGGGTCAGCGCCGACAGGCGGGCGTACTCGGGGCCGTCGTGCGCGACGAGCAGCGGAAGGCGGTCGCCGGCGCCGGCGCCAGGGCTCGACCACAGCTCGACCGTTATGGTTGCGCCCAGGGCGGCGCTCGGGACGTCCAGCCGGGACACGTGCCCGCGCGCCGCCGGCTCCCGCCCGACCCACTCCGGGGGCCGGTACGCGGGGAGCTCGACGACCGACTTGTCGCCGAACGGGCCCGGCGCCCGGCGCGGGTTCGCGGGGTCGCACACGACCTCGGTCGTCCCGTCGGCGCGCGTCAGCTCGAGCCGGTACTCCATGCGATCGGCGCCGGCGAGCGGGAAGCGCAGCTCCCACGCGCCGTCGCGGCGCTCGAAGGGGGGCCCGACGCGCGGCCGGCGCACCTCCTGCAGGAGGCGCACGCCGGCGAGCTCCCGGTCGGGGTCGCGGACCCGGAACGTGACGCCGGCGTCGCCCACCACGGGCCCGGCGTCGAGGATCTTCATGCGTCGGGACGATACATGGACGACGCGCCGGGTCCTCGGTCCGCGCGCCGGCGGGCGCCCCGAAGGACGCCCGCCGGTGGCTCCGACGTGTTGCGGCGACCGCTCCCTACTCGGCGTACTCCGGGCGTCGCCGCGCGAGATCGAGGGTTAGACGCTACCCCTTGACTCTGTGTCTCCGACCGCTAAGATGACACGGCTGGAATTACGCCACTGTAAGGCGAGACTCGGGATGGATTCCCTCCTTATCAGCTTCGCGATTCTCAAGACGAATTTCGACGAGCAGGGCAAGGATTACATCGACAACTTCTTGCCCTTCGTTGCAGAGTGCCTTCGCCAGTGCCGCGTTTCGGAAGTGTCAATCCCGTGGCTCCAGTCGCGACTTCGCGACACATTTGGGCTCGATCTGCCGCAGGGCGCCCTGCAGATGCTCCTCAAGCGCGCGAGGAAGAGCAACCTCGTGATGTGGGAGAACGGTATATATCGCCGAAACGAGCATGCGCTGAGCGCCTATGACCTCACGGCAATGCGTCGCGATGCTGAGCGTCAGCACGGCGCGCTCATCGAGAAGTTTCAGTCGTTCACATCGCAACGACACTCTCTTGAACTGCCGGTTGACGTTGCCGAAAAGACGCTACTCGACTACATCTCAGCACACGCTGTCCCGATCCTCGGTTCTGTTGTTCGCGGCGATCCGGTCACCATCGCGTACGAGAAGCAAGGACGTACGGAGTTCTTGGTCAGCGGCTTCATCGTGCACCTCTATGAAGAAGATCCCGCAGGGTTCTCATACCTGGAAACGGTCGTCAAAGGTCAGATGCTTGCGGCCGCGCTGTTCTTCCCTGCGGGCAAAGCGAGTCAGCGATTTCACGATGTAACGTTCTATCTCGATACTCCGTTTCTCTTGCGCGCTCTTGGTTTTGAAGGGAGTACTGCGAGCGAAGCGTGCTTGGAGCTACTCCATCTCGCCCGTGAACTGGGAGCTCGACTTGCATGCTTCCATCACACTCTCACGGAGTTGGAAGGCGTCTTGGAAGGTTGCGCTAATGCGCTCCAGCCACCGCATCGGACTCGCGATTCCCTTGGCGGTGTTGAGGAGTACTGCCTTCGAGAGCGACTTAGCGCGAGTGATCTCCGACTCATGATCGCGAAGGTGCGGCCTCGTTTGCAGGGTATCGGCGTTCACATTGATGAGACGCCACCTTATGAGAAGCGCCTCTCTGTCGACGAACGTGAGTTCGAGAAGGTACTAGCCGATGAGATCTCATACTCGCGACACGGTGCTCTAGTTCATGATCTAAATTGCGTCACCGCGGTGTATCGTTTGCGCAAAGGACGACGTTGCAACGAACTTGAGCGTTGCTCTGCGATTTTCGTCACGCCAAACGCGGGCGTCGTGCGTGCGGCGCGCAAGTTCTTCCAGAGGGAATCGCTGAGCAGGGGCATACCCCACGCTATGCTTGATCACGATTTGACCGCCCTTGTATGGCTCAAGCGGCCGTTTGAGGCGCCCGACTTGCCCAAGAAGAGACTCATCGCCGATTGCTACGCAGCCCTAACTCCCAATGAGACGCTTTGGCGGCGGTACTTGACTGAGATCGAGCGTCTGAGAGCGGCCAACGATCTGACTGAAGACGACTACTACACGTTGCGCTTTTCGCTCCAAGCGCGTAGAGCACTTGTCGACGAGACACTCGGAGAGCCCGAGGCCTTCAGTACAGGCACTATTCACGAGGTGTTGGAGCGTGCCAGAAAGCATGCGACGGCGGATCTGGAGAACCGCTTGCGCAAGAAAGAAGCTGAACGTGCTGCCGAGACGAGACGTCGCGAGCATGAGGCTGAAGCGCGCGCGCGCGACCGCGCCACATACGAGGCAGCCCGCATGGAGCAGCGAAGGCGAATGCGGGCGGAGACGACGAAGTTCGCCGAGCGGATCATAGCGGTGCTTGTCAGCTCCATTGCGGCGCTGTTCGGCGTCGCGGCCCTCGTGGGCGCGTTCGAGTGGCGCGGAACGTCAGGTGTCGTTGCGACGATTGTGTCCTTTCTTGCAGCCCTTACGGGCTTTCTCGGCGCTCTCAATTTGTCATACGGCAAGTCCGTACGCGATTGGCTAACTGACCGTCTCCAGCCTGTCATCGAACGGCGTCGTATGCGCATGTACCAGACGGTGTTCGGTGAGGAATCGGCGCAAAGCGACTCCGCGGCCCAAGTCAGTGAGGACCCCCTTGACCACGCGGAGAAGGAACGCTCGGAGCCGCGCCCCTAGCTGCGCGAGATTTCGCGCCCCCCGGGCGCGCGGCGGGCGCCCCGAAGGGCGCC
>DASZZZ010000120.1:0-2379 GCA_036260375.1 Actinomycetota bacterium
AGCGCGCCGCGCGCGCGTCCGCGCTCGACGACGACGCGGTCGACGAGCGTGTCGGACAGGATCGTGAGGTTGGGCCGGTCGCGCGCCGGGTCGACGTAGGCGAACGCCGCGTTCCAGCGCACGCGCCCGAGCGCGTTGACCGGCAGCAGGACCGCGTCGTCGCCGCCCGCGTCGAGGAACGCTCGGTGCCACGGGAACAGCTGGTCGGGCTCCGGCGTGCGCGCCCGCAACGCGTCCCGTGCGCGCGCGAGGTACGGCGCGAGCTCGTCGTAGGTCCACCCCGGCCCCCACTCGTCGTAGTCCTCCGGCGCGCCCTCGAGCACGACGCATGCGTTGTGCGCCGAGCAGCCGCCGAGGATTCGGGCGCGGTGCTGCCATCGGTCGGCGCGGTCCGTCGGCCACAGATGACTCACCGGCAGGTCGTGCGCGTCGACCATCTCCGGCGGCCAGCCGCCGCCGGCGAACGGCCCGTAGTCGGGCCCCGCCTCGACGAGACAGACACGGCACTCGGGGTCCTCGCTCAAGCGGCCGGCGAGCACGCACCCCGCCGTGCCGCCGCCGAGCACGAGGACGTCGTAGCCCGATGACACCTAGAGCGCGCCCGGCCGCGTCAGCCGGCGGATCGCGCTGCGCCCACGCGCGTCGGCCACGTGTCCGGGTCGGCGCAGAGCCCCACGACGATCTCGCGCGCCGTCGCCATCTGCGAGTCGTCGAGGACGAGCGGCGCCAACAGCCGGACGACGGACCTGTCGCCGTCCGACGGGCACACGAGGAGGCCCTTGTGCGCGGCGGCGACGACGAACTGGCTCGCGAGCTCGGCCGATGCGAACCCAACGCTCATCATGAGCCCGCACGTCTCGGCCCTCGTCACCGTGTGCGGATGTTCGATCACCTCGGCGCGTAGCTCGGACAGCCAGCGGCCGATTCGGTCGGCGTTCTCGGCGACGGCGCGCGGCAGCGCGTCGAGGGTCGCGAGGCCCGCCGCGCACGCGAGCGGATGGCCCGAGAACGTCTGCGAATGCAGCTGCGGGTTCGCGTCGAACTGCTCCACGAGGGCCGGCGCGAAGAGGGCGGCCGAGAGCGGCACGACTCCGCCGCCGAGCGTCTTGCCGAAGAGGACGACGTCGGGATCGAGCCGCATCGCCAGCGCGAGCGAGAACTCGCCACAGCGCCACAGGCCCGTCTGGATCTCGTCGGCGATCACCATGATCCCCGCGTCGTGCGCGTCCGCGCTCCACCGGCGCAGGGTCTCCGTCGGAAGCGGGACCGCGTGACCGCTGCCCTGCACGACCTCGAAGATGATCGCCGCGACGTCACCGGACTCGGCCTCGCGCGCGACGGCGTCGGGCTCGGGAGCGACGAGCGTGACGTGTCGCAGCAACGGCGCCAGCGCGTCGCGACACCGGTCTGCGTCGCTGACCGCGAGCGCGCCGAGCGTGCGCCCGTGGAACCCGCCCTCGACGGCGAGCAGCCGCATGCGTCCCGTCGCGAGGCGGGCGAGCTTGAGCGCGGCCTCGACGACGTCGGCGCCGTTCGCTCCGAACCAGGCGCGCTGGAGTCGCGACGGCTGGGCGAGCGACACGAGCCGCTCGGCGAGCAGCGGCGCGACCGGGTTCGCGAGCCCGCGCGCCGCGGCCGGAAGCGAGCGGCACTGGTCGACGACCGCGGCGACGACGGTGGGAGGGCGGTGGCCGAGGACCGTGGTCGCCCACGTGCCGAGGTCGACGACTCGACGGCCGTCGCTGAGCTCGACCGTCGCGCCCTCCGCCGACGCTGCGAACGCGTTGCGGCCGAGGAACCGCTGGATGGCGGCGAGCCGCGCGATCAGGTGTTGACGGGAAGCCCTGAAGACGTCCGCCGGACGCAGCGCCGTGGTCACGTCTCCTACCGCCGTCGCGGGATTGTCTCGTGTGTCGACACGACGACGAGAGAGTACGACACGGAACGACCACGCGGTCCTGTGCCCGGCCGTCGACGTCGCCGCTATTGCCCCGGCTCGAGTGGGGCCATCCACTCCAAGTGCCCGTCCACACGCACGAGCGCCACCGGCGCCTCGTCGCCCGGTCCGTGCATCTCGATGGCGCCGCGAGGATCCGCCGCGGCGCCGCGATGCGGGGCCCAGTGTGGCTCCTGCCAGACGTGATAAATGGGGCTGCCGTCGGCCATCGCGTCGATCGCGTCGTCGAACGCGGCACGCCGCTCCGGCGCCACGTGCATGCGCGTGGCGGCGTGGAAGACGACGCGCGGGCCCGGCGGAAGACTCCGTCCCAACGCGGGACAGACGTCGATCGCGTCGCCCTTCACCATGGTCGGCGGATCCGAGGCGACGACTTCGAGCGCCGCCTCGAGGAGCTCGGCCTTGCGCCGGTCCTCGGGCCA
>DASZZZ010000121.1:0-8875 GCA_036260375.1 Actinomycetota bacterium
TGAACCTCGTGCCGAGCGGCATCCTCTACCCGCACATCACATCGGTGATCGCCGACGGCGTCGTCGTCGATCCTGCCGTGCTCCTCGAGGAGATGGATCGCCTGAGCGAGGCTGGCCTCGACGTCTCGAAGCTCCGTCTCAGCCTGAACGCGCACCTGATCATGCCGTACCACCTCGAGATCGAGAAGGTGACGCAGCGCTTCCTGGGCAAGAACGCGCTCGGCACGACGAAGCGCGGGATCGGTCCTGCGTACGCGGACCGGGCCGCGCGCGTCGGCATCCGTGTGCAGGACCTGTACGACGAGAAGATCTTCGCCGAGAAGCTCGACGTGGTGTTGAAGGAGAAGAACCAGGTCCTGACGAAGGTCTACGGCCGCCTCCCGATCGCGGCCGACGCGATCTTCGCGGACTACCTCGCCTACGCGGAGCGGCTACGACCGTTCATCGCCGACACGGGGAAGCTCCTGCATGACGCGTTGACCCGAGGCGAGCACGTGATGCTCGAGGGCGCGCAGGGAACGATGCTCGATCTCGACCACGGCACGTATCCGTTCGTGACGTCGTCGAACCCGATCGCGGGGGGCGCGTGTGCGGGCGCCGGTGTCGGCCCGCGCGACATCGGGCGCGTGATCGGCATCTCGAAGGCGTACTGCACGCGCGTGGGCTGGGGCCCGTTCCCGTCGGAGGCCGATCCGGCCGACGCGGAGATCCTGTTCGAGGAGGGCCGCGAGTACGGGACGACGACGGGGCGCAAGCGGCGCTGCGGGTGGTTCGACGCGGTCGCGGCGCGCTACGCGGCGCGGCTCAACACCGTCACCGAGGTCGTCGTCACGAAGCTCGACGTGCTGTCGCACTTCGAGTCGATCAAGGTGTGCGTCGCGTACGAGTACGAGGGCCGGCGCTACGAGGAGTGGCCGCCGAACCAGACCATCTTCAACAAGTGCCGCCCGGTGTACGAGGAGCTGCCGGGCTGGGGCCGCGACGTGTCGTCGGCGCGCGCGCTCGACGACCTCCCCAAGGAGGCGCGCTCGTACCTCGAGGCGCTCGAGGACCTCATGCGCGCGCCGGTGTCGTGGGCGTCGGTCGGGCCGGGCCGCGACGAGGTCGTCAGGACGCGCGCCGAGGCCCCCGCGTGAGGGTCCTCGTCCTCGGCTCCGGCGGGCGCGAGAGCGCGCTGGCGTGGGCCCTGCACCGCTCCGCGTCGGTGCGCGAGGTCGTCGCCGCCCCCGGGAACCCCGGTATCGCCCGATACGCGGACGTCGTCGCGGTGGATCCTCCCGACCCGGCCGCGGCGGTGGCGCTGGCGCGCCGGGTGCGTCCCGACCTCGTCGTCATAGGGCCCGAGTCGCCGCTCGTCGCGGGCGTCGCCGACGCCCTGCGCCGTGTGCGCGTCGACGTCTTCGGCCCCGACGCGGCCGCCGCGCGCATCGAGGGCTCGAAGGCGTACGCCAAGCAGCTGATGCATAGCGCCGGCATCCCGACGGCGCGCGCCCGCGTCTTCACCGAGCCCGAGGCCGCCGCCGCGTTCATGGACCAGCTCGGGCCCCCGTACGTCGTCAAGGCCGACGGGCTGGCGGCCGGCAAGGGCGTCGTCGTGACGAGCGAGCGCGACGTCGCGCTGCGCGCGCTGCGCGAGCGAATGGTCGACCGCCGCTTCGGCGACGCGGGCGCGCGGGTCGTGATCGAGGAATACCTCGACGGCGAGGAGGTGTCGCTGATCGCGTTCAGCGACGGGCGCACCGTGCTCCCGTGCGAGCCCGCGCAGGACTACAAGCGCGCCTTCGACCACGACTGGGGGCCGAACACCGGGGGCATGGGTTCCTACAGTCCCGTGCCGGCGTGTCCCCCGGACCTCGCCGAGCGCATCGCGAAGGAGGTGCTCGAGCCGATGGTCCACGCGACCGCGCGCGCCGGCGCACCGTTCGTCGGCGCGCTCTACGCGGGGCTGTCGCTGACGTCGGACGGCCCGAAGGTCGTCGAGTTCAACGCGCGCTTCGGGGACCCCGAGACGCAGGCGCTGCTGCCGCGGCTCGAGTCGGACTTCGGCGACGTGTGCCGCGCCGCGGCGCGCGGCGACCTCGGTGGCGCGCGGCTGCAGTGGTCGCGCGACGTGTGCGTGTCGATCGTGCTCGCGTCCGGCGGATACCCGGGCCGCTACGCGACGGGCGTCCCGATCATGGGCGTCGACCGCGCCGAGTTCCTCCACGGCGTCACGGTGTTCCACGCGGGGACGAAGGCGGCGCGCGACGGGCTCGTTACGGCCGGGGGACGCGTGGTCGCGGTCAGCGCGGTCGCACCGACGTTCGCGCAGGCGCGCGCGCTCGGGTACCGCGCCGCCAACCGCATCCATTTTCGCAACATGTACATGCGCTCGGACATCGGTCTGCGCGCCGAGCGTTGGGAAGCCTTCGAGCGGGAGGTCAGATGACGACGTCGGTCGGGATCGTGATGGGCAGCAGCTCGGACATGCCGGTGATGCAGAAGGCGGGCGACGTGCTCGACCGGTTCGGCATCGGCTACGAGATCGAGGTCATGTCGGCTCATCGCAGCCCCGAGCGCGTCACCGAGTACGCGCGCACCGCGGAGGAGCGGGGGCTGCGCGTCGTGATCGCGGGGGCCGGGCTCGCGGCGCACCTGCCGGGCGTCGTCGCCGCGCACACGACACTGCCTGTCGTCGGCGTCCCGCTGTACCAGGACGCGCTCGGCGGCGCAGACGCGCTGTACTCGTGCGTGCAGATGCCGCCGGGCGTCCCGGTCGCGACCGTAGCGATCGGCGGCGCGAAGAACGCCGCGATCCTCGCGGCTCAGATCGTCGCCACCGCCGACGACGCGCTGCGCGAGCGGCTGCGCGCGTTCAAGGCCGAGCTCGCCGGCGGCGCCAAGGTGTAGCGACGCCCTTTCCACCACGCCGCCGGGCGCGTACACTCACGGCGGCGGATGAACGGCGATCCAGGGAGACGGGGTGCGTAGACGCGCCGCAGCAGGCGGTCTTTCGGTGCACGCGATCGCGGGCTCGAGCGTCGTCCTCCTCGGGATCGACATCGCCGAGCGACAGGTCAGCGGTCTGCTCGGGTTCGCGATCGAGCGCACCGACCATCTCGAGGGCGAGCGCTACTGGCTTCCGAACTTCCTGCTGTTCGAGGTCAACGACAAGGGCTCTCGCTCCGACCACAGCAGCGTGCGCAACCCGTTCCAGGAGTTCCTCTGGGGCGACTACACGGCGAAGCCCGAGCACACGTACACGTATCGCGTCGTCGCGATGTACGGCCGCGCCGGCGCGCTCGACGCGGGCCCCGAGGTCAGCGTCCGCATCGCGACCGCGAGCGAGCGCTCGCCGCTCGGGGCGGTCTACTTCAACCGCGGCTTCTCGGTCGCGCAGCGCTACGTCGAGCGGTTCGGCGACCGGCCCCCGGACCGCGTCCCGTATGGCGAGGCCTACAAGTGGCTGTCGCGCGGGCTCGCCGAGGGCCTGCTGGCGTTCATCGGCCGCGCCAACAGCCCTTCGTGGGGACTGCGCGCGGCGCTGTACGAGTTCTCGTACCAGCCCGTGCTCGACGCGTTCCGCATCGCGGCCGACAGCGGAGCCGACGTCCGCATCGTGTACGACAACTCCAAGGCGGCGCCGGGCGAGCGCAACGTCGCCGCCGTCCAGGCCGCGGGCATCGCGGACCTGACCATCCCGCGCACGAACACGTCGCGCATCCCGCACAACAAGTTCATCGTGTTGCTGCGCAACGGCGTCCCGGTCGAGGTGTGGACGGGGTCGACGAACATCACCGAGGGCGGCATCTTCGGCCACTCGAACGTCGGCCACGTCGTGCGCGACGCGCGCGTCGCCAAGAGCTTCTACGACTACTGGCGTCAGCTCAGCGTCGATCCCGCGGTCGCGCAGCTGCGCAAATGGGTCGACCGCAACACGCCGACGCCGGTGCGCAAGCCGCAGGCCAACTCGGTGCGGACGCTGTTCAGCCCGCGCTCCGACATCCGGATGCTCGAGTGGTACGCCAAGTTGATGGACGAGGCGAGGGACAGCGTCTTCCTGACCGCCGCGTTCGGCGTCAACGAGGTGTTGCGCCGAGTCTTCGAGAAGGACGTCGACTACCTGCGCTACCTGCTGCTGGAGCGCGAGGACGAGACGATCGAGACGATCAACCGAGATCCCGACAACCGGGTCGTCTCGGGTGGCTTCATCGGCGACCGCGACGGATGGCACCAGTGGCTGGCCGAGAGCCCCACGGGCCTCAACGAGCACGTGAAGTTCATCCACACCAAGTACATGCTGATCGACCCACTCGGCAACGACCCGATCGTCATCACCGGATCCGCGAACTTCAGCAACGCGTCGGTGCGCGACAACGACGAGAACATGCTCGTGTTCCGCGGGAACACGCATCTCGCCGATCTCTACCTCGGCGAGTTCATGCGGCTGTTCACGCACTTCCGCTTCCGCGGCAAGACCAAGACGCCGCCGAACGAGCCGGCGCCGAGTCCCGTCGTGCGCGGGGGGCCCAAGTACACGAAGCTGTACCTGCGGGATTCCGACGAGTGGGCGCAACGGTTCTTCGTGCCGGGCTCGCCCGAGCTCAAGGAGCGCAAGCTGTTCGCGTGCCGCTAGCGTGACGGTGCGCACGTTCACGTTCGCGCAGCGTCCGGAGCTGTGGGACGGGCTCGAGGACCTGTCGCGCGACGTGTGGCCCGAGTACAACCGCCACGGCGACGTCCTCAACCGCTACTGGTCGAGGCTCTACGACGAGCTTCCGGGCTTCCAGGCCGTGCTCGTGGACGACGACGACAGGGTGCTCGCGGAGGTGCACTCGGCGCCGTGCCGGTGGGACGGCACGCGCGCCGGGCTCCCGGCGGGCATCGACGGCGCGATCGCGGCCGTCTTCGAGCGTGGCGACGGGGAGCCCGACACGCTCTGCGCGCTCGCCGTCGAGGTCGTCCCGGCGACGCAGGGGCGCGGCGTGAGCTCGCACGCGCTGCGCGCGTTCCGGTCGCTCGCCACGGGGGCCGGCCTCGGCGCGGTGATCGTGCCGGTCCGTCCGTCGCTCAAGGAGCGCTACCCGCTCGTCCCGATCGAGCGCTACGCGTCGTGGCGGCGCGACGACGGCCTTCCGTTCGATCCGTGGCTGCGAACGCACGAGCGCGCCGGCGGCCGCATCGTGCGTCCCGAGCCGCACAGCCTGCGCATCACCGGCACGATCGCGCAGTGGGAGTCGTGGACGGCGATGGCGTTCCCCGACGACGGCGACTACGTCTTCCCGCACGGGCTCGCCCCCGTGTCGATCGATCGCGGCGCGGACCGCGGCTCGTACTGGGAGCCGAACGTGTGGGTCGTCCACGACGGCGCATCGGCCGACGCCGGTGGGGCACACTAGGGTCTCGCAAGCCGTCTCGAGGGGAAGCCGGTGACGTCGTCCAGGTGTGTCGTCGCGCTCGCGCTCGCGGCATCGCTCGCCGCGGCGCCGGCCGGAGCGGCGCCGTTGCTGCCGGTCGCCGAGCCCGTCGCGGCGCCCGATCCGCCGCGCGCCGGCGTCCTCGTGGGGCTGCCCGGGTGGGGCCGGCGCAGCGGGCCCGGCACCCTGCACACCTACCGGGTGTTCGTCGAGGCCGCCGTCCCGGTGTCGCCTGGCGAGTTCGCGTCGTTCGTCGCGGACGTCCTCGGCGACCGCCGCGGATGGGGCTCGCTCGGACACGCGTTCCGTCGTGTCCCGGCCGACCACGAATCCGACTTCCGCATCGTGCTCGCGCGCGCGCCGACGAGCGAGCGCCTGTGCGAGCCGGTCGAGACGTACGGGCGCTACTCGTGCTTCGACGGCTACGACGCAGTCGTTAACCACATGCGCTGGCGCGACGGCGCGCCGGCGTACGAGGACATCGAGCGCTACCGCACCTACGTGGTCAACCACGAGATCGGCCACGCGCTGCACTTCGGCCACACGACGTGCGTGACGCCCGGCGGCCGTGCGCCGGTCATGGTGCAGCAGACCAAGGGCGTCGGCGCGTGCCGACCGAACCCGTGGCCGGCGCCGACGGGCGGCTAGGCGTTTGCAGCCGGCGCCGGCCGGGTAGCCGAACACACGTTCTCAGATCTCGTCGCGAGGAGGTCATCGTGAGCGCGCAGGGCGACGACACGCCGAGCAACACGCAGAAGGACCCCGAGGACTGGGTCACGGGCGACGAGCCCATGACCGGCGCGCAGGCGTCCTATCTCGAGACGCTGGCGCGCGAGGCGAACGAGGAGATTCCCGAGGGCCTGACGAAGGCGCAGGCGTCGGAGCGCATCGAGGATCTCCAACGGAAGACGGGCCGCGGCGCGTAGGGGGGCCGGCGGCGCGGAGACGCTGCCTGGGACCGTCGTAGCATCCGCGGCGTGATCCCTCGCTACAGCCGCGAAGAGATGGCCGGCATCTTCTCCGAGCGCGCCAAGTTCTCGCGCTGGCTCGAGGTCGAGATCCTCGCGGTCGAGGCGCGCGTCCGGCTCGGCGACGTCCCGGTCGAGGACCTCACGGCGATCAAGGAGCGCGCCGCGTTCGACGTCGGCCGCATCGCGGAGATCGAGGCCGTGCGCCACCACGACGTCGTGGCGTTCGTCGAGAACGTGCGCGAGAACGTCGGCGACGCGGGCCGCCACGTGCACTTCGGTCTCACGTCGTCCGACGTCGTCGACACCGCCGCCGCGGTCGCGCTCCGCGACGCGGGCGACCTGCTCGTCGAGGAAGTCGGGCGACTCACCGAGACGGTGCGGCGCAAGGCGTTCGAGCACCGCGACACGCTCATGGCGGGGCGCACGCACGGCGTCCACGCCGAGCCCACCACGTTCGGCCTCAAGCTCGCGGGATGGGCGTTCGAGCTCGCGCGCGACCGCGACCGCCTGCGGCGCGCCCGCGACGCGGTCGCCACCGGCAAGCTGTCGGGCGCCGTCGGGACGTACTCGCAGCTGTCGCCCGAGGTCGAGGCGTACGTCTGCGAGCGCCTCGGCCTGGCGGTGGAGCCCGCGGCGACCCAGGTCGTCGCGCGCGACCGTCACGCCGAGCTGCTCGGCGCGATCGCGCTGACCGGCGCGTCGCTCGAACGGATCGCGCAGGAGATCCGCCATCTCCAGCGCACCGAGGTGCGCGAGGCGCGCGAGCCGTTCGCCCCGGGGCAGAAGGGATCGTCCGCCATGCCGCACAAGCGCAACCCGATCGTGTGCGAACGGATCTGCGGGCTCGCGCGGATGCTGCGCGCGTACGCGCAGACCGGTTACGAGAACGTCGCGCTGTGGCACGAGCGCGACATCTCGCACTCGTCGGCCGAGCGGGTCGCGCTGCCCGACGTGACGATCCTGCTCGACTACGCGCTGTCGCTCGCGCTGCGGCTCGCGAACGGCATGGTCGTCCACGAGGACCGCATGCGCGAGAACCTGGAGATCACCTGCGGCGCGCTGTTCTCGCAGCGCGTGCTTCTCTCGCTGGTCGAGCAGGGGCGCTCGCGCGACGACGCCTACCGCATCGTCCAGCGGCTCGCCCAGCGCGCCTGGGACACCGGCACGCCGCTGCGCGAGCTGCTCGAGCGCGAGCCCGGCGTGGAGCTCGACCTCGACGGGATCTTCGACTACGGCCACTACGTCCGCTTCGTCCCCGAGGTGCTCGCCCGCCTGGATGGACTGGCGTCACGAACCCGGGAGGAGCCGCCATGACCAGCCTGCTCATCTACGGCGCGCCGGACACGTCCGCCGACCTGTTCCATGCGATCCCGGTGGGGATCATCGACCCGTTCCTGTACGCGGAGGCCGACGGCCGCCGGGCCGCCACGGTGAGCGTGCTCGACGCGGACAAGGTCCGAGACCTCGGCATCCAGGTCCTCGACCCGTACGCGCTCGGCGCGGACGAGATCATCGCCGCGGGCGTCTCGCGCGACGAGTTCGAGGTCGAGATCGCGCTGCGCGCGGTCCGGCGGCTCGGCATCGAGGCGGCCCTCGTGCCACCCGCGTTCCCGCTCGCGGTGGCCGACCACCTGCGCGCGGCCGGCGTGGCGCTCACCGTCGACCCCGAGGCGTTCGCGGACCGCCGCCGCACCAAGACGCCGGCGCAGATCGCGGGGATCCGGCGCGCCCAGGCGGCCGCGGACGCCGCGATGGCGGTCGCCGCGCAGATGATCCGCGGGGCCGGGACGACGAGCGAGGACGTGCGCGCCGCGATGCAGGCGGCGTGCGACGAGCGCGGCTGCGACCTGCCCGACGACGTGATCGTGGCCCATGGCCCGCAGGGCGCCGTCGGCCACGAGCCCGGGCACGGCCCGATCGCGGCCGGCGAGCCGGTCATCGTGGACATCTGGCCGCGCGACCGCCGCTCACGCTGCTGAACCGACATGACCCGCACGTTCGTCGCGGGCGGGGCGGAGCCCGACGCGACGATCCGCGAGTACTGGGAGCTCACCCGCGCGTCGCTCGAGCGCGTGTATCCGCTCGTGCGCCCGGGCGTCGACGGCCGCGACGTCTACGGCGCGTCCTGCGAGCCCTACGAGGCCGCCGGGCAGCCGACCCAGCGCACCAAGCCCGAGGGCGAGTTGCTCGAGGAGGGCTACTACCACGGGCTGGGGCACGGCGTCGGCCTGGAGGTGCACGAGCGCCCGAACCTCGGGCGCACCCCGGACGCGCTGCGGGCGGGCGACGTCGTGACGCTCGAGCCGGGCTGCTACCGCAAGGACCTCGGCGGCGTGCGCCTCGAGGACCTCGTCCTCGTGACGGACGACGGCTGCGAGCGGCTCACCGGGTTCCCGTACGACCTGTGAAGTAGCCTCAGGGTCGTGACCGGCTCGACCCTCCTCGCCCGGGGCAAGGTCCGCGAGCTCTACGAGCTCGGGGATGACCTGCTCATGGTGGCCTCCGACC
>DASZZZ010000122.1:0-12880 GCA_036260375.1 Actinomycetota bacterium
GGCCGCCAGCGGGCGACGACGAGGCGCGCCGCTCCCGCCTCGACGACCGCGCCCGCGGGGCCCGCGGTCGGCGTCGCCGCCGGCGTCCCGTCGACGACCGTGCCGTTGACCGAGCCGAGGTCGGCGACCGCGACGTCGCCCGCGAGCGACACGTCGACGCGCCCGTGGCGCGGCGACACCGTCCGGCACGGCACGTGCACCGCGGCGCCGGCGGCGCGGCCGAGCGCGTGCGATCCCGCCGGCAGCGGCACGGCGCGCCCCGCGGCGAGGCCGCCGTCGACCACGAGCGCGACGACCGCCGGGGCGGCGCGCGGGGCGGGTGCGGTCCCGAGCACCTCGCCGTCGCACAACGGCGCGTCGCACAGGCGGATCGCCGGGTCGAGCCGGCGCGCGCCGGCGTAGAGCTCGGGAACGTCGACGGCGGCGGCGAGGTCGGCGACGGCGGCGTCCGGGGCGCGCACGTCCACCTCGACGTCGCGCGCCCCGTTCGCCGAGACGATTCGCAGCCGGAGCGTCCGCGGCGCGCTCACGGCGCCGCCCCGGCGCCGCGGGCGTCGAGCGCCGCGGCGCGCCCGGCGAGGTCGTCGGCGGCGGCGACGAGCTCGGCGCGCCGCGCCGACACCTCGACCGCGAGCTCGTCGGCCGCGGGACCGACCCACGTCGACGGACCCGCGGCGCGCGCGACGTCGTCGAGCAGCGTGCGGACGCGCGCGGCGACGGCTGCGGCGCGCGCCGCGGCGACGGCGCGCACCGTCAGTACGTCGCGGTCTGGATCGCGTCGCGCCGGCTGCGCACGACGTCGGCGTTGTGGGCGAGCGCGTCGCACAGCCGCGCCAGCGACGGAGAGAAGCTGCCGAACCACTCGTCGCGGAAGCGCTCGGCCGCCGGGCCCGTCCACGCGGTGCCCGACAGCAGCCGGGCGATCCGGCGCTCGAGCTCCCCGACGGTGTGCGCCTCCGTGCGGAACTGCGCCTCCAGCGCGTGCATCTGCTCGAGGTTGCCGCCGACGATCCCCGACACCACGCCGCTCCTTTCACCCGCGCCGCGCGCCCGATGGGCGCCTCCGCCGCGGCGCGGGCGCGGCCGGGCGGAACGTTACAGCGCTACAGCAGCGTAGTCAAGGCAAACGTAGGTAAACGTCGTCAAACGTCGGCGTCGCCAAAGCCGGCGAGGGCGACGAGCCGCGCTCCCGTCAGCGGGGCGAACTTGAACCCGTGCCCGCTGCACGCGGAGCCGACGACGACGTCGCCGATCCGCTCCATGACGAAGTGCTCGTCGGGCGTGTTGGTGTAGAGGCACGTCTCCGCGTAGTGGGCCTCCGGCGCGGCCCCCGGCACGCGCGCCCGGACCCACGCCGCCGCGCGCGCGATCGACTCCGTCGAGACCTCGCCGGGCTCGTCGGGGTCGGCGACCGGCCCGGCGTGGTGCTCCCCCGCCTTGAGCCCGAGGCCGGGGGCCGGCAGCACGTACACCGCCGGGTCCCCCCAGTCGACGACCACGGGCGGGGCCACGTCGGCGTGGAAGTACGCGACGGTCTCGCGCGTCGGCGTGACGCCGAGGTCGATGCCGAGCGGCGCGACGAGCGGGCGCGCCCACGCGCCGGCGGCGACGATCGCGACGCGGGCCCGCACGACGTCGTCGCCGAAGACGACGTCCACGCCGCCGTCGAGCTGTCGCAGCGCGTCGACGCGCGCGCGCGTGCGAACGTCCGCGCCCGCGTCGGCCGCGAGCGCGACGCACGCCGCGACCGTGGCGTCGGCCGCCAGGATCCCGGTGTCGGGCTGGAACAGCACACGCTCGTCGGCGCCGAAGACGACGTTGCCGGCGCGCCGCGATGCCTCGGCGCCGTCGACGATCTCGAACGGCGCGCCGCACGCGCCCAGGGCGCGCGCGTTGGCGTCGACGTCCGGGCCGACGTCGTAGCCGCCCGTCACGGTTAGCAGGCGCGCGCTCGCGTCCCGCTCCAGCGCGCGCCACAACGGCAGCGCGCGCTGCGCCATGCGGACGTAGGTGGCGTCGGGGTACGAGAGCCGGAAGATGCGCGACGTCCCGTGGCTCGAGCCCCGCGTGTGGCCGACGTCGAACTGCTCGAACAGCACGACGCGCGCCCCCGCGGTCGCCGCGGAGCGCGCGGCGGCAGCCCCCGCCACGCCCGCGCCGACGATCGCGACGTCGAACCTCACGACGCCATCACCTCGCCGCGCTCACGCGCGCCCCAACGCGGCGAGCGCCGCGTCGACGTCGGAGTCGTCGTTGAAGGCGTGGAAGCCGAGTCGCACCCATCCGCCGCGCACGGCCCCCACGACGCGACGCTGCGCGAGCGCGCCGACGAGCGCGTCGGGGTCGCCGACGCGCACGGCCACCGTCTGGCTCGGCGCGTCCTGCGGCGCGACGCGATGGCCAGCGGCGCGCGCTCCGTCGCGAAACGCCGCCGCGAGCGCGACGCAGCGACGCTCGACCACGCGCGCGTCGAGCGCGCCCAAGAGGTCCAGCGCGGCGCGCGCGCCGACCCACGACAGCCACGCCGGCGACGCGTCGAGCTTGCGCGCGCCGCGCGCGACGTCGTGCAACGGACCTCCGTAGTACTCCGCGTACGGGTTCTCCGGCGAGTGCCAGCTCGGCGCGAGGGGCGCGACCTCGTCGACGAGCTCGGGACGCACGTGCAGCCACGTCGTGCCGCGGGGACAGAGCAGCCACTTGTAGCCGTGCGCGACGACGTAGTCCGCGCCGCTCGCGGCGACGTCGAAGCGGAGCGCGCCGAGCGCCTGCGTGAGGTTGACGAACAGACGCGCGCCGTGGCGGCGACACGCGTCGGCGAGCGCGTCGAGGTGGATTCGGAACCCGTTCGACGACTGCACCTCGCTGACCGCCACGAGCAGCGTGCGGTCGTCGATCGCGTCGATCAGCGCGTCGGTCGACACGACGCCGTCGACCGCCGGGACGCACACGACGTCGAAGCCGCGTCGTTCGAGCGCGAGCCACGGGAACAGGTTGCTGCGGAACTCGCGCGCGCCCGTGACGACGCGCCCGGGCGGCAGCGACGCCGCCACCGTCGCGGCGGCCTCGGCGACCGACGTGACGAGCGCGACGCACTCGGCGCGCCCTCCGATCATGCGCGCGAACGACGCGCGCGTCGCCTCGCCCTCGGCCTCCCACGCCTGCCAGTCGAACGACCCGGTCGACCACTCGCCGAGCGCGCGCTCCAGGGCCGCGACGACGGGGGCCGCGCCGGGCGGCGCGGTCGGCGTGTTGAGCCACACGAGCCGTTCCAGCGCGGGGAACTGCGCGCGAAGCTCCCGATCCCAGCTCACCGGCGGGACTCTAACGCGCCGGCGTTACGCGCCCGCCGGCGCGCGCTCGGCGCGGCGCGCGTCGAGGAGCTCCTCGGCGGCCGCGGCGACGTCGGCCGGCGCGACCTTGCGCAGGCAGTCGTGGTGGACGGCGACGCACACGCTGCTGTGGCACCAGCGGCACGGCACGTCGTGTGACAGCACGCGCGCCGGCACCCCCCACGGCGTGTGCTGGGGGTTCGTGAGCGCGTAGAGGTCGACGACCGGCGTGCCGACCGCGGCCGCGACGTGCACCGGCCCGGTGTTGTTCGACACCAGCAGCGGCGCGCGCTCGAGCAGCGCCGCGAGCCCCGCGAGGTCGAGGGCGCCGGCGACCGACACCGCGCCCGGGCCGGCCCCCGCGCGCACGCGCTCGGCGAGGTCGCGCTCGGCCTCCGAGCCGGTCACCACGGCGCGCACGCCGCGCCGCCGGGCGAGCCGCCGCAGCGCGTCCCCGAACAGCTCCTCGGGATAGCGCCGCGACGGCGCGGTCGCCCCGGGATGGACCGCGAGCCAGCCGTCGTCGTCGAGCCCGAGGCCCTCCAGCAGCGCGTCGACCTCGGCGCGCGCGCCGTCGGGCACCGCGAGCGCGAGCCGCTCGTCCGTCGTCGTCGCGCCGAGCCCGGCGACGAGGTCGAGCTGGCGCCGCACCTCGTGGCGGATGCCTCCGGCGGGCTCCGGGTCGGGAGTCCAGTCGGTCAGCAGGCCGTACGGCTTGTCGCGCGCGTGCGCGGCCCGCAGCGGCACGTCGGCGAGGTGGCACAGCAGGGCCGCGGGGAGCGGATCCTGCGAGAACACGGTGAACACGACCGCGGCGTCGAAGCGGCGCTCCCGCAGGTCCGCGACCAGCGCGTGGTCGACGGCGCTCGACGCGCGCGGCGGCGTCGCCTTCATCCACGGCGCGTCGTAGACGACGACGTCGTCGACGACGGGCACGAGGCGCGCCGCGGCCGCGCCCGCCGACGACGTCAACAGGGTGACGTGCCGGCCTCGCTCCGAGTCGCGCAGCGCGCGCAGCGCGGGGGTCGTCATGAGGACGTCGCCCGCGCCGTCGAGGCGCACGCACAGGATGCGCCGCGCGCGCCGCCAATCCTGCACGCTCATCGCGCCGGCGCGTCCGACGGCGACCGCGCCCGGATACGCTCTATGAGGCTCGTGGTCGAGCGGTCGCGCTCGTACGGAAGGATCTCGACCACGCCGCCGTGGCGCTCGACCGCGGCGGCCTCGGGCAGCATGTCGATCGTGTAGTCGCCGCCCTTGACGAAGACGTCGGGCCGCACGATCTCGACGAGCCGCTCCGGCGTGTCCTCGTCGAACGCCACGACGTGGTCGACGCTGCTGAGCGCGGCGAGCACCTGGACGCGGTCCTCGAGCGCGTTGACCGGCCGTCCGTCGCCCTTGAGGCGGCGCACGCCCGCGTCGGAGTTGACGCCGACGACCAGGACGTCGCCGAGCCGGCGCGCGCGGTTGAGGTACGACACGTGGCCGCGGTGCAGGATGTCGAAGCAGCCGTTGGTCAGCACGACTCGGCGCCCGTCGCGGCGGTGGAGCTCGACGCGCGCCGCGAGCCGCTCGGCGTCGTCGACGTACTTGTCCGCCAGCATCTCGTGCTCGCGCAGCTCGAGCGCCGAGCACGTGCCGACGCGCGGGGCGCCGACGACGACGTCGGCCGCCGCGGTCGCGACCTCGCCCGCCTCGGCGGCGTCGGCCCCGGCGGCCAGCGCCAGCGCGAGCGCGGCGACGAACGTGTCGCCGGCCCCGCTCGCGTGCGCATCGGAGCGCGGCCGCGTGTAGGTCCGGTACGGCGGGCGCCCGCGCTCGCACAGCAGCGCGCCGTCGGCGTCGAGCGTGACGGCGGCGAGCCGCGCGCCGGTCGCGTCGAGGAGGCGCTCGGCGTGCGCCGCGACGTCGTCGGCGCGCCGCGCGCCGGGGGCCGGAGCGAGACCCAGGAGCGCGGCGGCCTGGCCGAAGTTCGGCTTGACCGCGTCGGGCCGGGCGGCTCGAAAGCGCGCCAGGTCCTTGGAGTCGACGACGACGACGGGGCGCGCGCCGGCGGACCGCGCCCGCAGGCGCTCGACGACCGCGCCGGTCACCGCGCCGTAGCCGTAGTCCGACACGATCACCGCGTCGCAGCGCTCGAGCGCGTCGTCGACGGCCGCGGCCAGCGCACGCTCGTCGGGCCCCGCCGCGGGCGTGGCGTCGCCGCGGTCGACGCGCACCACGATGTGGCCGTCGGCGACCACGCGCGTCTTCGACATCGTCATCCGGCCCCCGACGCACACGACCGCGTCGCCGACGCCGGCGTCCCGGAGGAGCGCGCGCAGCGCGTCGCCGTCGGCGTCGTCGCCGGCGAGCGCGATCAGGCTCGTCCGGGCGCCGAGGCGCCGCACGTTGACCGCGGTGTTGGCGGCGCCGCCGGCATGGCGCGTCTCGCCCGCCGCGTCCACCACGGGCACCGGCGCCTCCTGCGACAACCGGTGGCTAGTGCCCTCGACGTAGACGTCGAGCATCGCGTCGCCGATCACCGCGACCTCCAGCGACGGCAGCGCGTCGAGCAGGCGCGCGACGCTCACCGCGTCACCGTCCCGGCGCGCGCGCCGGCGCCGACGACCGCGTGGGCGGCGGCGGCGAGGTCGGGCACGACGTGGTCCGGCGTCCTCAGACGGGACGTCCTCCACTCCGTCTCGGTGCCGGCGTCGACGAGGACCGTGCGGCACCCGGCGCGCCGGCCCGCCTCGACGTCGTCGAGGATGTCGCCGATCATCCACGACGACGCGACGTCGATGCGATGGCGGCGCGCCGCGGCCTCGATCATCCCGGGCAGCGGCTTGCGGCACTCGCACGCGCGCGCGTACGCGGCGACGCTGCCGTCGGGATGGTGGGGGCAGTAGACGAAGTCGGTCAGCGGGACGCCGGCGGCGTCGAGCAGCAGCGCGCGCAGGCGCAGCTCGACGGCCGCGAGCGCGCCTTCGGGGAACATCCCGCGCGCGACGCCGGACTGGTTCGAGACGACGACGATGCGGTAGCCCGCCTCGTGCAGCAGCGCGACCCCCTCGGCGGCGCCGCGCGCGAGGCGCATGCGGGCCGGGTCGACGTTGTACGGCACGTCGTCGAGCAGCGTGCCGTCCTTGTCGACGAACGCGGTGCGCCCGTCTACGGCCACGACGTCTCCCCCATCGGGATCACCATCACCTCCGGCACGACCGTCTCGGCCGGCTGCGTCAGCACGAACCGCACCGTGCGCGCGACGTTGCGCGGGTCCTGGAGGACGCCGGGATCGAGCTCGGGGAAACGCTCCAGCAGGAACGGCGTCCGCATGCCCCCCGCGACGACCGCGGTCACCTTGACCCCCGCGGGCCGCGCCTCGGCGTGGAGCGCGTGCGACAGGCCCAGCAGCCCCCACTTCGTCGCGTGGTAGGCGGACGCGTTCGGCCACGTGCGCTTCGACGCAGTCGACGCGACGTTGACGACGTGGCCCGAGCCGCGCGCGCGCATGCCTGGCAGCACGAGACGCGCCATGACGAACGGGCCGCGCAGGTTGACCGCGCAGATCCGGTCCCACTGCTCGACGGTGAGCTCGTCGACCGACGCGGTCACGTCGATGCCGGCGTTGTTGACGAGCACGTCGACGCGTCCGTGCTCCGCGGTCACGGCGCGCACCGCGTCGGCGGCGTCGCCGTCGGACGTGACGTCGAGGTGCAGCGCGCTCGCGCGGCCCCCGGCGCGCTCGACGTCCGCGGCGACGGACTTGGCGAGCTCGTCGCGGACGTCGGCGACGACGACGACCGCGCCCGCGCCGGCGAGCTCGCGGCAGATCGCCTCGCCGAGCCCCCGGGCGCCGCCCGTCACGAGCGCGACGCGGTCGCGCAGCGAATCCTCCATCACGTCACCTCCCGGTACGCGGGGCGCGCGTCCGCGGGCGGCGGCGCGTCGGCGGCGGCGTCGAGCTCGATGACCGTGTCGCCGTGGACGAGCCGCTCCTCGACGAGCGCGCACAGGACGTGGACGACGACACCGTGCGTCTCCTGGATGCGTTGCGTGTCGCCCGACGGCACGACGACGCAGTGCTCGGCGTGCGTGCGGGCGCGGCCGCCGCCCGAGCCGAGCAGCGCGATACGCGTCATCCCGGCGCGGCCCGCGGCGTCGAGCGCGCGCACCACGTTGGCGGAGCGCCCGCTCGTGCTGATCGCGACGAGGACGTCGCCGGGGCGTCCGAGCGCCTCGACCTGACGCTCGAACACCGAGTCGAAGCCGCTGTCGTTGGACCACGCGGTGAGCACCGCGCCGTCGGTCGTCAGCGCGATCACCGGCAGCGCGCGCCGCCCCGCGACCTTGAAGCGGCCGACGAGCTCGGCCGCGAGGTGCTGCGCGTCGGCGGCGCTGCCGCCGTTGCCGCACACCAGGACCTTGTGGCCGCGGGCGAGCGCGCCGGCGAGCGCGTCGGCGGCCTCGGCGACCTGGAGCCGCACGACGCGGCGCGCGTCGCGCAGCGCGGTGGCGGCGGCGTCGAACTCGCGGTCGACCAGCGCGGCGCTGCGCGTCAACGACGGCGACAGCCGCGCGCTCCGCTCGAGGACGCGCTCGTAGACGAGCGCGATCTGCTCCGCGACGCCGCGCCACTCGAACAGCGCGGTGGCGCGGTCGCGCGCCTGACGGCCGAACGCGCTGAGCAGCATGGGATGCCGGTACAGGTGCGCGATCCGCTCGGCGGTCGCGTCGGGATCGCGCGGCGGGACGAGATATCCGGTCTCGCCGTCGCGCACGGTGAACTTGATGCCGCCGACGTTGGAGCCGACGACGGGCGTGCCACACGCCATCGCCTCGACCGGCGTGATGCCGAACGGCTCGTACCACGGCGTCGACACGAACACGTCGGCCGCGCTGTAGTACCACCGGAGCGCGTCGCGCCCGCGCGCGCCGGCGAACGTGACGCGGTCGGCGACACCCTCGTCGCGCGCGACGTCGGCGAGGCGCGCCAGCTCCGGCGTCGCGCGCCCGTCGGGACGGTCCGCGTCGCCCCCGACGACGAGCAGCCGCGCGTCGATGCCGTGCGCGTCGCGCAGGCGCGCCGTCGCGCGCACGACGTCGTCGACGCCCTTGCGCGGCACCATGCGGCCGAGCTGCAGCACGACGCGCTCGCGCGGCGGCAGCCCGAGCGCGACGCGCGCGAGCTCCTTGCCGATCGGCCAGAACTCGGCCGGGTCGAAGCCGCCGGGCACGATCGAGACGCGCGCCGGGTCGCAGCCGTAGTAGCGGATGAGGTCCTCCTCCTCCTGCGGGCACTCCGCGACGACGTGGTCGGCCTCGGCGACGACGCGGTCCTCGATCGCGAAGCGCTCGTCGGGGAACGCGTCGGCGTCGCCCTGGTGCAGCCGCCGCACGCGCCCGAGCGCGTGGAACGTCACGACGAACGGGACGCCGCAGCGGCGCTTGACCTCGGCCGCGACGAGCCCGGACATCCAGAAGTTCGCGTGCACGAGGTCGTAGCCCGGGCCCCGGCGCGCGGCGCGCACGACGAAGCGCGTGAAGTCGTCCATGAGCGGCAACAGCCGCTCCTTCGGAACGGGACGCGGCGGCCCCGCGGGCACGTGCACGATGCGCACGCCGTCGACCCACTCCGCGGTCTCGGGGAGCACGTCGGCGTCGCGCCGCGTGAAGACGTCGACCTCGATTCCGAGCGCCGCGAGGTTCTTGGCGACCTCGCCGACGTAGACGTTCTGCCCGCCCGCGTCGACGCCGCCGAGCGCGGCCAGCGGCGACGCATGCTCGCTGACGATGGCGATCTTCCGGCTCATGCGCCGACCTCCTCCGCTCGCCGTGCGCCGCGCGGCGCGCGGCCGACCGTCGCGAGCGCCGCGACGACGTCCGCGACGCCTATCTCGAGCAGTCCCGGGTCGACCTCGGGCGCGTGCGGGTCGCCGCGCCGGCCCGCCCACAGCGCGACGTGCTGCGTCCGCTCCGGCGGCGGCCCCCACCGCGACGGCGGCGTGGGGCCGAACAGCACGACCGACGGCGTGCGGAGAGCGGTCGCGAGGTGCGCCACGCCGGTGTCGCCGCACGCGACGCGCGCCGCCGCCGCGACCAGCGCGGCGAGCTCCACGACGTCGGTGGCGCCGCCGACCGACGTCGCGCGCGGCGTGCCCGCCGCGGCTGCGACCGCGTCCGCCACGGCCGCGTCCCCGGGCCCGCCGGTGACGATCACGCGCCGCCCCGCGTCGGCCTCGGCGCGCACGACGGCCGCCCAGCGCTCGACCGGCCACCGCCGCGCCGGCGACGCCGCCCCCGGGTGCACGAGCGTGGCGCCGCGGGCGCCGGCGGGCGCCGGCGCGGGCGGGGGGTCGAGGTCGAGGTCGGACGCGTCGGCGGGGATCCCCGCGCCGGCGAGCAGCCGGCACCAGCGCGCGACCTCGTGCTCGTCGTCGTCCCAGCGCGCCCCGCCGGCGGACTCGGCGACGTCGGGGTGCGCGAACGCCACGAGCCGGCGCGGCCGCGTCGCGAGCACGACGCGGTGGCTCTGCGGCCCTCGCCCGTGCAGGTTGACGGCGACGTCGGGCGCGGCGACGGCAGGCGGCAGCGGGGCGAGCGGGGCCGCGGCGACGCACGTGTCGACGGCGCCGGTGTGCCGCGCGAGCGGGTGCAGCCACGCCGGCGCCGCGAGCACGAGACGGTGGCCGGGCACGGCGCGGCGCAACGCGCGCAGCGCCGGCACCGCGGTGAGCAGGTCGCCGAGCCCGAGCGCCCGGTACGCGAGCGCGCGCGGGGGGCGGGCGGGCGGCGTCACGACGCCACCTCGGCGAGCACCCGGTCCCAGTCGTCGAGGAAGCGGCCGAGCCCGTAGCGCTCCAGCGCCCACGCCCGCGCCGCCTTACCCATCACGGCGGCCGCCTCCGGATCACGCACGAGGCGCACGAGCGCGGCGCGCAGGTCGTCGAGCCGGTTGGTGACGACGCCGGCCTCGGGCGGCACCGCCTCGGGCGCCTCCGTCGTCGCGAGCGCGACGACGGGCATGCCGAGGTGCATCGCCTCGATCAGCGACAGCCCGAGCGACGTCCACCGGATCGGATGGAGGTAGACGCGCCGCCGCGCCAGCTCGTCGTGGAGGCGGTCCTGGGGGAGGTCCTCGATCCCGCCCAGCGCGCCCGCGCCGATGCCGAAGAGGTCGACCGGCACCGCGCGCGCGAGCTCGGGCAACAGGTCGGTGCCGGTGACGCGGCCGCGGCGCGCGGCCTCGTTGATCACGACCGCGGCGCGCGCCAGCTCGCCGGTGTAGCGGGGGCCGGGGTCGACGATGCCGTGCTCGACGACCTCGACCGGCGTCGAGCCCGCGTCCCAGAACAGCCGGTTGAAGTGCGTCACGTGCACGAGCACGAGGTCGTCGCGGTCGGCGGCGGGGTGGCGCATGTCCGCGATGCGCCCCTGGGGCGCGTTGTGCTCGACGTAGACCGCGGGCACGTCGCGCCCGGGGCCGCGGCCCCCGAGCCACGTCTCGGCGAGGCCATGGAGCTCCTCCGGGCGCTGCAGCACGACGACGTCGACGTCGAGGTCGGCGGCGGCGCGCGGGTCGACTTCCGCGACGGTCTCGGGCCACGCGTACGTCTGCGCGCGCCCGCGCCCATCCGGCCCCCGATCCGGCAGGACCGGCACGAAGTAGTCGTGGCGGCCGTGGACGAACGCCGTCGTCCACGCGCCGTGCACGTGCCACAGCAGGATCCTCACCGCGCCGCGACCTCGTCGTCGGGCAGCCGCACCGTCCGCGCCGGGCGCGGCGGCGGCAGGAGCCGCTCGTTCCGGTGGCGCACGAGCCCCGCGAGCCACGACCACGTCGCCGCCGCCGGGATGAGCGCGCTCGTGGCGACCATCCGCGCGACCTCGTCGCGCGACCGGGGGCCGGGCGCGATGCGCGCCCACGCGAGCTCGGCGACGCCCGCGCCCCACAGCGCCGCCCCCGTGGCCGCGACGCGCCGCCGTCCGAGCGCCGCGGCCGCGAGCGCGGCGACGCCGCACGCGGTCACGGCGACGTGCACCGGCCGCCGGCCCGCCGGCGCGCCGGCCCGCCGGCGCCAGTCCGACCCGTGCACGCCGGCCATGAGCGCGTCGTCGCCGTTGCCGGCCTGGAGCCGGACGCTGACCCACGGATCGGCGGGGCGCACGGGGTGGGTCGCCCGGCGGCGCCCCCGCACGAGGCGGTAGCCCGCCGCCAGCGCGCGCAGGGCGAGGTCGGCGTCCTCCCGGTAGGCGCGGTGGAAGCGCTCGTCGAACCCGCCGAGTTGCTCGAGCACGCAGCGCCGGTACGCCATGTCGGCCGTCGCCCACGCGGCGTCCTCGAGGCCCTTGACGTTGCGCTCCCAGTCGGTCGGGCGGCGTCCCTCGGGCAGCGGGACGCGCACGCGGCCCTGCGAGCCGGCGACGCCGTCGTCGCACGCGGCGAGGTCGGCGCGCAGCCGGCGCAGCCAGTCGCGCGGCAGCACGACGTCGTCGTCGACGAACGCGACCCACTCCGACGCCGCCTCGGCCCAGCCCGCGTTGCGCGCCGCCGCGGGCCCCGACGCGGGACCGCGCACCACGCGCACGCGCGCGCCGAGCTCCGGCGACAGCTCGCCGAGCTCGAGCGGGTCGCCCGGCTCGGCGCGGTCGTCGACGACCACGACCGCCTCGGGCGCGGGCGCGTCCTGCGCGTCGAGCGACGCGAGCAGCGCGCGCAGCGACGAGCGTCCGACGGTCGGGACGACGACGTCGACGCGCGGCGCGCGCGTCATCGCGCCGCCCCGGCGCCGTCGGGGCGGCGCACGAGGAACGGCCCGAGCGCCAGCGCGTCGACGGGGGCCGAGCCGAAGCACTCGAGCGCGTCGCGCGGGTCGTCGACCATCGGGCGCCCGGCGGTGTTGAGGCTCGTGTTCACGACCACGGGCACGCCCGTGCGCGCCTCGAAGCGCTGAAGCATCCGCGCCAGCAGCGGCTCGTCGGCCGGGTCTACGGTCTGGATGCGCGCGGTGCCGTCGACGTGCACGACGGCGGGGATGCGCTCGGCCCAGCCGGGCCGCACGCCGTGCGTGAAGAGCATGAACGGCGACGGCAGCGGTCCGTCGAAGATCTCGGCCGCGCGGTCGGCGAGCAGGCTCCGGTGCCCGAGCGCGCGCGGCCCGTACTCGCTACGCCCCTGGAACCATGCGACAACACCGTCCCCGGCGACGACCTCGGCGGCTGCCTGCGCGACGTCGGCGGGCCGCTCGTGCGGCAGCCCGACGCGCTCGAGCCAGCGCAGCAGCTCCCACTCGTCGAACGCACGGCCGAGCGCCCCTTCGACCACATCTGGGTGCAGCCCGCGGCCGGCGACGCCGGCACCGCCCTGGGCGCCGCCCTGCACGTCGCCGCCCAGCTCGGCGACGTGGTGCGGCCCATGCCGGGGGCGGACCTCGGCCGGGACTTCTCCGACGCCGACCTCGAGGCGTGGCTCACCACCGCTCGGGTTCCCTACGAGCGGCCGGCCGACATCGCCGTGGCCGCCGCCGAGGTGCTGGCCGCCGACGGCATCGTGGCCTGGTTCCAGGGCC
>DASZZZ010000123.1:0-4770 GCA_036260375.1 Actinomycetota bacterium
GTCGCTGCCGGACGCGGCCTGGGAGATGGTCCCGCCGGTGCGCCGTGCCGCCGCCGCGCTGGACTGGCACCCCGAGCACGGCGACCGCTGCCAGCACCTCGTCTTCACGTCCCCCGGCCTCGACCGCGACGGACTCGAACGGCTCCTGGAGTCCTGCCTGCTGACCGACGCCGAGTACGCCGCCGGGCGCGACGCCTGGCAGCGGATGCCGCACGCCTTCGACACCCTCCTGGAGGTCTGAACCCCCATGCCCCGCAAGTCCGAGCGCAAGCCCGCCAAGAGCCGTCCCAATCCGCTGGACCAGGCAGGCATCACGTACATCGACTACAAGGACACCGACCTGCTGCGGAAGTTCATCTCCGACCGCGGCAAGATCCGCAGCCGCCGGGTCACCCGCGTGTCGGCCCAGCAGCAGCGGCAGCTGGCCCGGGCGATCAAGAACGCGCGCGAGATGGCGCTGCTGCCGTACTCGACGAGATAGGGGGGCCGAGGGTGAAGGTCATACTCGCCGACGACGTCGACAACCTCGGGCTCAAGGGCGACGTGGTCACCGTCGCCGACGGCTACGCGCGCAACTTCCTCGTCCCGAAGGGCCTCGCGATCTTCGCCACCAAGGGATCCCTGCGCCAGGCGGAGACGATGCGACGGGCGCGCGAGGAGAAGAGCCGTCGCGCCAAGGAGGAGGCGGCGACCAAGGTCGCGCACCTCGCGTCCGCGCCGGTGTACATCTCGGCGCGCGCGGGCGAGGGGGGCCGGCTGTTCGGGTCGGTGACGCGCTCCGACATCGCGCGCGGCATCGAGGACCAGCTCGAGGAGGTCGTCGACCGTCACAAGGTGGTGCTCGACGAGCCCATCCGCCAACTGGGGACGTTCCAGGTGGAGGTCAAGCTCCACGAGGAGGTCAACGCGCTCGTGACCGTCGAGGTCATCGAGCACGACGAGGCGTTCGAGTAGCGGCGGACCCGAGCTCAGGTCGCCGACGGCGACGGGGCGCCCGCCAGCGTGCCGGACCGCGCACGCTCGGCCGGGACGCGCTCCGCGTCGGCGCGCAGGAACGCGACGAACGTCGCGGCGAGCAAGACGGCGCGCGCCCATACGCCCGCGATCAGCGCGCGCTTCGCGAACGTCGCGTCGAGTCCCAGCGCCGTGTAGTCGTAGAACCAGCGGAAGATCGCGACGTAGACGACGAGGTCGGCGATCGAGTACGCGACCCACCACGCGACGCGCACGCGCACGAGCACGAAGAACGGCAGCAGCCACAGCGCGTACTGCGGCGAGTGCACCTTGTTCCACAACAAGAACGCTGCGAGCATCGCGGCGCACACCTGGAACGACGGGAAGCGTCCCTCGCGCGCGCGGCGGTACCACCCCACCGCGAGCGCGCCGGCGAGCGACGCCGCGGTCAGGACGGTCCCGAGAACGTTGAGGGCGCCGGCGTCTAGCACCGGCAGCGTGATCGGGCCCACGCGCGCGCCCGACAGCCACACCCAGATGCTGTTCCAGTCGGCGCCACGCGCGCGATGGAACTCGTACGTCGCCCACCAACCGTCGAAGTTCGCGAGGGCGAACGGCACGTTGACCAGCGCGAACGTCCCGGCCCCCAGCGCGAGCGCCCGCCGCGCGCCGTCGCGGTCGCCCGCCGTCCACCGCTCGAGCGCGAGGGGCGCCAGGAACAATGCGGGGTACATCTTGAACGCCGCGCCGAGGCCGAACGCGACCGCGGCCCACGAGTGACGCCCGCGCGACCAGTGATAGAGGCCGACGACCGCCGCGGCGACGACGAGGAGGTCCCAGTTGTGGAACGCGTACAGCACGACGGCGGGGGCCGCCGCCCACATGAGCGCACGCCACCGGCGCATGCGTGCGAGGACGTAGGCGACGAGCGCACCGAACGGCGCGAGGAGGACGGCGTTGCGCACGAGGTACTCGTCGGGGCTGCCCGTGCCGGTCCCGCTCGCCCACATGAACAGACCGGTCAGCACCGGGTACTCGATGGCGCCGTCGACGAGCTCGCCGGCGGCGAGGTCGCCGTGCACGTACGGGAACGTGCGCTGCGCGACGCCGCGGTTCGCCCACAGCGCCTGGACGTCGTTGTAGCAGAGCCGCCGGTACTGCAGCCCGTCGACCCACGGCTGCGTGCACTGCGCCTTGAGCGCGAAGCCGGCCGCGAGCGCGAGCGCGCACACGACGAGCGCGACGCCGGTGGGCCCTGCGCGCGCGACGGCCGTCGGAGCGCGCGCGTCGCGGCGCGCTATGGCGGCGCCCCTCGGCGCCCGCGCGGCGTCGTCGCCGGGAGCGTCGGCGTCGGCTCGGGCTCGGTCGGCGTCGGCTCCGGCTCGGTCGGCGTCGGCTGAGGCTCCTCGGTCGGCGTCGGATCCGGCTCCTCGGTGGGAACGGGCACGGGCGCCTCGGTCGGCGTCGGCGGGAGCGGGTTGATGATCTCGTCGGGCTCGTCGACGGGCACGGGGAAGTCCTGGATCGGCATGTTCGCCACCGCCTGCGACATGAACGCGGCCCAGATCGCGGCCGGCAGACCGCCGCCGGTGACCTCGTCGCCGTGCACCGGGCGGCACAGCTCCGTGTCGGCGCAGTAGCGCATCTGCGGCACGACGCCGCTCTTCGCGCGCGGGTAGCCCATCCACACCGTCGTCGCCAGCTGCGGCACGTAGCCCGAGAACCACGCGTTCACGTTGTTCTGCGCCGTTCCGGTCTTGCCGGCGACGGGACGTCCGATGTTGGCCGCGGTCGCGGTCCCGCCCTCGACGACGTGCGTCAGCGTCTCGGTGAGGACGTCGACGTCGTTCTGCTCCGCCACGCGCTTGCGCTTCGCGAACGCCTCCTGATCGCACTCGATCTGCTTCTGGTCGATGTACTCGACGCGGCAGTCGCCGTTGGCGTCCATGACGTAGCGGATCGGAGTGACGCGCGGAAGCAGCCCCCGTCCCGCGAACCCCGCGTACGCGCGCGTCATCTCCACCGGCGTCGCGTCGAACGACCCGAGCGCCAGTGAGCAGTTCGCCTCTATGCGCCCCGCGCCGCGCTTGGGCTTGAACCCGAACCCGTCGAGCGTGTCGGCGACGCGCTCGGGTCCTATCTCGGCGATGAGCTGCGCGTAGACGGTGTTGACCGAGTTCGTCGTCGCCTCGTCGAGCGTGATCGTGCCGTACGAGACGTCGCCGTAGTTCTCCGGCATCCAGTCGGGGGGGCAGTCGGGGTCGTCGATCTCGACCGGACTCGGACCCGGGAAGCGCGACTCCGGCGAGATGCCGTCCTCGATCGCCGACGCGAGCGTGAACGGCTTCAGCGTCGACCCGGCCTCCCTGCCGGGGAACGTCGACGCGTAGTTGAAGCCGCGCGCCCTGCGCACGCTCGAGAACTCGCGGCCCCCGACGAACGCGCGGACCTCGCCGGACGGCGTCATCGACACGAGCGCCGCCTGCGGGTCGGTCGGCTCCGTGAGGATCGACGAGATCGCGTCCTCGGCCATCGTCTGCATGTCGAGGTCGAGGGTCGTGTAGATCTTCAGCCCGCCCGTGAAGAGCTCCTCCTTGAACTCCGGGTACAGGTAGCTCGAGCGGATCCACTCCATGAAGTACGCCGCACGCTGGCGCGTCTCGCGCTGCGCGGCGCCCGGTGCGAGCTTGACCTTCTTCCCGAGGAAGCGTCCGGCCTCGGCGGGCGTCGCGTAGCCCTGGTCGACCATCAGCTCGAGCACCCGGTCGCGTCGCGCGCGGGCGCCCTCGGGGTTCTCGTCGGGCTGGTACGACTCGGGGGCCGGGATGATGCCGGCGAGGTACGCAGCCTCGCCGAGGTCGAGCTCGCGCGCGTGCTTGTCGAAGTACGCCTCGGCGGCCGCCTCGATCCCGTACGCGCCGCGCCCGAGGTAGATCGTGTTGAGGTAGAAGCCGAGGATCTCCTTCTTGGAGAAGCGGCGCTCGAGCTTGATCGCGAGGATGGCCTCCTTGGCCTTGCGCGTGACCGTGCGCGACGGGTCGGCGAGCACCGCGTTCTTGACGTACTGCTGCGTGATCGTCGAACCGCCCTGTTGGATCTCGCCGCCGGTGACGTTCGCCCATGCGGCGCGGGCCATGCCGCGCAGCGACACGCCGTTGTGCTGGTAGAAGTCCCTGTCCTCGGCCGCGATCACGGCCTGCCCGATGAACGGCTTGCGCGCGAGCAGCTCGCGCGTGTCGATGAGGAAGCGCTGCTGCTCGCCGGTGAAGGTCCCGATGAGCTCGCCGTCGCGATCGTAGACCTTCGACGACGACGCGAGCACGATGTCGCGCGGCAACGGGATCGACGCGAACGCGTACGTCAGCAGCAGCAGGCCCGCGCCGATGAACAGAGCGCCGAGCGGCACGAGCCATCCGAAGCGCAGCAGGACGCGCTGGAGGCGGGAGCCGGGCTTCGGAGGCCTGCGGCGTGGAGCCGGGGGCCGGCGCGCCGTGCGGGAGCGATTGGCCATTGCGTTCAGTGTAGGGGCGCCACGCGTGCGGGGGCCGACGCCCGGCCAGCCGGCGCGGCGCCGAGCGCCTAGAGGAAGCCGGTGCGCAGGCCCTCGATCACGAGCCACGCCGTCGCGCCGGCGGCGCCGAGCCCGACGACGATCGCGGCCCAGCGCGCGGCGCGCGCCGCGCGCGGAGGCAGGACCCGGCCGCCGGGCTCGAGCGGCGCGCCGTCTCCCGTGTCGGGCGCGGGGGCCGGACGGGCGCGCCACCACGCGACGCCCCCGGCGACGAGCGCGGCCGCCGCGGCGACCGCGACGCCGGC
>DASZZZ010000124.1:0-17652 GCA_036260375.1 Actinomycetota bacterium
GCTCGAGCGCCGCATCGCCGAGCTCGAGGCGGCGGCGGCCCCCGGTACGCCGGCCCCCGCGCCCGCGCCGGCGCGGCGCGCTCCGCGCCCGCGCCGCCCGCTGCGGGTCCCGAAGGGCCGCTTCGAGGACGACCCCGCGACGCTGGAGGCGTGGCTCGACCGGCGCAGCGTCCACCTGCTGGTCGACGGCTACAACGTCTCCAAGGCCGAGGGCGGCTTCGGCGCGCTCGAGCTGACCGAGCAGCGCGAGCGCGTGGTCGACGCGGTGTCGCGCCTCGCGCGCCGCTTCGACGTCCCGGCGACGGTCGTGTTCGACGGCTCGGACGTGGGCCCGGCGCCGCGCCGGCGCCCGCGCTCGCCGGTCCGGGTCGAGTACTCGCGCGCCGACGAGACCGCCGACGACCACCTCGTGGCGCTGCTCGAGCGCCTGCCGCCGGATCCCGTCGTCGTCGTCACCGACGACCGTGAGCTGCGCGCCCGCGCCGCGACGGGCGGCGCGACGGTCGCCGCCACGCGCCAGCTCCTCGCGCTCGCCCGCTAGCCGGCGGCCGGCCGGATCGGCGGCGGGCGCCGGCGAAACCGTCGCACCCCGTCGCTACGGTTGGCTCGACGACACGACGACGACCGGCGCGGGGCGCCGCAGAGCCGGCGGAGGAGGGACCGTGAGGATCGACTGCAGCACGTGCGAGATGTACCGCTCGGCCCACTGCGACGACTGCCTCGTCACGGTGATGCTGAGGCCGCCCTCGGACGAGGTCGAGATCGACGACGACCTCGGCGACGGGCTCGACGCCCTCGCCGGCGCCGGCCTGGTCCCGGTGCTGCGGTTCCGGCCGCGCCGCGACCCGGACGCCGACGGCGCCGCGGCGGCGGAGGATCGCGCCGCGGAGCCGGAGACGGCGCGCGGCCGTAGGCTCGGTGCGTGAGCACGACCAAGGCCGCGGCTCTCGTCGCGGTCGTCGCGGTGGCGAGCGCGGCCGTCGTCGCGCTCGCGTCGCGCGCGCCGGCGTCGCTGCGACGCGCCGAGCCCGGCGACGGCGCCACCGACCCGTCGTTGGGCGCGTCGTTCTCCGATGAGCAGGTCGCGCGCCACGGCGCCTACCGCGGCCCCTCCTACCTCGCGCTCGGCCTGTCGGTCGCCGTGGAGGCGACCGTGCTCGTCGTGCTGGCGCGGGGTCCGATGGCGCGCGCGGTCGCGGCGCTCGAGCGGCTCCCCGGGGGCGTCGTCGTCCACGCCGCGCTCGCCGGCGTCCTCGTCGCGCTCGTGCTCGCGCTCGCCGCCGTGCCGCTGGGGTTCGTGCGCGGCTTCGTCGTCGAGCGCGCGTGGGGCCTGTCGACGCAGGACCTCGCCGGCTGGCTGTCGGACCGCGCCCGCGGCGCGGCGGTCGGCGCGGTGGTGTCCGCGATCGCCGCGGTCGCGTTCTTCGCCGTCGCGCGCGCGTGGCCGCGCGCGTGGTGGATCGTCGGGTGGGTGGCGTTCAGCGCGCTCACCGCGCTGCTCGTCTACCTCGCGCCCGTGGTCGTCGCTCCGCTGTTCAACCGCTTCACACCCCTCGAGCAGGGACCTCTGCGCGCCCGCGTCGTCGCGCTCGCGCGCGACGCGGGCGTCGACGTCGGCGACGTGCTCGTCGCCGACGCAAGCCGCCGCACGACCGCCGAGAACGCGTACGTCGCCGGTCTGTGGGGCACCAAGCGGATGGTGCTCTACGACACGCTGGTCGATGCGGGGGACCGGCGCGAGACCGAGTTCGTCGTGGCGCACGAGCTCGGCCACGCGGCCGAGAACCACGTCGCCAAGAACGTCGCCGCGGCGTCGGCCACGCTGCTCGTGGCGTTCGGCGCGCTCGGGTGGCTCGCGACGAGGCGGGGGCCGTGGGCGTGGGCCGGGGCGTCGGGCGTCGCCGACCTGCGCGCGATCCCGGTGCTCCTGCTGTTCGCGCTCGCGGGGACGCTGCTGGCGATGCCGCTCGAGAACTGGGTGTCGCGCCGCTTCGAGGCGCGCGCCGACACGATCGCGATCGAGCTGACCGGCGACCCGGACACGGCCGTGCGGGTCTTCCGGCGGCTCGCGTTCGCCAACCTCGCGGATCTGCGTCCGCCCCCGGCGGCGGTGTGGGCGCTCTACACGCATCCGCCGATCCCGGACCGCATTCGCGCCGCGACGTCGCCGCGTTAGGCTTGGCGCCGTTGGGCGACGGGGCGTCGACCGGGAGCCGGATGCGCGCTCGAACGATCGTCGAGAGGTTCCGCCAGCGGGTGGACCGCCACCCCGAGCGCGTCGCGCTCCGGCACCGCCGCGGCGACGGCTGGATCGACGTCACGTGGGCCGACTACGGCGACGCGGTCGCGCGCGCGGCCGGCGGGCTGCTCGACATGGGCTTCCGCCCCGGGGACCGCGCGTGCGTGCTGGCGCGCAACCGTCCGGAGTGGCACTTCGCCGACGTCGCGGCGATGTCGGCCGGCGGCGCGGTCGCGCCGATCTACACGTCGAGCGCTCCGGCGCAGGTCGTCTACGTCGCGCGGCACTCCAGGGCCAAGGTCGCGTTCGTCGACGACGCCGCCGCGGCCGCCGCGCTGCTCGACGCGCGCGCGGATCTTCCGCACCTCGAACGCGTCGTGCTCTTCGACGGTCCGGCGGGCGACGACGCCCTCGTCACGACGTGGGACGATCTGCTCGCGGCCGGTGACGGCGTGCCGCGCGCGCGCGTCGACGACGCCGCGCCGGCCCCCGGCGACGTCGCGACGATCGTCTACACCGCCGGCACGACCGGTCCGCCGAAGGGCGTCGTGTTGACGCACGCGAACGTGTGGTGGACGTGCACCCACTCCGAGGAGCACATCCCGATCTCCGACGCGGAGAGCGCGCGCGCCCTGTCGTACCTGCCGCTCGCGCACATCGCCGAGCGGATGATCTCCCACTTCCTGCAGATCTACTACGGCACGCAGACGTGGTTCGCGCGCTCGTTCGACACCGTCGACGAAGACCTGCTCGAGTGCCGCCCGACGTACTTCTTCGGTGTCCCGCGCGTGTGGGAGAAGTTCCACGACGCGCTGCGCGCCAAGATCGACGTGCGCGATCCGTCCGACCGCAAGATGCAGCTCGTCCCGCGCGCGCTCGGGCTCGGTGCGCAGATCGTCGAGGCGGAGCAGGACGCCGTGCGTCTCGGGGGGCTGCTCGCCGACGCGCGCGTGCCGCTCAAGACGCGCGTCGAGCACGCGTTCCTCGACCGGCTAGCGCTGCACGAGCTGCGCGCCGCGCTCGGGCTCGACGAGTGCCGCCTCGCGGTGTCGGGAGCCGCGCCGATCAATCCCGACGTCGTGCGCTTCTTCCACTCGATCGGGATCAAGATCGCCGAGGGCTACGGACAGTCCGAGGGCTGCGGTCCGACGACGTGGAACCCGCCCGACGCCGTGAGGATCGGGACCGTCGGGACCGCGCTCCCGGGCGTCGAGCTGACGACCGCCGAAGACGACGAGATCCTCGTGCGCGGCGGCAACGTCACGCCGGGATACCTCGACGACGACGACGCGACCGCGGCGTTGATCGACTCCGAGGGATGGATGCACACCGGCGACCTCGGGCATCTCGACGAGCACGGATACCTGCGCATCACCGGCCGCAAGAAGGACCTCATCGTCACCGCCGCCGGCAAGAACGTGGCGCCGCAGGAGATCGAGGGGCGTATCGAGGCGCTTCCGCTGGTGACACAGGCAGTCGTCGTCGGCGACGGCCGTCCGTTCCTGTGCGCGCTCGTCACGCTCGACGACGACCACGCGCGCGCGTGGGCGGCGGAGCAGGGGATCGACGGCGACCTCCCCGCGATCGTCGGCCACGAGCGCACGCTCAAGGAGATCGAGGCCGGGATCGAAGACGTCAACCGCGGCCTCGCCGGGCCCGAGCGCGTCAAGAAGGTGCGCGTGCTCGAACGCGGCTTCCTCGAGACGGCCGACGAGGTCACGCCCACGCAGCGCGTGCGGCGCGCGCGCGTGCACGAGGCGTACGCGGGCGTGCTCGAGGAGCTCTACGGCGACTCGCCGGCGATCGCGCCCGCCGCGGGCGCGGACTAGTCCGTCGGGACCACGCCGGGCTCCCTCCTCGCGCCCGGCCCGGGCCATGCGCGTTCTCGGCCGGGGGCGGTGAATCACCCGACCAAGCTCTCAACCCGTCGCGCCGTGTGAACGATGATGTCGGCGACGGGGCACGGCGGGGTGCCGCCGTGCCGACGCTTGGCCAGTGGGGATGCGAGTGGAAGCTGCAACGGGAACGGCGGCGAACGCCGTCATCATGGCTGCATACCTGGCGGTGTCCGCCACGATCGCACGCTCCCTCGTCGTCACGGGGCAGCTGCGCGGCAACCGGCTGGGGGCCGCGACCGCGGCGATCTTCCTGACGTGCGGGCTGGGACACGGGGCTCACGCGCTTCATCTCGCGACCGCGGCGTCGCATCACGCCGCCGGCTACGACTGGCACATCGGCGTCGTCGACGTCGTCACGGCGGGCGTCGGGATCTGGTACTGGTCCCTCCGGTCGAGCTACGGCGCGCTCCTGGCGCGCTCGACGTTGTTCGACGATCTCTCTGAACGGCGTCGCAGCGCGATGGAGATCAACGACGACGTCGTGCAGGGCCTCGCGCTCGCGAAGCACGCCCTCGCCCGTGGCGACGACGCGCTGGCGCACCAGGCGATCTGCGAATCGCTCGACGCGGCGACGCGCATCGCGGGCGATCTGCTCCACGACGTACCCGCCGGCGACAGCTTCGTGCGTGCGAAGGCGTCGGAGCTCGTCGCGACGCGGGAGCGCTCGTGACGAGCGGCCCGCGCAGCGTCGTCATCGCCGACGACGTCGCCGCGATGCGAATGCTGCTCCGAACGACGCTCGAGGACGACGGCCGCTTCGAGGTCGTCGCCGAGGCCGGCGACGGACGCGCCGCCCTCGACGCGGCGAGCGCCGTGCGCCCCGACGTGATGGTGCTCGACGTCGCGATGCCGGTGATGGACGGGCTGGAGGTCCTCGCGGAGCTCGAGCGCGCCGGCGTCGGAACGAAGGTGCTGGTGCTGTCGGGATTCGCCGCCGATGCGATGGAGGCGCGTGCGGTCGCTCGGGGGGCGCACGCCTTCCTGCACAAGAGCACGCCGCTCGGCGAGGTCGCCGCCGCGCTGGCGCGACTGTGCGACGCCGCGCCCGCCGGCGCCGCGGTCGTCGACGTGCGCGCGTCCTCGGACGCGGAGGCGTCGCAGACGGGCGTCGAGCGCGCCACGCCCGCCACGGAGGCGTCGCGACGCGCCGACGGCGCGCGCCCGAAGGGCTCGGCGGCGCGCCGCGCGCGCGCCGGCGACGACGCGCCGAGGCAGGACGTGCTGGCGCTGCTGAGCATGGTGGCGACCGCGGCCAACGAGACGGAGTCGCTCGAGGACGTCCTCGAGCTCACGCTCGGTCGCGTGTGCCGCTGGGGCGGCTGGGCGGTCGGGACCGCGTACGTCGCACGCGACGGGGGCCGCCTCGAGGCGAGCGGCGTATGGCACGTCGACGACCACGACCGTTTCGACGTCTTCCGGCGCGTGTCCGACGAGCTGACGTTCGAGTCGGGCGTCGGACTGCCCGGCGAGGTGCTGGAGCGCCGGCGCGCGGTGTGGATCGACGACCTCGACGCGCAGACGTTCCTGCGCTCGGCGGTCGCGCGCCAGGCGGGGCTGCGGTGCGCGCTCGCGTTCCCGATACTCGCCGGTCGCGACATCGCAGGCGTGGTCGAGCTGTTCGGGGACGAGCGCGCCGAGCCCGACGACGACGTCGTCGAGGTCATGAGTCAGATCGGCGCCCAGCTCGGGCGTGTCGCGGAGCGACGCGCGTCGAGAGCGGCCCTGGCCGCGAGCGCCGAGGACCTGGCGCGGTCGAACGCCGAGCTGGAGCAGTTCGCGTACGCGGCGTCGCACGACCTCCAGGAGCCGCTGCGCGTCGCCGCCGGCTACCTCGAGCTCCTCGACCGTCGCCACGGCGCCGAGATGGACGACGTCGCGCGCTCCTACGTAGGACACGCGAGCGACGCCGCCAACCGCATGCGCGACTTGATCGCCGATCTCCTGGCGCTGTCGCGCGTCGGGACCCGAGGCGGCGCGTTCGAGAACGTGTCGCTCCACGACGTCGCCCGCATCGCGATCGCGAACGTCGACGCGTCGATCCACGACACGAAGGCGCGCGTCACGACCGGCGACCTCCCCGTCGTCCGCGGCGACCACGCGCAGCTCGTGCAGCTCCTCCAGAACCTGCTCTCGAACGCGATCAAGTTCCGTCGCGGCGACGAGGCGCGCGTGCACGTATCGGCGCGCACGTGTGTCGACCGCTGCGTAGTGACCGTCGAGGACGACGGCATCGGCATCGAGGAGCGCTTCGCGGAGCGCGTCTTCGAGCCGTTCCACCGGCTGCACACCAGCTCGGAGTATCCCGGAACCGGCATGGGACTGGCGATCTGCAGGCGCATCGCCGAGCGCCACGGCGGCGCGATCTGGTACGAGCCGAACCCCGGGGGCGGGTCGAGGTTCTCGTTCGCCGTCGCACGCCGCGAGGTCGCGCTATGAGCGCGAGCGACGACGTCCGCGAAGAGGCGACGGGGTCGCGCACGCTCGGCCGGCTGTCGCGTTTCATGGTCGCCCAGCTCGAGACGGCCGTCGACGGCGACGCGGCGCGTGGCGCGGCCGCGCGCGCGGTGCCGGCCGCGCCGTCGCCGGCGCGCGTCGCGGAGGCCGCCGGCGCGCGCCCGCGCGACGACGTGCTGCGAGTGCTGTTCGTCGAGGACGACATGGCCTATGCGGGCCTCGTCGCCGCGATGCTGCGCGACGGCACGGCGGCCGTGGAGATCGTGCACGTCGAGCGCGTCGGAGCGGCCCGCGACGCCCTCGCGCGCGCGCCGTTCGACTGCGTCGTGATGGACCTCACGCTGCCCGACGCCAGACGGCTCGACGGCGTGCGCTCGCTCCACGCCGCGGCCCCCGACGTCGCGAAGGTCGTGCTCACCGGCGTCGAGGACCACCAGCTCTCGTTCGAGTCGATCGGCGCCGGCGCGCAGGACTACCTGCACAAGGACGCGCTCGAGCGCGACGTCCTCGTGCGGTCCATCCGCTACGCGATCGAGCGCAAGCGCGCCGAGATCGCGTTGCGAGAGCGCGACGAGCTCAACCGCGCCGTGCTCGACTCGCTGCCGACCGAGACCGGCGTCGTCGACGCGCACGGCAACGTGATCGCGGTCAACCGCGCGTGGCGCACCGCCGACGAGCGCCTCGGACGCGCCGCCTCGGTCGGCCAGCACTACGCCGCGGTGTGCCGCCGGCGCATGGCCGACCCGGACGACGCGGAGCGCGCGATCGCGGCGATCGACGCCGTCGTCCACGGCGACGACGAGCGTGGTGACCTCGACTACCGTGCGGCGGACGACGACGTGTGGTTCAACCTCGCGGTCGTCCCGCTGGTGACGCGCCACGGAGGCGCCGTCGTCTCGCACGCCGACGTGAGCGAGCGCAAGCGCGCCGAGGCCGAGCTGTCGCGCCGCGCGCTCCACGACCCGCTCACGGGGCTCGCGAACCGCGCCCTGCTGCTCGACCGTCTCGGCACCGCCATCGCGGCGCTCGAGCGCCGGCCGGGAAAGATCGCCCTGTTCTTCCTCGACCTCGACGGCTTCAAGTCCGTCAACGACGAGCTCGGCCACGAGATCGGCGACCGCGTGCTCGTCACGACCGGGGAGCGCCTGCGCGACGCGCTGCGCCCGACCGACGTCGTCGCGCGCTTCGGAGGCGACGAGTTCGCGGTGTTGTGCGAGGGCATCGAGGACGACGCCGACGTGCTGCGCATCGCGCGCCGCGTGCAGGAGCGCCTCGACCTGCCGCTCGAGCTCCCGAGCGGCGACGCCGCGCTGCGCGCGAGCATCGGCATCGCGGTGACGGAGAGCCCGTCGGAGCGCGCCGAAGCGCTCGTGCGGGACGCCGACGCCGCGATGTACCAGGCGAAGAAGAGCGGCGGCGGCCGGCACTGGATCGCCACCGAGCCCACACGCACGCGCCTGCGCCAGCGGCGCGAGCTGCAGCTCGCGCTGGCGGGCGCGGTCGACAACGACGAGCTGCGCATGTGGTACCAGCCGATCGTCGAGACGAGCAGCGGCGACATCGTCGGCGTCGAGGCGCTCCTCCGGTGGCAGCACCCCGAGCGCGGCCTCCTGGCGCCGCGCGAGTTCCTTTCCCTCGCCGAGGACGGCGACCTGATCCTGCCGATCGGGGAGTGGGTGCTCGACACGGCGGTCGCGCAGGCGGCAGCGTGGTGGGGGACCGGCGCGCGCCCGCCCGCGCACGGCTTGTTCGTGAACGTCGCGGCGCAGCAGCTGGTCGCGCCCGGCTTCGCCGCCGCGGCCGAACGCGTCATGCGCGACGCGGGCGTGCCGGCGTCGACGATGTGCTTCGAGGTCACCGAGAGCGCGTTCCTCGGCGACCTCGACGCGGCGGTCGAGGCCGCGGTCGCGCTCAAGGCGCTCGGGGCGCGCCTCGCGATCGACGACTTCGGCACCGGCTACTGCTCGCTCGACTAGCTCAAGCGCCTTCCGGCCGACGTCCTCAAGATCGACGCGGAGTTCGTCGGGGGCCTCGGACGGCGCGACACCGAGGACTCCGCCATCGTCGCCGCCATCGTCGAGCTGGCGCGCATGCTGTCGCTGCCCGTCGTCGCCGAGGGCGTCGAGACGAGCGACCAGCTCGCCGAGCTGCGCCGGCTTCCGTGCGAGCTCGCGCAGGGCTTCTGGTTCTCGACGCCGCGGCCCCCGGACGACTTCGTCGCGACCGACGGCCGCCTGGCGATCGACGAGTCGCTGCCGTAGCGCCCCGCGGCGCGTATGCTTGCGTCGCCTGCGGCTACCTGGATAGGAGGCGACAGTGCCCGTGACCGTGCGCGACCTTCGCGCGTTCAAGGAGCGCGGCGAGAAGCTCGTGATGCTGACCGCCTACGACGCTCCGTCGGCCCGGCTCCTCGACGAGGCCGGGATCCCGCTGCTGCTCGTCGGCGACTCGCTCGGCATGGTCGTGCTCGGCCACGACAGCACGCTGCCGGTCACGATGGACGACGTCGTCCGGCACGCGGCCGCGGTGGTGCGCGGCGCGACCGACGCGCTCGTCGTCGCCGACCTGCCGTTCATGAGCTACCAGGCGTCCGACGACGACGGCGTCCGAAACGCGGGACGTCTCGTGAAGGAGGCCGGCGTGCGCGCCGTCAAGCTCGAGGGAGGGCAGCGCGTCGTCGACCTCGTCGCGCGCGTCACCGACGCCGGGGTGCCGGTGATGGGCCACCTCGGGCTGACACCGCAGTCGGTGCACCGGTTCGGCGGCTACCGGGTCCAGGGCCGCGACGAGGAGGACGCGGCGCGCATCGTCGCCGACGCCAAGGCGCTCGAGGCGGCCGGCGCGTTCGCGCTCGTGCTCGAGGCGATTCCCGCGGGCGTCGCGCGCGTGATCACCCAGTCACTGTCGATCCCGACGATCGGCATCGGCGCCGGCCCCCACTGCGACGGGCAGGTCCTCGTGCTGCACGACTTCCTCGGCATCACCGAGGGCCGCGTCCCGCGCTTCGTCAAGCGCTACGCGTCGCTCGCCGACGAGATCCGCGGCGCGGCCCGCCGCTTCGCCGACGACGTCGCGACTGGCGCCTACCCGGGGCCGGAGCACACTTACGAGTGAGTCTCGACGGGGGCGGGCCGACGTCGCGGTCAAGGGGCCCCCACGGCGTGCCGATGCTCCCACCGTGCCGGCACGGCCGGCGCCGGCGAGCGCGGCCGCCCCGGCCCGCCGCCGCCACCCGGACGCGGACGGAGCCGTGACGACGAGACAGGACGCGACGGCGCGCACGATGCGGTGCCCGGCGTGCGGGGGCCTGAACCCGAGCGAGGCGCAGTGGTGCGGTCAGTGCCTCGAGCGCTTCGACGCGCCGCCGCCCGTGGCCGCGCCGCGGCCCGCCGTTCCGCCGGCCCCGCAGGCGCCCGAGGCGACGGCCCCGCCCCCGCCCGAGGCGACGGCCCCGCCGCCCCACGCGCCGGCGCGCGTCGGCGGCGTCGTGCGCGTGTCCGACGCCGGCATGTCGTGGGTGTGCGCGCGCTGCGACGCGGTCAACGATTTCGGCGCGCCGAGGTGCGGCGTGTGCGGCAGCGCGTTCGCCGACTCGCTGCGCGAGCCTGAGACGACGCCGTCGCGGCGCGACCCGAACATGGCGGCGCTGCTGGCGCTGCTGTTCCCCGGCGCCGGTCACGCGTACGCGCGCCACTGGCCGCAGGCGCTCGCGCGCGCGGTGCTCGGGCTGTGGACGGTGCTCGGCACCGGGGTCGCGGTGTGGCAGCGCGGCGCGCCGGGCTCGGTGGTGCTGCTCGTGTGGTACGGGCTCGCGGCGTTCGGGCTGTGGGTCGTCGGGGCGCACGACGCGTACCGGGCCGCGTCCGGGCGCGACGACCTGTCGCTGCTGCGCGGGCGCGCGTTCTTGTTCGTCGTCCTGGGGTTGCTGGCCGTCCTCGTGATGTCGGTCTTGTCGGCGGTGTCGGCGGCGCCCGGAGGGTGACGGTGCGGCGCCCGGCGCGTCGCTAACATTCCGCCATGCCCATCTTCGTGGTGTCCGATCTGCACGGAGCCGCGGACGACCTCACCAAGGCCATTCCCGAGGGCTCGACGCTGCTCCTGCTCGGCGACCTCATCAACCTGCTCGACTACACGTCGATGTCCGGGATCCTCACCGAGATCTTCTCGGTCGAAGCCGTCGCGGAGGTGTCGCGCCTGCGCGCCGCGGGCGAGGTCGAGCGGGCCCGCGACGTGATCCACGAGCGCACGCGCGGGCGCGAGGAGGAGGTCCGGCGCGAGATGCGGCGTCTCACGCGCGAGCAGTACGAGACGGTGTTCGCCGCGCTGCCCGACCCGACGTACCTCATCCTCGGCAACGTCGACCAACCCCCGCTGGCGCGCGCCCTCGCCGAGTCGACGCCCGCGACGCGTCTCGTCGACGGACGCGTCGTCACGCTCGACGGCGAGCGCTTCGGCTTCGTCGGCGGCGCGCTGCCGACGCCGTTGCACGTCGCCGGCGAGGTCGGCGAGGACGAGATGCGCGCCACGATCGACGGGCTCGGCGAGGTCGACGTGCTGTGCTCGCACATCCCGCCGGCGATTCCGGAGCTGTGCTACGACACGGTCGCGGGGCGCGCGGAGCGCGGGAGCGAGGACCTGTTGCGCTACATCGAGGACGTCCAGCCGCGCCGCGCGTACTTCGGTCACGTGCACCAGCCGCTCGTGTCGTCGCTGCGCATCGGCCGTACGCTGTGCGTCAACACCGGCTACTTCCGCGCGACGCGGCGCGCGTTCCCGCATCACGGGCGCGCGACCTAGCCGCGGAACGGAGGACGGCATGGCCGAAACGGTCAGCGACTCGATCGACGTCGCCGCGCCGGCGGCCGAGGTGTTCGCCGTCGCGACCGACTTCGAGGCGTACCCGCAGTGGAACGAGAGCGTAGAGAAGGTCGAGGTGCGGGCAGCCGACGACGACGGGCGCGCGACGATCGTGTGGTTCGAGGTCGACGCGCGCGTCAGGGTCGTCCGCTACACGCTCGCGTACGACTACTCGAACGCGCCGCGCGCGTTCTCGTGGGATCTCGTCGACGGCGACGTCGCGGCCCTGCGCGGCTCGTACGAGTTCGACGAGCTCGACGGCGTCACCGAGGTGCGCTACGAGCTGTCGGTGGACCCGGGCTTCCCGCTGCCGGCGTTCCTGCGCCGTCAGGCGAGCCGCCAGATCGCGCGCGCCGCGCTGGCCGACCTCAAGCGGCGAGTGGAGTCGGCGTAGGCGCGGCGCGCACGGAGTAACCTCCCGCCATGCGCGTGCACGGGACGACCTGGTGAGCGACGAGCGCGCGGCGCGCTACAGCGACCTGTTCGGCCCCCGGCACGACGACGCGCCGGCGTGCGCGTACTGCCCGCTGTGCACCGCCATCTCGCTCGTGCGCGACGCGCGCCCCGAGGTCCTCGACCACCTCGCCGCGGCGGTGCGCGAGCTCGCCGCGGCGGCGGCCGTCGTGCTCGAGGAGGCCGAGCGGGTCGTCGGCGCCCCGGACGGCGTCACGTCCGCGCCCGGCCCGGACGGCGACGGGCGCGTCGTCTCCGGGCGGCCACTATCCTGAGGGCATGACGACCAGCGTCGCGATCGGCGTCGACGTCGGCGGGACGGGCACCAAGGGCGCCCTCGTCGACGACACGGGCACCGTCCTGTTGCGCCTCGAGCGCCCAACCGACGTGCACGCGGGGACCAAGGGCGTGCTCGGGCTCGTCGAGGACCTCCTCGGACGCGCCGCCGAGCTCGACGCGCACGTCGTCGCGGCCGGCGTCGGGGCGGCCGGCTTCGTCGACGCGGCGCGCGGGGCGGTGACGTTCTCGGCCAACCTCGTCTACGACGACCCCGCGATCGCCGACGCGCTGCGGGCGCGCACCGGGTTGCCCGTCGCCGTCGACAACGACGCGAACGCGGCGGCGTGGGGCGAGCGCGTCTACGGGACCGCGCGCGACAGCGACCACCTCGCGCTGGTCATGGTCGGCACCGGGATCGGCAGCGGATTCGTCGTCGGGGGGCGCCTCGTGCGCGGCTTCACCGGCGCCGGCGCGGAGCTCGGCCATACGGTCGTCGAGCGCGACGGTCGGCGCTGCAAGTGCGGCATGCGCGGCTGCCTCGAGGAGTACGCGTCGGGACGCGCGATCGCGCGCATGGCGCGCGAGGAGGCGCGCTCCGAGCGCGACACGGCGATCCTCGACTTCGCGGGCACCGTCGACGCGATCACCGCGAAGCACGTCGCCCAGGCGGCGCGCCAGTACGACGAGGTCGCGCGCCGCGTAATGCGGCGCGCCGGGACCGCGCTCGGCATCGGGCTCGCCAACGTCGTCAACGTGTTCGATCCCGAGGTCGTCGTCGTCGGCGGCGGCGTGGCGCGCGCCGGGGAGCCGTACCTCGGACCCGCGCGCGACGAGCTCGCGCAGCGGACGAACGAGCAACGGCGGCGTCCCGTGCGGCTCGACGTCACGACGCTCGGGTCCGACGGCGGCATCGTCGGCGCCGCCGCGCTCGCGTTCGACGCGCGCTCCGGGAGCGGACCGTGATCGAGCCGTCGCGGCGGCCGCCGGGAGCCGCGCAGACGCGTCTGCGCGAGTACGCGCTCGCGGCCCCACGTCTCGTCAAGCTCGTGTGGCGGCTCGCGCGCGACCCGCGCGTGCCAGCGCGCAGCAAGGCCGTGTTGTTCGTCGTCGCGGGCTACTTCGCGTCGCCGATCGACCTGCTGCCCGACTTCGTGCCGGGCCTCGGCCAGCTCGACGACCTGATCCTCGCCGCGTTCGCGCTCGACCAGATCCTCAACCGCGTGCCCGAGGACGTCGTGCGGTCCCACTGGGACGGCGACGACGACGTCCTCGAGCTCGTGCGACAGATCGTCGACATCGCGACGTCGTTCGTCCCGGACCGGGTGCGCAGGCGCTTCGGGGCGCCTTGACCGCGGGCGCGCGCCCGGGGCGCGCCGCCGGGGGCCGGGCGCCGTGACCGGCGCCGGCGCGGTCGTCGCCCTCCTGCTCGTCGAGTGGGCCACGGGCCTGCTCGCGCTCGCGGCGTGGACGCAGTCGTGGGGCGTGGTGCGCCGCGGCCACTTCCGCATCGTGGCCTGGAGCGCGCTCGGCCTCGCGCTGCTCGGGCTCGTCGCGGCGCGCGACGCGACCGACCCGTCCGCTCTCGCGCGCACGCTGGCGGCGGCGCTCGTCGCCGGCGCGGCCCTCTACCTCGTGCTCCAGCGGGCGCGCGGCGACGCGCCCGGAGCCGCGGCCGGCGCGCTCGCGACCGCTCTCGGCGTCGGCGCGCTCGCGGCGTCGGGGGCGCTGCTGGGATCGTGGCCCGACGCGCTCGCGGCCGTCGAGCTCGTCGCGGGGGCCGCGCTGCTCGGCGCGGTGACCAACGGGATGCTGCTCGGGCACTGGTACCTGAACCAGCCCGGCCTCAAGCCGTGGGCGCTGGCGCGCCTGACGGCCGCCGCGCTCGTCGCGACCGCCGCGACCGCGGTGCTCGGCGTCGTCGCCGCGCCGCGCCTCGCGGGCGCGTCGACGTCGGGCGCCGTGCTCGGCATCCCCGGCTTCGGCGAGTCGTTCGGCGGCGTCTTCTTCGGCGTGTGGATCGCGCTCGTCGCGTTCACCGGGGCGGTCGTGTGGGCGGCGCGCCGGTGCGTGTCGATCCGCTCGATTCAGTCGGCCACCGGGCTCTACTACGTCGCGCTGCTGACGGCCGGCACCGCGGAGTTCCTCGTGCGCTACCTCATGGTGAACTCCGCGTGAGCGTGCTTCTCGGAGCGACGCTGCCGCAGTTCACGAACGACGGGCGCGCGTTCGTCGACGCGGCGCGGCGCGCCGAGGCCGCCGGGCTCGACTCGCTGTGGGTCTTCGACCACGTGTGGCCGCTCACGGGGGGGAAGCGGAGGCCGATCCTGGAGTGCTGGACCGCGCTCGCGCACGTCGCCGCCGCGACCGAGCGCGCTCTCGTGGGCACGCTCGTGACGCGCTCGAGCCTGCGCCACCCGGCGGTGCTCGCCAAGATGGCCGCGACGGTCGCGGCGATCGCGCCGGGCCGCGTCGTGGTCACGATGGGCAGTGGCGACGCCTCGAGCCGCGCCGAGAACGAGTCGTTCGGCATTCCGTACCACGCCGCCGACCGACGCGTGGCGCAGTTCGAGAGCACCGTCTCCGCGGTGCGCGCCTACCTGCACGACGGCACGGTGTCGCAGAGCGACGACTTCGCGGCGCTCGACGGACTCCCCGCGAGCCCGCGCCCGACCCGTCCGCCCGCGCTGTGGGTCGCGGGCCGAAGCGGCGACGCCCTCGCGCTGGCGGCCCGCCTCGGCGACGGCTGGAACGGGTGGGGCGGCACGCCGGACGAGTTCGCGCGCGACGCGGCGCTCGTCGCCGCGGAGGCGGACGGACGGCCGGTCGAGCTGACGTGGGGCGGTCTCGTCGGGCTCGCCGCCGACGACGACGAGGCGCGGCGGCGCTACGGGGGACGCGGCCCGGACTGGGTCGTCGGGGGGCCGGAGCGCGTCGCGGCGCGGCTACGCTCGTTCGTCGACGCCGGCGCGCGCCACGTCGTGTGCACGCTGCCCGACGCCGGCGCGCCCGGCGCGCTCGAGCGCCTCGCGCGCGCCGTGCGCCCGCTCGTGGTTCGTCCGCGTACCCCCTAGGGGTATGATCGACGACATGACCACGACCGCGCCCGGCACCTCGACGCGGCGCTCGTTCGACGTCCGCGGCATGCACTGCGCGTCGTGCGCGCGCCGCGTCGAGCAGGCGCTCGCGGACGCGCCCGGCGTCGCGGACGCGACCGTCAACCTCGCCCTCGAGCGCGCCTCGGTCGTCGCGCGCGACGGCGTCGACGACGCGGTGCTCGCCACCGCGGTCGCGCGCGCCGGCTACGAGCTCGTGCCGCGCGCGAGCGACGACGACGCGCGCGCCGGCGAGCGCGACGACACCGAGCGGCGGACGCGCGCGGCCCGGACGCGCACCGCGGCCGCGGGCGCTCTGACCGCGCCGGTCGTCGTCCTCGGCATGCTCGGCGTCGACGCGGCGTGGGCGCGCGGGACGCAGTGGGCGCTGGCGACGCCGGTGCAGCTGTGGGCGGCGTGGCCGTTCCTCGCCGGCGCGTGGGCCCAGGCCCGCCGGCGCGCCGCGAACATGGACACGCTCGTCGCGGTCGGCACGCTCGCGGCGTACGGCTATTCCGTCTACGCCCTCGTGGCCGGCGGACACCTCTACTTCGAGACCGCCGCGGTCATCGTCACGTTCCTGCTCCTCGGCAAGTACTTCGAGCAGCGCTCGAAGACGCGCGCGTCGCGCGCCCTGCGGGCGCTGCTCGAGCTCGGCGCCAAGGAGGCGCTCGTCGTGCGCCGCGGGCGCGAGATCGCGATTCCGGTCCGCGACGTCGTCGTCGGCGACGTCGTGCGGATCAAGCCCGGCGCCAAGGCCCCCGTCGACGGCGTCGTCGTCTCGGGCGCGTCGGCGGTCGACGAGTCGATGCTCACCGGCGAGCCCGTGCCCGTGGACAAGGCCCCCGGCGACGAGGTCTTCGGCGGCGCGGTGAACACGTCGGGCACGCTGCTGGTCGAGGCGACGCGCGTCGGCGCCGACACCGCGCTCGCGCAGGTCGCCCGGCTCGTCGAGGACGCGCAGGCGCGCAAGGCCCCGATCGAGCACCTCGCCGACCGCGTCTCGGGCGTGTTCGTCCCGGTCGTGCTCGCCCTCGCCGCGCTGACGCTCGCGGCGTGGCTCGCGACCGGCCACGCCCTCGAGCCGTCGCTGACCGCGACCGTCGCGGTGCTCATCGTGGCGTGCCCGTGCGCGCTCGGCCTCGCGACGCCGGCCGCGGTCATGGTCGGCACCGGCCGCGGGGCCCAGCTCGGCATCGTGGTCAAGGGCGGGGACGTGCTCGAGCGCTCCGGCGAGATCGAGGTCGTCGTCCTCGACAAGACCGGCACGATCACCGCCGGCGCGCTGGAGGTCACCGACGTCGTGGCCGACCGCAACGACGGCGCCCTGGGTGAACGCGAACTGCTGCGCGTGGCGGCGGCGGCCGAGGCGCCGTCGGAGCACCCGATCGCGGCCGCGCTCGTCGCGGGGGCCCGGGCGCGCGGGGTCGCGCCGCCCGAGCCCGACGCGTTCGAGTCGATGGCCGGCATGGGTGTGCGGGCGCGCGTCGACGGGCGCGCCGTGCTCGTCGGCCGGCGCGAGCACCTCGACGGCGTCGCCTGTTCCGACCTCGCGGCGGCGGCGCGGCGGCTCGAGGACGACGGCAAGACGGTCGTGTGGATCGCGGTCGCGGGGCGCGCCGCGGGCGTCGTCGCGCTCGCCGACACGCTCAAGCCGACCGCGGCCGCGGCGATCCGGCGGCTCCACGACCTCGGCCTCGAGACCGTCCTGCTGACCGGCGACAACGCCGCCGCCGCCGAGGCGGTCGGGCGCCGGATCGGAGTCGGGCGCGTCGTCGCGGGCGTCCGGCCGGACGGCAAGGTGGACGCGATCCGCCGCCTCCAGGAGGGCGGGCGGCGCGTCGCGATGGTCGGCGACGGGGTCAACGACGCGCCGGCGCTCGCCCGCGCGGACCTCGGCCTGGCCATCGGGACGGGCACCGACGTGGCCATCGAGGCGAGCGACCTGACGCTCGTGTCGGGCGACCTGCGCGCAGCCGCCGATGCCATCCGCCTGAGCCGCACGACGCTGCGCACGATCAGGCAGAACCTCGCGTGGGCGTTCGCCTACAACGTCGCCGCCCTGCCGCTCGCCGCCGCCGGGCTGCTCAACCCGCTGCTCGCCGGCCTGGCGATGGCGCTGTCGAGCGTGTCGGTCGTGGCCAACGCGCTCCGCCTGCGGCGCTTCCGCGCCGCGGCGATGCGCTAGCCGCTGCCGGCGCCCGGCGGCCGCAGGTGGACGACCGGCTGCACCGTCACGCCATCGCTCACCCGGCTTGCGACCGCGGTCGGCCCCGCGGCGCGCCGCACGACCGGGAACCAGCGCCCTGACCGCCGTCCCTCGCCCGGCGCCGAACGCACCTCGAGGCTGCCCACCCGCGATCCGGGCGCGCAGCGCGAC